>NZ_JAAMNL010000016.1:0-53238 GCF_011066015.1 Bacillus sp. EKM206B
GGGAAGACAGGATTCGAACCTGCGACCCCATGGTCCCAAACCATGTGCTCTACCAAGCTGAGCTACTTCCCGATTTTTAAATATATTATGGCGCGCCCGAGAGGAGTCGAACCCCTAACCTTTTGATCCGTAGTCAAACGCTCTATCCAATTGAGCTACGGGCGCAATCAATTTCACAATATCCCGTTGGGAAAAATGGAGCGGAAGACGGGATTCGAACCCGCGACCCCCACCTTGGCAAGGTGATGTTCTACCACTGAACTACTTCCGCAAGTAAAAATGTAAAGCATGGCCAGAATACAGCCTCAGATAGCGGTAAACTGTATTATTATTTATTCAGTGAAAATCCAAATGGTATAACCAGCAGACCAATCTAAACATACTGCTCATTATGACAAAAGTAATTATATCAAGGTTTTGATAAAAGTCAATACCATTTAACAATTAATTATGTTAATCTCTTTGAATTGAAGCAAGACTAACTTCATCAGAAAGCGCGCTTTAACCACCTATACCTTAACTGCTGCAATCAGTAACAGTTTTTACTGATCCAGACAAAAAAATAACAGTTCCATAACATGCGGAAACTGCTTCAGATCAACGTATTTTAGATAAGCTTCCAAGCGGGCTCGAACCGCTGACCTCTTCCTTACCATGGAAGTGTTCAGTTAAAGTCTTAGAAATGTTTAGTCGGATAATCACTGTTATAACAAGGTTTTGATAAACGTTAAAATGATTTAGACCAATTTAAAAAGAAGGCGACTAATCGTATTTGCCACCTCTTTGCCACCCTAGCCACCACCTACATCCAGGTTTCGCCGCAATAAAAAAGAGCCCTTACTTATCCAGGGCTCTTCCTTATAATAATTTAATTGTCCGCGGTAATCCTTCTTGCCATGTTACGTAATTCTTTTCTCTTAACCTATCCAGCAGCCCCTTTACCGAACTGGTGGACCGCAAACCAAGTTCCTCCATTAACTCCCGATGTGTTGGGGCCACTCCATACTGATTTAAGAAATTCGATATCGCGTTTAAAGCATCTTCTTGCCTTTTTGTAAGATTACGCATGATTGCTGATTCCCCTTCTATAATTAGAGGGGGCCACAGCGAGAATATTATCCATCCTGAAAGTTTTTGTCTGTCTACTTTTAAAACAGAACGCACGAATGTATTGATTCTTGATTTGATGTACTATGATTGCTCTCTTCGATATTGTCCCATCATTCTTTATGTAGATCATGTCCAGCGTTGATTTTTCATTTAATGAGCGGTTTAACAATGAATGCAAGCTGCGCCCCCTCCTTCTTTACTATTATTTTATACGAACCTTTGTTCTACATCAAGTTGAAAAGGGAATGTTTGTTCTGGTATTATTTACTCGAGGAGGTATTTCGAATGAATGATTTCGAGCGGAAAGTGTACCGGATAATCTTTAACATGACCCAATTCGGGAAAGATCCCTCCTTGGATGAGTTGAAGAGGAAAACCGGTAAAGATGAACAGACTATACGTAAAGCGGTCAAGAACCTTATGCGGCAGCGGATGTTGAAATGGGATAAGCACAAGCACCGGTGGAGATTTTAAAAAGAAAAACCCCAACCTTTAAAGGCGGGGATCTGAATTGGGAGTACAATTAAATATTTATAGCTTTTTCGGCGATATAAAAAGTTCCAGAATCACTCATTTCAGCAGTATAAACATTTGCCACACTTAATAATCCAGTGAAAAGAATACCGATTAAAGCGGAGCTGATTATAAGTTTCTTCATTATATAGCCTCCGTAACCTTAAGTATTTGTGTTTGGGCATGTATGGTTTTCTTTAAGAAGTTTCTTCCCTCTACATAGTTTCTCTTCTCAAAATGAAAGTCACCTAATTTTTCGGTTAGCTCTGCGAAATCAGACCAAAGGCGTTTCTCTTCTAAGTAGCCTAAGCTTTGATTCACTTCTGTTTCATTATATTCTTCGTATAATGAATTAATGATTTTTAATTTAGCCAAATATTCTTCTTCATTAGAAGTCCGAGCACGATTTAAAGCCGTTTCATAAAAGAAACGCGCTTCCTTGGCTTTATCACATTGGTACAAGACATTTGCCATCATATATAATGATCTCACACCATACACTGTATCAATATGTTCTTTCACGTCTATTGCCTTTTTGAAATTCTCTTCAGCAGCAATTAAATTTTTCCCTCTTAAATAAACTAAGCCTAAGTTATGAAAGATCACTCCGACAATTCTTTTCACTTTTACCTCATCCAACCCACGGGCGATACTTAATGCTTCCCGATAATATGATTCTGCCTCCGTTAGCCTGTACATATCGTACATGTTAGCACCAACCATCATATTACAGCCAATCACTTTCACTTTGTATAATTGATTTTTTTCAAACAATTGCTTGGCTTTTTTCAAATGATTGAGGGAAACAAAGTGCTGATCAATTTGGTAATAGGCATCAGCTATTTTGTAATGAAATTCAGCTTGCTCCATTTCATCTGATACAGCATTCAACTCTCTCTCTGCTTTGCGATAATAGCCTATCGCTTCAACATACTCTTTATGATCAAATTCATACATTCCACGAAAAAATAATGAGTAATACTTCAAGAGGCCTGTAAGTCTTTTTTGCGGCTTTTCTATTTTTTCAAGTAGTTCGTCGACTGTGGGGCGATCTCGATATCTGTTTTCCGGCTCCAAGGAATCTAACATCAATTGGTGACGAAAGCACATCAATGAATAAAAAACAAGCAAATCCTGATCCTCTTCCATCTCCTCTATCTCCTGTTCTACTTCAGCCTTTAAAATCTCAGCATCAGGCACACTGAACTGGCGAATCATTTTGTACCATTCATTGATCTTGACACCAACCTGGGACGACGGCAAAACTTGATCCATATATACCTCTCCCTCTAATCACTATTTTTGTAATATTATAACTATTTGAACATAAAGTGAAAACGAAAAAAACCCGCAATCATTTTGCGGCCTTACTGTATGTATCTATTTAGACTCAATTCTAAAGAATCATTTAAGTTTAAAAAAACATGTTATTGATCATGTTCCTTTTCAACACGGTAAAATTTAGTCAACAATTTCATTAAGAAAGGATGCTGGACAAAAAGAGACACGGAATATTTAGTAAGAGGCGAAATACCGAGCGAGTATTTCAAATTGCAATCAAAGGAGTGAAGATAAGTGTTCCTTTACTATAAAGAAGAGAAGCTGGGCGAAATTCACGACGTCAGCGGAGAAGGCATGTGGATGTACGGAATACTCAGTCCATATGAAAACATCGAGGTTTTTAGAGGCCTTTTTAATGACCTCATTGACGAAGATGGTGATTTCGATGAAACGAAATACGATGAAGATTGGCTAAAGGACGAAAACTGGTTTGTTTCGGATAACGGGAATAAAAGAGGCATCATTGTTCCTGCTGTTTATCCTGATGGGGCTATAAACTGGAGATGGACATAAAAAAAGGGCCACTGTTAGGGCCCCTTTTTTTAGTGAAATTATTTGCTTTTAATTTGGCTCGTACATGCCAGCTAGCCGCAGGCGGCTACCCATTGACTTTGGATCGTTTTTTCAACAAAAACTGCCATTGAGCCACCTCTTACTTACTCTATAGAAATGTTATCTTAGAATGAGGTTCCAGCCCCAGGCAACACTTTGTATTTACTGAAATCCAATGAGTATGCAGTGCCCGTCAAGGTTGCATAACCTCCATTGTTCTTGTTCATGTGTACAGCTCCACTAACACTTGATCCCAAGCCTCCCATACCACCAACCAGTGCATCTCTTTTAAAGCCGGAATAATATCTTAATTTTACTTTTCCTTCAAAGTGGTACGGCCATAATGTGTTCGGTCTAACAGTCCAGTAGATAGTTCTTCCGTAATTGCCTGCGGTTACAACTGCTCTTCCTCCAGGACCAACAACTTTTGGTTCAATATCAGAAGTTTCTTCAGCTATAACACTGTTCGGATCTTCAGTAATGATATTAGAAATTACAGGATCATTTCCAAAATCTCTTACTGTAATCTCATCATCTTGATAAACAATTTCACCGAGGTTAGATAAATCATCTAAATTCTGAGGTTTTTCGTTGGCGAAAGCAGGAACGGCTAAAAACAAAGAGAAAAACACAGCAAATGACATTACAAATATTTTTTTCATAATTTTCAAATCCTCTCCTATTTTATTTGCACTTGGATAATGGTACCATAAAAGCAAAATAAAGGGGTGATTTTTTGACAGAAGATAATGGGAATTTAGACATTTTCAAACAATATGTGAAGGGGTTTTGTAAAATTAACGACATTTCTCCCCGGAAACCGAGGTTTGAAACCATCGAAAATATTGTAGTTATTAGTATTAAGAACCATTTAAAAGACGGAGTAGATTTAGATTGTTTTAAAATTTTAAACCTGATATACCAAATAGTCGGGAAAGCAGGAATAAAGTTTAACCAACAATTACTCCTCTATCCAGATTCGGATAGAGTGGCTAGAGTAACTGTCTCTTTTAATAAAGGGGATTATAATGCATTAAATATAAAAATGAAAGATGGAAACATAGATGATTGAATTTAAGACCCTCTCTACGAGAAGGGCCTTCTTTTATTACTTCAAAAGAGCTTCGAGCTTCGCTTTTGTTTTCGGTCCATAAATGCCATCAGCAGACAGGCCATACATGGACTGGAACCGTTTGACTGCATTTGCTGTCTTCGGACCGTAATAGCCATCTATTCCGTTATTCTTTGCCCCTTTGTCTGGGTAGTAATAGAGAGCCGCCAGTGCCGATTGAATTTGTTTTACGGCCGTCCCCTTAGTTAAGGGGCTTGTCACTTTAAAAATGCCTGACGGCAGCGTGTAGGATGATTTCTTTTTACCTGATGAAGAGCTAGCCGAGCCAGTCAGTTTTAATACTTGGCCGACTTTGATAAAATTCGGGTCCTTGATACCATTCAAGCTTTGTAGAGTTGCCATGCTTACGCCATTTTTCTGTGCAATGACAGAAAGGGCATCGCCTTTCTTGACGGTGTACGTCGCCCCACCGGTCTTGACTTCTGTTTTCGCAGGTGAAGATGGGGCGCCGCTGATGCCGGCTTTAAAAGAGTCCCACCGATCAAGTAGCTTGCGCGGACAATACTTGCCGGACCAGTGTTGGTGAGGAACAACATTTGCAAGGGAAATCCCCTGCTCCTTCATGAGCTTTTTGATCAGCCATTGAGCATTCGCCACAGCTTTCTCAAAATCCCCATCTCTATTTTCGCAAATTTCAATGCCGATAGATTTCCGGTTGCCGGTTCCGCGGTTTCCGTCTCCCGCGTGCCATCCGTTTTCATTCAATGGCAGATGTTGATATATCTCTTTCTCGTCCACTGTAAAATGCCAACTGGTTGGCGTTTCCGGGTTTTTCTCATAACGGGCGTGCATGGCTGCGTTTGCCCCTTTTGCTGTGTTCGCCGTATTATGAACTGTGATGTATACAGGGTTCATTGCATATCCCGGTCTGTTGTGGTGCCCTACTGGAATAAAATCTTGAATGACTTTTATCATTTTGATCATCTCCTTATATTTGATAATGAAAGAAGGCTGCCAAGCGGCAGCCTCACTTTGTTAGATTGTGCTGTTTCAAAATAGCGTTTTGCTTATGGCCTTTCTCAGTCAAATAGTTGTTTTTGAACCAGGCTGCGGCAGTTGTACCGATTGAAAAGAGTACAGAGCCGGCAGTGTAAAGAGCGTCAGCAAGCTGATTCACCTGACCCTCCGTAATATCCAGAGGCGATTTGCCAAACATCAGCATAGTCTGGTTGATAAGCGCAATTAAAAGAAGCACCGTCCGAATGACCGTGCCTTTGTCGTAGTTTTTCATTTTGTATGTTCCTCCTTATTTTTGCAAAACAGTATAAAAAATAGCGATTGCGCCGCCAATAATGCCAGTGCATACCGCTGTAATGATAGCGCCAGTGATTGTGCGCTTGATCCAAGTTGTGTTCTCTTCGATCTTGTTGAGTTTTTCGTTTAATGTCATGATCTGCTGGTCTTGCCTATCGGAAACGCGTTCAAGAACATTTACGCGCTGTTCGATTGCTTTCTGACCTGTCTTCATTTCCATTATCTCTTTTTGTAATACATGCACATCTGGTACCTCCGTCACTTCTGACATTAGTACGCCCCCCTTTTATTACATCGTTTTCACCTCCTGTATGAGGCAATTAAAAAGGACAGCCGCTATTTTATGAGACGGCTGTCCCTTTTACGGAAAAGTTCCCATTATTTAAAGCGGTAATCTCCATCACGATCTCTTTGAATCCTGTAATATCAAAAGTCCAAGCTTCTGACTTCCCGACTGTGCTTATAGCCAGGGTGCCGTCGTCAACTTTTTGGCCACGCAGCGGGCGTTTTGTTCCTGAAAGAGATTTCCCCCAGAACTTCAATTCACTTGTATCAGCCGTGCCATAGACTTCAATCAATAATGTTTTAAAGGAACCGACTTTCAAAATATTCCCCTCACCTGGGGTCTCCACTTTGTCATGAAAAACGATATCGGCTGTTTTAGCCTGTACACTTTCAAAATCAGCCGGATTAATCGCGATTCCTTGGGTTTCTACCTTTAAGCGGCCGTCTTTGGTTACATTGCTTGATGTAAATTCAAGCGGGAGCGGTTTATCAGATTTAATTGAGACTGAATCCCGAATCTTCACATCTCCCTGGCCTGCCCCGAGCGACTGATACAGTAAAAATTCTGATTGTTGCAGGTTACCATTCGCATATCTGAAGCGGTAGTATCTCTGTGATAAATCGACCCAATCAGTCTCTGATAGAGTATTGGCTTTCACTTCTAATGATGTGATGGTGGACCATGAAACATTATCGTTACTTTGCTCGATAAATAAAGTCCCTTCACGATCTGAATATGCAGCGCCTTTGATTTTAGAAATTAAGATCGGTCCCAATCTATCCTGGCCGTATTGGCTATAAGAATCTGTGGCCTTTAACGTTGCATTAGTCAGAAGTTCTGCTGTTCCTGAAATATCTGCAACTGGCTCAACAAAGTCGCTTTTCCCTTCTCTAAATGGTTTTACTGCGCCCGGCTTTCCCGCGGCATCCGTTGGAAAGGTAAATCCTAAAGATGACATAATTGTCCTCCTTCATAAAAGTTTTTATTTATTTGAGCAGATTTTTTTCAAACTTATGACACCGTCTCACCCCCTTCAAGGCAAAATAAAAAAGCCTATAAGGCTTTACCAGTGATCTCTATATACTGTTGCGGGGTAACGAGCTTCTTTTCAACGCCCTGCTGTAAATCAGCTGCAGAACAATCGTCGTAATACATTGCCTTTTTCACCATCTCCGGAGTGGCCCATTTATAATATAGTGCCAATACCCAATAATTCATTTTGATTCATCCCTCTCTTCCCATGACATAACGGCAAGCTTTAGTTCCGACAGCTGCTGTCCAAGTGTTTGATTTAATTCTTCAAGCTGTTTACGGGCCAGTTTTTCTTCCGAAAGCTTCTGTGCCAGTAATTGAATTTGATCAGGCGGTTCAAATGGCGGATTTTGCTTTAATTCGTCCCACCAAGCTTGTAAATCCGCTTCTGTAGGGATAGGAGCCCGGATATTCCATCGTGCAATGTAAGAGGGGGTACCATCGCCATTATTCTGAATGATAAAATCTTTAGTCGGATCGGCATCGGGATATTTATAAAGGATTGCTTCACCTATATTCATTTTTTACCTCCTCACACATTGGGATAATTTAATCCTCCAACTTCTTGAATATCAAAGAAGTTGTAAACATCATTCTTATCAGTAATGCCTCTCTTGACGGTTTCATCTCCGCCATAATTACAGTAGCAGAAGATTTCCACATAATCGCCCTTGTTCATCGGTATAGTGGCTGTTCCGTTTAATCCTAAATTCATTTCTTTGCCGTTATCAAAATATCCTCTATAGTGGTCAAGGGTTTTATACTCTTTTCCGTTCAGATACACCTTCAAATGAAAGTTAATATACATAGCGTAGTTGATCATATAAAGCCCAACATTTACTAAGTACATTCCATCATTCGGCGCGACAAATCTATTATTTTTAATATCAAAAGCATCATGACTGTCTTTTATTTTTCGATTAAAAGCTATCTTGGTGTGATCAATCTGCTTTAAATATTGAACATCGGATACTCCCACACTTGCATGAGCAAAACCTGATATCTTTTCCCATTTTGTCCAGCCTGTACTATCCCACCAATGGCGAATCCATGTCCCGATATTCTTCCTCTTTGTTCCATCGCCATTACCATAGAAATACTGAGCAAAGCGCCATTTATTTAAATTTTCATTTTTAATTAAGCCATAGCCAAGAGGGTAGCCTGTGTCGTTGCCCTCATAGATACCCATAAAGGTTATTCCTTCAGGGTAATCAGTGCCTGGTGTTCTTGCATCGACGATCGCTCTTTCATCTCCATCACGAATGCAAATTAGGTTCTCGTTTTTGAAATTGGAATCCACATAATTGATAGCATCAGTCAATGCCTGCTTAGCTTTTTCTTTTGCTCCTTCAGGGGTTTCTTTGTTGTTCCAGTTTTCCCGCTCTTCTTTATTGATATGAAGTTCAGCATCATTCACATGAATATCAAAGTCTCGTTTCGGAGCCTGCTGCACGTTGTCCACGTTCCCGAGTCCGACTTGTCCCTTTGTCGTTTTATGCGGGTTATTCATGTCGTTTTTATGAGATGCAAGGTCCGTATGGGCGTCTTTTATTCCTTTTTCCCAGCGGTTAACATCACCTTCGTTAATCGGGTCGTCTGGAAGCCAATTTGTTTTTGCTTCATAAGCCATTGTTATACCACCTCAAAAGTAAACCTAAAATCTAACGTTCTGTTATCACTGACATTTAAATCAGTCTTTCGTTCAGTAATCACATTTCCCAAGTCATCAATGATCTGCACTGATTCAATGTGCTTGATATCCTCTTCACGATGTGTGAGCACCATAACCACCGCGCCACTGATCGAAAGCTCCACGATTTCAGTCTCTTTTCCATTCAGCAGCACTTTGCTGATTCGATCTTTTAAATCGGCGGCAGTACGCTCTCTATATGCTTCTGAAATCATGTCAAGATCACCTCATTGTTATTAAGAGTTACGGAATAACCTACCCGAAGCTCACTCACTTTACGGTATCTCCTGTGATTCAATATGACTGTATCCTTTATTTGCAGAATCTCATTAAAGGCCGGCCTGAGTGTGTAAGCCAAATGTGCCGGTTTCATGTTCTCTAACGTCTCAATAAGCTCAGTCATGTGCTGCAGGTCATCTATATCAATATCAACGTTAAAGTGATACTCTCCAGGAATCAAACGGACGCAGGCAGACGGATTTTTCAAGAACCTGTTAAGCGCCCGCTCAATGGCCAGATATGTTGCCGGAGGAATATTGGACATTTTGGAAATCAGGCGCAGCCGGCGAATCTCATACGTATCACCCGACTCGCGCGGCACGTTTAATATCTTTTCCCAGCGTTCGAGCCCCCAGGTAGCTGTTGTAACAAACAGCTGATCTGTCAGATCAAAGATGCCATCATTTTGCTTCTCAAATTCCGGTGCTTCCGTCTGAAGGATTTGAGTCATTTCTTTCAACTTTGTTAAGAAGGGCGGCAGGTAAGCCGTCATCTCATCGAGTTTGCTCAACGATCTTCACCTGCCTGAGCTTAGGGATTTCAATGTCATCCAGGACCAAATTTTCAGCCAGTCCATTAATTTTAATATCAGAGTAATCGCTCACGGATGGCGAATTATACACGATGTTGTTAATTTGAGAGAGCCGGATCACATTATCTTCAAAAGCCATCTTTTTGAAAAGATTCAGGACTCCCGCTTCTATTTCGTCTTTAACTTGGTCAATCGAGCTATTGATTTCAGGCAGCACAGAGGCGGATATCTCAATCTCTTTCCATTCTGCACTTTCTACTGTTACAAACGCACCGATCGGCGCCTGGCCTTCTCCTTGTCCGGGCTCCGGATCAATATAATCACCGACCTTTGTTATCAGAATATCTGAAGCCGGCTCCAGCTTAGAATCCGTCACCACAATTTTGACAGTGCCGTCTCCCTTCCAAAGCGGGAAGACCTTCGCTTTACCCACTCCGTCCACTTCTTCCGCCCACTGCTTATAATGCTCTTTATTAGCACTTACGGCTTCTCGGCGCACGCGGGTAAAATAGCGTTCTCTCAAATTATTGTCGTCTTCCTCTTCGCGGCCAGGAATCAGGATCTCTTTCACTATCGCCTTTTGAAGTCCGGGTATCGTATCGAGCGACAAAAGATTTTGTCCGGAGATATTTGCATTACCAGCTTCACCGGCCGTTTCACATTCTAATGTTCCATCAGCTGTATATTGAAAATAGAGATTATCAACAAAGAAGCGGGAACCCGCAGGAATTTTCACCCCTGATGTGAATTCGCCCGCCCTTACAGCTTTTGTGGCTGCCGTTCTTTCAATCCCCGCTTCAGCAGCCCGCCTGTCCAGAAATTCGCCCTGAGCCGTATCGGAAAACACGAGCTCCAGCACGGTATCAAGCCAAATATAAGACTTTGCAAGCTCAGCGGCCGCAGGCGCGAGCGCATTGTAAATGACGCTCCCTTCTCTTGTATCAATATCCGCAGAGATACGGGACAGCATACGATCCATAATCTCCTCAAACGTTTGATCTTCAAACATCCTCGCCAAGCACCTCCTCGATCTCCAACGTGCCCTCGTCTGTCTCTACGATAAAAGAAACTATGAACCTATCACCTGATTTATCAATCTCAAAATCAGTGACAGAAGAAATTCGATCATCATAAATTAAAGCTTCTTCGATCAGCCTCGGGATCTCCATTTTTTTATATGCGTCTGTTGTCTCGTTATCAGAAAGAACCTCTTGAAGCTCATTACCAATGTCATGACTGAAAACAGAATAGGAATACCGCTCTGTATGCAGGGCCATATAAACAAATTGTTTAATTGCCTCAAGTCCTGCGATCAGCTCGTTAGTAATTCTCCCATTTTCAAAGTCAATTCTATATGTGCGCGATGTCTCTATTGCTTCGCTGTCATCTTCAAAATCATCAAATTCTATTTCTGGTGAAAGGGCCAACCCACGCACCCCCCTATATTTTGTCGAGAATAAAAAATGATTGTCCGCCTTTTAAGGAGACAACCATTACATTCTCACCAGTTTTAAGCTCATCTTCTCCCCCGGTGCGCAGGCGTTTAGGGATAATAATTAAGTCAGAAGGAATGATCAATTTTTCGTTTTCATTGAGCTTGATTTCAACAGGGGAAACAGAAACGACTTCAGCCGGCAGCATATCCACCGGCGACTCAGAACCAACAGCACCGATAGCCAGATGTTTAATTGCTTCACTTAACCTCATGATGAAGCCCCGTCCGGGATTGTGTTTTTCTCAACCACATCAATTGTCATCGTGTGGGAGCTGCCTTTAAATTCGTGCTTGTCAGAATCAATCCAATATGTTTTCTTTACCCCCACTTCCGGAATAGAAATATACACCGGAAGCCCGCTCTGCAAGTCAGGGATACCAATAGCTTGAATACTCTTTAATTCCTTTTTCACACCTTTTTTCTGTGATTGGAGTACGTTTGCTCGCTGCTGAAGCTGCGCCTGATTAATATTATCCGAGACAGTTTCCACATACTGCAGAACCCCGTATTTATTAATTCCTGAACTATCGCGCGTAGTGGCAGTATACGTTTTATTGTCTTTCTGACGGCGGAGTTTGACCTTCGTTGCTGTTTCATTTATTGAGGTGCTGTACTGGTATCCTGTGATGTTTACGCCTGTCTCTAACACCCAAACTTCTGACGGGTCAGGCCAAGCCCTGAGACAAAGCTTCCCCTTCGAGGCATATAACTGATAATTATGACCGGTCTGTTTTTTTGTTTGCTTCAATGCCTTTAATATCATGTCATAAAGGCTGGTATCGTCTTTAAAAACCAATGATTTAATAGTATATGCTGTTTTGGCGATGGACCCAGTGGGTATTTGAAAATCTCGGGCCAGCCGTTTTACTATTTGATCAGCACGCTGATTTGAGAAGACGTAAACATCTTTGTTCTTCACCAGATATTGAAGCATGTCATAGGCCGTAAAAGTCAATTTTTGATCATCAGGATTGCGGGAAAACACAATGCCGCGGAATAATTCCTTACCTTTCCACTTGAATAGAACGGTATCGCCTTCAGTTACGCTGTAATAAGAGTGATTTCCTTGCTTTGTTATGATCGTGGCCGTGATTGAACGCGGCGCTTGATATCGCTGTCCTTCAAGAGAGACTGTCTCTGTTACCAGCTCAAGCCATTCTGTTTCTTTAATGACAAAAAGCTCAATCATGTGTCATCACCTGCTATTGCGGAATCTTTAATTTTTGCCCGGGGAATATCCAGTGGCCCGGCTGCCTGATATTTCTTCTGCTGCGTTTAATCATTGCCGTTTTATTGGCATTCCATATTTTCCGCCATTGCATGCTGTTCCCATAGAATTTGCCCGCCAGATCCCAAAGAGTATCCCCCTTTTTCACGGTATATGTTTTGGGGGCAGATTTTGACGGACGTTTTTTCTTTGTTTTCTTCTTTTGTTTTATCTTCCGGGGTGAAGCGGTCCTGTATTCCTTCAGTTTAATTTCAAAATCTCGATCCCCTATGTCCTTTTGTCCCTCACTGTGCGAAAATGCCTCAATGCTGCAGGTTAAGTTTATTTTAGTTCCGGTAATCAAAAACTGAACAGGCTTTTTCGATTTCAACCATTTGTCTATTCTTGCAATTGCGTTTTCTGGGGAAGGAAACCCTTTATATTCGGAGAGCGGACTGTGCTTTTTTGGAAAAAAGGAAGAGAACGAAATTTCTTTCGCTCCCGGATTATCTATAAAGGTAATCTCACCGAAGCGGGCCACCTTTACAGAGTCATTTTGAATCGTATCAGATATGTCGATCTGTTCCGGAAGGACGGGCAGCCGCAGCCTATCCTTACCCTGTGATATCCAAAACTCATAAACAGACTTAGTCAAAAGCTACGACTCCTTTCGTTCCGATATTGATATCCTTCTCTAATTCATCTATCAGAGCTTGTTTGATTTTGGCCACGAGGCTATCGGCGTCTTGATTGTTATAAAAATGCTGATCGCCGTTAAGTTGAATTACAATTTCTTTGCTGCCGGAAGCGGCAACCGCTGTCTGCGTGCCGCCCGAGGTGGCCGCAGATACTTTCCCGGAAGAGAGTTCAGTTGTTCCCGTCTGCGCAGGATCAGTTACCTCCATTCCAAGCGCTCGAGCGGCACGACCAAGCAAATAACGGCCGCGGATGCCCCGCTCTTCAGGAATGATCCACTCCCGTTTATTCCCTTCACCAACACGGGCGATCTGCTCCTTAGTGATCAAACCACCATTGGCATAACCGACGTATGGGCCGCCGCGCGCCAGGCTCTTAATCCCGGGCACATTGTTTATCGATCCGTATCTGCTTTTAATATAGCCGATAGCGGCAGCAGCGTTGTGAATTGGGTTGCTGATATCATTCATTCCCGGCGCCTTATGAGATTCAAAGGTGCTTGGGATCGTCTGCATTAACCCTTGTGACGGGTGGCCGGCTTTGGCATTGCTGTCCCATAAGTTAATGGAATTAGGGTTGCCGCCTGATTCATTCTGTGCAATTGTCATCAAGCCCGGAAGCCAGCTGAATGGAGTTTTAGTTGCGATCATTGCAGACATTAGCCATTCCTTCACGTTGCCGCTGACTGCGCCCATTCCGGAATAGGCAGCCGCAAGTGAACCCGCTTGTTTTTCGGCAAACTTTTTCACATCGACAGAGCCGAGACCTTTAACAACCCCTACTGATGCAAAGCGGCCAAGACTCATCATGACACGGGAAGGCGAATGGATATCAAGCTCCTCACGGAATGCTTTTTCTACTTTTTTAGCAAGTTCCTTCGCAGCTTCAGATACTTCGCTGCCTTTGGATGCCATCCCAGTAATAAAGTTGCCGATCATCCCGCTCCCCCATCCATTGGAGGACTCTTTAGAACGGAGGAAAGGCTTTTCTATACGAGAGCTGACATACTGCGCAGTGCCAGGATCCGTACTGTTCTGGCCGGAAGCGAATCCCTTCACCGTGCCGCTTCCCCATGCCCCTGATTTGTTAACAGTATTTTGGAAAGGGGTTTTGACTTTGGTTTGCAGAAATCCATCCGTACCTGTCGCAGTGCTGTTCTGGCCACTGGCAAACCCATTGACAACCTGTTTCCCATAATTCGGCGAGTAGGAAATTAAGCTGTTCATAGGCTGACCAACGTTTTTCTGTTTCCAAGCATCCATAGACACAACATTGTCGCTTATACCTTGATCAAAGCCTTGTGAGAACTGTTGACCAAATGTAGCTGCCTGGTCATTCAGGCTGGACGTGTCTACTGTTGGAGAGACAGAAGCGGAAACTGCCGCACCACTGGATAATGGAGAAACAGAAGATTCACCACCGCCGCTTGAAGCTGCAGCCATATCGTCCACAACACTCATGCCGAGCTTAGAAGCCGCCTGTGAAAGGAGCATCTTACCGCGACCACGATTATTATCGACGGGGATAACAAACTCCTTACCGGCTTCACCGATCCATGAAATAGTAGGCTTTGTGATGAAGCCGCCTGTGGCATTCTTTTGCAGTACGCTTTTTTGTTTTGGCGGAAAAACACTATTTGCAGGCTGTTGTTGCGTACGAGCTAAGCCAATTCCTGTTCCTGCCGCATTGTTGTTTGTTGAAGTTTTCCCCTTTTGGTGCAGTCCAGTGACTTGTTCACCACGATGTATAATGGAACCGATAAACTCCCCGCCGGCGTCGGCTAACTCTTTAAGTTTAATGACCCACCAAAACGTTTTCTCAAACTTCTTTTTAATTCCGTCGGCCACTTTCCCCAGGGGATCACCGACATTTGTTTTGAACCAAGCCTCAATTCCTCCCCAAGCGCCGGTAACTGCGTTTTTGGCATCCTCAAACTTTTTCGTGATTGATTTTTTAGCATTTTCCACTTTTGTGACAATGGGGTCCCACACATTTTCAGTGAACCAAGTGGAAACTGCACTCCACTTATCAGAAATCCACGTCCATGCATCATTTAGTTTGGTCCAGATCCACTTTGCTGCCGTTGTCACCGCATCACTTACCGGATTCCAGACGTTATCCATAAACCAAGTTGAGACAGTAGACCATAAGTCTGAAATAAAAGTCCACGCATCGTTAAGCTTCGTCCAAATCCAGTTTGCTACGTCACTAACTGCTGTACTAATTGGATTCCAAACGTTGTCATAGAACCAGGTCGCCACTTGGAGCCACTTTAATTGAATCCAGATTCGCGCATAATCAATATGCGCTTGTATCCAACCGGCCACAGTCGCAACAGCATCACTGATTGGATTCCAAACGTTATCCATAAACCAGGATGAAACAGTAGACCAAGTATCGGAAATCCACTTCCACGCATCAGTGATCTTTGTCCAGATCCATTTTGCTACGCTGGCTACCGCCTTACTCATTGGATTCCAAACATTTTCCATGAACCAAGTTGAGACGATAGACCATATCTTCTTAATGCCATCCCAAGCGAAAGCAAAAATGCCGACTACGAAATTGATAATCGGGACAGCTGTATTGTAGATGGGCGTCCACACATTCTTATCAAACCAATTTGATACTGTATTCCAGGTATCAGTAACCCACTTTTTTCCGTCTTCAAATTTCTTTTTTATGTCTTCAAGGGTATCACCGACCCAGTCACCAATTGGGTCCCAGACGTTGTCCGTAAACCAAGATGATAGATCGTCCCAGGTGTCGGTGATCCAGTCTAAGGCGTCCTGCCCTTTTTCGGATACCCAGGCAAAGGCATCTCCACCGCCAGTCTTGATGCTATCCCATGTCTTTGACATGCCGCCCTTATCAAACCACTGCCCCACTGACGAACCTACATCTGATCCCGCAATGCCGCCAACAGCACTGCCGACTAAACCACCGACAGCTGTTCCCACAACCGGAACGACAGAGCCTATTGCCGCGCCGGTTGCCCCACCAGCAGCCGCGCCTGCCATGTTGCCCCCGAAAGAGCCGAGCTTTTCACCGGCATTATCTTTATTCATACCGATAAGCCCCGTTGCCGCCAACGCTGTACCAAGTACCGGGATTCCTTTCGCAAACTTTCCAACTCCGGATAGCGGTTTAAGGATTTTCCCCATTTTGGACGAAGCCTGGCCGGCAGACCGGAGTTCTGTTCTTGTGGTTGAAATTCCATCCCTACCGGCAGCGGAGCCCGCCCCTGTACGCCCCCGTTCTCTTCCTAAGCGATCAGCAGGCACGCTGATTGTCCCACGAGCGGGATTCCTGCGGGCAGCGCCTCCTTGTCGGCCAGATGATCTGCCTTTTCCCCGGCCTTCCCCGCCGAAACCGCCAGCACAACAGCAGCCTGTCAGACTGCCGCTTCTTGCTATACTCGTTGGGCTTGCTCTGCCGGCCCTTCCGTTTCTTCTACCGCTTCTCGTATTGGGATCTGCGGATGCTGAACCCGTTCGTGAAGGAATCAGTTTTTTTATGACGCGGGCAGCATCGCCGCCGGCTGTGCCTATTCCTTTCAGGATCGGACGGAGAATCTTCAGATAAGCTATTAAACCGATCAGAGGCGGGACCACAACCTTAAATCCTGTTTTCAGTTCATCCCAGTGATTAACCGTAAATTCGATAGCCTTATTCAGCTTGTCACCGACAGCTTCTCCAAGATCGGTTATGTCGTTCTTAATCTCTTTCAGCTTTTCTTTGCCTTCTTTACTGTTCAGGAAGTCACTAATCTTATCAAAAGCAGGGCCAAGACCGGTTAACAATGAGGTTCCCATATCCTTTGATATACTCTCAAAATCCCTAATAGCATCATTTACAGGCGTCATCGGATTGTTATTCCGAAGCTGAGTAAAGCTGCGGTTTAGCTCGCCGGTTGTTTTCGCACTTGTGCCGATCCCCTCAGCCATATCAAGGATTGGCTGCTTTAAGTCCTCGTACTGCGTCCCGATAAGCTCAGTTGCAATGGCAGCACGCTTGGTCTTGTCTTTGACCTTGGATAGCGCATCAGCCACTTTAAAGAGGCTTTCCTGTCCACTGATAGAACCGTCTTTGAAGCCTTTGAACATTTTTTGCGTTTCTTTGCCGCCAAATAATTGTTCAAACGCGGCGACTTGGTTATCTGACATCTCCGTGCGACGGATGTTAAATTCACGCATACTGTCGGCAAGGTTGTCGAAGTTCCGGGCGCCGCCCTTGGTCCCTTTTATCATGGCGTTTGCGATTTGACCGCCCGTAAGCTTCATGTCTTTGAAAGTGGAACTGTATTCATTCATTGTGTCCAGCAAATCGTCAGCCTGGTCACCAGCATTCCGGTAAATGTAAGCTATGGTGTCCCCGCTCTCTTTACCAGTCATTTTCAAGTTGTTATACATAGCACTGAACGCCCGGTCTACTTCAGCTTGGTCAGCATTCATCAATTGAGCGATTTTGCTTGAAGACTCGGTGAGTTCCGCCAGCGCCCGGCCGGATGCCCCCGTCAGTTGCGAGAGTCCCTTTAATGCTGAGCTTACTTCCTCCCGGGATCCACCGACTTTGTTTTTGTAGAAAATGTCGTCAGTCATCCGTCCTGCATCTTTTTTGCTCACGTTTGAGGTTGCTGAGACATAGGCGTCCTGAGCCATTGCATTTTTTCCGGAGTTCATAATTGCGCCGCCTGATAATCCACCCGCTGCCGCTAATGTAATCGTGACAGTCTTTAAGCTGTCCAACCTCTTCTCGATAGCATCGAGAGCAGCGGAAGCTTTGTCTTTAATAGACACAGTCGGCGTTGCCTCAGATCCATCTAAATCTGAAACGCGATGTCGGAGAGAATTTAAATCCCCAGATGCGCGGTCTCTTACGGAGACAGTCGGCGTTGCGTCTGATCGTTGTAAATCAGACAGACTTCCCCTGATTAAACGCAGGCGCGGGGTCGCCCGGTCATCCACCGATACCCTGACCTCATGTTCCCCTTCTGTGATGTCCTCAGTCTGCCGCCTGATGCGAGTTAACCCTCCTGAAGCTTGATCATCGAGACGGACATCAAGAGAGCGGGGGCGCCGCGTCAATTGGGTAGCTGAGCGGTCTATCCTCCGTATGGTCCGTTGTGTCCGGTCATCAGCTTCAAAAACAAGAGGGCCATTAGCGGCCCTCTGAAGTCTTTCAGCATTTCCTTGTATTTTGCGGAGCTTTTTGGTCATCTTATCGTGTAGATCAAATGTGGCTGTTAGTTTCGCCATGGTTATTTTCCTCCTTTCTCTGCTTCTTTTTCTAACAGCTACCTATGATTTTTTCGCTTCTTTTTCAAGCAAATCAAGTTTATAAGCAATGGCGCCGTACAGCAGCGCCTTGTATTCACGCGGAGCCTCATAAAGCTCCCTTAATTCAGACGGGGAATATTTCAGCTCGTGCATAGCGAAATAGAAATACACAGCCTCTTTATCCCCGCCCCGTATTAGTTTTTTGCTTCTTCTTCAAGGTCTTCCAGATCATCTTCAAAACCGTTGATCTCAATTGCCTTGTTCAGCCAGTTAGCATATTCCCCGCCGACAGATAGGATGCGCTTTGCCACTTCCACTGGATCTTCTGTCTTGTAAGCTTCGCGCAGCTCTTTTGATTTAAAGTTCGGGTAAACAGTCGATTCCACAGCAATTCGTGCATAGAAGCGCTGGCTGTCCAGTTCTTTCACACGGCCGCGGCCTTTGACATTTTTGTATGTTGTGTTTTCTTTCTCCAGCTCTTCGATGCGCTCAGTCGTAATTGCTTTGAAAACGAACGGAATCACGTTCCCCGCTTTGTCTTTAAACCGCTTTGAGATCAGCACTTCTACCTCTTCCGCTTCAATTGTTTGTCCTGGCATAAAGAATGAAAGATCATATACTTTTTCGTTTTGTTTTTCGCTCATGTTAATTACTCCTTTGGATATTAGATTTAGTTGACTCTTGCCAACAAAAAAAGACAACCACAATTTGGTTGTCTTAGTGTATAATTATTCCTGTACATTTTGTCCGGCTAGCTCAAAGGTGGTCTGCTGGCTAAATCCCCTGAAAGGGGGTGACGCCTATGTCAACATTTCAAGCACTCACTTTAATGCTTGGGTTCGGGATGTTTATCCTCGCATTGTTGACGTATATAGACAAAAAGAAATAGACCACCCTTTGAGCCTCAGAAACTTCTAGGGTAGGTCCATATCTAAAAAGGTACACCTATAGCCAGCGCTCCAATGAGGAGCCAGCATTTGTACAGGCCGGAGTGTTGGCGCACTCCGGTATTTTTTATTTTATGCATTTCTTGTTTAAGAAATACACGGAAAACCAAGAAAGACGAAATGCATTACATCGGTAGTCATGAATACCTGACTGCCAGTAGTAATGATACTACTTGTAGTACCGATACTATCAATACTATTTGTTAACTTGTTAACATCAATATTAATATTAACAATCGGAGTTATCAAGTGGTAATGTATTAGATTTTATTAGATTTTATTAGGTTTTTGTTTATTTTTGCCTCGTATTGAATCACCCCAATGAAATGCATTACACGTTTTTCTTAGAATGTATCCTTCAGCTTTTCAGGAAGATCAAAGTCTTCAAAGGTGAACGGCACTTCCTCTTCCAACGCTTCGGAATCCACATCCAGCCCCGCGATCTTCGCAGAATCAAAGTTCACATCATAGATAGTAACCCGCTCAGTCCCGCGGCCAGATGATTTATCATCAAGCACCGCTTGCAAAGTGAAATACGGATCTTCACCTTTTTTCACATAGTTCAGCATCAGCTGCACAAAGCGGGATGTGACTTTATAAAATGTCGCTGTTCCCGTTCCATTCGCGCCAGTTGTTTTATGGCCGGTCATACGGCGGCCCATGATGTTTACTTCTGATTTATTTTTTTCTACGTTTGCTTCAAAGGTTTTAATATGCGCCATCTCTTCTCCATCGAGAAATAAACGGCCTTCTTTTCCTGAAATTGTGTTTTGCGCTTTTAATGCCACCTTACTTCACCTCCACGTTAAAGTAGAATTTTTCTGCTGCATCAACAGGCTGCACGGCCAAATCAATGATAAAGCCGTCTCGATCTTCATTCAGAACAATCGCGATATCAGACTCAGAGTCAAACCCCGTAATGCCGCCCCCATCTTGAAGGATTCCCATGTATTGAGTGATCAGGGTTTTCACGAACTGTAGGCCGTCATCCGAAGCCGGGACATCGCTACCGCTCGCTTTTCTGGACTTAATTAATGCTTTCAGCTGAGATGTCAGATCGTTATTAATTGCATCAAGGACCCGAACAATTTTGTTCTTCTGGAACACCTTGTTTTTCTCAGCCGTTAAGCTGGTCAGGGAGTTAATATCCTTTTCAACAGCCACCGCCTTATCGCGGGGATCGAAAGTGAACAAAAATTCACCTTTAGCGAGTCGTTCAACAATTTCATCATTATCAATGCGGTTTAAAACGTCCACAGCCCCTTCATATTCAACAAACGTAAGGGATTGGTTAAAGGTAGCCCCCGCGCTGGCCCCGGCCACCCAGGCAGTAGCTTTTTCAGGCGTAATCTCAGTACCGTCTTCCAGCAGGACCCCGCCTGTCACATTGATAATGCCTTCATGATCCCCTTTATAATTCGAAAGGACGCCTTGAATCTTCTGACCTTGGTTATCTCTTAACCGCTTCACGAATGCCACGAACGTGGCTTTAAGCTGTTCATTGTCTTCTACTGGCAGAGCAATGGTGTCGAAGTATTCAGTTTCAGCTGCATCTAAGAAATCCATATAGTCGGCGTTCGTCGGGACCTTATCTGTGCCGCCAGAAAGACGGGTGCCGGCGGATGCCGGTAAGTCTCCGCTTGCATCGGCAGGTGACGTACCGGTAAGCGGGATGGATACGGTCAAATCTCCTTTTCCAGTAAAGGATACATAGCTGTTTGCCTTCAATTCCTCCGCAGCCGCCACGGTCTGCTTATCAACTTCTGACTCATCGAGATACGTAATGACATCAACCTTTTTTGAATCAATGACATTCTCGGTGATCCGGATAATGATGTCATTCCCTTTAGTCCCGCCATAAAGAGCGGTGGCCTTAACGCCTTCGCTAATTTCTGCAGAAGCACGAAGACCCTCAGTCAACCGATAAAGCAAGACTGTTTTTGCCTTCTTCATTGCTTCACGCAGCAGAAGTAGCGAAGGATTATCAATATTTAATCCGATCTTCTTATTCAAATCCTCAATGGAAGAGATAGAAATGAATTTTTTCAGTTCTCCCCAACTGGAAGCGATCGGGAGCGCCACGGTTCCCCTTTCACCGACAGACACACGATCCTCGGCGGTCGTTTTAAAATTAAAGTAGATACCCGCACGCTCTTTTTCCTTGCCTGGTGTAAATGTTCCGCCGTTCATCTATTTAACCTCCTTTTGAAGAAACTGAGTTATGAGCTTCTTCGCTTCTGTTTTTGTAATTCTTTCTTTGTCTACATGAAAAAGAGCACCGTCAAATACTTCGGGCTTTACCCCAAAGAGTTCACGACTGTGCTCTCTCAAGTCCCTGATATAGAAAGCAGTTTCTGCTTTTTCTAACTTAGTGGCCATCATTTCACCCCGCTTGTAAAATCAAAATTATTCAGAGCTGGCTTTTCTTCTCTCTCATACCAATAGCGGCCTGTCCAATTCAGGACAATACTTGCATAATCATCCGTCACCCGGGTTTCAATTCGTGACAGACGGATAAAATCACCCGTACCTTCACCAGATTCCTTTAGGAGCGGGATTAGCCCCCTCTTACTTCTAAGGACATCCGCTATCCTTTCCGCTTCTGTATGAGCCCTCTGTGCGTTTTTATGAAACAGCTTCACGTTTAGCACATAGACTTTCTGAAATGTTGAAACTGTGTCTGGACCGTCGGCGGTAGAAGCCGGCGGGAAGTAAAGAGATGGGACCGCGAAGTCTTGCGGTATCTCTTCCTCATATACCTGGACAGGATACAAATTGTATAGATAGCCCATGATTGAGCCAACTTCACTATTCATCTGCTGCCACCGCCTAAAATTTATTTTCAATCCATTGCTGGAGCTTCCGCTCAAGGCTGCGCTCAAACATCATTTCAAAGATGGCCATTGCATTATCCCAATACCCCGAACCGTCAACCCATTTGAACTTCAGCAGCATTCCGGAGTTTTTTTCAGCAGGATCATATTCAAAGCGGTCACCTTTCCATCGGCCCGGCACCCAGCGACGGTCCTGATTCTTGGACGGATCAATGGTGAAATGCCCGTCATTGACGTAAGATGCATAATCCAGATTCGTTCCAACATCCAGCTTTAATTTACCGGCTGTCATAGAAAAGATGTTCTCCTGATCGCCCTTATGAAATGAGTTAAGCAGGCGGCGCGTGTCTACCGTCTGAGTCTGGATCACTTCATCCTGGACAATATCAAGGAATTGATACCCCATTCCTTCAAGCCAAATCTCATATTCTTGCCGCAGCCCCCCGTGGGATGCCTGGTGTAGCGCTTGAACGAATTGATCGAGCCCCTTAATTCTCATAGGTAATTAACCTCCCTGACTGCTGTCACTTCCCAATGGTGATTTTTAATCAAACGCGGTTGCTGCAGTTTGTAGGCAGTGCCTTCCCATTTCACTCTGTCATTGATCCGAATATCTGCAGAAGCAGGAAAATGAATCATAAATGACTGATAGATGGCCGCGTTCGGCTCCTGCTGAACAATTGACTGGCTCTTCTCAGTAAAATAGCAGGGCTGCCTCTTTATATCAGGCTCATCGGGATAAGTGTAAGTCGGCGGTGCATCGTGAACAGGCACGCCGTATCTCTTTTCTTGGCCTTCGTGTTTCTCCTGCAGATGATAAACATCGCACCGGTGAGTCAATAAGGAGCGGTAACTCATATAGACCTCATCCGCATTTTTACTTCTGTGCCTTCAAGATCTGAATCAGCCGGCACCACGTAATCCTTAATCAGTGAATAGATATTGGGTTTTTGAATGGTGCTTCCATTGCCGAGAGTATACGAATAATCGCCTATCTTCTCGGACGTATATCCTTTTGTGATTGACTCATCAGAATTGATCAGTGCATAAAACTGCGCCATCTTTAAAACGGCAAGCCTGACCCTTTCAGGAAGAGGATCATAATCCTCTCCTGAAAAATCATGGCCAACTTCTAACGAAATTTCAGCAACGGCTTCTATGATGTCCTGGGTAAGCAGCACGTCCGGCCGATCTTTGACTGAATCAAAAACCGAGTAAGCCTTCAAGTCAGCAGGGGTAATTAACATGCCGCTCACTCTTCTTTTCCTTGTTGTTCAAGGATGAAGGCAATTCTTTCATCTGCATTCTTGAAGTCAGACGGATTGCCGCCAAGATCAGTAACAATGGCTTCTTGTTCAGTTTTATTCATGCCCTTCAAATCTGTTTCTGTGTACTTCTTCTTTGTTGCCGTGTCATCATCGCTTTTAGGTTTTTCCGTTTCCTTCGGCTCTTCTTTAATTAAATGACACTCAAACTGCTCATTATTCTTCAAATAAGAATAGACGGGCTTCTCCACTTCACGCTTTTGATTAAGCAGGAAGACATACCCCATAACATCGTATGTCTGACCTGCTATCAACTTCGCTGTATATGTGTCGGCCATATTTTATTCACCTACTCTTTCACTTTGATGATTTTAGCCACAGCGTCTTCTTCTTCGAATTTACTGTCCAGCTTAGCCGTCAGGACGATCAAGAACATACGGCGGCGGATATCCTTATCTACTTCAATACGAATGTTGCGCGAGAAGCCGAGAATGATATTTTTCGGGTGAGTCAGGATAATATCAGACACATCTGACGCGCTATCCCCTTCACCTGTGGTGTACGGCTGTAGGTTGGCAATGCCTTTGACCGGAACACCAAACGCTGAAGAAAGTCCGCCCTGTACAGCAGTGTCTCCTAAAGAAGTCTGGCGGTCAGCCACTCGGTCTTTCCATTCAACTTCCATTCCAGGGGACGTATAAAAACGGTACTCCTGTGGAATCCGGAGATATTTTGAAGGAACTGCTTTATATCCACGCTTGAAGACCTGGCGAGTCAGCTCTTCGCCCGCTACATCCACGATATGAGATGTGGCTTGCTTTCGAATCCCGTCTATTTGCGCAAGATAAGGATCTGAAGATTCCGTATCACCGTTTACTAACAGCTCTTCAATATCAACGGCCGCACGTTCAGCGAGCATCTGCATAATTGTATTTTGCAGTCCCTCTTTTTCAATGTTGTTTTCAAGCGTGTCGTAGGTGATATTTACTTCTGCAATGACTTCTTTTGTGCTCAAGTTGACAGTGCTTGTTGACGGAACAACCTTTTGATCTTTTGTCAGCGAAACACCTTCCTGGGCAGCTCTGAGAATCCGCTGCCCAAACCCGATCTTCTCAATTTTTTGCGTATCGTGATCCATAGGAATGACACGCGCCTCATTTAAGATAGTCGGCGCATCTTGAACCATTCGAATAAAAGCATTTGCCTGTGTTGGGTTCATCATGCCGCCGCTCTTTAAGCTGGCAAGCGTCATCTCTGCCTTTTCAATTACCTCGTGATTTCTCATGTGATCCTCCTTGTGTTTGCCGCTGCTACTTAAAGAAGCCCGGCCCAGATTGATTTTTTAACATCTGCGGTTTCCTGCGTGGTCTCTTCTTGTTTTGAAACGCCGCGGCTTTTTTCAATGGCATCAATACGATCAGCGAGCGGTTGAACAGCGTCTGTGATGGCTTTTTTCAACTTTTCAGCCTCTTTTTCAGCCTCTTCTTCCTCAGATGCTTTTTCCTCGTCTTTCTTCTTTTTAGGATCTTCCTCTTTTTCCAATTCCGTGAGCCGCTTCTGAATTGGCTCTAACGCTGCTTCGATGGATTTTGCTACGTCCTCTGCGTTCATTTCTTCTTCCTCTCCTTCCGTCTCCACCTGACTCAGCAAGTTGCCGAGAGCGGTATGAGCGCTTTTAATTTCTTGTAAGCTTGAAGCCGAGAATTTCCGGCCGGCCTTTTGCAGCTCTGCCGGTTTCGGCCCGATCGCTTTTAGAATGTCATCGGAAATCAATACATCCTGAGCGATATCCACGAAGTCTTGCAGAGCTTCTTTGATTTTTGCAGGATCATTTTCCATCTCTCCGGGATAGTCCCATTTGAATAAAGCTGAGTTTAACGCATCTTGTGCGGCCCAAAACTCACGGCGTTGGCGCCCCTCGTCATATTTGTCCCGAACCGCGCCCTTGGCCACATTGGCATTAAAAAAGTTTTTGACCAAATTAAAAAGCCCTTTCTCGTTGTTGTCCTCTGGAGAAACAGGCTTTTCTTTTTGTTTTGCGATATCCGCGATGCCGGCCATTGAATAACCGGTAATCTCGCCCTTTTTGATTTCATCCCAAACTGCCTCGGAAGCCTTTGTCACAAGCACCCATGATCCTTTTTTGATGGTTTCGCCATTCATTTCAAAATCAGCAGGAGCGACATAAGATTCTACCACTTCACCGACGCCGCCCTGAAAGTCATGCTGCTTGTCAATTTCACGAGCATCTTTCAGGAAGCCGTGAGCGGCCTTCTCAATTTCTGCAGCTGTCATGAAATCCCCATGAGCATCCACTGTGTCCGGTTCATAAACGATACCGTAAACGAGTTTTTGCTCGTTTGCTTCTTTCGCAAGGACCTTGACTTCCTTTTGAAAGTCCGGCTGTTTTTCTGATTTCATAAAAAAGAACTGCTTTTGATTAGCAGCCTTGTCTACATAAGAAACATGTGTGATTTTTGCGTTCACCAATTCTCTTGGCATTTTGTTCACCTCCTTTCAAGAAACTAATTTGCAACATTAGACTTTTCCATGTATTTATTTAATTCGTCAATTGCGCTTAGACACCGAGAACGAAAAATAGTCGCATCAACACTTTTTAGCTCGTAGTTTTCATTTAATAAGAAGTTTCGTAGCTCTAAAAGAGACTTAAGTGCTTTCCCTAACTGTGGGTATTCTTTAGTTAAATAAATTATGCTATTTTTAGGGTGCATTAAACGGAAATCGTTACCTCCACTTTCGATCGCTAAACTTCTAATTTTACGTTCAACTTCCCTCCAAGATTCTTTCACTAATAGCCTTGGTCTTTTTACTAAAGCGTCCGAATAATATTGTGATTCTCTTACTATTGATTGCTGAATCTCTGGTAAATCATATTTTTTTTCTGGCTGAATCTCTGGTAAATCATATTGTTTTTCTGTTTGGGTATTCTCAGATTCTCTTACACTTTGAGATTCTACCTTCTCTTTTTCAGATAGTTGACTCGCCTCTTCTAAACTCTTATCCACTTTTTCCAAGAGTTTATCGAAAATAATCTCTACGTTTCCTACTTTAAAGCTAAATAACCTGTTTTCTATAACCGTCTTTAGACTTTTACGAATAGCAAATACTATTACTACTACAGCCAACGGCCATGAAGTTAAGATTGTTTTTAGAAGATCAAAAACCTTGCTCCATTCCATAGCTAATTCTCCATTCCTAGTTTGATATGGAGATTATACTATTTTATTCCATGTTTGCTAAGGCTTCTCTGCGAATCTCTTCTTTTTCGTCAGCTGACAAGCCTAAAACCTTGTTGTCTACTACAGGCGAGAGAACGCAATGACATCTAACCCGCTCAGCGGCGGAAAGCTTCGTGTCTCGCGGATACATACAGGTTTCACTGCTTCCTGGTATCCTGAATTCTTCGTCAACACCAACAATTGTGCCGTCGAGGTCTATATGATTCTCACGCGGATTGTTCTTCTTCCCTCCGCTGTGCCGCCATTTCTTCTTGGATACCGCCGGGGACTGCGCATAAGATTCATGCTGAGCGGCAGAGGAAGCCGCAAGAACCTCGGTTATGGCCGTTGTCCTGGCTCTCGGTCTATCGAAATGCGGCATATCCTTCAGAGTCAGTTCAATCTCCTGGATTGACGAACCTGAGTCAATGGCTTCCGTCAGCACCGTTTCCACCGCTTCATGTGTGTTGAGCTGCATAATCTCGGCCAGTCTCTTTGACCAATCCTTGATCCAGTCGATCGAGCGGGAAGAAAGAACTTTGAACGGAACTTCAGGATCGATTGAATCCATTATGACAGCGGCCAGCTCTTCAAGCGTCTGTTGCAGAAAATCCTCGGTCAGTTCCTGGAACTCTTCCTGAAAATCATCCTCTGCAAAAAGGTTCTGCGTAAAAAACACCAGAAGCTCCTGTAACGTCTCTGAATCAGCTTTGCTTACAAAGCCGTTCAATCCTTTTAAAAATCTCTTACGCTGGCTCCTGAACAATCTAGCGATGCCTTTTTCATAATCCTCTACGTAACGGGGTATCTTAGAGAGGCCGGGGAAGTCAGGAATCGTCTCCACAAGCTTCTGGCCTTCGCTTTCCTCGGCTTTTTGAATGAATGAGGTAAGACTGACCAGCAGCTTATCTGTTTTGTTCATTCTTCAAATCCTCCAAAACATCCCGCATATCTTTTAACAGCCCGATCACATCAGGAGTGCCGCTCTCGGATTTAAACAGAGCCGTAAATGGATCCGCTGCAGGCGTTGCTTCGTTCTTACCAATTGGCCGATTGTATTCTTCCTCCGGCCATTCCTCAAGCGTTTTGCCGAGCACGCGCCCGGCCAGATCCCTCAGATCGTTAGGTGATACCGCCCCAGCCGTAATGAAAGGAGTCAGCACTTTTGCAATTTCAAGCGGATCTTGAAAGTCCGGGCCTTTCAACTGCAGCTCTACTTTATGAATTTCAAGATCATTTAAAAATAACGCGTTCAGTCTGCCGGTAAGTACCTTTCGTTCCGGCTGAAAGACTTGCTCTTCAGTAATCTTTCTGGCTGTGTCAGCTGTCGCCCTGTTGTAATCCTGCGCTTCCCCGGTATAAATCGGCGGTAGCCGGAATGCAGAGCGGATTTTATCCCGGCTCTTTTGATCATATTCCAGAAACAAAGCATCTTCCTGAAGAATCTCGGCAAGTGATTTGATGTCTACTTTGACCGGCACGATTTCCTCATCACCATGAATATTCTTCCCTTTGGCTATCCCTTCCGCTTCGAGCAAAAGGAATTTATGTGAGTTTTCCACGCCTTCAAGGCCGTTCATATAGTCCTGCAGCTGTTTATACGAATCCTCCGAGAGCATTCCATTCTCGATCGTAATAGCAGCGGGAATATGCCGGCCTTGTTTAAAGTACATGAAATTCAGCTCTTCTGCTTTGCGGGCGCCGTATAGATTGACAATATGACCGATCCACCGCGGCTTCCCATAAGCGCCGCTTCCTATCTTAAAATGCACAACCTCGTTGGCCTGCTTTTCTATAGGAGTGTTTTCTTCATACTGCCCTGTCTCAAGGTTAAGGGTGCGCGGGTCGCCGTACTCCTTAAAATAAATGACTCGCCCATCAATCATCTGAGCATATTTCCGAAACCGCTTCTGCCTTTTCATAGTCTTTAGTTGACCTGATTCAAAGTATTTGAAAGGAACTTCTATAGGATCAGATAGCTTGCACACCCGGACATATTCCGCAGCCATGTATTCAATGCCGGCAGGCTGATTTTTACCGTTACGGATAACCTCTATATATCCGTTTCCTGTCTTTTCCCGATCTTCTAAACAGAAGCCGAGCAGTGTTTCTGCTGATTCATCAAAATGAAGATGCTTTATGAACTCCTCGAGCTGTTGCCATTCTTTATCCGCATCCGCTTTTTCTGCAGGATCTACTTCATGTGAATTGATATCCTTTGTGTATCGCATGTCAAAGCCAAAACCAAGAATATTTGTCCTATAGGCATCCACACATTGCTGGAGCATTGTTGAATACTCAGCTATCATTTTTAATTCCTTCAGGTTGTATGGCGGCTCCATGATCATGTTTTCCGTGTAATGGCCTGCAAATTCATCAGCATATATTTGTTTTGTCGTTTCGGCAGGCGGAGCGGCTTTAATCACTCGTGCTTTGACTGATTGCTTCGTCATCTGATAACCCCCTTTCTTCCCTAACCGGTCTGGCCCGCTGCGGGCGTCCTTTTGGTTTTTCTTTAAGATCGGAAACCTCGTAATCATCCAGCGCGTACCATATCGCTGAAAAAGTATGTGGGTCAATCGTGAACTTGTCTTCAATGATGTGACCCAGCTTATCGGTAGCATAGGTGAGCGGCTTCAGCTCATACACCGTATTTTCACAACGGTCAGAGCAAATGATCTTTTTAAACCGCTTGATCTTCTTAATGTATTGAAGACGTGAACCCTGGAACTTCCGAGCCCCCACCATATTGAACCCTTGCTGCTGATAATAACGGATTGTTTTCGGCTCGGCGGCATCCGCTTTGATCAATTCCTTTGTCTCCGCAAATTCCTTTATCTCTTCGGCCGTCCTATCGTCCGTCATTTGATTTTTGTAATACTCCCAATAGATATAGAGGTACTTCTTCTCCGTGTCCACAGCGAGCCGGACAATAGCGTTATACGATCCCTCAAAACCAAAGTCCATGCCGACTCGTTTAAGTGGGCGGTGAATGTTTTCGATAGCCTCCATGACTTCTTCGTGCGGACGCTCTTCAAATTGAGGAAGAACCCGCACACCATTAATGCCAAAGCGCCCCTTCCGCGCAATACGGTAAAGGTCTGGATCATAATCTTTCAGTTCATCGAGCTGCTTCACATAGCTTTCGGGCAGAAACAGATTATCTTCCGCAGTTGAATGATGATAATAGGTGTCATTCACAACGATCGTCCGCTTTTCATAAAGCTCTTTATCATCAAGCACAAACCGTTTTTGGCGGTCATCTTTGAAGAAATGCCGGAATGTCCAGTTATCCTCTCCGACCGGGTTTGTAGAAAGAATCATGTGGAGCGGCAATGTCGGGTGACGTAGGCGCCCAAGCAATTCCTTAAAGCCTTCATACTTCACCTCAGAACATTCCTCAATCCATATGATCGAAATGTTATTAATTGATTTCAGCTTGGCCGGCTTATCCAGCCCTTTAAAAATAATTCGGCTGCCATTCGGAAACCGTATTTGCATCGGTGACGAAACACACCTAACAACGTGATCAATCTCTAATTCGTTGACAATCTCTTCGAAGAGAGAAAAGGTTGAGTCTCTGTGTGTGTCATAAACTTCCCGGATAACAAGCGCTGTCCGCTTCTCTGTGAGTAATTTCAGAATGATCTTCAGCGCAGCATGATAGCTTTTCGATGACCCATAGCCGCCAACCAAAAACTGAAACTTTTGGTTCCAGTCAAAAAGGAAATCCTCGAAATGTGGGTTTACTTTTTTAACAGTCATCAGCTGTCATCCTTATCCTTGCGCTTACGCTCTATTATGATATTCACAGAGTTATCCACAGGTCTTGCGGTCAAGCGTTCAAGCTCAGCTTGTTTTGTCTCGTTTGTCAGATACATGGCGCGTAGCTTCAGATCGTGTTCATCCATAGAGCGGGTGATATCATGCTTTTGACGAATAGCCTTCAGCCGCCTGTCGGTAACACGGGTCATTGCTTCTTCAATATTTAAGATATCGTCAATGGACCGCATCGCTGTTTCTTCCACTTCCGTGACAACCAGCCGCTCGTTCATAAGCGGCACATGCTTTACAAGTCCTGTTTTCTTGTCATTAGTTGGGATGATGTCTTTTACCTTGCGCATTTGTTGAAGAACACGGCGCTGCTTCTCATTTAATCCATTTTCAATTCTCATAATGCGTTGCATCATACGCCGCTCTTTTAAATAAAGCTCCCGGATCGTTAACTCAATTTGATAGAGCGGGTCAGTTTCAATCTGATCAAACAGCTCTTTTTCTGTATCATCCATGAAATCAAACAAGATTGATTCATACTCACCTGTACGCACAGAGTTTTTATTTCCTTTGGGAGCGGCACCGCCTCTGTTCCCTTTGGCGTTTTTGTTGCCAGGCGGCGCCTTGCCTCCTTTATTACCCCGGGCATTTTTGTTACCTTTTGGAGCGCCCGGACGAAAAGGAGCGCTCCCTTTCGATTTAGGAGCGCTCCCATTGATTTTTTCTTCCCATTTATCATTCGCTTTCCATTTGCGGACAGTGCTGCTGGTGACGCCCAATTCATCGGCAATGTCTTTTAATTTCTTGGTTCCGCCGCTCTCTTTCCACAAATGAAAAGCCTCGTCTCTGCGTGGATCTCTTTTTCTTGGCATTACATCATCACCCACCCCCGAGCCATCTAATTGAGTTTGAGTTTGTTTTTAGAAAATCAAAAAGGCCTTACGAGGCCTTTTGATCATTTACCTAATACATTTTTTATTTGTTGAAGTGTTAGATGTTCTCCGCCAGCATCTTCTCTGACTTTTGTCCAACGTGAGAGCAACTCATTATAATAACGAACTCTGTTTCTATGAGAATTCATTTCTATCTTTCCTTCTTTGATCAGGTCTTCCATTTCAGAATAAAGTCCCGCTTCTTTCACAACATGGTTTGCAAAACAGTAATGATCCGGTTCTTCATTCCCATCAAACCCTTGGAATAAAACATCTTCTTCAGAAATTTCCTCTTGTTCTTCACTTGTCAGATTCTTGAAGCCAAAATATAGAGCTCTATACATAGTTAAAACATCAAAAACCTTACGGGTAATTTCAGGAGAAAACTCATCTTCAATGTGCCCAAAAATCTCTTCATAAAAGTGAGAATAGCCATTATAAAGCACTTCTATGTTTCTTTCATATTCAGCCTCGCTTTGAGGGTCTAATCTTTTTAGGATTTCCATTTGGTTGATTAATATAGCTCGCTGCTCTTTTGTAAAATTTAATGTCATTAAATTCGCTCCTTATATTTTTTATATTCTCTAAGGACTTATGACAAGTTACTAAGAACTATTATAATGAATGACTTCCATGTTTTACCTCCCCTTTATGAATATTATACTAAGAGGAGAGAAAAACACAAAAATGTGAGATAACTTATATTTCTTCATCCTTCTGAAGCTGTATATCAAGCTCTATGAGCTTTTTTAAGTCGTCCACAGTGTTTACCTCTATTCGACCGTTTTGAAAGTCTCTGATCCACTGTGCAATGCCTGCACTAACGATTTTCCGATACTTCTCTTTTGATTCACTGATATTTTCAAGAACATCGGCTTTATGTAAAAGCAGAAGCTTTTCCTTCTCTTCATCAGAATAGGAACATACGTTTGTTTTTTCTCTTGTCATGCTCCCCGTCCTCCATTACAATATGAATCAGAGCGTGATTTCCCACAAACGCGGCCGCGTCATGATCACGCTCTCGACAGGGAGCTATCTCTGTTGTGATTGGAGGGTGTTAGCAGCACCCTCTTTTTTTGATTTTTTCCCAAAAACCTCTCGAGTTCTGTGTAGGACTCATATATGCTGTCAGAGCAAAGGAGAGGATAGATATGAATAAAGATATTTTAGATCTTAAAACTACGGCAGAAGCGGCTCGTGCAGCCTACAAAATGGGGCACTTAAGCCGAGAGGAAGCGATAATTAAAATAGAACCTTACTTGATTAGAGTAAATGAAAAAGCAGTGGCTATCGCAAAGAAATATAACCAACGCCCTCGTAAAGTTTCATTAACTTCTTTTTTAAGATGACGCCTGATGGGGCGTCTTTTTATTTATGCTTCCTCAATAAATTCTTCCAAGTGGGAAACATCAATTTCTTTAAAATTATCCTTTATGTTCTTTGGATCTCCTTTATAAAAAACCAACACATTTTGATGAACCTTTACTACTTTTCTATTAACAAAGGTATTCGCTGCTCTTACACCAGCTGTTCCAAATGCATTAATAAGAACTATCTCGTTATAAAAGTGAAGGCCCGATTCCAGGAATGCCTTTTTGGTATCGTCAACAAAATTTCTGTATATGCCTTTTTTATCTCTTATATCACCGACCACAAAAACTGCAAACCTATCATTTTTCAGCCTGGAGGCACCCCTCTTTATTATTTCCGAATAAGCGGCAACAAAATCATCATACTCCATAGTGCTAATATCATTTGGATTATCGGAATAAACTTCAAGATCACCATAAGGCGGGCAGCTAAACATCAAATCTATTTCATTTTCAGTAATGTGACTGTTAACATTTAAACTGTCATCACAAATCCAGTTAGGCATTTTTAGCCCTTCAATAGTAGCTGCGTTCATTTTATTTGCTTTAACCTGCTCCTCCCTTATATCGATTCCGTAATATTCATAATTTAAGAAAGAAGCCACAATCCCTCTTACACTTCCACCCGCGAACGGATCATAAATTTTTCCGCCATCAATATTGAACCATTTATAAATTATTTCACATAAGACAGGATCAAAAATTGACGTTCCTTTCATTTTTTTTGCGTACTTCGAAAAATCCGGGTATAAAAGATTCTCTTCTCTTCCTTCATCTGAACTAATTCCTATAGCGTGCCATGCCCGTTTTCTTTCCTGCCAATACCCCTGGCGAGCATCGAAAATTGAAAACGGAGGGATGATAAACCTATCAACTAAACTCTCATTAGTATTTGTTTCCCCAGACTCGTTAAAATCAAAATCAACATCTTCAGATACATCTAAATCGAGTATGCCTTCTAATTCCTCTGTACTAAATCCAGTGGGATCAATGTCTATATTAAGATCGTTTAATTCTCTTAGTATTTGTTCGAGCTTATCCTCGTCCCAGTCGCCGCCGGTTTTGTTGAGTGCAAGATTGAGTATTTTCTCATCGGTTTCACTCAGGTTTACAACTGATACTTCTAACTCTGCCGGCTGGCGCTCCATAAGTATTTTAAATCGTTGATGGCCACCAACTAAATTCCCTGTTCTCTCGTTCCACACAAGAGGTTCTACAGTACCAAATTTATTTATTGAAGACTTTAATTTTTCATAATCGGGATTACCTGGCTGAAGATCAATCCGAGGATTGTATGTAGCGGGGTTAATCTTTTCTACTGGTATAGTTCTAATATTCATGATGTATCGCCTCCTGGTACAAATAAAAAAGCACCCCGAAGGATGCTTAAGTTATATTCCGTTTGCTTTCTACAAAACATCAAAAAGGTGTGTCACTTCACTTTTCAACCGCATACCTTTTTGATGTTTTACGGTCTATAAAATTTTACGTATTTGCCATCTCTGTCAAACCAGCCTCTGAACGCCCAGTTATCCCAGCCGCCATCTCCTTGGTTTGTGAATTCCCCATCTTCAAACACCCAGATCCCGTATACCACTCCATTTAGAACGGCAGATCCATAGAATTTGACGCCTCTGAAGTGATCGTCGTAATTCTGGGCCAAATTAAATACCATGACATTATATTTCTGCCCCGCAGAGTAAAAAGTAGATTCCATCATATTTTTGACAAAACCCGGTCGATTTGCGTTTTGCACAACAGCATCTCGGATTGAATTTGCTATGCCGAGGACGTCAAGATTTACATTGAAATTAACACCAGGGATACCAGTTCCGGCTTTAGGCTGATTAAGGTTCATTGTTTGTTTAACGGCTGGTGCTGAGGAAACAGTGGGTTCAGCCTCTTTTTCTTTAGCGTGGGCAAAAGCAGGCAGACTGGAAGTAGCGAGCATCAGAGCGGTGACGGATGTGATTATCTTTTTATTCAATTCAATTCCTCCTTTAGATTTTAAAGATATCCATAGGCTAACAACAGACAACTTAATACTCGTTTCCTGCTTTATGCCCCCCTCCTTTCTATGAAACCAGTATATAAAGTTTCTCGTTTAGAAAAATGATGAAAATTTAGTATTTTCCGATAAGTAATAAATCATATAAATGGGCAGAAAAGAAATTAGACCACGGGACAAATCGATCGGTCATGTCAATCAATTGAGTCTTATTTAATAAAAATTTTAGTAAATTTTTAACCTTTTCAAGAAAATTTGTAAGAAAATATCACAATTGTTTTCAACGTGGTCAAAAAGATTCATTTTCAACGCTTTAAAGGAGAACGGTATAACAAAGCGTGGGTCATAGCGGTTTTGAATGCCTGCTGCCTCCACATTCAAGCCGTTAACCGCCAATTGTCTATTCTGAGACTTACTAGAAGCAGTTTACAGAGAACATAAAAAACGCCCTCCCACTTAAGAAAGCGCCTAAATCATCTGAATAAAACCATATTTTGCAGGGAATAATTATTTTGCAAGCAAATATTATGCTGCTGTTAGAACCGCCCGAATTCACTGAGAAAGCCTCCCTCTTTGTTGATCCTCGCTTAACAATGGGAGGCTTAACTCACTATAAAATATGGTTTATTAACGGTAATTGACATGGACGAAAAACATATTACTATTGTTTACGGCGAATACGGCCGCCTGTCCGTTTATAGGTGTCTTTTCTGACTCCCATGATTTCTTCCCAATCCCTTCTCGTCAAAGGATCAGCTTCCTTTGTTGAGGGGCTTTTCTCTTTTTCAAGTTGCTGTTTCGTTTCTGCAGATAAAATGTCTCTCATCTTCATCTTTCATTTCTCCTTGCCGAATAAGCACCGCCTTACGCTATTCGCTTTTATTTATTTGTGGCCCGCCGATTTTCCCCAGGAGGTAAGCAAAGAAAATGGAGAGCCGGTTTAAAAGACTTTCCTTGCAATCGGGATCTCACCGTTTGCGTTCCCCGTGACTATCGCGCGCAATACTGCATAGACTCCAGCCGCTCCTCCTGTGAAGCTAACGGCCTTCATTGTCATTCGATACATCCGAGTGCACACTTGATACGGGAAAGGTGCGTCTCCCAATCTGCCATAAAAAAAGCGGCCACTAATCAGATGCACAAATAGACTCATGCAAAAGATCAGCGTCCGCAGGTTTCTCCTTTTGGGACAGATATTCACGTTCGTTTTCTTCTTGTCTCTATCGTATGACAAACCGCAGCTAAAAAAAGTACCCATTTTATCCCCCGTTTTGTCGGCTTTTTGTCGGCATTTTCTCGGCTTTTTATCGGTGTTTTTTTGGACATACAAAAAGAGCAAACCACTCAGGCTTGCTCTTTTACATCAATCCCACCATTTTGTAGAGACACTTGTTGCAGGGTTTGTTAGTTTCTCCAGGTGTAATTCTGCTTTTTTATTATCTCCATCAACAAAACTACGTACATTGAATACTACTTCGTATGTTCCTTTTTGGTTAGCTAAATTAAAGCGAGAGACTGTATCATTGATAACTGGATCTTCTTCTACAAGCTTATACTGCCATGCGAATCCAGGGCCAATATATGGCTGAGAAATCTGAATTCCAAGGTCTCCTCCACCAGAATAGAATGTTTTTGAACGAGTTTTAAATGTTGAAGAACCTAAGTAATCCCACTCTCCGGCTCCTAGAAGAGAAAATAAGCTTATGTCATCTGATATTTTTCTGATCTTAGGCTGCACGCTAGATTCATCGTTAACCCCATCTTCTGGACCATCTTTTGCTACAACTGGATCAATCACATCAGATCGTCCATCTTCCGAACCAATTTCATCTCCAATAGGATCAATTTTATACTCTTCCGCTTTAACCGTGTTAACACCGATCCCAGACATAAAAAACCCTGCAACAATAGCACTTACAAAGAATATTTTTTTCACTTTCCCTTATCCCCCACACAAGTTATTTTATTTTTTCAATCGATTTAACAGGTACTTCTGACGGATTAAAATACAGGTCAATCCTTTGAACAGTCACAAACACGACAGAAAAAATCACTGAACAAACCAACGTTAGTAAGAGTATTTTCCACACTTTTAAGTCTTTCATCATCTCTCCCTCTTTTCTTATTGGTAATATTCTACCTATTCCAATAATAAACTTAATAGGTAATAAGTACAAGTGGGGATAAGGGATTTTTTGTTAAAAACTTTTGAACATGAAATTCAAAAAAATAAACAGCACGATTATCGTCACAACAATAAAGGCTTCTCTTGTGAAGTTTTTATCATCTTCTTTTTGCTGTTTCTTTCTCTTAATCTCTTCTCTATATTTTCTTTGAACCTCTTTCTTTTTATCATCCATTATCTAAACTCCTCTGAGTCCTTTTTCTTTTTATCACTTGCACCCCTCCTTTCAGTTATTGCAATTTTATCGTGCAACCAATAAGTGCACCAGTGAAAAAAGCCTTGACTATAAAGCCTTCTCGCTTGGCTGAGACTCTAAAGATGAATTTAATTTAACGGACAAAAAGACAGCCCTCAGATTATTCCGAGCGCTGTCGCGATATTGTAGATGGCCTGTCTTTTCACCTGATAAAACTTATCTCTTTTGAGGCCGAGCTCAATCATAATTTCTAAATCCTTTATTTTTCTTGGAGACAAATATTTCTTTTCAAGAATACTGCGCTCATCTTGGTCAAGGCAGTTCTCTAGCGCCCTATCCATCTGCTTGACCTTCAGCTCATTATAATCAGTGTTTTTTCGTAACTGCGGAAACAGCCCGATGATTCCCTTTTCCTTTTGCTCTTGTCTATTTTCCGCTTGGGTTTTTAATGATCTATACGTTTTGAGCTCTTTAATGACGATGTTACGTACTTCTTTTTCATTTACTTCTGGAATGAATGACAATTGTTTGACTGCTTGCACTCTGTTCCCTCCTTAAAGTAATAGAGCGGGCGTCAAACACCCAGCCTTATGCCGAATGTCTGATGTCCGCAATTGCTCATTTTATTTGGTAACGAAATTGAATCACTTGACGTAAAATTTCGCTGATTCAAATGTTCCGATATAGTTCCGTTTGCCGGAATCAGAATAGCAGTCCAGCTGAATGACATAGGTTCCTTTCCCGGTCTTATTCCGGATCGATTTCACATTGAATGATTTCAGAGGCGTTGCCGTTTTGAAGCTGCCCCGCTGAACCAAATTTGTATCAGTCAGCCCGCCGCCGCTACGCTTCTTGTACACGCCAGCCGTGTAATAAAGTGCCCTTGAGCCTTTCTTCTCGGCTTTCCAGTCCACCGTTGAGGCGCCGGCCGTGTAAGTCGTGGCATCCGTAAACACCCGGCCGCTGTACCCGGATTCATTTTGCCAACCGGACCATGCGGCGGAAGCAGACGGCGCAACGGCCGCGGCTCCCGTAAGTAATACTGCTGATAGCATGATTGATTTGAATCGTTTTTTCATGATTGTGCATCCTCCTTCATCATCTCTTCAATCTTTTTTAAATCTCGGTAAGAGATACTCGAACCGCCTTCCCAGATGATTTTTCGTTCTTGCAAGTCGAATATCTCCAAAGTGTCGTATAAAAATCTTTCAGGTGTGTTTCGTGTTTGTTCTGTCAGTTCGTCGATTGAATCAAAGTCAAATATGCTATCAGACAGGGCGCCGCTCGGGTAAAACAAATCATAGCCGAATACGATAAACCGCTTATATCTTCCGTCCATGTCTTCTCACTCCCAATTCATTCATTTTGCTTCCCCCTCCAATTCATTTTGGGCAACCGTTATAGTGAATTGCATATTCTTAATAGTTTGCTGTAAAGCCTTCTTGTATCTGCTCCTTTCCCCGCTTAGATGCTGAATGTCCTTTTGAGCCTGCCGAAATTGATTGACCGCAATGTCCTGCTGGCGCTGGTGTTCCTCAATGATAGCCCGCTGTTTGTCAGCCAGTTCAGCTTGTTCAAGAAGCCATCCTATTTCCTTTTGTGGGATGTAAGTAAGCTGTTTTAACCGTTCAACTCTCTCACTCATTTCCGTTTCCTCCCCGCAGGGAATGTCCCTGCTATTTGATTTGGAATCAAAACAAACTCATTTGATGCCATTCATTCGGTTCAGGCACTTCACTCTGACTGGCATCAGTTACCCGGAATAGTTTCTTTTGATAGGCTCCGCAATGGGCGTTTACATTGTTAAATTTTGATACGTAGAAATGACTTTCTCCTAAAGGAAAGAGGAAATACTCTTTTCCTTTTTCAAGCGGTGTAATGTCTGCGCTGAGACATTCTCCCTTCATGGCCATAAACATTCCTCCAAAAAAAGAGGGGAGTTCCCCTCCGCGTTACGGCAAGAAGCCATAATCGTAATTCAGCTTTGTGTGCTTGCTATTGGCTGTCTGTACAATGGTCTTTCCATATTCCGGTGTATCTACAAGATAGGCTGACCCGCTTGAGCCATCCAAGATGATCAGCTTCGTTTTTTGATCTTCCATTAAGTCCTTAACGGAAAGTTGATGTAAATTTTCAATTTTTTCAGGTCTGTTCATATTGCAGCACTCCCCGTGTTATAATTAATTGTCGAGATTAACTAAAACCGGGGCCTTGTGCTGCGGTTTTTTTATGTTATACGGGCACCGCGTTTGTATTTCAGTTCAGACAATTCCCGAAACCATTCTTCATCCCCCATAAATAAGGAAAAATCAATCATTGTATCAAGGTCTTCGGCATGCAGCGTGTCATCCATCTTCTTCACTACCCGGCTTGAAGCATTTATTATTTCTCCATCTACAAGGCGGATAACAACTGAGTTCCTTCTGATTTCCTCTACATATCCCGTTACGACGATCCCGTTCCCCTTTGCTCTTACCCAATCACCTTCAAATATCTCAATCATCGCCTTCTCCTACTTTCTTTTTAATGCCGAGAACGACATTGCCTGACTTCTGTTCAAAATCTGTAACGTATGTCACTTCTACTTCAATTGAGCGGCCAGTGTATCCGTCCTGCCATTCATTTAGAGAGAGGGTATCCCCTTCCTTAAATCCTCTATCATCGTGCCTTATTTCAAAAGTTTTTCGGCCATCCTTCAGCGCTTTAAAATATTCCGGTAAGATTTTCAGATGATGTCTTACGCTCATATATCATCACCGTCCTCATTATCTGCTTCTTCCCAAGCCGTCTTGAAAGCAGTTTCTAAAAACCATAGTTGTTTTTCTAATTGCTCATCTGTCATCGCGGAAAGATCAGGACCATGGCCAGGAACCATGCGGAAATCACTCAATTTTTCTAAGAGCTTTTTTCTCTTCTCTGTCATCTTCTTACCCTCCATCCATTCCGGATCCGGCTCACCAGCTCGTATTTCTTTAAAGGTTCATAGAGGTGGACAGCTTGTCCATCCTCTATGCGAAACAGCAGATACCAACGCGGCTGCTTTTTCCTTCTCCCCATTTATGCCGCTCCGTGTTCGTCCTCGTCCTTATTCTCATCCTCTTTTTCATCCTCGGTTGACGGCTCGGGTTTATCAGCTTCATCAAGAGGAACACGCGGCGCCTGCTTTTCCATCGGCTCTGCCTCCGCTTCCTGATCCTGCTTCCAGTCCCACCAAGCTTGAGCATACGGAGCAACTTCTTTTCTGTACTCGTTGATAAGGTCTATAAGGCCCTCTGCAGACATTACATAATCATTCGCAATCTTCCGGTATGATTCACCCTCTATGCGCCGCTTAGCCATTTCAGTAATGTATACAGGGAATCCATCAAGGATCGGGGCCATATCTTCAGTAATGAAGGAGTCAACAACCTTTCTCTCGATTTCCTCTGTTACTTCTTCGATTTTTGGCTTCTCTTTAGGAAGCCCGAGGTTTGCCTCAAGTTGTTCTGGTTCCGGATCTGCTACCTTTACAATTCCATCAGAGCCAACTGTGTAATTAATAATCGGGCGATCGGTGAGCGCGTTGACTTGTACATTAAACTGTACAACCTCGCTCTCCAGTTGCGCCTGAACGTCCTTATCAATCATCTCGGCTAAATTTTGAATGCCGCTTCCTACCTCTTTAGTTGGGACCTCCAGAACGACCTCGGTAATTCCTTTGGGTTTGTGGTTCACCTTTTTTACGATTCCTTTGAAGTCAACGAAAGACATAATTGTTCCTCCTCTTGTGATAGTGGTTTTACTAGAATTTCGATTCTTGGGTTTTGGCTGTAATACTTACTGACATGGAGGTCTACAATTTGACTGTCATCATGCCAGAGGACTTTATTTAAGCCGTCTTTAATGCCCTTTATATAATTGTCCACATCAGGCTTTTTGCTGGGTCTTAGTAATCCTTGTTCAGCTTCAGCCGCTTTTTTCTTACTGAAACTCTTCAAGGTAGATTTATAGACCTTGACTCTTAACTCAAGCGGGCCCGTCAGCAAGGAACTTGGCCGATGATCTGAGGCGGCAAGTTTAACGTATTGCTTAAAATCCCTTGATTTCTTTGGATCATATAACCTGGTCATGCCGTTTCTTGTGGCTGCCCTGGGGCGCCCCTGTGCAACTGGCTCCCCATAAATAGTAAATTGGATCATGCTGTTACCTCCCGTCATCCTGAATCCACTGCTGTATGATCATTTCCTGCTGTTCGCCTTCCTTTACCACGTAAATGAGTGCCAGGACGGTGTACATCAGCAGGATTCCTCCTCTTCGGATAGCTTGCGGCCAAACTGGCATTTTACTTGAATTGTGAGGTTCTCCAGATCGAATAGCGTCAAATGGCTCAAGTCCGCTCCTTTTTCAATGGAATAGCCATACCGAATCAATTCATTGATTAGAAATTCTCTCCGCTTCTCCACTTCATTATTTGGCATAAAACCGCTCCTTTTTAACCCACAAGGGCTTCCATTTGTCTATCAAGGTTTAAGAATCGTCCGTACTCTTTAATAAAGGCAGCCATGACAGTGCCGACGGATCCGTTTCTTTGTTTTGCAAAAATGATTTCCACTACGTTTTTCAGATCGCTTTGTTTATCGTAATAGTCATCCCTGTAGAGAAAACTAACGATATCGGCATCCTGCTCAATGCTGCCTGAATCTCGAAGGTCAGACATCATCGGCCGCTTATCTTGCCGCTGCTCAACGCCGCGAGAAAGTTGAGAAAGAAGAATGATTGGCACATTGAAGGTCCGGGCTATGTTCTTCAATTCGCCCGTTATGCTTGCGACCTCTAAGTTTTTCGTTTCAAATTTGCCGATAGGTCGGATTAATTGAAGATAATCAATCACAACCAAATGTTTTTTGTCCGGGTGGTCCTTTTTGGTCTTCCGAATGGCAGAACGAATATCAGCCACTGACTGTGACGGTTTATCATGAATATAGATGTCTAATTTTTCATATTCACCAATGGCCCGATTTGCATTTTCATAGTCTTTTTCACTGAAATACTTGTGCGGGTTTCTCCATTTTGTACCCTCGATTGAACCTAAATTGCTGAGCATCCGGTTAACGAGTTGACGGTCGGACATCTCCAAAGAAAAAACATCGACAACCCCACCTTTTAGCGCTGCATTCTGCGCCAAACTTAGAGCGAAAGCAGTCTTTCCCATAGAAGGCCGGGCAGCTACGATAATTAAATCACTGTCCTGCCAGCCGCCAGTCATAGCATCTAAATCGGCCAAACCGGATTCCACACCTGTTATTTCTCCTTTTTCTTGATACATGTCTTCGTAAATCTCGGTTAAAACATCCATCTTAGTTCGTTTATTTGTAACACCGATCTCCTGCAGCTCCACGGTCTTCTGATAAACCTGCAAAATTCCCTCATCGCTTGGATTATTTGCAAAATCAAGAGCGGCCTTTTGCATATCACGCAGTTTAAAAGCTTCGTAGATTAATGTCTGATAGGTCTCGAAGTTAATAACAGATGGAACAGCACTGGCTAAATCGACAAGATAGCCGGTGCCGCCGATCGCTTCGACAGTTTCTCCTAACTCTGTAACCACCGTCACGATTTCAACAGGCTGGCCAGAGGAATCTACATCTCGCATAGCCTTAAAAATCCGTTTATGCCGCTCATCTGCGAAGTGTTTCGGCTCCAAGGTGGTTTCCTTAATCAATTCATTTTCAACAAGGATACAGCCCAACAGGCTCTCTTCTGCTTCAAGGTTTTTTAGCATGTTTTGCATTCCGTTCCCACTCTTTCTGTTGCTCTAAAAACTCATTTTTCTCTGGTTGTTTGACTTTAATTTCTGAGATAGTCGGAGGAAATGGTTTATTAGAAATATGCTCATTGACTTTGTCATAAACAGGTTTGAACGGCATTTCAGTCAGATGCTCCATCCATAATCCAATCCGCTCCATACCCACATCCCCTGTTAAATCAAAGCGGGTATACGCGGCGGAGAGCCGCCTTAGAATTTTCATTGCTTCTTCTTTTTTCAATATGATCACCCCATCGAAATGCCGTTTTCTTTGGCATATGCTTCAAGTGCGGCAAAACTCTCCTCTTGTTTTGATCCGCGCGGCCGGAACTCCGAAACGTTTGTTTTTGGAGGTGGATTCTGTTTAGCGTGCCACCTGTCTAAAATACCTTGCTCACAGTAAGTAAAGGATTTGATACCATCCGCTCGATGCTTAGGAACGTAACGATCAAATATTTCATCTATCCAAGTCAGGACGTCCCCAATTGGAATTTGTTGATCAAGGATTCTGTTTATGGCAGCCACATCATATGGGGTTGTAAACATGCCGCCCTTTCGGGACAGGTACTTTTCCTCGATTTTTTGGAAAGGAGACAGTTTCTCATCAATTGGTTGGGATATTTGCCGCCTTTCTGAAAAGCTCTCTTCATTTACGATTCTTTCAGAGCCTTGAAATTTCGAATAGTTCACAATGGTCCAGAGCATTCCGTATTCCGTTTCCTCTGCAGCAATCATGCCTTTTGCTTGAAGCCTTTCAGCTGCAGCCTTAATTGCCGCTCTCGTAAATCTGGTTAACCCTCGTCCCTTTTTTACTGCTAAATCATCACATAGTTTTGAATACGAGCGGATATATTGTCCTTTCTTCAATTCATAATCATTTATTTTCATACCGTCCTGATAAGCTGCTTTAGCCATTAAGAAGGTAAATAGCCTAAAGCCCACATTATCTGTAAAGATCTCATGATCGACGACTGACTTGTATAATTTCACCCAGCCTGACAAGAGCCTTCCTCCTCTCCAAAGAGTTTATTTTCTTCGACAAAGAGCGTAAGTGCCTTTAATAGCCACATATTCAAGGCTCGGCTCATACTTGCTCATGAATGTCTTAATATAATTCTCAAGCACAGCTTTTCTCATATGCGGAGCAGAAGTCTGTGCCAAAAACACATAGCAATAAGGATACGTAGTTTTAATCAGTTCACTCACGGGATATAGACAACCTTTCCTGTCAATTTCATGATGTCTTCTTTAAAGATCTTTTCGTCGCTGTTTGATTCTGAAAGATGAAGCAGCCATATCTCCTGTACTTTGCTTAAATCATTGGCCATTAAAAATTTCTTGACGTTTTCTAAACTAAAATGAGATTGTAAAAGGCGCTTTTTCATGGCGGGAGCGGTAATGCCGCTCTCAATATTTTCATTCAATATCTCCTCTGAGTAATTGCATTCCACCATGATATGAGTGAGACCAGGGAACCTATAGCGTATGTAATAGGTATCAGTGGCGAAAAGCAGTTTATCCCCGGCGTCATTCGCCAATAGGAAGCCATACGGCTCCGCTACATCGTGCTGCACGTCAAAGGGCATAATAGACCAGGAACCAACCTTAAACGGCTGTTTTACGGGCACAGGCTTAATTCTGTTATGAGTGAGGCCAATTGCTCCGGCCGTCCCAGGAGACATATAACAATCAATGCCGGCGTTCAGAACATCCTTAATAGCCTTGCAGTGGTCCCCATGTTCATGAGAGACAAGGCAGCCAGCGAATTGAGACATTCTAAACTGAAAGCCCTTTTGCATTTGTTTAAAGCTGATACCACATTCCAACAGAAGCGGGGTCTTACCATCGGTAACCCGATAGCAATTCCCCTTACTGCTCGATGACAGGGCTGTAATTTCAATCAAAAGTCTGGTCCGTTCCCTTCAAAGACTGAAGGCTTCTCATCTTTTTTTGTTGGTTGCGGCTCCGGCTGTTCTGTTTGTGGATCCGGAATTGGTTCGATATCGATAACCTCTGTATTCGCGTTTTCATTTACCTCACGGCGCACCCGTTCTTCAGCAGGTATATCATCGTTAGCCTGCTCCTCTTCCTCTGTGTATAGATTTCCTAAACTATTAGGGAAAGCTTCACGCAGGGCATTTACTATTGCTGTTTTTCGAATCATATTTAAGGGCATTGTCTTCCAGGTGGATTGTCCTTTGCTAAATTCATCCAGGCTTATACGCACGGAAATTGGTTGCTGCCTATCCGCACGGTGAACGTCAGCCCACCCTCCAATTAGATTATCTTTGGGAAGTTTGATTGCGCCCTCTAGTTCAACCATATCCCCTTCACGTTCAACGATAATTCCAGCTTTAAACCCCTGAAATTGTTCGTTATTCTCTGCACGCTTCATAAATGCTTCTTTACCAACAATCATTTGAGCGGGTGAGCCTTTAAATTTCACAAGGTAAGCCTCATTTAAAAACGGATTAAGTTTTTGATACTTGCAAAGGTTTATAAACATTGCTGCTTCTTGATCAGTTACGTCAGAGTTTCCGCGAACTAAAAAGTTTTTAACTGTTTTTCCCGTAAGCTTTACAGATTCACCATTCACTGAAAACTCAACCTGTTTTGTCATTAATTCTGTGGTTTCACTCATTTGAATCCTCCTCATCCTCGTACACAAATTTCACCTGTTTTCCCTTATGCTCAATTAGAAAATTTTTAAGCAGTTCAGCAAAGTCGGAGGGTCCGACTAAATCTCTTTCTAAAATCGCATCTTCTGGACATTCAGAAAGCGGACCCACATGCATAATCTCTTCCGAATTTATACGCAAGGTTTCACGGCGTTGATCTTCCCAACCTTTCCCCGTAACTACTGTTACTGTGACAATTTCACTCATGCACTTACCTCACAATCCACTGGAATGAGCGTACTATCTTCTAATTCAATCCGCAGCTGCTTGTCTTTTTCAGAGACAATCAGACTGAGAATCTGTGAATTTGTATCGATCAATTTAGTCACCGCTTCAGAGTTATCTACGAAGATTGGAGCAGAAATGCCGTAATGCTCATTAAGGGTATTAATGATGTCCAGTCCAACATTTATTCGGGCGGCGTTGTTCAAGCCGGAAGAGTACGGAATGCCTTCATATAGCGTTTCGCACGTCTCTTCAAGACCTCCATTGATCTGACTCTTAAAGAGCTTAAAGCGGGCAAATTTGAATTTGTTGTTTATTTTTTCTTCCAGGAGATCTACCTTTGTACGAACAAATTCCTCAGTCAAATAGAGTTGATGCTGAAGCCCTTCATACTCCTCGGCTAAGCCCTTCTGTTCCTCTTCAAGCTGCATGATCCGCTTGTTCACTTTTTTAGAATGCGAAATTTTCGCCAAATCTTTTTGAAGCAGCAGCATCTCCTGTTTTTTGCCGTTAATATCATCTTTGATCAATTGAATTGCTTCGTTCTTTGATGACTCCAATTGCTCAATCTGTTTACGGATGCTATCAATTTCTGATTGTTTGTTTTTGTAAGCATCATCCGTGGTGATATCTGACATGTTGCTCTCGGCCGCCTTGATTTCAGTATCAAGTTGTGACCATTCCTCACTTTTGCTCTCATAATCCTTCTGCAGTTTTTGAGCGGATGACTCTATTTCTGCAATTATGTCTTCTGATCTCTTCAGCTCTTCGCTACGCGATTTACCCCGCTCATTAATTTTTTCTAATTCACTGCTTTTGTGAGAATTGAAATTCTCTTTCGCTTGTTCAACCTGTTCCGGCGGTAATGCCTGGCCGCATGTAGGGCATTCAGTTTGATGCTGATCAAACGTTTCCTCATTCTTATCGAGCCAATTCTGGCGCAGCGACTGGATTTCCGCAGTTAATCTTTCCTGGTTGTCTTTTTCAAGCGACAGCTGACGGGTATTCGATTTAATCTCCAGAGAAATTTCCTCCAGCTTATTTTTTACTGAGAACAGTTTTTCTTTCAGTGCCCTGATATTGCTGTATTCTTTCTCCTGATGAGCATTTTTCATTTCCTGAAGCTCGTTCTCTATATGCAGGATGGCATTTCTTTTTTCCGATACCGCCTCTCCGTTTCGAGCGGATTGCAGCTGATCATCCAATAAATCGATATCATTTTGGAGACAATTGATTTCGTCGTTTAATTCCTGTTCATTTAGCTCAGATATATCCTCGACCGACCGGAGCGCTTCATCAATCCTGACAGGAATCGCCTTCAACTCTTTATTTATCTCCGCTTGTTTGGCCGAGATTACTTTTCTGTGATCCTCAATTGATCGTTTGTTTAAGATGCTCTCTAAAGCCTTTACGGATGGATTCGCTTTAAAAACTTCTTCTTGCGTAATGTCACCGCAAATTTCAAGGAGAATCTTTCGTCTGTCCTGCCATTTCATTTGTTCATTGAAAAATGATGGAGAAGTGACAAGGCGGAAAATATCTTCCGAAATGATCCCATTTACACGATCATTGAACTCTTTTTTCTTTGCCGGCACACCATCAATAAAATAATCTGTGGTATGGCCAGAAAATACAGCCTGACTGCTACCGCGCTTTCTCGTCCATTTCTCGGAATAAACTTTTTTAAGAGTGAGATGACAACCGTCAACAACGAAAACTCCTGTTACCTCATGATTCAATCCAGATACCGGTTCATTTTCTTTTGTCAGTGTCTTAATTTGAAAATCCTTTTTGTTTTGACTGTCTTTGTCAAACAGCAGCCAGATGAAGGCATCAAATAGGGTTGTTTTACCAGTGGCATTATCTCCGTACACCTTGGCATTCTCACCTTGAGTATCAAGGGTGAATTGCTTAACACCCTTGAAATTCAGCAGTTCCAACTTCAATAGCTTCATTTCCTTTTTCATTTGTTGCCACCTCCTTCAGCTCTTTGTTTAAGAGCGCGATATTCCTCACGAGCGGCGGCAGTAGGAAAACGAAAAGCCGCATTCCCTTGAATATCAAAAGAGATAGATCCCCCGGCAGATGCCAGATTGACCTGATCGCGATAATTCTCGCTAAATGGCTCAGTGTAAAAAACTTCGTTCATTTGTCAAAGACCTCCAATATTTGATTTTTGGAAGGTGATAAAGTAAACTTGGTAGTACCAAAGATTGCAACACCTTCTGAAGCTCACTCTGCACAGTGAGCTTTTTTAATGCTTAAAATTTGTGTTTTGCCAATGATGCTGAAATGTCATCAGATATTTTGTTCAATGTATTCTGCAGAACGTTAATATCTTTACTCTCTGCCAATAAGGATGCCATTGTCTTCACAATCGACATATCTGCACGGAGCTCACCGATAATTTTTGTTGCCGCAACTAAGTCCTCCACAGCGTCAAATGTATTACCCAATTTACTCACACTCCTTTCTGATGCTTGCACGCATCGTCAGACCAGAGAAAGAGACAAAGTCAAGGGGGTTGTGGGATAAGCGCCTCTCCCCCTGGCCTGACGACAAGAACAAACTTGCCGTGCTCTCAAAAGAGCGGTATAATAGATACGAACATTTGTTTTATGCAGTGAGCGTGCCGGCTTGCTGCTTTTTTATTTGTTCCATTCTGATTTGACATTCTTTTCTCGCTTCAGCGTCTGCTAAGTATAATTTCGCAGGATTTTCACGTGACTCCTCAATCTTTTCTCTAACTTGGCTCCCCTTCATGACTTTGCTGACAGACAAGACAAATTTCATTTCAAACCATTCCTCTCAATTTTTTTAATGATTCCGGATACTCGACAGATACTATTTTTGATGATGCTTTCAACTTTTCCACTCGTTCGGCAGTCTGATATCGTTTAATCTGGATCAACGAACGCAACACATCTTTATGAGCCTCAAACGCTTTAACTGTGTCTCCCGTTTTTAACGCTTCCATGATTCTTGTGTGCAATGTTTCAATACAGATCATTTCCAGTGTTATTCCACTATGATGAATGCCCGTATAGATTGGCTTTTCCATTTCGTTTTTCATTTCAACCTCCAAATAGAGTCATGATGTTTTGGATGCTTTGAGCGACTGCGCTCGGATCAATGCCGCATAACGTTGCGATCATTGCCTCCTTTGCATTTGTCGCTTCCATCCATCGTACGTATGTAGGAACATCTAAAGATTTTTTGTCGTTTTCAAATTTTGATATACAGCTGCGGGATCGGTGTAGTAATTCAGCTAGATGTTCTTGAGAAAGACCCGCCCGCTCCCGTGTGCTTCGAAGTAGTGCCCCTAATTTCAACTTGTTCACCCCCCCTCAATGTTCCAAAATGGAACATGTTCTGAAACAGAACAGATTTGTGTCGGAGCATGTTGTACTCTTAGGTGGAAGAAATCTACATTTCAATAGTAAGCACGCTGTTTTCTTCCTGTTCTTTTATCCATGCATTGAGTGAATCAACCCTAAAGAAAATCTTCCTCCCCACCCTAAAATGAGGAATTTGGTTGTTTCTTACCATGCTATAAATGGTTTCTTTATGAACCCCCAAAAAAGCAGCAGTTTCTTGAGGGCTTAATGCTGTCCGTTGCAAAATTTCACACCTCACCATTAATCATTATTTTTAGGGATTAACGGTTCATTTCTCATTACGAAATCCCTTAAGCACTACTTGTTTCTAAATCAGAAACGTTTTCCGCAAAAAAATCTGTTATTTTGCATTGTAAATGGTGTGCTAAGATCGGCAATTGTTCAGCTTTAAAAGCGTATAGGCCTTGCTCATATTTCAAATAACTTGAGCCAGTTTTGAAACCTAATTTTGTCGCCATATATTGCAGAGAGATTTTTAATTCTTTTCTTCTATTCTTGATGAAAATTAAATTAAGCTGCTGCATTTCTTCACTCCTTTCGTTTCTGTTTTAGAAACGCTGTAATCACATAATACATTTCTGTTTTAGAAATGTCAATGATTTTTGTTTACAATTTAGAAACTTTTTTTGTTTCCATATCGGAAACGTGATATCATTTGTCTTACTTGGAAAGTGGTGAAAACATTGAATATAGGTGATCGGATCGTTTTATTAAGAGAAAGGAAAGGCTGGTCCCAAAGGGAGTTGGCTCGCCGTGTAAACCTAAATTATGCTGTTATGAACCGTATAGAAAAAGGTACTCGCCCTATTACTGATTCAGAAATTATTAGTTTGTCTAAAGTATTGGATGTCTCTACAGACTACCTTCTAAAAGGTGACTCCCATGACTCAAAGATAGATGAACTCTTAAATGACCCTGAAACCTTAATTGCTGGCCGTGACGGAAAAATCACCAAGGAACAAGCGAAAGAGCTTTTAGAGTATCTTCTCAAAAAAGGGTTTGATGAATAGCAGACAATCATTCTTCACTTCTTAATTCTTAACTTCTTAATTCTTCTTCTGGTAAAACATTTGTTTAGCATTTGTTTAACAAAAAGAAAATTAAGTGTTAAATTAAAAATTTTCAGCCCCGTGAAAACGTAGAATTACCAAGGCTTTGCGGTAAGCGTGTACTGTAAAATAAACTGTTCACGAATAAGTAAATTGATTGAGATATAAAGAAAATCAAAGGGGGACAAAAATTTGTTTAAGAGGTTGGGGACTTTGCTATTAATTGCTTCGCTCGTGTTGCTCACAGCCTGCAAAAATAGTGAAGAGCCTTCTTCTTCATCTTCCGGGACCAAAAACAGTGTTCCTGATAATAGCTTGTCGGAGAGTCAGGATATTTCCGAAAACGGGCCCAACGAAGTTGGAGATCTATATGAAATTGATGGTGGAACAGCAAAAGTAACGGCCATAAGCAATAAAGAAACCACAGCTAAATCCGGTCCTATGCAACTGACTGTGAAAAGAGTAATTGCAGCGGTGGCTAATGAGAAAACGCCTTTTATTGAACTTGAACTGGAAGCGAAGAACACATCTGATGGAGTAGTCAATTTCACTCCAGATAGTATAAAACTTGCTACAAGCACCGGAGTACAAGTTGAGGAACCTTCTCTTGATGAAAGTGACGACCTGCTCGGAGAGTATATTGGGAAAGTAAAAGACAGTGGATCTGTTTTTTATATCTTTCAAAATGAAGAGGATATAGAAAATCTAGATTCAATTCGTCTAAGGGTTGCATCACCAAGCGATGAGAATGCTACAGCACTAGGGGATAAGATGGATATAAAGATTAACTTAGAGCATTAAAATGAGCCTGCTTTTCAGGCTTTTCTTTTAAACAAAAAAACCGAACATAGGTTTGTAGTTACTGCAGGAGGATTTATTTTGTTTCAATTATCATTACTTGAAGAAAGAATTAGATCTATTTATTCCGGTATAGGAATTACTGAGCCAGGAACTGGAGACTTAGAAAAAATCGCAGAACGATTAAAGATATTAATTTACTACAAAAATGAAAAGAGTGTAGCTGTGAAATTACTGGGGATGGCTTGTATTATCCTTGATTCACGTATGTCTAAAAAGAAACAATGGGAAGATTTTTGCCATGAACTCTGCCATCACATTAATCATGTCGGTGTTCAATACAAGATCCCATCCCTATTTAGAGAGCTGCAGGAGAATCAGGCAAATGCTTTTATGTATCACTTCGCAGTTCCCACTTTTATGTTGAAGAATCTCGTTTTACCGGCGACCAAACGAGAGGCAATAACCTACATATCCAACTTATTTCAAGTTACGTATCCATTCGCAGAGACACGCCTGGATATGTATCTTCGTAAGCTATTCAGTTTTAAATATCATGCTTTCCTAACTCAAAAATATACGGAGGAGGAGATCTTATATGCCAACTATTGAAAAAAGAAATGATAAATCTTTCCGTTTAGTCGTTGATATTGGCACTAAGAGCAAACGTAAACGGAAAGTAAAAACTATAAAAATAGATGATCAAGCCTTATTGAAAACTAAAAAGAAGCTTCGCCAATATCTTGAGAGCGAATGGTATAAATTCAAAACAGAAATTGAAGCCGGCGCATATATAACACCTGGAAAAAGAACTTTTAGGATGTTTATAAAAGACTGGGAGAAAAAATATGCCCTTCAACATTTAGATGATCAGACGATTGAAACTTATGAATATATTATGGGAAAAGAAATTTTGCCATACTTTGGTGATATGTACTTAGATGAGATTAAACCAATTCATATTCTAAATTTCTTAGATGAATACCAAGAAGAAAATAACGTTTCAACATCAAGTGTTCACGCTAGATATCGGATCATAAGAGATATATTAGGAAGAGCTGCCGAATGGCATATCATAGATGAGAATCCAGCTCAAAGTGTTAAACGTCCAAAACAAAAATATAAAGAGTATGACATTTATACTGAAGAAGAAATCAAGGAGATCTTCCATTTACTCGATGAGCATGCACCGCTGAGAAACAGGGTTATGATTAAGTTCGCTTTTACCGGTGGTTTTCGGAAAGGTGAACTGTTAGCCATTGATGAATCGGATTTGTTCTTTGACACAAACGAAGTTAGAATTGATGAGTCATTACAATATACGAAAAAGAATGGATACAGATTTAAAGAACCCAAAAGTAACTCATTCCGTAAAATCACAATGCCTGCAGATGTAATGAAAGAAGCAGCGATTTTATTACGGGAAATAAAGAGAAATCGGTTGATGTTAGGGGAACTCTGGCAAGGGACAGAAAAACTTTTATTGTTTGGGGGAGACTTAGGGAAACCACAATACCCAACATCACCTAATACCTATTGGCAAAGGTTTGTTCAAAGACATAAAATTAAGCCTGGCCGGCTACATGACATGCGTCATTCCCATGCGACCATGCTGATAAATCAAATTGGAAAAGTGCCGGGATTAAACATCAAAGCAATTTCTCAACGTCTGGGTCACGCAAATGTACAGACTACATTGAATGTCTATACTCATGCCGGCCAAGAATCGGATACGCTAGTGGCAGACGCAATCAACAAATTATTAAGAACATCTTAAAGGTAATTGCTAATTTGCCACCTCTCTGCCACCCAAATCATTTTCAGACAAAAAAAATAACAGTTCCATAACATGCGGAAACTGCTTCAGATCAACGTATTTTAGATAAGCTTCCAAGCGGGCTCGAACCGCTGACCTCTTCCTTACCATGGAAGTGCTCTACCTGCTGAGCTATGGAAGCAATGGCTCCGCAGGTAGGACTCGAACCTACGACCGATCGGTTAACAGCCGATAGCTCTACCACTGAGCTACTGCGGAATATTATAAGCTTCATAAACAAAAACATGGTAGATAAAATAAAAAAGCTTGGCGGCGTCCTACTCTCACAGGGGGAAACCCCCGACTACCATCGGCGCTGAAGAGCTTAACTTCCGTGTTCG
>NZ_JAAMNL010000017.1:0-41100 GCF_011066015.1 Bacillus sp. EKM206B
CAATCACCGATAAACTATCGGCAATTGGCTGTTTAAAAGGTGTTTTGACCCCTGTCTCAAAAACGGGGGGCAGTCCCTTTCATCCGGGCTTTTTTATTTTCGGTATAAAATGAGAGCGGAAAAACAATAAAGCTGCTCACCTTCAGGATCACAGGCCGCCGCTACCGTATATTTAATATCAACGAGCTGTTCATCAGAAATCCCCTTTAAAAATGTATTGACTTCAGTCTGCAGATCCTTTTCATGCTCCTCATCAAAAACAGCTATCTTCAGCACATCACCCTCTCCTTTCTCTATCAATTTATTCCGGTTCAATTGAAATATGATAGAGAAAAACAGATTTTCTTTTTTACTGATTTTTACTAAAAGTAACCAAAAATAGTTATTGAAAACGCTTACTAACATATGATAATATCATTTTAACAATAACCAGGTCATTTCTGTTTAGTAAATATTTAGTAAAAAGGAGATGCGAAATGGTCCGTCTCAAAGATATTGCCTTACAGGCATCTGTATCCAGCGCGACAGTATCGAGAATTTTGAATAAGGATGACTCTTTGGCCGTGACTGATGAAACAAGAGAAAAAGTTCTGAGGATCGCCGATGAGCTGGGCTATCAGCCGTCGGCAAAAAAACGGAAGAACCGCAGCCGCAGCGATTCTGCGCCCCTGATCGGCGTTGTCAGCTGCCTGTCACCGGAAGAAGAACGGCAGGATCCTTATTTTTCAGCGATTCGAAAAGGCATTGAGGAAGAATGCTTTCGGCAAAAAGTTTTTATCACATCTTCTATCCATCTCGGTTCTTTTCAAGAGCATATGTTTCACGAACTGGACGGCGTGATCGTAATCGGCAGCCTGCAAGAAGAGGCGCTTACGAATATCAGCGCCGCTTTCAGGCACGCGGTATTTGTTAACGGCACCCCCGATCCCGCCCGCTACGATTCTGTCAGCGTGGATTTTTATGCCGCAGCGCAAAAGGCGATAGAACATCTTCTGTCGCTCGGTTACCAGCGGCTCGGTTATATCGGCGGCCGGGAGCGGGAGCATACCGTCATAGACGGTGTAAACAGCAATAAAACGATTGAGGATAAGCGTCTGACCGCTTTCTTACAAATGGCCGGCGCCGGGCCGGAGCATGTACTGATCGGCGAATACAGCATGCACGAAGGGTTCCGGCTGATGAATGAAGCCATCAAAGGCGGAAGTCTCCCCGATGCCTTTTTTATCGCAAGTGATTCGATGGCTGTCGGCGCTTTAAAAGCCTTGCAGGAAGCCGGCCTTCAAGTCCCGCGCGATACGGCAATTGTCAGCTTCAACGGAATTGATGAGGCAGAATACGCCAGCACGCCGTTATCAACGGTAAAAGTATACACGGAAGAGATGGGCCGGACGGGTGTCAAATTGCTTCTCGACCGTTTAAACGGAAGAACCGTCCCGCTGGCCGTGACGCTCCCCACTTCATTGATTGTCAGACAAAGCTGCGGCTCACAAGAAAGGAGGTGACATGTCCCGCAGCGTTTATATCATATTTAAAGGAGGAAAAGATGAAACGCTTACTGGCTTTGTTTCTTTCTTTTACTTGCATGATACTACCCGGCTGCTCGGCAGAACAGAGCGGCGCCGGAGAAAAGCAGAAAACATTGACAGTCTATTCCACAATATCCTCAGACAGCGAACGCGCCGTATTCAGAAAGTTGGCTGATTCATTCCAAAAAGAACATCCGGACATTCAAGTAAACGTTCATTTCCCAAGCAATGACTACGAAAATATGATGAGGGTCAGAATGGCGGCCGGTGACATGCCCGATCTTTTCGACACACACGGCTGGGCCAAAATCCGCTACGGAGAATATACCGCCGACCTCAGCGGCATGTCTTGGACGAAGCGGCTCGATCCGAATTTAAACAGCATGCTCAAAGACGCCAAAGGCAGAATATACGCCTTCCCTCTGAATCAGGCAAAGGACGGACTGGCCTACAACCGTACAATGTTGAAAAAATACGGAATCAAACCGCCGGGAACAATGGATGATTTTATGAAGGCACTGAGACAGATTAAAGAAAAAAGCGGCGGAACAGTCACCCCCTTTTGGTTTGCCGGCTATGAGAAAAGCTCATTTGCCCAATATTACGATCAATTCGCCGCACCGCTTCTCATCACAGATCCCGTACACCGTTTCAAAAAACAGCTGTTAAACGGAACCTTCCGCTGGACACACTTCACCTATTTATCTGACAAACTGAAAGAGATGCAAAAGGAAAACCTGCTCAATATAGATGCCGTGACGGCAAAACGGTCCCAGCTCATTGAACTGATGGCGCAAAACAAAATCGCCTTTACGCTGCAGGGCGGCACCCTCGGCCAAGACGTCGCTCAAATCAATCCGAAGGTAAAAGTCGGCATCATACCGACCCCGGCCGTCCACAAGGGAGACGCGCCGGTTTGGATCGGAGGCGAACGTTACACGCTGGCGGCATTCAAGGATTCCCCGCGGCTTGAAGAAGCGAAACAGTTCATCGCATTTATGGCCCGTCCCGAGCATGCGAAATCAATTGCCGAAGCGACCTCGCTTCCGGCCGGATTAGTGAATGTGCAAACGGACATTTTCTACGCAAATGACTATAAGCGCTATCAGCATATTAAGGTGCAGCCTTATTTTGACCGCCTTTATTTGCCGAACGGAATGTGGGATGTGATGGGGACAGCCGGGCAGGAGCTGATGGCCGATATCTTAACCCCCGCGGAAATTTCGGCGAAACTCGGCAGGGAATATAAGCGGCTCCGTCTTCAATCTGATTCACAAGGAGCTGAAAAAGAATGAGTGATCTTGCAAGAGAAACCCAAGGATTTCAGCATCAAAAGCCGGTAAAACCCGCGTCACTGTGGTGGATGTACGTTCCCGCTCTTGCCACGGTTTTTATTTTTATGATTTTTCCGTTTGTCAAAGGCGCTTTTATCACATTTACAAACTGGAACGGCTTCTCACAGACGTATCAATGGGTGGGGGTCACTCAATATAAAAGGCTTTTTACAGATCCGGACACGTGGCTTATTGTGAAAAACACTTTGCTTTACGGCATCGGAAGCACTTTTTTTCAGAATATGCTCGGACTTTTATATGCGCTGCTTTTGAATCAGAGCTTAAAAATGAAGGCACTCACAAGAACGATCGTCTACCTGCCCGTCATTATCAGTCCGCTGATTATGGGATACATTTGGTATTTTATTTTCTCATATGACGGGGGTGCGCTGAATGATGTACTGGGCGCACTGGGAATCGGTCCTGTCAACGCCTTGGCAAGCCCTGCGGCAAACCCTTGGATTATCGTCATGATTAACACGTATCAATACGCAGGCATTGCAATGATTGTATATTTGGCGGGGCTGCAAAGCATTCCGAAAGATTATTACGAAGCCGCAAAAATGGATGGCGCGGGAGGTCTTCAGCCGTTTTTCACCATCACCCTGCCATTATTGATGCCGGCTGTCACCATCAACATGGTCATCAATATCATCGGAGGGCTGAAGCTGTTTGATGTCATTTTCGCGCTGACCGCAGGCGGGCCGGGCAATTCCTCTCAATCGATGTCGACGTTTATGTATGATTTATATTTTAAACGGCAGGATGCGGGATATGCCGCCGCCCAAGGCGTGTTTATGTCCGTCATTATTCTTGTCATCAGCTTTTCGGCTCTCGTGTATTTCAAGCGAAAGGAGACGGAAATGTCATGAAAACAGCCCGAATGCGGATTTTTACGCTGTTGGCTGCCGTTATCTCGTGCGTTCATATTGTCCCCTTTTATATTTTGCTGACCACGTCATTAAAAGCAAAAGGAGACTACAGTTCAAAATGGTCGCTGCCATCCGCCTTTTCATTTCAGAATTTTCGTGAAGCATGGGAGCGCGCCTCTCTCGGGCAATCCTTTCTGAACACGATCATCATTACAGCCGTTTCCGCCGCCTTGCTAATTTTCATGGGTTCGCTTGCCGCATACCCGCTCGCAAGAAGAAATACAAAGCTGAACAAAATCGTCTTCGGCCTTTTGATTTCAATCATGATCATCCCGCCTTTGACTTCCATGGTTCCTTTATACAAGATGGTCGCTGATGCGGGGCTGGTCAATACGCATGCCGCAGCCATTCTCATTAATACGGCTGCATATATGCCGCTGACCGTTTTCTTATATTCAGGGTTTATCCGCTCCTCTATTCCGAAAGAACTTGAGGAAGCCGCCAGGATGGACGGCGCGGGATTGATCAGGACTTTTTATACGATCGTGTTTCCTTTGTTGAAACCGATTACCGCAACGGTCTGCATTATTTCCTGCGTGTTTATCTGGAACGATTACCAATTTGCGATTTTCTTTTTACAAGATCAAAAGGTGCAGACATTGACCGTGGCCATGGCGGGGTTCTTCGGCGAAAACGCGAACAATCTTCACTTAGTCGCCGCAGCCGCAATTATGGCGATGCTGCCGATGGTCGTATTGTTTTTGGCGCTTCAAAAATATTTTATCTCAGGGCTGTCCTCCGGGGCGGTCAAAGGCTGAGAAGAAAAGGGAGGAATTTCTGTTGAAGAAAATTACATTTATCGGAGCGGGGAGCACGATTTTCGCAAAAAATGTACTGGGGGACTGCTTACTAACTGAAGCATTAAACGGATTTGAATTCGCGCTTTATGATATTGACGCTGTACGGCTGAAAGAATCCCAGCTCATGCTGGAAAACATGAGAGACCGCTACAATACGAGTATATCCATCATCTCTTACGATGACCGAAAACAGGCGCTTACACAGGCCGGCTATGTGATAAACGCCATTCAGGTCGGAGGCTATAAACCCGCGACGGTCATTGACTTTGACATCCCGAAGCGGTACGGTCTCCGCCAGACGATTGCCGATACCGTCGGAATAGGCGGCATTTTCCGTTCCCTCCGCACCATCCCCGTTTTATTTGACATCGCAAAAGACATGGAAGAGGTCTGCCCGGATGCGTGGCTGTTAAACTATACAAATCCGATGGCCTCTCTGACCGGAGCGATGCTCAGACATACAAATGTCAAAACGGTCGGCCTGTGCCACAGCGTCCAGGTCTGTACCAAAGATCTGTTTGACTCACTCGGCATGGATCACGAAGGTACGGAAGAACGCATTGCCGGCATCAACCATATGGCTTGGCTTTTGGAGATTAAAAAAGACGGAATTGATTTATATCCGGAAATTAAAAGACGGGCACGCGAAAAACAAAAGACGAAACATAAGGACATGGTGCGGTTTGAGCTGATGGATAAATTCGGCTGCTACGTGACGGAATCATCTGAGCATAATGCCGAATATCACCCGTATTTTATAAAAAGCCGGTATCCGGAGCTGATAGATGAACTCCAAATTCCGCTTGATGAATATCCGAGGAGATGCGCGGATCAAATCAAATATTGGGAAACGATGAGAGACGGCATCATCAACAACCAAAACCTGACGCATGAACGCTCGAAAGAATACGGTTCGAGAATTATAGAAGCGATGGAGACGGGCCGTCCGTTCACATTCGGCGGCAATGTGCTGAATACAGGGCTGATACCGAATCTGCCGGCGAAAGCGGTCGTTGAAGTGCCGTGCGCCGCCGTCAAAAACCAAATTATGCCGTGCTACTCCGGCGAACTTCCGGAGCAGCTCGCGGCGCTCAATAGAACAAACATTAACACACAGCTTTTAACCATCGAAGCAGCCGTTACATTAAAAAAGGAAGCCGTATATCAAGCGGCCATGCTTGATCCGCATACGAGCGCCGAGCTTTCCATGAATGACATAATCTCTTTGTGCGATGACTTATTTGAAGCGCACAAAGACCGGCTTCCGGCTTATCATTGATCATTCGCGATCCGGTCCTGGGCGGGCCGGACGCTTTTATACGTTCAGCACCAGTTTGACCGTCTGTAAGGTGTGTCCTTTAAAATCTTCTTCAAATTCACATACCCTTTGAAACCCTTTCGCTTGATAAAAGGACAAGGCGATGCGGTTCTCTTTTTCTGCATGGACATAAAGCTTTTTTACCCCGCCGGACTGCCTGATGCATTCTTTAAGAAGTGCCGTGCCTATCCCGCTTCCCTGGCAATCCGGGTCAATATAGATGGCGGTCAGCTCCGCATTTCCGTCTTTTTGAACCGGGGTGACATTTGCAAAACCGAGCACTCGCCCCTCTTCTTCTGCCACAAAGAACAAAGAATGCAAGAGCCGGCGTTCCATCATCTCATCCTGATAGGCGGATTCGAGAAACTGATCCTGAATGTGTCTGGGGATAATCCCTTCATATGTATGATGCCAGCTTCGTTCTGCGACTTGCCGGACCTGTTTGATATCGTTTGTTTTCATCGCGCGGATCATCGGTTTCACCTGATTCGCCTCCCGTTTTTTTATAAAAAAAGAAGAAAAAGACGCACGTCCCTTTTCTTCTTTCACTTCAAAGCGTTATTTCTTCGGCTTTGTTTCGCCTTCCCACTCCAGCATGCCGCCTTCAACATTAACTGTACGGAAGCCCTGCTCATGTAAATACATACAAACGTTCATGCTTCTTTTTCCGGAACGGCAGATAAATACATATTCCTTGTCCTTGTCTAACGCATCCATCTTCTCAGGGATGTCCCCCATGCGGATATGAACGGCCTCCGGAATCATTCCTTCGGCAACTTCTTCGTCTTCTCTGACATCAATCAGATACAGCTCTTCTCCCGCTTTTAATTTTTCTTCCAGTGCGGCTGTGCTGATTTCATTTATTTTCAATGCGTGACACTCCCATTCATCTTTATGGTGTTAAGTATACCAAAGCCCGCGGTGCAATTTCTATGATAGAGGCCTGATAAAAAAGCCCCTCTCTGTAGGAGAGGGGCTTCGTCCGGTCAGTTTGCCACGATATTGACAAGCTTGCCCGGTACGGCAATGATTTTTCGGATCGTTTTTCCTTCAAGCTGCTCTTTTACTTTTTCGTCAGCTTGTGCGAGCTGTTCTAACGCTGCTTTATCAGCATCAGCCGGAACCATTAATTTCGCTTTTACTTTTCCGTTCAGCTGGACGACGATTTCCACTTCATCGTCCACCAGTTTTGATTCATCATAAGCAGGCCAAGCCTCGTATGCAATCGAACCTTCGTGGCCGAGTTTTTCCCACAGTTCTTCCGCCAAATGCGGCGCAACAGGAGAAAGCAGCTTCACAAAACCTTCGATATATTCTCTCGGCAGTTCATTCGCTTTGTAAGCTTCATTAATGAAGACCATCAGCTGAGAAATGCCCGTGTTAAAACGAAGGGCTTCGAAGTTTTCTGTCACTTTCATAACCGTTTCATGATAGACGCGCTCAAGAGTTTCGCCCGCGCCTTCTGTCACTTTACCCGTCAGCTCGCCGTTTTCCTCGATAAACAAACGCCATACGCGGTCAAGGAAGCGGCGCGCTCCGTCAAGACCTGATTCAGACCAGGCGATAGATGCGTCAAGCGGCCCCATAAACATTTCGTACAGGCGAAGCGTATCTGCTCCGTGAGACGCCACAATTTCATCCGGATTGACGACGTTTCCGCGGGATTTACTCATTTTTTCATTGTTTTCCCCGAGAATCATCCCTTGGTTATACAGCTTTTGGAACGGTTCTTTCGTCGGCACGACACCGATATCGTAGAGGAATTTATGCCAGAAACGCGCGTACAGAAGGTGAAGCACGGCATGCTCCGCTCCTCCAATGTAAATATCAACGGGCAGCCATTTATCCAGTTTCTCAGGTGAAGCGAGCTGATCCGGATTTTTCGGGTCGATAAAGCGGAGGAAATACCAGCAGCTTCCCGCCCATTGCGGCATCGTGTTCGTTTCTCTTCTGCCTTTTTTGCCCGTTTCAGGATCAGTGACTTCCACCCACTCTTTAATGTTGGCAAGCGGTGATTCACCTGTTCCGCTCGGTTTGATCTCATCGGTTTTCGGCAGAATCAGCGGCAGCTCTTCCGCCGGAACGGCTGTTGACGTGCCATCTTCCCAATGAATGACCGGAATCGGCTCGCCCCAATAGCGCTGGCGGCTGAACAGCCAATCACGCAGACGGTATGTCACTTTTTTCTCACCGTTTTTCGTTTCTTCAAGCCAGGCGATCATTTTTTCAATCGCTTCCGCTTTATTCAGTCCGTTCAGAAAGCCGGAATTGACATGCTCTCCGTCTCCCGTATACGCTTCTTCTTCCGTGTTTCCGCCTTTTACGACTTCTTTGACAGGCAGGCTGAACACTTTTGCGAATTCAAAATCACGTTCGTCATGCGCCGGCACGGCCATTACAGCGCCCGTTCCGTAAGAGGCGAGGACATAATCCGCTATCCAGATCGGCAGCTTTTCTCCGTTTGCAGGGTTTACGGCATATGCGCCCGTGAAGACGCCCGTTTTTGTTTTCGCAAGATCCGTCCGTTCCAGGTCACTTTTCGCCTGAACTTCTTTAACATAAGCGTCTACCGCTTCTTTTTGTTCAGGCGTCGTGATGGCCTCCACAAGCTCATGCTCAGGAGCCAGTACGGCATAAGCCGCGCCAAACAGCGTGTCCGGTCTTGTCGTAAACACGGTAAACGTGTCATCAGTGCCGTCGATCGCGAAATGCACGTTTGCGCCTTCTGAGCGTCCGATCCAGTTGCGCTGCATGTCTTTAATGCTTTCCGGCCAGTCAAGGTCTTCTAAATCTTCAAGAAGCCTGTCCGCATAAGCGGTGATTTTCAGCATCCATTGTCTCATCGGACGGCGTTCAACCGGATGGCCGCCCCGCTCGCTTTTGCCGTCAATGACTTCTTCGTTCGCAAGCACCGTTCCGAGCGCCGGGCACCAGTTGACCGGCACTTCGTCTACGTAAGCGAGCCCTTTTTCGTACAGCTTGGTGAAGATCCACTGCGTCCACTTGTAATAGTCCGGATCAGTCGTATTGATTTCACGATCCCAATCATATGAAAATCCGAGCGATTGAATCTGGCGGCGGAAATTATCTATATTTTGTTTTGTGAACTCGGCCGGATCATTCCCCGTGTCAAGCGCGTATTGCTCGGCAGGAAGCCCGAACGCGTCCCATCCCATCGGATGAAGCACATTGTATCCTTGCATGCGTCTCATGCGCGAAAGGATATCGGTTGCCGTATAGCCTTCCGGATGTCCGACATGAAGGCCGGCTCCTGAAGGATACGGGAACATGTCAAGCGCGTAAAACTTCGGCTTGTCATTCTCTTCACTGACGGCGAACGTTTTATGATCCAACCAGTAATTCTGCCATTTCTTTTCTATTTTTTCATGCTGAAAACTCAACGTAAAAACCTCCTTCTGATTGAATACGGCGTATGTAGTCCAAGTATTGACGGGATGAGAAAGATTATATTCAGATTATTCTAAAACTAAAAAAAACTCCCTCATCCCAAAAAGGGACGAGAGATTTTTGTTTCCCGCGGTACCACCCTCGTTAGCGCGGTTTTAAGCCGCACTCACTTGATACTTTTAACGCAGTTATGCGTCAGCGGTTTTGCCGCTGCAACTCTGAGGCGAGTTCGGAAACAGACTTGATTGACTTGCACCCGCCGTCAACTCTCTGATTGCAAAATCTGCTTCTTACTGCTCCTCTTCACTGTTCTTATCGCTACCGTAATCTTACCTGTATTTTATAGAATTCTGTTCATAAGTGCAAGCAGGTTTGTATACAATGGGAATGTACCCGGAACGGGTCATGAGCGGGGATATTATTTTGATGGAGGATTTTTTTGCTGGTGTGGTTTTGCTTCGGCCGAATCACTGTTTTGTTCTCTGACAAAATCAAAGCTCCTGAGAACAGCTTCTCCGCCGTAGCCTGCGATTATCGATAAGATGACGAGTTGAATTCCTGAATCGGGGTCAGCGGATAAGACAAGTAAGATGGAAGCAGCCATTCCGATAAAACCATCTTCCAAAAAACCGAGATAGATAAACCGCTTTGTCATTCTGGGTTTCTCCAGCCTGCCTCTCTTTTTCACATGACCGAGAACCCCCATGATTCCTCCAATTACACAAGCAATTATTACCTGATGCAGCATCTTCATCACCTTCCTAAAGCCCTTATTTAGTAAAGCGACTTCAGGCCATCCAGCCCCCTTACGAATACGATGATTTTCGATATCTACATACCGGCGATTGAGCAGGAAAGTAAAAAGCTTGTTTCTTCCATTATATGTGAACACATGATCGGTAAGCTTGATGCATTAGATTCATTTTTCACCCAGTGACAATGACCTAGTCACTTACTTAGCGATGATGTGCCTTCCCCTTATATATTCAGTGTATATGAGGACAAGCCCGAATGACAAATTGCAAACTTCGGCTGCTTGAATCAGAACATATGTTATGCTACGGTTACTGTAGATTCATTTAAAAAGGGGAGAAACACGGCTGAAAAAGCGCGCAGCTTTACGGCCAAAAGGGGGTTTTACATGGCTGACTCAAATGTATCCGGAAAACTGGAGCAGCTGGAGCTTATCAAAAAGGCGCTTGATCACGCACGCATCGGCGTGGTGATTACAGACCCCTCTCTTGAGGATAATCCCATCATATATACAAATCAGGGATTTATGGATATGACAGGCTACTCTTCCGAAGAGATATTAGGTAAGAACTGCAGATTTCTGCAAAGCAAAGAAACCGACCGTCAACAAGTCGCGAAAATCAGAAAGAGCTTAACCCAGAAAGAAAAGATCACGGTGCGGCTGAAAAACGTCAAAAAAGACGGCACCCCATTTTGGAATGAACTCAACATTGATCCTCTTTATGTTGAAGACAAGCTCTATTTTGTCGGTTTTCAAAAAGACATTACAGAGCAGAAAGAATACGAAAAGCTCCTTGAGGATTCCCTCACAGAAATCACGACGCTGTCAACACCGATTGTTCCGATCCGAAACGGCATCTCCGCTTTGCCGTTAGTGGGAAACTTAACGGAAGAACGATTTGATTCAATTGTGACAACTTTGACAGACATATTAACCGCATCTAAAGATGATTACTTAATTATAGACTTATCAGGTCTGGCCGAGGTAAACGAACAGACCGCAGACCGGATTTTCAAATTGCACCACCTGCTTAAATTAATCGGCACAGAATTGATTATCACCGGTATCAAGCCTACCCTCGCCATGAGAATGAATCAGCTTGATGCCAGCTTTTCTTCATTAAAGACATATTTAAACGTTAAGGACGCCGTCAACGTGCTTCCGGTCGTATAAACAAAAAAATCCCGCCGAAACAGCGGGATTTTTTTTATGTCGTCATCGCACTTGGACGTTTTGTTTATTAACGGTTTTCAGGCGTTTGTCGTACAGCACCGTCGCTGCGATGCTGACAACAAGAAGCACCATCAGGATCAACAGCAGCACGCTCATTCCGTACTGATCAACCAGCACGCCGCCAAGGAGCGGCCCGATCATTCTGCCGCCCGTCGCCGCACTGTTGACGAATCCTTGGTAAAATCCTTCTTTCCCCTTAGGCGCAAGCTGATTGGCAATGGTAGGCACGGCAGGCCAGACAAGCATTTCTCCGACGGTTAAAATCACCATTGCGGTGAGGTACATCGGAAATTGCTTGGCGCTGAGAAGCACGCCGAACGAGACGATAAAAATACAAAAGCCGATGACCATCTGCGTTTTTAACGCACCGGACCATTTTTTCAGAACAGCTCCCATGAGAGGCTGTCCGGCGACAATTAATATTCCGTTTACGGTCCAGAGCACACTGTATAATGAAAGCGGCATACCGATGCTTTGAGTATGTGACGCAACGGTTGTGGACCACTGCGAATAGGCGATCCACCCGAGAACATACCCGCCGCTCAATATGAGAAGCGCCGTAAATTTCGTTCTGCTGCTGACAGGCTCGTAGTCCAGAACAGAAACCTGGCTCGCATTTTGGGTTTTGATATTTCGAAACCCGAAAAATACGATAAGGAAAAACAGCACATACAGCATAGCATTGGCTAAAAACACGTACGTAAACGAGTACGCCGCAACCATCCCGCCGAGTGCCGAGCCCACGGCGACACCTGCGTTCTGAGCTACATAAATCGCATTAAAAGCTCTCCGCCCGCCTTCTTTCCATACCGCTCCCGCCATGGCGTAACTGGCCGGAAACACGATACCGGAACCGAAGCCGACAATGATGAGCAGCCAAATATAAACGGGCCATTGATGAAACAGAACGAGTCCGAGAAGACTTGCCAATGTGATCATAATGCCCAGCATAATGGATTTGAATCCGCCGATTTTATCAAACAAAAATCCGCCGCATAAATTCCCCGCCACACTGGCCCCGGAATTCAGCATCAGAACAACCCCCGCAACAGTCAGCGATTTCCCTAAATGATTATGAATATAGATCGTATTCAGCGGCCACAAAAAAGATGCGCCCGTCACATTGATAAACATTCCGATGATTAATATCTTCAAAGCGCGCGGCATACCGATCCCCCTCTCTCTATAAAAAACCCCATGAAAAAACGGAAACCGCAAGCCGCGGCTCCGTATCGAACTTGTTATCATAGCACATTCATTCTATCGCCGCGGACGTCTTTTTTCAACATCAGAATCTGAAAAAAATAATGCCGGAATGTTGAAAAAATTACAAATGATTGGATTCACAAAAACAGGCCGGCCTCATGCTCTTTTCCTCAGCAGCCAAAACGGAATATACAGAATGAAAAAGCTCAATATCACCGCCGCTTCCATTGATAGAAGATACCACGGCCAAGGTCCGAAAACATTCAGAAGCGAAGCGGTCTTCGGTTTTTTCATTAAATATAAGTAATTTGCATTCAGCACACGATCAATAAAAAAGACACACGCCCCGTACAGATTTACGATCAGCACCGACATCCACAGCCCGCGTGCCGACGGCCTGTACCTTTCTGAAGCGGCCATGAATAGACAGGTAAGAAAAACACAGCCGTGGGAGACGAAAAACACGATGTACCGAAAATGAGGAGAAGAATACGCCCCTAAATCAGGTGTTGCCATCGCCTGTACGGCGCTGCCCAAACCGGCAAAATAGACGAAGGCGAACAGTTTTTTGCTTTTTGTCATGACCATCAGCATTGCCAAATAGACGGAAAGGTCGCTCAGCTGCAGCGGCAGAGCTGTTTTCAACGACCAGGCATGATGACAAAGCAGCCATATATGATAGCTGATCTGCGACACGGCAAGGAGAATGAACAGTACATAGCGGAAAACGCGATTCGACCGGCCGTGATTGAGCTGTTTCCGGAATACGATCACGCACACCCCCAGCAATCCGATGACCAACAGCGTGAAAATGTGTTCCTTGGAAAAAAGATGAAAGGCTCCTGTTTCAGATTTCAATTGAAAATACTTCTGCATAAGGCTCCCCCGCGCGAAAAAATGACGTATGTCTATTCTTTTAAAAATCGCTTTCTTCTATTCATACAAAAAAAGCCTCCGCTTATGCGGAGGCTCCTCAACTTGTTTTACAAGGCGGATTGAATGACCTTTTTATAGTATAGCACCGACAGCATGCCGAAGATGGAGTACAGCAGCGTATACAGCGCCATGACGATGATCATCGGCGTCCACACTTCCGTTCCGAATAAAAACCATCCTGACTGAACGGCAAAATAGCTGTGGAACAGCCCGAGAACGAGCGGAATCCCGAAATGATACGCCTGCTTCCGGCGGATGCCTTTCAGCAGATCTCCTGTTGTGAAGCCGAGCTTCCGCAATATCGTGTAATCAGCCTTCTCATCCTCACACTCGCCCATTTGTTTAAAATAAAGGATACAGCCTGAGGTAATCAGAAAGGTTAATCCTAAAAACCCGACAATAAACATGACCAGCCCCATGTTTTTCTTTTGCGTGTCAGCCGTTTCAAATTGTGAAAGCGCGCCGTCAGAATAGTGCTGCGCTTGAAACAGACCATCAGCTTTTTGGATGTCCTCTTCTCGTTTGAGTGTAATGCCGAAAAACCGATTTGATTTTCCCTGGATGGACGGGTCGATATCTTTCTCGATCCGGTCAAATACCTGCTGCGTGACGATAACGGTCGGCAGCCCTCCGCTTGTAAATGTATATGACAGGAGGAAGTCGTTCTTCAAGCCCTTATACGCCAGCGGTATTTTATCCGTTTTGCCGTTTATATCAATGGATCCTGACGTTTTCAGGTCGAGAAATCTTTTCATCATATCATTATATCCGGTAAACACGGCTTCTCCGTCAGAAAGCTCCGTCCCTTCTGCGTCTTTCTCGCTTATAATCGGCAGCGCCAAGCTGGACGGGTCTTGTTGAAAGCTTTTCATGTCGCCGTTTATGATGTTCTTCATATTGACACCGGCTTGAATGGTCTTGATTGTTTTCACTTTGTGTTCAATTCCGTTTTTCTTCAATAAAGCGGTAAATGAGTCAGTCTCCTTTTGGTTATCAAACGCAAAGTCCGCGGCTGTATTTTGCTCAGCCGATTTTTCCGCGGAATAGTACGAGATATAGCTTAAAGACAGCAAACCGATTGCCAGCGCCGAAAGAGTCGTAATAATCGTCAGCAGGACGGCGTTTGACTTCATCCGGAACATGATGGATGACAAAGACAGCACTTCACTGACATTCAGATACCCGCCTTTTGATTTCCGGATGAGATTTGCCAGAAAGCTGACCGAACCTTTATAAAACAGATAGGTTCCGATAATGACCGAGCCGAGAATAAACACCATGGCCGAAAACAGTTCATTCATGCTCGTAAAACTGCCTCCGAATAAATCCGCAGACACGGCATAGCCGGCGATAATGGCCGCAATACCGACAACGCCGATCGACATCTGCACCCAAGAAAGCCGTCTTATGCCGCTTTCTGACGATGACGCGGTTTTAAATAAAGACAAAATGCTTTGCCGTTTAATAAATAAGTAATTCATCATCATAATCAGCACGTAAATCGCCCCGAACACAATTAACGTCTGAACGAGCGCCTTGCTTGAAAAAAACAGTGAGACAGAGGCTTTCACACCGACTGTATGAAACAGCATCATCATACATAATTTCGAGAGAGAAAAGCCGGCAAAAATACCGATCCAAATCGATCCGAAATACAAAATGAAATTTTCTGTGCTGAGTATGCGGAAAATGTGCATTTTCGTCATTCCGATTAATCGGAATAAGCCGATTTCCCGGCCGCGCCGTTTAATAAAAATGGTGTTGGCGTATAAAAGAAATACCGACACGATCGCCACAAGCAGTACAGAGGCGGCCCGGATTGCCGCCGCTCCTTTTATGGAGCTTTTCATTTCATCAAGCGCCGGATCGTATTGCATCGTGACAAACGCGAAATAAAGGGCGGCGCTGAACACCAGCGCAAAAACGTAAAGGTAATAGTTTTTCAAATTCTTTTTCAGGTTCTGGAAGATCAAATGATGAATACTCATGCCTGAATCCCGCCCAATACACTTTGCGTTTTCATAATATCCTGAAAAAAGTCGGGTCTGTCCTGGCCGCCTTTATTCAGCTGTGTATACACACGGCCGTCTTTAATGAAAACCACACGTCCGGAATAGCTGGCAGCAACCGGATCATGCGTCACCATCACAATGGTGGCGCGGCGTTTTTGATTCAGACGGCTGAGTTTATTCAGTAAATCCATGGCAGCCTTTGAATCGAGCGCTCCGGTCGGCTCATCAGCAAAAATAATGCCCGGCTCGTGAATAACAGCTCTTGCGGCAGACGTCCGCTGTTTTTGCCCGCCGGAAATTTCACTCGGATACTTATGTCGCAAATCATAGATCCCAAGCTCCTCTGCCGTCTCGGCAAATCGCAGGTCCGCCTCTTTCTTAGACATTTTCGTAATGGATAACGGCAGGAGTATGTTTTCCTTCACGGTCAGGGTGTCCAATAAATTATAATCCTGAAAAATAAAGCCGAGATGCCGTTTTCTGAATTCGGCAAGCTGCTTTTCTTTCATGGATGTAATCTCCGTCTCATTCAGTTTAATGGTGCCCGCGCTCACTTTATCAATGGAGGAAAGCACATTCAAAAGGGTCGTTTTCCCTGATCCCGACGGGCCCATAATGCTGACGAATTCCCCTTTGTGAATCTGAAGATCAATTCCTTTCAGCACCTCTTGTTTATTCAGCTTGTTTCCGTAGCTTTTTTGGATATTGCCTGCTTCTAAAATCATCACGTTATGATTCTCCTTTTACATTGGTTATCTTTATTTTAAAAACAGAAGCCGTTTTTTTCGTTTGATTAAGCGAACAAAAGAGAAAAGCATGTGACACTTTTGTCACACGCTGAACATGCTGACGGCATCGTTCTGTTTCGGAAACACCAAGGTAAAAACCGTGCCGCTTTCCGGCTCAGAGCGCACGCTGATCCGGATAAGAAGCGGAGCCGCGGCTTTTTGAGCCAAATACAGGCCCATCCCCGTTGACGCGTGATCACGCCTCATTCGCGTCGAGGTAAATCCCTTTTCAAAAATGCGCGGAAGATCTTTGGGCTCGATGCCGATGCCGCGGTCTTCGATATCCACATGCACCCGGCCGTTTTGTTCATAGCTTTTTACGGTAATGTCATCCGCCTCACTGTATTTGACGGCATTGCTTAACAGCTGCCTGATGATGAAGGAAAGCCATTTTCCGTCACTGTGAACGTCTGGTGAATCAAGCTGAATGTCAAACCCGATCCCTTTTTGTATACACCAAGATTGCAGATTTTTAATTTCTTTGAAAACGAGCGGTCTGAGCTGAATGCGCTGGAATGATAAATCATTTTCAATAAAGGACAATCGTTTCTGATGAAGCTGCTGATCCAGGAGATGGTGAATCCGCAGCCATTCATACAGCAAAGGGGCTTTCAGCTGATGTTCATCAAGGCGCTCGATCATGAGATGCATCGCTGTCAGCGGTGTTTTGACCTCGTGAATCCATGACATCAGATCGTCCTTTTCATGCTCTGACGCCGCCTGAAGATGAAGGGAGCTTTTTCTTAACTGCTCTGTCTGCCCTTCAATGCTTTCTTCAACGATAGACTCAAACGGACTGTCAGGCGCTTTCAGATAAGACATGTCTAAATTGGCGTCCCACTCTCTTAAGCTTTTATAATAGGCGGTCTCTTTACGATAGCGGAACAAGAGAAATACAAGAAACACAAGAAGCGACAGGTAAACAAAATACAACACTGAAAGAAACGGAATAGACGGATCAATATATGCCGCAAAAAGGAGCACAGCCTGCTGCAAAAGAAACATCGCGATCCAGCTCTTTCTTTCGAGCAGAAATGATTTAATCATAAAGACCGTCTTCTTCCTTTGCGATGTATCCCTGCCCCACCTTGGTTTCAATCATTTTCCCGATGCCTAATTGATCGAGTTTTTTCCGCAGCCGGTTGACATTCACCGTCAGCGTATTATCACTGACGAAACGCTCATCATTCCATAGGCTTCTGATGAGTTCTTCCCGGCTGACGATTTTATTTTTCTGCTCAGCCAGCAGTTTTAAGATCAGCATTTCGTTTTTGGTCAGCTCGACCGAACCGTTTTTACGGCTGACCGTGTTGGTTTCTGTGTCAATGACCGCCCCGCACCATCTTTTCATCAGCGCAGGTTCTGTGCCGTATTGATGCACACGGCGGAACACCGCCTGTATTTTCGCGATTAACACATCAAAGTGAAAAGGCTTCTGAATAAAATCATCTGCCCCGAGCTGCATCGACATGACCATATCCGCGGGATGATCGCGCGAGGACAAAAAGAGAATCGGCACGTTTGATTGGGAGCGTATCATTCTGCACCAATGAAAGCCGTCAAATTTCGGCAGCTGTACATCAATGATCACCAAATCAGGCTTGATTTCGGTAAACTCCCGGATGACCCGGCTGAAATCTTTTATTCCGTGCACCGCAAATGACCAGCCCGTTAATCTCTCTTTCATCTCGTGAAATAAAGTGTTATCATCTTCTATTAACAAAATGTGAAACATGGTATCCGCCCTTTTCTGATAGATAGAGGAAAAACCGGCTGATGTCCAGCCGGCTTTTTTCCTTTACAGTTCTCTTCTTAATGCAGTCAGAACGTTGGTTTTTGTCGCTTTGCGGGCCGGATTCATACCGGAAATCACCGCGACCCCCGCACAAATGACAACTGCGATCACAACGAGGCTGAGCGGGATATAGGAGAAGGTATAATGAAGATCTTCAGCTCCGGTATTTCCCCCTACCGCTTTCAAGATAACCGGCACAGCCAGATTGACGGCAAAACTCACTCCGTAAGAAATGATAATCCCGATGACAGAACCTAATATCCCGATATAGGCGCTTTCCATCAGGAACATTCTGCGGATGATGGACGGGCTTGCGCCGATCGCTTTCATAATCCCGATTTCCTGCGTTCGTTCCGTCACCGCCATCGTCATCGTATTGAAAATACCGATGGCAGAAATCACGACGGCGATAAAGCCGACAAAGATCAGGCCGATTTTAAAGACGAGGAAAAAGGTGTTGACGCCCTTCAGCTCGGTTGTGACAGATCTGACATAAAAGCCGTCATCCGTGAGGTCATGGGTAAGCTGATCGACATGATCGAATTTGTCCGCATACACATTGATGCTTTTTTCCGCATTTCCATTCTTCAGATCCAAGAATGTTGAGAAGTCTTTCTTGAATTGATCACTCACAAAAATATTTGTATCCTCCATCCAATCTTGGGACGGTTTTTTTGTAATTCCGACTACTTTAAAGTCGTACGTTTTCGTTTTCTCAACGTCTCCGTCTTTGTTTGTTTTGGAGATGCTCAGCTGTATCGTTTTATTAAGCAGGTCTTTCGTATAGCCTTTTGGTTTTTTCACCTCCGACATGTCGCCTTGGTGATCATTTAACTCTTTGTCGTAAGCGTCAGCCTCTTTTTTCGTCAATAGGTTCTTCGCAAAATCATAGCCGACCACGATTTCATTCTCTGTACGGGCGACTCTTCCCTGATCAAGCTCCATATTGGCTTTGACTTCATCGTTCATGTTTGTCAGCACAATGGCTGAATCTTCATTGGTTCGGTTTCCCAATGACGCTTTGTTCGGTTCATACACTTGTGTTCTTTCAACGACAGACTTGACATTTTTATACTTTTCCAAGTCTGATTTCTTCACGGCTTTTCCGTTCTCTTGGCCGAGCACGTTGATTTCCGTAACAATCTGCTGGCTCATCGTAATGTCTGTAATCGTTTTTTGGATGCCGAATCCGACGGAAGCCAGCACCACTAAAAACGCGCACGCCATTGTCGTCGCCAGCACCGTCATGAAAACACGCAGCCGGTTTTTCTTCATATTTCTTCTGATAAAGTGAATCTGATCCTTAAATCTCAACAGTAACGCCCCCTTTTAATACACCGTCATGCAGCTGGAATTTTGAATGCGCGATCGAAGCGACTTCATCGTCATGCGTAATGATGACAAATGTAATCCCGCGCTCCCGGTTCAGCTGCTGAATTAATGCAAGCACCTCAAGTTCCGTTTCTGAATCAAGGCTTCCCGTCGGCTCATCAGCTAAAATAATTGTCGGATTTAAAATCAGGGCTCTTGCAATACTGACACGCTGCTGCTGGCCGCCTGACAGCTCATTCGGATAATGATTCGCATGATTCTCAAGTCCGACCCGTTTCAGCATGTCCGCGACTTTCTGCTTGCGTTCAGACGGTTTGACGCCTTTTAAGGCAAGCGGCATTTCAACATTTTCATAGGTTGTCAGACTCGGAATGAGCTGAAAACTTTGAAAAATAAAGCCGAAATGCCCGAGGCGGAACTGCGCCCACTCTTTTTCACTGAAGCCCGTCACATCAGTGCCGTTAATGACGATACGGCCCTTCGTCGGCGCTATGTATCCGGATATTAAATTCAGAAGCGTTGATTTTCCGGAACCGCTCCGACCGACGATACAGGCAATTTCCCCTTTTTCAACGGCCAAAGAGACATCCTTCAATACCGGAACCTCACTCTCTCTGCCTTTCCTGCCGATTTTAAATGAATGATCAATATGCTGTACTTCTATCACGTACACCACTCCCCCTTATATCTGTTTCGTTTTTTTATAGATGAAGTAATAACTGATGAAAAACCCGATAACCGCGCCGATAAGCATGCCGAATATGTAACCGGTATACGAACCGTTATAAGCATATCCGCATACCCCCGCACTTCCCAGCATACTGAGCACCATGACGAGCACTTGAATGGTGCGTTCAATGTGTTTGCTTAGGATAAAATGTCCGCTTCGTTCACTCGGCATTTTCAGGAAATTCACATAGCCGAATAGATAGAAACAACATCCCATTAATGCGGAGATGAACAATGCGTGTTTCATATAATACATCCATGATGTATGGATGTAAGCGGCAGGCATGAAATAGATCAGAAATCCGCTCCAAGGGAAATCAATATCGGGCACAGCCTGCCTGCCAAAAAGGAACTCAGCGTTTAACAGGTAAATCGTCATAACCACGATCGGAAAGACGGAAACCGTGAACGCCGTGATCAGCTGCGCCGCTAAATTGCCCGTTATCGTGCCGGCAGCTGTCACTAATGCATAAATCATCAAGCTGATGACCAGCATCCCTGCGCTGAATGATTGAAAATGATGGACAGCGTCAGGTTTAAGCGCTAGAAACAATAGGTCAGATACTCCGTAAGAAACAAACTGCGAGCCGGCTAACACGGCTGCTCCCAAGAAAAACTTCGTATGAAATATCCGGCTTCTCGAATACGGAAGACTCAGTGTAAACATCCTTTCAGCCCGGCCTCCTCTTATCAGAAAAAGCCCCATCATAACCGGAGGAATGAAATGAAGCCCAATCAAATTCCGATTGCTGTAATCAATGCTGAACGTACAAACTGAACCTGAATATTGATGAAGCGCACTCAAACAACCCTTATAGTGAAAATACTCATTTATAATTGCCAAAGGGCCTAAAATAGCTAAGAACCCCGCTGTAAGAAGCAGCAGCGTCTGCCGCTGCTTCCATTCTTTATAAAGCAAACCGCTAATCGGCACCTTGCCTTCCTCCAAACTGCTCATTTTCAAACGGATCTACATATGCTTTGACTTCCTGTAAACCGTAAAATAACTGATGAAAAACCCGATAACCGCGCCGAAGATAATGCCGGCTAAATAGCCGAACATCGTGTCTGTGACCCCATATCCGAAAACGCCGAAACCCATAACAGCAAAGGCAATCACCAAGATCTGCACCGGACGGTCCAATTTTCTCCAAAGAAAGAATCTGCCGTTCCGTTCATTCGGATGTTTCAGAAAGCTGACGTAACCAATCAGATAAAAGACAAGGCTCATCACAATCGGAATGATTAAAACCAAATCCCTTTCTCTGATCCAGTCGTTAAACACATATCCAATAGGGGTTACAAATATAAAAAGACGGGATTCGATATAACTGCTGATAAAAGAAAATTGACTTCCCACACTAATATCGAAAACGACCTCCAAATTCGCGGCCGGCAGACCGATGAGTAAAAAGGGCAGAACCGTGACGGTAAACGCCGTTAACAGCTGGGCGAATATCTGTCCCGTTAATGCGCCGGATGCCATTAACAAGGCGTAAGCCATAAAACTGATGACAATCATTCCGATTGAAAAATGATCAAAATCGTACGTATGGCTCGGTTTCAGCAAAGATATCAGCAATGACGCCGCTCCATAGCCTATCGCCTGAGGAACAACAATGACTGCTGCGCCAAGCCAAAATTTCGTCTGAAAGATTTGGCCTCTGCTGTAAGGCATGCTTAACAAAGCATCCATCGTTCCCTTTGTCCGTTCCAAGCCTAATAAGAAGACGGCAATGATGACACTCACAATCCAGCTGAAGGAAAGAGGCGACCCATTTGTATAATTGACAACGAATTCACAATCTTGAAGAGCTTGGTTATTCATACATTCTTGATATGTTGAGTAGTTGTTATAAACCAAAAAAGGGTTTGCCGCCATTAAAAGAATGCCGCTGCATAAAAACAACCACTGATTTTTCTTCCATTCTGTGTACAACAATCCCCGCGGTATCATTCCGGTCCTCCTCTCTTACACATGCTTCGTTTTTTTATAAATCACAAAATAACTGACTAAAAATCCGACCGCTCCCCCGACAATCATCCCGGCCACATACCCTGTCATCGTATGTCCCGTCGAGTACCCCGCCAGGCCAAAACCGAGAACGGCGATTATGATCACCACAATCTGAATGGGCCGGTCAAGCTGTCTCCAGAGGAAAAAACGGCCGTTCCGTTCCACCGGCTGCCTGACATAGCAAAAGTACCCGATGGCATAAAATACAATGCTCATCACTGCCGGGATGAGTAATATATACTTGCTGGCAGATACCCAATCTGTATCAATGTACATGATCGGGTTTAAGTATTGAAAAAGATTGTATACTTTGATATAAGCATCGACTGACGGCATCAGCTCATACATGCCGGCTCCGAAGATGACTTCTACATTGGACAGCGGCAACGTAATAATCAGGTAAGGCGCTATCGACACAGCAAACGCCGTTAACAGCTGGGCGAACGTATTCCCCGTTAAGCAGCCTGCACTCGCGACCAATGTAAAAGCCAAAACACTCACAATAATCTCTCCGACGCTGTAATGGTGGAAGAAATATACGCGCTCAGGCTTTAACAGAAGAATGAGCAGTTCAGCCAGCCCGTAGCCGATCACCTGAGCGCCGGTAATGATCGCCGCCCCGAGCCAAAATTTAGTGTGAAACACCTGAGCGCGGGAATAAGGCAGACTGAACAGCGTATCAATCGTACCTTTCGTACGCTCCAGTCCGAATAAGCAAACCGCTAAGATGACAGCGGGCGCCCAGTTCAAGTTCAGCATTCCGCTATCCAAAGAATTCACATAAAAGTTACAATATGCTTCCGGGGTGTCCAGACAGCCTTGATAAACCAGATAGGTATTTAACACTTCAAATGGATTGACCGCGGCTAAAAAAAGGCCGACCATCACAAGAACAGTTCGATTCTGCACCCATTCCCTGTACAGCAATCCCCTGTCTACCATCTTCGGTTCCCTCCAAACTTCGCGATGAAGACTTCTTCTAAGTTCACAGGAAGCTCGTTCCATACTTTCGGCTGCAGCTCTTGCAGAAAGTTCTTTTTCTTCTCATCGTTCTTTTGAATCAGCACCGTATAAAACACACCGGCATGGTCGAGAATCGGTATGTTTTGTTCTCTGATCTTCAAGGCGACGTTTTCTTCAAATGCCATTTGGATTTTCATGTACTCTTCCTTCATATCATCCAAGTCCATCACATTCGTCAGCTGATTTCCTTCCAAAAACCCGATCCGGTTGCACATTCGCTCAATATCTTCTAAACGGTGTGAGGTAATCAGAATGCTCGTTTCCCGTTCAGCCACTTCATCCACCATAAGCTGCAGCACGTCATGACGCGTTACGGCGTCAATTCCGTCCGTCGGTTCATCCAAAAGAATAAGTGCCGGGCGTGAAGCAAAGGCAAGGACGAGCGCAAGCTGTTTTTTCAGGCCTGTTGATAATTCACGGTATTTCTTCGTTTCCGGAATGCCGTACCTGTTCATCAGCTCATTGGCGTAAGTCACATCAAAATTCGGATAGATTCTGCTTACAATCGCAACAAGCTGTTTATATGTATACTTGTCATAAAAAGGATTTTCAACAGGCATATAAATGATGTTCTGTTTTACTTTCGGATGCCGCTTTATTTCCACCTGATTAAATAAAACAGTCCCTTGATCCGGCAGGAGAATCTGCTGAATGAGCCGAAGCAGTGTTGTTTTCCCTGATCCGTTTCGCCCGAGCAGCCCGAAAATTTCCCCTTTTCCGATGGTGAGCGAAATATCCTTGAGCACTTCTTTACCGTCTATCGTTTTTGAGAGATTCCGCAATTCAATCATGATCCTTGCCTCCTTTCACATCAGCGCTGATTTCCTTTATCCATTCCTGCAGCTTCTCCAGCTCAACTCCCGCGTAATGGGCATCGATGATGAGCTGTTTCAATTGCTCTTTTATCATCGTCATCTTCCCTTCAACCAATGTCGTTTTTGCATTCTCCGATATATACGTTCCTCTTCCCCTCAGCGTTTCAATGACACCATCGCGTTCGAGCTCCTTGTACGCTTTGCTGACTGTGTTCGGATTGGCGATAATGATCGTTGCCAATTCCCTGACAGAAGGAAGTTTATCCCCCGGCTTCATGATCCCTTTTAAACAAAGCTCTTTCAGTTGCTGTATGATCTGCTCATAAATCGGAGTTGAGCTTCTCGGATCGATTTGAATCATTTACTTCCCTTCTTTCTTTTACGAGCTGCTCTCTTTCTTTAAATGTTCTGCCATTGAAAACCGATGACGACAAGAACGACAAACAGACTGCTGGCCAAAACCGAGGCGGCGATAATAAGAGGCACATCTTGTTTTACGGATCTTTTGTTTTTCATGAAAGTTCCCCTTCCCTATGCTTAACATTTATATGTCGATTTCATTTTTTGAGTGTTTTATGTGTATTACATCAAGTAGTACACGTAATACAATAAACACACTCCGCCCTATTGTCAATTCTTTTTTCAAAAGAAATACAAAAAAACCCGCCGGGATTCCGGCAGGTTTGCTGACCATTTGAGACGGCGAGGTCAGTAATCAAAATTACGCTGCAAAATCATATTGTTTTGCAAGGTCTGCAGCTGCAATCTCATTCGATAAAGCTGCTCTCTTTGCTGATCATTCGCAGATAATGACAGCTTGTTTAATTCATTCACCGCGTTTTCAAGCATCATTTGCGCTTCACTGTACTCATTATCATTATAATGCTCTTGTTTCGAAGCGGTCATAAATTGCTCATTCGCAAATTCATACGCCTGTTCGCTTCTTTGGAGATGTTCATCTACTGATTGTCTTGTTGCCATTAAACAGTCCTCCTATTGATAATGTCATATCAATAGTATTTCTTATTCCAAATAAATTCTCACAAGAAATTTCAGGTAATTCATACACAAGACAGAGATGGTATAAAATACGATTAAATGTAAAACTTAATCAAGACAGAATTAACTCTTTATAAAAATCCTTCATTTTAGAACGATAACTTAATTCTTCTATTAAAAAAATTAAAATTTTCCCACATCACTCACAAGATCTTCGGTTCGCTTTAAATTGTTCACCATCAAATTATCTTTTTTGTGTAAAACACCCAGGATTCATCTTATTTTTTAGGGTATCCAATTCATTAGACGATCTGTTTTTATTAGCTTTAATTATCATCCCGAAACTAACACCAACTATAAAACCAAAACCTTTTTTACTCATCCCCATCTAAGCCTGGAACAGCTTTAAATTTTTTCAACAAACCGTTCAAAAGAGAATCGAATTTAGAAGAATTAAGATAATAGTATGTTTTATTTTGATTTCTCGTACTCTCAACTAAACCTTGCAACGTCAAAATTCTCATATGGTGTGAAATCGTTGCGTTGGTTAAATTTAGCTGTTCAGCAATCTCATTAGCATACATTTTTTTATGACTAAGTAAAATTAATATCTTGAACTTACTTTTATCCGATAAAAGCTTCAAAAAATCAATGATATGATTAATCTCAGCTTTCTCCAATGTATTTTCAAAAATTTCATCAACTTTATACCCCAGTCCAACATAAATGTTTTCTTCACTTTTCGTAATAGTTGCAGTGTAAGGTAAAAGTGTTGGATATATATTAATATAATTACAAGATAAGTATTCCTTACCTTTTAACGTACTGATTATCTTTTTTGGAAAATCCATATTTATGTTTTTTAATTGATTCATCCACTCATCTCTAAATTTAATTAAATTATACATCGCCTCGTTAAGATAACCATTCACCAACATTAATTTATTGCAAAATTGATCTACATAAGTTTTAGGAGATTTCATTACCTTAAATATGATCCACTTGTATTCGGGCTTTATATTTAAATTATTAAGTAGCTCAAATAAACTTTCCCTATCATTTAAATACTGTTGGGTAGATGTTTCCATTTTAAGATCTCCTTGTAAATAAATTAGAGACTCTAAAATATTTTTTCTTATCTCTTTTTCTGTAACTACAGACAAATAATCAATAATTTCAAAAAAATCTTTCGTATAAATTTGTGGGATTTTAAAAAAGGTTGTGGCTAAACAAAAAATATTTGCATTCCTAACATCTTTGTAGTCGCAAAAGCTGCCAAAATAAAAATTTAAAAACTCACTATCTAACTCTTTTATTCTTTTAAGGTCATCTAGTAATACAGAATATTCATTATCTAAATTTAACCCCAATTTGGTTGTATAATCTTTGAAGAATTCCTCGTGTTTCAAGAATAGAATAGAGGATATCTTGTCAAAGAATTCTGAAACACTGTCATTAATTATTAACCGCACTTTTTCACACCCCATAAAGTCTTTTTCCACAAGGAAAACGTTGTACTATCTTCATGCCAGACATTTTACATTTTTAATATTATCAATCAAAAGGGAACTTTCAAAGAATATTCATTTCTAATTTTAAAGAATTTCCTTTAAGCACATACCTGACTGAGCATTATCAAGAGCAGTCCTAGATTTATTAGACTTGCCTCACCTCTTGCTGAGTGTTCTCCTCATGTCACACTCTTCAGAAATCCTTAATCATCTCAGCTAGTTTACAGGTCAATTTTAGCTCTTATTGAGTTATTTCAAGTTACAAAATTGTTGAATTATAAAAATATGATTTCGAGAAAAGTGGATGAAAAAAACAATTTATGAATAATATTGACACCTCTTAAGATTACATTTATCATGTTTTTAGATATATATCGAATTTAAATTTAGATTAATATCTAATGGAGGTTGTAGGTTTGAATTTTCAAAAATTAATTATTCTATCTGCATTATTATTAGGTACATTCATTTCAGTAATGGACACCACTATAGTAAATATTGCCTTACCTAAGATGCTGGATTACTTTTCGAGCAACCTTTCTCAAGTAGCTTGGGTGGCTACAGGTTATACTTTAGCTTTTGCAGTATTATTAGTAGGTGCCTCAAAACTGGCAGACCATTTTGGGAGAAAAAAAGCTTTTATATTTGGATTAGCACTTTTTATTTTGACATCAGTTATTGCCTGTTTGAGCACTTCAATTGAAATGCTTATCGCAATTAGAGTGATTCAGGGACTATCTGCTGCTTTTATTGTACCTGTTACAATGCCTATAGCTTTAGCTATCGTACCTCAAAATAAAAAAGGAATGATCATTGGAATCTGGGGTGCTTTCTCAGGATTAGCAGCTACATTAGGACCTGTACTTGGAGGATTATTAACTGAAAATTTTAATTGGCAAGCTATCTTCTTCATAAATATTCCTTTAGGTCTGATTTCTCTTTTTTTAGCAGCATTTTTTATTACTGAGAGTTATGATGAAACAGTGAGCAAAAAAATTGATTACATGGGGATTCTTATTTTATCCGGAGCTCTCTTCTGTTTAACCTTTGGCTTTGCAAAAGTATCTGACTTAGGCTGGTCATCACCAGTAATTATCTCTCTTTTTGTAATCTCTGTATTATTATTCTGTTTGTTTTTCTTTATTGAATCTAAAATTAAAAACCCGATGATTCCCTTATCCATGCTGAAGATACGTACGTTTAGTTTCAGTTCTTTCACCCTCTTTATGCAGGGCCTTGGATTAACAAGCGGTACCCTTATTATTACTTTACTCCTCACGAATTTAATGGGAAAAACCGAATTAGAAGCGGGGTTAATTGTTTCTACATTAGCTCTATCATCTATGTTTACCTCTGTACTTTCTGGAAAGCTATCTGATAAACTCGGGGGCATTTGGCTTTCGGGTCTAGGTATGCTCGGTTTAACAATCACAACATATTTATATGGATACATACGATACGACAGTTCTATAACGTCAGTAATTATTCTGTTATGTTTGACCGGCTTAGCTTTAGGGCTTGTAATAGGACCAGCAATGAGTTCAGGGATACGGCTTATTCCTCCTGAGAAAGTAGGAATTGCCTCAGGTATTCTTAATATGATGCGGACAGTTGGACAAGCGCTAGGCATTGCCATACTTACATCTGTGCTTACAATGAATATAAATGATCACACAGCTACTGCGAAAAAAGAAGCCATTAAAATTGTGGAAAGCAATCAGGTTTTTGATAAAAATGCAAAGAACGAGATAATAACTCACTTAAAGCATTCAGACAGTAAAGGTTTCGATCGAAGCAAAAGTATTGCTGAATTAAACAAAAAAGAGGAAGAAATTCTCTCTATAACCCCGGATCCGTATAAAGAAAAAGTACAAAAAAGCTTCAATATTCAAAAGAAGGAAGTTATGGCTATCCAGAAAAAAATTTCAAATTTATATAATGAAAAAATAAGTGACAGTTTTAATAATACATTCAAAGTAGGCAGTGTAATTCTTATTTTAGGAATTATTTTTGCATTGTTCAGTGATATTTCTCCAAAACGTTTAAAACAACAACAGAAAAACCAGGTAGATATTACGTCTTGACCGTTCCATAATTGTTTCATTGTTCCGCTCCATCATTCATGCTACAATTTTAGGATGCATCTGATGTGAGGGAGGCTTTTTGAACATTGAACGAGAATAACCCTTTTCCTTATTCAAATACGGAAAAACGGTACCATACATTAAATTATCATCTGCGGGAGCATTTCGGGCATAAAGTGTTTAAAGTCGCGCTTGACGGCGGTTTTGACTGCCCGAATCGTGACGGCACGGTTGCACACGGAGGCTGCACATTCTGCAGCGCGGCGGGCTCCGGCGATTTTGCCGGCAATCGGGCCGATGACTTACTCACGCAATTTCACGATATCAAAAACCGCATGCACGAAAAGTGGAAAGACGGCAAATATATCGCATATTTCCAAGCGTTCACGAATACGCATGCTCCGGTAGAGGAGCTGCGAGAAAAATTCGAATCCGTCCTCAAGCTTGACGGCGTTGTCGGCATGTCGATCGCGACCCGTCCGGACTGCCTTCCGGACGATGTCGTGGAATATTTGGCCGAACTGAATGAGCGGACGTATTTGTGGGTTGAACTCGGGCTGCAGACCGTGCATGAGCGGACCGCCCTTCTGATCAACCGCGCCCATGATTTTGACTGCTATGTTGAGGGCGTCAATAAACTGAGAAAACACGGCATCCGCGTTTGTTCCCATATCATTAACGGGCTTCCGCTTGAAAACAGGGACATGATGATGGAGACGGCCAAAGCCGTCGCTGATTTGGATGTGCAAGGCATTAAAATTCACCTGCTTCACTTATTAAAAGGCACACCGATGGTGAAGCAATATGAAAAAGGAAAGCTGGAGTTCCTTTCTCAAGAAGAATATGTAAGTCTTGTATGTGATCAGCTCGAAATCATTCCCCCGGAAATGATCGTTCACCGCATTACGGGAGACGGGCCGATCGAATTAATGGTCGGACCGATGTGGAGCGTCAATAAGTGGGAAGTACTGGGCGCCATTCAAAAAGAGCTGGAAACACGGGGAAGCTATCAAGGAAAGCTCTTCAGAAAAATCGGGGAGGAGACCGCCCTATGACCTTGATGCACATCCTCCCTTTCAGTAAAGAATTGCTGAAGTCCGCCGCACAGGAAGGTGATATCACGGTTGACGCGACGATGGGCAACGGACATGATACATATTTCCTGGCCGGCCTTGTCGGTGAGACAGGACATGTCCATGCCTTTGATATTCAAGCGGACGCACTCGTTAAAACGAGGGAGCGGCTCGGTGCCGACTTCAGTCCGCGCGTCACGCTTCACCATAAGAGCCATGATCAAATAAAGGCATCGCTGCCTGAGGATGCGCACGGACGTGTGGCTTGCGCCGTGTTTAATCTCGGCTATCTGCCCGGCGGTGATAAAAGCATTACGACAAACGGCCACTCAACCATTTCCGCGATCGAACAGCTCCTTGAACTGCTGAAGGAGAACGGGCTGATCGTTCTCGTTGTGTACCACGGGCATCCTGAAGGCAAGACGGAAAAAAGTGCATTACTGGAGTACTGCAGCAATCTTGATCAGGAAAAAGCGCGCGTGCTGAGCTACGGCTTTCTCAACCAGCGAAACGACCCGCCGTTTATTATAGCGATTGAAAAGAAATCTGCCGGCAAATAAAGAATCGGCCTGTCATAAGCGGGCCGATTCTTTTTGTGTTTACTTTTTCTGAAAAATCAATTACTATGAAGTAATGGAAAAAAGTTCATCTTTTAAGTGTAACATCTGGGAGGAGCGGCAGTTTGAATATTCTTCGCATCATATTTTCAAGTGTTCCCTATGTGATGTTCGTCATCATTTTATCAAGACATTTAGGATTTGAGTTCGCAAAAACCTATTACTGGTGGTTTGCTGCATTTTTTGTCATCGGGCTGATCGGCAAATTCGCAATGCACCTTGCGGCAAAAAAGAAACCGTTAAAAAAAGAGACAGCGTAAAATGCGCATGTCTCTTTTTATTTACTGTTTTGCAGCACGCCGCGTGTATAAGCGGGATTGTTCGTAAAGACACCATCTGCTTTTTGTTTCAGCATAATAGGCGTCAGCGTATGCTCGTCTTCCTTATCAAAAAACACGTGCACTTTCATCTTATTGTGATGAATGCGCTTCACGACTGCTTCATTTGCCAATTTGGCGTTGAGCCCGACTGTATCAGCATACGTTTTGATGGTTTGCAGCTGCTTATCATTTATCTCCTCAGCCTCGTTATCTTTTAATAATCGAACAAGAGGAACTTTTTTATCCATAGATCGAACTTTCTTTAAGCTCTTCCCGCTAAAAGACTCAATGACTGCTTTATGGCTGGAAATCAGCTTATGTTTTTGTAATATGTCAATCAGTTTCTTTTCCATCACCAGGCTGCCGTTGCTTTCTCTTGTCTCAATATAGTAATTGGCAGTTTGTCCGAATTTCTGTATGATTTCTTCTAATGTTAAAATCTTTTCTCCTTTTCCCGCATTCAATTTCTTAATCTGAGCCAAAGACAGATCATCTGTCATCCCTTTACCATCTGTTGTCCGATCTACCGTTTTATCGTGAATTGCAATCAGACGGCCGTCCTTCGTCTCCCGTAAGTCTATCTCAATATAATCTGCTTTGTCTTTAATCGCACGTGCATAAGACAAAGCTGTATGTTCCGGCTCAATCGCAGAAGAGCCCCTGTGCGCTATCAAGACAGGATGATAGCCGGCGGAAGCATGGATGACGGAGCAGCCTCCGGAAATGGAAAGTAATGCTATGACCGCTAAATACTTTAATTTTTTCATAAAATTAAAGTATCATATTCTGCAGGCGCAAACAATGTTTCATTTCATACTTCACGTCATAAATAAAAAACTGCGCCGTCATGATTTACACGAGAGGCGCAGTTCACCCATTACGAACTTTTCGTCCAAGCCATCTTCTGAAATTTGCGGTAGGCTCTTCCGTTGATATAAAAGAAAAATGACGTTTTCCCGCTTGCCCTGATCAGCTTTCGCGCGAGGCGGCCCATTTCTTTTTGGCCGGCGACTTTGTCATCGGATAAATAGACGCCGAGCAGCCCCCTGTTGATCAGCCGATGAAAATTTTCATGCGGAATGCCTTGCAAATGTTCATCCGCTTTTTCAATAAAATGCTGCAGTCTCTGCATCATTTCTTCATGAGACTGATAATACGTACAGAAATTCAGATCGCCTTCAAGCAGATCCTCTTCCTGGTCAATTAAATAATCGAGCAGTATGTGCAGCCCTTGTATGTACGGAAAATAACTGCTGCGGATTTTCTCAGCGGTATGTTCGTTAAAATCAGGCTGGAATGAGTAAGCAACGAGACAGAAAATACCTAACGTCGATCCGGCGCAGGCCGAGAACTCAAACCACTCCATTTCCGGAAGCTGTGACCGGTACTGCTCAAACCAGCCTTTAAGCCTCGGAACGCGTTCATGCTCAACGACATGCTTATGAACCTGAAGATCGCAATAATAATCACACAGCTCAAGCAAATAAGGTTTAATGATACCGTAATGTTCTATTGACCCGAGCACCCGCTGGCATGTTCTGACCAGCTCATGAAGATAACCGCCGTCATCCCGCTCGTCTCTGTACTGATAGTACGGCCGCACTTCGGCACCGACCGTCAGCGCGTCACGCATGGAGAGATGAAGCATGCGGAAGTCCTCGGGATCAAGCGAGGTGCTGCGGTCGCACAGATTGTCCAGATAATCACTGATTGTCTGATACGCGATGATAAATTGCACGCATTTCTGTTTCTGCTCTCCCGAAAGCAAGGCTAAAATGCCGCCGCCTTCACAATGAAATGATTTATCGCGGATACTTGCGGCCGCCTGCTGCCGCAGTTCGGTATTTTTAATGGAATCTGATTTTTCCCGCCACATGTTCAATTCCTGATGAACGAGCGGAAAAATTTCCCGATACACTTTTGCCATAAGGTTAAAAGGATGTTCCGGTACTGTCAACATATGCACCCCCAGCGAATTCAAATATACTGATCTGTAAAGGCTTTTGCCGCCTTAAACACAGTTTCTCTTTCCGGTTCATTAAAAATTTCATGATAAAGCCCTTCCCATTCCCGGTACGATTTATTATGGGAAGCCACACCGGAAAACCATTTGCGGACCTTCATTTTATCGACGATTTTGTCATCTCCGCCCTGCATAAGCAAAAGCGGCACCTTTAAAAACGCATCAGTCGGCACCATAGCGGCATCAATGGTTTTTAAAAGCTCTCTGTACCATCTTACGGATACCTTCGTGACATATAAAGAATCGTTTTGATCCGCTTCAATCATATCCGCATTCCTCGTTGCCATATCAGGTGATAAGCCGGAATCCACTCTGAGGGACGGAGCGAGGACGTTCAGTCCTTTAGACGCAAAATCAAGGACTTTATTGACTTTTATTTGCAGACCCAGACAAGGTGATGATAAAATGAGTGCCGTAATGCGGGGATTTCTCTGCTGCTTAAACCATTCTATCGCAATCAGTCCGCCCATGCTGTGGCCCAAAAGGAAAACGGGCGCTTCAAGCGTTCTCGCTTTATCAATCCATATATCTACTTCATCAATGTATTCTTGGAAAGAGCGAATATGCCCTCTGGCGCGGGTCGACGTTCCCTGACCGGGCAAATCGCCCATCACCACGTTATATCCGGAAGATCTCCACATTTCAACGAGCCATTTATAACGCCCGTGGTATTCGCTCGCCCCGTGGATAATGACAATGGTACCGACGGGCCTGTCTGCTTTCCAAGTCCACATGCAGTTCACCTCTTACATAAATTTAGAGAAAGAAGGATGAGACATGATAATCTACCCTTATAAACAATTTACGCCTGACATACATCCTGAAGCGTTCATTGCGGATAACGCCGTCATTACGGGCGACGTCGTGATCGGAGAACAATCAAGCATTTGGTTCTCAGCCGTCATCCGGGGGGATGTTGCGCCGACAAGGATCGGAAAAAGAGTCAGCATACAGGACTTGAGCTGTCTGCATCAAAGTCCGAACCGCCCGCTTCTTATTGAAGATGACGTCACGATCGGCCATCAGGTTACACTGCACAGCGCAATCATCAAAAAGAATGCTTTAATCGGTATGGGCTCCGTCATTCTTGACGGGGCGGAAATCGGAGAAGGCGCGTTTATCGGCGCCGGAAGTCTCGTTCCTCCGGGCAAAACCATTCCTCCCGGCTGTCTTGCGTTCGGCCGGCCCGCAAAGGTTATCCGCCGGCTGACAGAAGAAGACATACGGGACATGGAAAGAATCAGAACGGAATATGTTGAAAAAGGCCGATACTATAAAACACTGCAAGAGAAATAAAAATAGATCAGCTTTGTTTTACTACTGTACCATTTTTCAAAATATTATTTAAGTAAAAACCATTTGCATTCTCCCGATTGTCAGGAAACAGAAGCAAAATGTTCAGGAATTTGTTTTATTCTTTCCCCGCCGGCCCGATCCTATGAAAAAAAAGAGCCCATGTCCCGGGCTCTTTTTTTTACGCTTTTTCGGCGAATGTCTGTCCGTTTTCCAGACCTATGTCTTTTCTTTTATGGAAACCTTTCCCGTAATAGGCGGCTAATAATATGCCGAACCAGACAGGCCCGATGATGACGGCCACCCGGGTCTCTGCATTAAAAGCCATCAGCACAACGACAAAAGCGAGAAATGCCAGCGAGATATATGAGGAAAAGGGGTATAAAGGCATTTTATATTTGAGTTTTTTCCGTTGTTCCGGCTGTAAGCTTTTACGGTATTTCATTTGGGAAAGCAAAATAATCGACCATGTCCAAATCGCCCCGAACGTCGCAATGCTCGTCACCCACGTAAACACTTTCGCCGGCACCACGTAGTTCAGCAAAACGCCGATGCATAACGCGCCCGCTGAAACCAATACCGCTTTTCCCGGCACACCGCCTTTTGTGACCGTACCGTATGCTTTAGGCGCTTCATTTTGCTCCGCCAGATTGAACAGCATGCGCCCCGTGCTGAAGATCCCGCTGTTGCAGGAAGAAAGGGCCGCCGTCAATACGACAAAATTAATGATTCCGGCTGCAGCCGGTATTCCGATTTTTTCAAATGTCAAAACAAACGGGCTTCCGCCTGAACCGATTTCCTGCCACGGATAAATTGACATAATGACAAACAAAGCTCCGACGTAAAAAATGAGAATGCGCCAAAAAACAGTATCTATGGCCCGCGCCAGTGATTTTTCCGGATTTTTGACCTCACCGGCTGTGACACCGATCAGCTCAATCCCGAGATAGGCAAACATGACCATTTGAAGCGACAGCAGCACCCCTTTAATCCCATTCGGGAAAAAGCCGCCGTGGCTCCATAAATTGCTGATTCCGAGTGCAACGCCTCCGTTTCCGAGGCCGAATACGATCATCACCAGACCGATCGCGATCATTGACAGAATCGCCAAAACTTTAATGAGCGCAAACCAGAATTCAAGCTCACCGTACGCTTTAACCGCCAGAAAGTTGACAGCCGTCATAATGACGAGTGCACAAAGCGCCCAGATCCATGACGGCACGTCAGGGAACCAGTAGCCCATATAAATGCCGACCGCGGTGATTTCCGCCATGCAGGTAACAACCCATAAAAACCAATAATTCCAGCCTGTTAAAAACCCGGCAAGCGGACCGAGATAATCTCTGGCATATCGGCTGAATGAGCCGGCTACAGGCTTTTGAATCGCCATTTCCCCTAATGCCCGCATAATAAAAAACATAATCAGCCCGCTGCAGGCGTAAGCGGCTAAAATCCCCGGCCCGGCAAGCTTTATGGCAGAAGCCGACCCGAGAAACAGCCCGACTCCTATCGCGGCGCCCAACGACATAAGCGAGATATGCCGCTCTTCCAAGCCGCGGTGAAGCGTTTTTTCTTTGTTTTGCATAACTCTCCCTCCCCCTGATTTTGACAAAGAAACACAAACCGAGACGAAATAGCCAGAAAACACTTTCCGGAATCTACCCGATTAGTCCTATTATAACCTTTTTCTGAATATTGCGTAATACTTTGTCGAAAACAGAGCGGAATAGACGGTTTACAAAAAAAAACAATAGAAAAAAGGCTTTCGATAACATCGAAAGCCTTTTGGATTAAACGAAAATGACTTCTTTCGGCTGATGATTCAGCTCTTCCGGCACCAGTCTTTTTTCAACATTGATGCTGTGCCAGATCATGAAGATCAGGACGGTCCAGATTTTGCGGCTGTTGTCCGCTCTGTCGGCACAATGATCTTCCAGAAGCTGAAGGACATAATCCTTTTCAATATAAGCATCTGTTTCACTTTCACGAATGATGTTGCGAACCCATTCGTTCATTTCATTTTTCAGCCAGTGGCGGATCGGCACAGGGAAGCCGAGCTTTTTGCGGTTAAGCACATGATCAGGCACTACCCCTTCAGCAGCTTTGCGCAGAAGGTATTTCGTCGTGCCGTTTTTCGTTTTCAGTTCATCCGGAATTTTAGAAGCCACGTCAAACACGACTTTATCAAGGAACGGCACGCGCAGTTCCAAAGAGTTGGCCATCGTCATTTTGTCAGCCTTTAACAGGATGTCGCCGCGCATCCACGTATGGATGTCAACATACTGCATTTTATTAATGTCGCTGTATGAACGGCTTTCCGTAAAGTACGGCTTCGTGACATCACGGTATGAAAGCTCTGGATTGTAATGTTTGAGCAGCTGTTTTTTCACGGGCTCTTCAAAAATCTTCGCATTACCGATATAACGCTCCTCAAGCGGTGTGCAGCCGCGGACTAAGAGGCTTTTCCCTCTCATTCCTTCCGGCATGACGGACGCCACATGAAGAAGCATTTTTTTCAGACCGGACGGAATGCGTTCAAACGGTTTAAGCGAAAGCGGCTCGCGGTAAATATTGTACCCGCCGAACAGCTCGTCCGCGCCTTCCCCGGATAACGCGACCGTTACATGTTTTTTCGCTTCTTTCGCGACAAAGTACAAAGGAATCGCCGCCGGATCTGCAAGCGGGTCATCAAAGTGCCAGACGATTTTCGGAAGCTCGTTCATATACTCCTCAGGAGAAATGACTTTGCTGATGTTTTCAATCCCGAGCGCGGCAGCCGTTTCCTTCGCTACGTCAACCTCACTGAAGCCCTGCTGCTCAAAACCGACGGAAAATGTTTTGAGGCTCGGGTGAAATTCTTTCGCAACTGAGACGATAAAAGAAGAGTCGATACCGCCGGATAGAAACGAACCGACAGGAACGTCACTTCTCATGTGAACTTTGACAGAGTCAAAGATTGCGTCTCTGACTTCTTTCACCAATTTATCTTCATCAGACTGAACAGGCTTAAAGTTCGCTTTGAAATATGTTTTAAACGCGATGTCGCCTTCCGGGCGGATCGTAAACTGGCTGCCCGGCTCGACTTTTTTCACTTCAGCGTCAAGCGTGCTCGGTTCAGGAACGAATTGGAAAGACATATATTGCTGTAAAGAAGCTGTATCAAGATCAATGCCGTTTTGAGCGGCCATTAAACTTTTTCTTTCAGATGCAAAATACACTTTGTCCCCGATGGTTGTGTAATACAGCGGTTTAATTCCGAACGGGTCTCTCGCGCCGTACATGACGCGGTCAGCTTTGTTCCAGATTAAAAACGCAAACATTCCGCGAAGCTTTGAAGCAGCTTCTTCTTTATAATGACGGTATGTCGCAAGGAGCACTTCGGTATCGGAATCTGTATTGAAAGTGTAGCCTTTCGCTTCAAGCTCTTCTCTCAATTCAATGTAGTTATAGATTTCGCCGTTAAAAATGATCCAATATTTTTCGTCTTCATATGATAAAGGCTGTCCGCCGTTTTCTACGTCAATAATACTGAGCCGTCTGAAGCCGAATCCGACGTGCTCGTCATGATAATACCCATCGCTGTCAGGACCGCGGTGAACGATCATTTGGTTCATTTGTTTGATTAGCTCTTCTTGATCTGCGGTTTGAGTTAATGGATGCTTATTAAAAACACCGACAAATCCACACATAGTATAGCCTCCATAAGTGTAATTTTCTAATTGGACCCCCTTTTTATAGACGCTTTGTTACGCCATTGGTTTCACGCTATGTAAAAAATAAGCATGGCAGCATCTACAAAAAGGGAAAGCCGCTTAAGTAAGCGGCTATAAAATTATTCTCCTAGTGCTTCTTTGCGAAGCGCATCCGCCTTGTCAGTACGCTCCCAAGGAAGATCAACATCATGACGTCCGAAGTGGCCGTAAGCAGCTGTCTGCTTATAGATCGGGCGGCGCAGATCAAGCATTTTAATAATGCCGGCAGGTCTCAGGTCGAAGTTATTCCGTACGACTTCGATCAGTTTTTCTTCAGAAGCTTTTCCTGTATCAAATGTATTGATGGAAATAGAAACAGGCTGTGCCACGCCGATTGCGTATGCAAGCTGCACTTCACAAGAATCAGCAAGACCTGCTGCCACGATGTTTTTCGCTACGTATCTCGCAGCGTATGCCGCAGAACGGTCTACCTTCGTCGCATCCTTACCGGAGAATGCGCCGCCGCCGTGGCGTGCATATCCGCCGTATGTGTCAACGATGATTTTACGGCCGGTCAGACCCGCATCACCTTGAGGTCCGCCGATTACGAAACGTCCCGTAGGATTGATGAAGTATTTTGTCTCTTCATCGATCAGTTCCTCAGGCACGACAGGGTTAATGACATGCTCTTTCAGATTGCGCTGAATCTGCTCAAGCGTAATTTCCGGGTGGTGCTGAGTTGAAATGACGATCGCGTCGATGCGGACCGGCTTGTTGTTTTCATCATATTCAACGGTAACTTGCGTTTTGCCGTCAGGGCGAAGGTACGGAAGAATGTCTTCTTTGCGGACTTCGCTCAAACGGCGGGCTAATTTATGCGCCAAAGAGATCGGAAGCGGCATAAGCTCTTTCGTTTCGTTACACGCATAACCGAACATCAGGCCTTGGTCTCCCGCTCCGATTGCTTCGATTTCAGCATCGCTCATTGTGCCTTCACGCGCTTCAAGAGCCTGATCGACACCCATTGCGATATCCGCAGACTGTTCATCAATTGATGTTAAAACAGCGCAAGTCTCCGCATCAAATCCATATTTGGCGCGTGTGTAGCCGATTTCTTTAATCGTTTCACGGACTGTTTTCGGAATGTCAACGTATGTTGATGTAGTAATCTCTCCGCTTACCAGCACAAGTCCTGTCGTTACAGATGTTTCGCAGGCTACGCGCGCGTTCGGGTCATTTTTTAAAATCTCATCTAAGATACTGTCAGAAATTTGGTCACAGATTTTGTCCGGATGACCCTCAGTAACAGATTCAGATGTAAATAGTCGACGGTTTTTACTCATTCACTTTTCCTCCTGAAAAAAGATCTTTTGCAAGACCTTTTCATATGATACGGAACTCGCTCCCTCTTAATACAATGTCATACTATATCAGAGAATGTTAATTGGCATATTTTATGAAATAAAAAAACCTTTTCCACTCGAGGAAAGGGTTTGGTCTGTGTGCCTTTCACTCTTATCGCTCAAGGAAAATATTAAACCTTGCATCAGGTTAGCACCTTGGTTTCCCACAGTGTTTTCACCTGCTTTTTTACAGAGAAACCGGTTGCTGGGCTTCATCGGGCCTGTCCCTCCGCCAGCTCGGGATAAGAGTATCCGCTCAATGAAATATCTTATCGTAAAAGGGCGGAAAGTGTCAATATGAATTAAAGCGATTACGCGCCTTTATTTCGGGAAGCAATGGAAAAACACAAACAAAAAACCGCAAATAGTATAGACTATTTTCAGATATATGTTATACTAATTCCACATTCAGCGAAATACAAATAAACCGGCAAAGGAAGGTTTTTATGAAATTAGTTGATTTAACCGCAGATCTTCAAGCATTACTTGCAAGTCCGAATGTGCATCATAATTTATCGGCTCCAAAACTTACCGAAAAAGTGATCAGCCGAAATGAAGGAACGCTGACATCAACGGGCGCCGTACGCGCCACCACCGGCGCATATACAGGCCGGTCACCTAAAGATAAATTTATCGTCCGTGAACAAAGCACAGAAAATCAAATTGATTGGGGCGCGGTGAATCAGCCCATTTCTGAAGAGGCATTTGAAAAGCTGTACGCCAAAGTCGTCAGCTACTTAAAACAGCGGGATGAACTGTTTGTTTTTGAAGGATTCGCGGGAGCGGATGAAAAATACAGACTCCCGATTACGGTCGTAAATGAATTTGCGTGGCACAATTTATTCGCGCGCCAGCTGTTTATCAGACCGGAGACGGATGAAAGAGACACGCAAGCGCAGCCTTTCACCATTCTCTCAGCTCCGCATTTTAAAGCAGATCCGGAGACGGACGGCACGCATTCGGAAACATTTATCATTGTCTCTTTCGAAAAGCGCGTCATTTTAATCGGCGGCACCGAATACGCCGGAGAAATGAAAAAATCAATATTCTCCATTATGAACTTCCTGCTTCCGCAGCAGGATATACTGCCGATGCACTGCTCAGCCAATGTCGGTGAAAAAGGCGATGTCGCCCTGTTTTTCGGCCTTTCCGGCACAGGGAAAACGACGCTTTCAGCCGATGCGGACCGCAAACTGATCGGCGATGACGAGCACGGCTGGTCAGATTCCGGCGTTTTCAACATTGAAGGCGGATGTTACGCTAAATGTATCAATCTGAGCGAGGAAAAAGAACCTCAGATTTTTCGTGCGATCCGCTTCGGGTCTGTTCTTGAGAATGTCGTGCTTGATGAAAAAACGGGTGAAGCGGATTACGACAATTCCTTCTACACGGAAAACACAAGAGCCGCATATCCGATTGAGATGATCGGCAATATCGTGCAGCCGAGCATTGCCGGCCATCCGCAGGCGATCGTCTTTTTAACGGCGGACGCATTCGGCGTGCTTCCTCCGATCAGCAAACTGACGAAGGAACAGGCGATGTATCACTTCTTAAGCGGGTACACCAGTAAACTCGCGGGAACCGAGCGCGGCGTGACATCTCCGCAAACGACTTTCTCGACGTGCTTCGGTTCACCGTTCCTTCCGCTTCCGGCGCATGTATATGCCGAGATGCTCGGGCATAAAATCGACGAACACGGCGTTCAAGTCTTCCTGGTCAACACAGGCTGGACCGGCGGAGGGTACGGAGTCGGAGAACGGATGAAACTTTCGTATACAAGAGCGATGGTCAAGGCCGCTATTGAAGGCAGACTGAACCAGACTGACATGACGGCAGACAGCATTTTCGGCCTGCGCAGTCCCGTTCATGTTCCGGGCGTGCCGGATGAAGTTCTTCAGCCTGAAAACACGTGGAGCGATAAACAAGCATACAACGAAAAAGCGCTGTTTTTGGCCAATGAGTTTAAAGAAAACTTTAAAAAGTTTTCCCATGCGGACTCGATTGCCAAAGCCGGCGGACCTCTCGTGTAATCAAAAAAGCCAAGGGCGTTGGGACTGCCCCCCCGTTTTTGAGACAGGGGTCAAAACACCTTTTAAACAGCCAATTGCCGATAGTTTATCGGTGATT
>NZ_JAAMNL010000018.1:0-40344 GCF_011066015.1 Bacillus sp. EKM206B
CGCCGCCAGCGTTCGTCCTGAGCCAGGATCAAACTCTCCGATAAAGTAGTTTGACTGACTACGCACATCGCTGTGCGATTTATTTAAAACTTTGAATTAACAGGTACGTTTTGTCTTGTTTAGTTTTCAAAGATCATTATAATGGAGCGGGTGATGAGAATCGAACTCACGACATCAGCTTGGAAGGCTGAGGTTTTACCACTAAACTACACCCGCGTTTGAATTGGCGCGCCCGAGAGGAGTCGAACCCCTAACCTTTTGATCCGTAGTCAAACGCTCTATCCAATTGAGCTACGGGCGCTTATCAGGCGACTTAACTATCATACTACCAATCAGTTATGATGTCAAGTGTTTTTTATTTCTTTTCGAAGTCTTTTTGTCGACCTCATTTATTATACATGCTTTTGAGAATTTGTAAAGTCTTTTTTTAAAAGATCATTTTCTCATTTGTCGTTTTCGCTTTGTTCATCAGCGACATTTAATAATATACCATGCACTTTAAATTAGGTCAACACTTTTACGAAACTTTTTTCTCACTTATTATTCCCTTCTATATAATAAATAAAAAAGCAGGATTCCTAGGAACCCCGCGTCTATTCAGATTACCCGCTCACCTCAGCTTCTGCGCTATTACGACCTGTTTTTTCATAAGCACGGAAGTTTTGTTCAAGCTGTTCGAGCGACAGACCTTTCGTTTCCGGAAGGAACCTTTTCACAAATATAACGGACGCTATCCCTAACAGGACAAAAATGAAGAAGGTTGCAGACAATCCGATGTTTGCGAGCAGGACCGGAAAAGTGAAACCCACAAGGAAGTTCACGATCCAGAGGCAGAAGACAGTGACCCCCATACCAAGTCCCCGCAATCGAAGCGGGAATATCTCCGACAGCATCAGCCAGGTCACCGGAGAGACAGCCCCCTGCTGAAACGCAAGGAAAGTGACTGTTAATGAAAGAACCACATAAGGAAGAGCAGGCGATCCTTTCAGCACGACAGATAGAACTCCGATCAAAAGCAGCACCGCAGTCGTTCCGATCAGCCCCGTCATCAGCATCGGGCGGCGGCCGACTTTGCCGAGAAGCCATATTCCTACAAAAGTCGCGAGCACCGAAATTACACCGTTAGCGATATTGCCGATTAATGCGGCTTTTGTCTCGAAACCGGCATCTTTTAAAATTTGAGTTCCATAATACATAATTGAATTCACGCCGGTGAGCTGCTGCACTACCGCAATTCCGATCCCGATAAACACAATGCGGCGCACCCACGGAACGGCAAGATCCTTAAAGGCGGCCTGCTCCATCTCAGCTTCCTTATGAAAGGCAGATTCAATTTCAGCGAGCTCAGACTTTGCTTTCTCTTCACTCCTTATTCGCCGGAGAACGTGCAGAGCATCTTCTTTTCTTCCTTTAGAAACCAGCCAGCGCGGACTTTCAGGAACTTTCAGCATACCGAAAAACAAGAATACCGCCGGAAGGGCCGCGATAACGAGCATATAACGCCAGGCGTGAGAGGTATCACCAAGCACATTGCCGATGATAGCATTACACGTAAAGGCAAGCAGCTGGCCCGTTACAATCATCAATTCATTTTGGGTAACCATTCTCCCTCGGCTTTCCGCCGGCGACATTTCAGCCAAATACGCCGGAACGGTTACGGATGCTCCCCCGACGGCAAGCCCCAGCAGAAAACGGGAGATGATCATAACAGATACGTTAGGCGCCAGTGTACATCCAAGCGTCGCTGCAAAGAACAAAACGGCAAGGATAAGGATATTTTTACGTCTGCCGTTATAGTCCGACAATCTCCCTCCGAAAACTGCTCCGATCGCAGCCCCCAAGAGCAGGGAGCTCGCCACCATCCCTTCAGTCAAAGCGGTAAGATTAAGCTGGTCAGCTTCCGCCATAAATGGCAGCGCCCCATTAATTACACCTGTATCATAGCCGAAAAGTAGACCCCCGAACGTCGATACTAAAATGATGGTTCTCAAAAATGAATGCTGGCTGCTATTTTTATTCATCTTCAAATCCTCCTAGTTTTTACACAGAGATAATATCGGAATATTCAGTTATCAATATTTACACCCATAACGTCTGCATACAAGTTCTGACCGTCCAAAACAGTTATATAAGAAGAAAATAACCTGAAAGCGTTATCATTTATAGTGATTATCCGCTCTCCCCTCTCGTCAAATTGTTATTTTATAGTTACTTTGTAGTGAAGTTATAATGATATTATTGGCACTTATGTTATTATCATAATTTTAAAAGCGCTTTCAGTCAATAAATATTTCAGATAATTTTATAACTTACCTTTATATCACCTATATGTAATCAATTTATGTTTTTAATCAACTCATTTTCACGATATACCCAATATTTAATCTCTTTTCAATAAATAATTGATTATATATTGAAAACCCCCAATCAGCAGTTGGGGGTTTTTGATTTATTCTTCGTTTATTGTAACGATTGTTCTTCCTCTCGCTTCTCCTTTTAAAAGAGCAGGAAGCGTATCCGGCAGCTCTTCAAGTGTAATTTCCTTTTGAATAAAGGCCTCCAGATCTGCAGGCTTGAAGTCATCAGCTAAACGCTGCCATGTTTTCTTTCTTGTCTCCATCGGACAGAATACGGAATCGATTCCCAAGAGACTGACGCCGCGCAATATAAACGGGAAGACCGTAGCCGGGAGTTTCGTTCCCGCTGTCAATCCGCTCACAGCAACTGATCCGCCGTACTGAATCTGGCTGAGAACTGAAGCAAGCGGCTCACCTCCGACCGGATCGACGGCCGCTGCCCATTTTTGTTTTTGCATTGGTTTTAACGTGCCGTTATACACTTCGTCACGGTGAATGACCGTCTTTGCTCCGAGGCTCTTCAAATAGCCGCTTTCGTCTTCTTTTCCCGTACTGGCCTCGACCTCGTAACCTAAGGTTGAAAGAATGGAGACGGCAAAGCTTCCGACGCCGCCTGTCGCTCCTGTCACCAGCACCTTCCCTTTTTCAGGAGCGGCATGGTTTTCTTCAAGACGCTGGACGGACAATGCGGCAGTGAAGCCGGCGGTTCCGATCGTCATGGCTTCTTTAAGTGTCAGACCTTCAGGCAGCGGCACGATCCAATCAGCCGGAATGCGGGCCATCCCGCTATAACCGCCAAAGCGGGAAACACCTATGCCGTAGCTTGTCGCAATGACTTTGTCCCCCTCTTTGAAACGGGCGTCATCTGAGGAAACGACGATTCCCGCTAAATCAATTCCCGGCACGAAAGGATACGACGTTACAATCTTGCCGTCAGGAATGGCAGCCAAGCTGTCTTTATAATTCACCCCTGAGTAGCAAACCTTAATCAGCACTTCACCCTCGGGAAGGTCCTGAACCGCCAGCTCCCGTACGCTGACTGAAAACCGGTCTTCACGTTGATCGACTACTAACGCTTTAAATTGATCTGTCATCACTACGTCTCCTTAAAATGAATTGAATGGCTTTGGAAAAGCATAGAATAAGTTTGATTTGATTTCAAATGTCCTGCCCCGTGTAGTATGATCAAAAGTAAAAACAGCGAAAGAGTGGTTACGCATCATGTCTGATAAACAAAACAAAGATAACAAAAACAACAACAGCAGCAATCAGCCATTACCGGACATTATTCATACCGCCGTTTTCAAGGCGCCGATACAAGTTGTCTGGGATACGGTCTCCACTGCGGACGGCCTGTCTCTCTGGTTTATGCCGAATGATTTCACACCTCAAGAAGACAGTGAGTTTCAGCTGGAATCTCCGTTCGGTCCGTCTCCGTGCAAGCTGCTGGATATCGAAGCGCCGTACCGCCTTTCTTTTTCGTGGGATACGGAAGGCTGGATCGTTTCTTTTGTCTTAAAGGAAACGGAAAGCGGAGATACGGAATTCACTCTCATTCACGGCGGATGGAAAGAGCCGGAAGCCGTCATCAATAAAGTCAATCGGAAAAGCTCCGAGATTCACAGTACGATGGATCAAGGATGGAACGGGCTTGTCAACACGAAACTTCGCGGAGCGGTTGAGGCTTAACACAAAAGGACGGACACGCTTCCCGTCCTTTTTTTGATGCCGATACATAAAAACTGACTTTGCAAAGACACTAACAGAAGAACCGAAAACTTCTTTCAGGGGGCGCTGTTTATGTATTATTACAAAGAAGAGCTGATCAATATCATTAAACCGGACAAGCCGGACCCGGCCGCGGCCAAGGTGCTTCAGGAAATTTTAGGCGGGCACTACGGAGAAATGCGGACGATGATGCAATACTTTTTCCAAAGCTCTAATTTCAGAGGAAAAGAAAAACAGTTCCGTGATCTGCTTCGCGGTGTATTTTTAGAAGAAATCGCACACGTTGAACTCGTCCAAAGTACGATCAATGCGCTGCTAGATGAAAGCGGCGCTGAGGGCCCCGGAAATCAGGCGGCAGATCAGGCGCCGCTTGACGAAGCAGTTAAACACGCCAATCCGCACCATTTTATTATCGGGGCGCAAAGTTCTCTTCCTGTAGACGCCGGCGGCAATCCATGGAACGGGTCTTGGGTATACAACCACGGGAATCTGATTTCCGATTTATTGGACAATGTCGTGCTGGAATCAACCGGCGTGCTGCAAAAGACGCGCATTTATGAAATGAGTTCAAATCAGACGTTCAGAGAAACACTCGGTTTTCTGATCGTCCGTGACAACGCCCATCAAAATGCATTTACAAAAGCGTTGGAAACACTGGGTGTCGAATGGGGCAAATTATTTCCCGTGCCGAATTATGATATTGAAAAATACCCGGAATGCCGGAAATTCGTTGAGATGGGTTATCATAATACCCAATTTAATTTCAGACTGGATCCGACACGGATCGGAGAAATTCTGCAGGGAACGACGCCGAGCCGAAACGGCGGCGAATTAAGTGTGTCCGAGCCTCCTAAAGGTTTCCCCGTGCCGGAACTTCCTGAGCTTCCGAATGAGCACAGCCCCGGACTGAAAGATATGAACTTGTAACAAAAAACGCCTGTCTCGGGCGTTTTTTGTTTTTCTGAATATGAGGTTTGAATGTGTTTAAAACGGGGAATATAAGCCGGGAGATCTTACCATACGGCCGTTAATGTGAGCACATTGCTGTACATACTTCGTTTCGAAAGTTGTCCTAATTTTCCAGCCGGCCGGCTGGGTATGTTTGAATGATAATGGGAATTATGTAAAGAGAACAATGTCTTTTCTAAGGAGGCAGCGAATGTCTAAGCAAGGAAACTTCCAGAAAACTATGTCACTTTTTGATCTTATTTTAATCGGCATGGGAGCCATATTCGGTTCGGCATGGCTGTTTGCCGTCAGTAACGTCGCCTCTAAAGCGGGTCCATCAGGCGTTTTTTCCTGGCTGATCGGCGGGGGAATCATCTTATTGATCGGCTTGGTTTATGCGGAACTGGGCGCCGCGCTGCCGCGGACCGGGGGAATTATCCGGTATCCCGTATATTCACACGGACACCTCGTCGGATATTTAATTTCCTTTGTCACCATTGTGGCATACACGAGCCTTATTTCTATAGAAGTCACGGCAGTCCGCCAATACGTGGCGTATTGGTTTCCCGGTTTGACCGTAAAAGGCTCTGATTCGCCGACAATTGCCGGGTGGATATTGCAATTTGCGCTGCTCTGCCTGTTCTTCCTCCTCAATTACTGGAGTGTCAAAACCTTTGCGAAAGCAAACTTCATTATTTCGATTTTTAAATATGTCGTACCGATTACGGTAATTGTGGTACTGATGTTTCATTTTCACCCGGGCAATATGACCGTTCACGGATTCGCGCCTTTTGGTTTCACCGGAATTCAGGCCGCGATTTCCACAGGCGGCGTCATGTTTGCATACCTTGGGCTGCATCCGATTGTGGCTGTCGCGAGTGAAGTGCAGAATCCGAAGCGGAACATTCCGATCGCATTGATTGTCTGTATTATCGTTTCTACTATTATTTACACCGTGCTGCAGCTCACTTTTATCGGGGCGATCCCGGCGGATACCCTGAAGCACGGATGGCCGGCTATCGGGACTGAATTCTCCCTTCCGTTCAAAGATATCGCCGTTTTGCTCGGTTTGGGGTGGCTGGCGACATTGGTCATTTTAGATGCGATTTTATCACCGGGCGGTAACGGAAATATCTTTATGAATACGACTTCACGTCTCGTCTATGCCTGGGCCAGAAACGGAACATTATTCAGCATTTTTTCTAAAGTCAATAAAGAAACCGGGACTCCGCGTGCCTCCCTTTGGCTTTCGTTCGGTCTGGCTGTTTTTTGGACGCTTCCGTTCCCTTCTTGGAACGCTCTTGTCAACGTATGCTCCGTCGCATTGATTCTGTCTTATGCGATTGCGCCGATTTCTTCCGCGGCGCTGAGAGTCAACGCGAAGAATATTAACAGACCGTTTTATTTAAAAGGGATGAGCATCATCGGGCCGCTGTCGTTTATTTTTACCTCTTATATTGTATATTGGTCCGGATGGCGCACCGTATCCTGGCTTCTCGGTTCTCAAATTGTCATGTTTCTGATCTATCTCTGTTTCAGTAAATATGCTCCCAAAGATGATGTCAGCATACGGCAGCAGCTGAAATCAGCATGGTGGATCGTCGGCTTTTATGTCATGATGCTGATTTTCTCCTATCTCGGCTCGTTCGGCCACGGATTGGGCATTATCAGCAATCCGCTTGACCTGATTCTGATCGCCATCGGTTCGCTCGGTATTTATTACTGGGCAAAATATACGGGACTGCCGAAGGCTATAATCGACAGTGATAAATGACGAATACCGGAAAGAAGTATGGTCTTCTTTCCGGTATTTTTATTTTAAGGGATGACAAAAAAGAGAACATGCGATAAAATGAATGACAGTCATTCATAAAAGGAGGAACCCCTCTATTGGCAAAACAAAGCTCGGGAAAATACGAAAAGATCCTGCAAGCCGCGATTGAAGTCATTTCTGAAAAAGGATTAGACAAAGCATCCATTTCAGAAATCGTCAAAAAAGCCGGAACGGCCCAAGGTACGTTTTACTTATATTTTTCTTCTAAAAACGCACTGATATCCGCGATTGCAGAAAACCTGCTCGACACTACGCTGGACAGAATAAAAGGGAAAACGGACGGTTCTGAAGATTTTTGGACGTTGCTGGACATTTTGGTAGATGAGACATTTCACATCACCCGGCTTCATAAAGATATTATCGTTCTCTGTTATTCCGGTCTTGCCATCGATCATTCAATGGAGAAATGGGAAGCCATTTATCAGCCTTATTATTCCTGGCTGGAAGGCGTGATCAATACGGCCATTGAACAGGGTGAGGTCCACAGCGGCATTCATGTCAGATGGACGGCCAGAACGATTATCAACGTTGTCGAGAACGCGGCTGAACGGTTTTATATCGGCTGTGAACAGGATGTCGATCTCGAAGTATATAAAAAAGAAATATTCAGCTTTCTCAAAAGAAGCTTGCAGAAATGATTGGCGGAGACCGATCATTTTTGACCGCCGTAAAAATGACTGACATTCATTCATAACTGAGGTGACTGTATCATGTATTGGCTGCTTGTATTGATAGCCGGACTGTTAGAAGTAGTTTGGGCGTCCGCCCTGAAGCATGCGGATTCGCTCTTTGATTGGATTGGTATTTTCCTTCTGATTGCCGTCAGCTTTCTGATGCTGATCCGCTCTTATAAAAAAATTCCAATGGCTGCCGCATATACCGTTTTTGTCGGAATAGGCACCGTCGGCACATATGTAACGGGCGTCATTTTAGGCGAATCGTTTTCAATCGGGCAAATATTCTTTTTGGCTTTGCTGTTGTCCGGCATTTTAGGAATGAAGGTTTTTACGAAAGAAACTGAAACAAGGGGTGAACATTAATGGCATGGCTGCTGTTATTTATTGCCGGAGCGGAGGAAGTTGTAGCGGCCGTTGCCATGAAACATATTGACGGTTTTAAAAAAAAGTGGCCGCTGATTGTCATGGTAACAGGCTTTATGCTTTCATTCTTTTGCCTTTCCGGAGCGATGCAGGTTCTTCCCACAGGTGTCGCGTATGCGGCTTGGACCGGCATGGGAAGCATCGGCGTTTCGGCCGTGGGCATACTTTGGTTTAAAGAAAAATTCAACCTGTCACAATTGGTGTCTCTGGGGCTTATCCTCATCGGTGTCATCGGCTTAAAACTGACAACGTAACGGCCTGAGACAGCTTTTTAAATAAAAAACAAAGGACCCTAAGCGGGCCCTTTGTTTTTTTTATGCTGTTTTGATCTGTTCCGCTTTTCCCGCTCCAACTCCAAAAATGAAAATCAGAACGGAGACTGCGATCAGCATGAATAACGGAACCGTCCAGCCGTGCGTAATGTCATGCAGCAAACCGAATACGAGCGGCCCGAACGCGGCAAGCAGGTATCCGAATGACTGGGCCATGCCGGAAAGCGCCGCGGCTTCATGGACATGCCGGGTCCGCAGGCTGAAGAACATCATCGCCAAGCTGAACGCACAGCCTCCCGCAATTCCGATTAAAATGACCCATAGCGGAGTGAGAGCCGGGCTTCCGAAAAGAACGCCGGCAATGCCGATAAGGAAAAATAAAGCTGTCAGTCCGGCGAGTGCGCGCTGATTTTTCATTTTAGCGGCAGCGATCGGCACGATAAAAGTAATCGGCAGGACTGAGAATTGCATTAATGAAAGCATCCATCCCGCCTTACTTGAGCTGAGTCCATTCTGCTGAAGAATTTCCGGCAGCCAAGCGATGACGGTGTAAAAAATAAGGGATTGCAGCCCCATGAACATCGTCACCTTCCAAGCAAGCGGAGACCGCAGCAAACTGCTTTTCTTCTCTCCGTTTGTCCCAGTCGTGCGGACGGGCAGTTCGCGTCCTCGCATTTGCGGAATCCACATGACAAACGCAATGAAAGAAAGGATAGCCCAGCAGCCGAGCGCGCCTTTCCAGCCTAACCCCGCTGAAGAGGCGATCGGCACGCTGATGCCGGATGCAATCGCGCCGCACAGATTCATAGAAACCGAGTAGACGCCGGTCATGATGCCTAAATTTCCGGGAAACTTATGTTTAATGAGACTCGGCAGCAGGACATTGCATACGGCGATCGACAATCCCAACAGGATCGTTCCGAAAAAGAGAGTGCCGATTCCGGCGATGGAGCGCAGCAGAGTTCCGGCTGTCAGGACAATTAATGATGACAGTAACACAATCTCGGTCCCGAAGCGCCGGGACAATAAAGGAACAAACGGCGACAGACATGCAAAGGCCAAAAGCGGCACTGTCGTAATGGTGCCGGCAGCCGCATTGGTCATGCCGAGGCTGTCCCGAATTGAGGAAACGAGCGGCCCGACCGATGTCAGAGGCGCTCTGAGGTTGGCTCCTATCAATATGACTCCGATGACCAGCAATATCAGTTTTTTACGCTGACTTGCTTGCAGAATTTGATGTTCGTCTTTAATTTTCATGTTCATCCTCCATGTGTATTGTATCTTTAAATACTGTGATGTATTGGTTGACGGCCTCCATGGCCTGATCCGGTTTCTGTCCGATAATCGCGGCGGCAAGCTGGGTGTGGATCCGTATAGCAGGGGTGATTTCCAACAGGTTATGGACTGACGCACAAAGCGCCTCCGTCATATGCTCGTATAGATCAGAAAGCATGTTGTTATGGGCCGCCTGTACAATGGTTTTGTGCAGTTTAATGTCAGCCTCGGCATACCGTTTTCGATCTTCATTTTGCAAGGCCGCTTCACATTCATCCAAGCACACCTTCAGTGCTTTCAGGTCTTCGTCATTACGCCTTTCCGCCGCCAATCGCGCAGCTTCTCTTTCGAGTGCGTATCTGACTTCTAATGTTTCAAGCAAATTTGATTTTTTAATATGGCGGTAAAATGCCGCGCCGAGAACACTGGATGAGCTGACATACGTACCGCTCCCCTGCCTTGTCTGAAGCAGGCCGGCATGTACGAGCGCCCGAATGGCCTCACGCAATGTGTTTCGGCTCACATCAAATTGCTTCATTAAATCCAGCTCAGGGGGAATGCGCGTCCCGACCGGCCATTTATCCGATTGAATTAACGATTCAATTTGCGTCACCACTTGTTCTACGAGCGACAGTCTGCTTGTTTTGGATATCTCCATCAAAACACCTCTGAAATTTGTAGGATGATTCTATCATTGGGTAATATAACATAAAAGAAGCGAAGGTGTAAATCAGCGGCAACAAAAAAAGAGTGAGTTTTTCTCTCACTCTTCGGCGCTTTTATGAACGTTTTATATTGACTGAGGTCACGACAAACTTGTCATGACGGTGGCGGGAAAATGAATATTCAAAGGGAGTGCCGTTGTCCAAAAAGCCTACATGCTCGACTTCAAGTATCGGATCATCCGGCCGGCAGCCGAGATATTGCTGATCCATATCATCCGACTTGCACGCTCTGATTTTTCTGTGTGAGCCTGCGATTTTGAGCTGGAGTTCCCGCGTAATATGATCGTAGATGGAATGGTTGAGCACCTCGTCATTAATGCCGGGTATAAGGCTCGCCGGCATGTACGTTTTTTCAAGAACGTACGGTTCGCCTTCAACAATTCTGAGCCTCACTACATAATAGACGGGAGTCTTTTCATCAATGGCCAAATGTGCGGCGACATCTTGAGACGGAAACTGCACTTCAAACCGGATGACCTTGCTCTTGATATTTTTTCCTTTTAACAAATTGCTCAGGCCGAGAATTTCGTTGCTGACTACGTGAACGTGCTCATCCTGCATGGCTGATTGAATGATAAACGTGCCGTGCCCTCTTTTTCTGAAAAGCATTCCTTCAGCCGCAAGTGTATCAAGCGCCCGCTTCATTGTCATCCGGCTGCACCCGAACTCCGCAGCGAGCGTCTTTTCATCCGGGATCGGCTGATCTATGTCATATACACTGCTTTTAATCCTCTTTCTCATTTCGTTGGCGATTTTTTCGTACTTATTCATCGGTTTCCTCCGGCTGTATAATGTTTGATCTGTATAGACTCCTTACGGTTATCATAAATTTTTTTCCCTGCTTCATCAATGACGTTACAGCCGCCGATATTGAAATTGAAAGGATTTCCTCGAATTTTCTATGGAATCTCCCTCACTATTATGGTAGAATTTTTTGCAGAAACGGACACAACCGAATATTGCATACATTGTATAACCTCAATGATATGGTTTGAGGGTGTCTACCAGGAACCGTAAAATCCTGATTACAAAAATTGTCCCGTACACTTTTTGTAATCAGGATTTTTTATTTTCTAAAAAATAAAAAAAGGAGTATCTGTACATGAATTTCAAAGTATTTCTGCTTGCAGCATCTACTATCGCAGTCGGATTGGTTGAATTAATTGTGGGCGGTATTCTTCCGCAAATCGCTTCCGACTTAGATATATCCATCGTCAGCGCGGGGCAGCTGATCAGCGTGTTTGCGCTCGGTTACGCGGTATCCGGCCCGCTGCTTTTGGCAGTGACGGCAAAGGCTGAACGAAAGCGGCTTTATTTAATCGCACTGTTTATTTTCTTCCTAAGTAATCTGGTGGCTTATTTCAGTCCCAATTTCGCCGTACTTATGGTGTCACGGGTTCTCGCTTCCATGAGCACAGGGCTGATTGTCGTCCTTTCTTTAACGATTGCTCCTAAAATCGTGGCGCCTGAATACAGAGCGCGGGCGATCGGCATCATTTTCATGGGGTTCAGCTCCGCAATCGCTTTAGGCGTGCCTGTCGGCATTATCATCAGCAATGCCTTCGGATGGCGCGTTCTGTTCTTGGGAATCGGCGTATTATCTCTCGTTTCCATGCTGATTATCAGCGTCTTTTTTGAAAAAATACCTGCTGAAAAAATGATTCCGTTTCGTGAGCAGATCAAGACGATCGGGACCGCCAAAATTGCCAGCGCACATCTTGTCACCTTGTTTACATTGGCGGGGCATTACACACTCTATGCCTACTTTGCGCCTTTTCTGGAAAGAACGCTTCATTTGAGTTCCGTTTGGGTCAGTGTATGCTACTTTTTGTTCGGTCTGTCAGCGGTATGCGGCGGCCCGTTCGGAGGCTGGCTGTATGACCGTTTAGGGGCATTTAAAAGCATCATGCTTGTGACCGTTTCTTTCGCTCTGATTCTGTTTATTCTTCCGCTGACAACGGTTTCTTTAATCATTTTCCTGCCTGCGATGGTGATCTGGGGATTGCTCAGCTGGAGCCTTGCGCCGGCGCAGCAAAGCTATTTAATCAAAATTGCGCCTGAGTCTTCCGATATTCAGCAAAGCTTCAACACGTCCGCTTTGCAGATCGGCATCGCGCTCGGGTCAGCCATCGGCGGCGGCGTGATCGGACAAACCGGTTCTGTCACAGCAACAGCCTGGTGCGGCGGTTTGATTGTCATTATCGCTGTCGCGTTAGCTGTATTCTCTTTAACGAGACCCGCTTTGAAAAGAAAATCCGCATAAATGTAAGACCGCAAAAAAGCCAAAGGAGTTCCTTCGGCTTTTGCGGTCTTTTTATTTTGCGGCAGCAAGCTCGTCTTCTGTCACCCATTTATGATTGGTTACTTTTTGGCCGCCGTCAGTCGGTGTATAGTCGACCATATAAACGGTTGTCTTTTTGGCTGAATCAATAACGGCTTCGGCGCCCTTCATGCCTTTCATATGGGATGCCTCGATCACGGCCTTGTCACCCGGTTTTAACGTTTTATCCCCGGCGCCCTTAAGCTCTTCCTGAATGACCCATTTATGATCTTCGACGCGCTTTCCTCCCGTTTCCGGAGTGTAAGATACACTGTAAACCGTTGTATCATAAGCACCTTTTACGGTTCCTTGCGCATTTTTCATGCCTTTCATATGAGAAGCTAAAATCATGACGTCACTGCCGACCTTATAAGTCGGATTTTCTGCCTTCTTTAAACCTTTCGGCACCTCGGATGAACCCGAGTGATTCATGTCTTCGTGAGAGTGCGTTTCTTTGTCTTTCGCTTTTTCGCTTCCTCCTGAAGATTGGCTGTTGCATCCGGCAAGCGCCAGAACGGGGATCAGGAGAAACATGCTGAATAAAAATAGTCTCGCTTTCATTTCAAGAACTCCTTTGCCTTTTTGATTTTTCACTTTCCCTTTCGTTTCTTCAGTAAAACAAAAAGATGGCCTGTCATTTCTCCTAATTCTTCAACTCTCTCTTTATTGCCTTTCATCAGGTGAAATTGTTCACAAAATGTACACATTAATGGAGATGCAGTATAATTCAATTATCAGATAATAGGGGGAACTCATCATGAAAACGAAGGTTTTTGCGGTGGTATTGGGCGCTGTTTTAATGATTGCGGGGTTGGTTTTGGCAGAGGTTTCGCTTTATATGGAATACATCACAATGCTCGGAGCTATGATTTTTTCTTCTATATTTATGACAGAGCCGAAAAGAAAATTTCGCGTCATCAAAGGGGTTTGACTTTTGTATTACCGCCGTCTTCTCAGGACGGCGGTTTTGTTTTGCATGTCACTCAGTCTATCCGCACAGCCGTTTCTTCTGTGCCGTCCTGATATAAAACGAAATGCCGGGCTGTTTGTGCTTTATCACCGGCAAATTCAATTTCAAGCGGCAGCGCCCTGACAAAATAACGGGTTTCCGTCATTGGGAATAATTCGAATGGAGTCTGCCCGTCTATTGTAAGATACAATCGGTTTTCTTTTACCGCCACCGATGCATGTGTGTCATCCTGAAATGAGTAATTGCCGGTAAATCTGCTGTAAATCGCAGGATCGATATCTGCTTTTTTCTGATCTGCCGGACGTTTCGGAATCACGTATGGCTGATCAAATAAGATGTTTACAGCCGCGGCAATTACAGCTTGTTCAAATTGATACGATTGTTCCATATTGCTGAGATAAATCAATGTTTTATTCTGGTCAATATATCGGATCATCAGAGTTGAATAGCCCGGCCAGCCTCCGTCGTGACTGATAACCTTCCCTTTTTGGGGGCTGTTTTGAATCATCCAGCCAAATCCGTATCCGAATTGCTCTTCTTCATTCCAATAGCCCGGTGTAAACGCTTGATCTTTAGACTCTTTGCCGATGATTTCTTCCGTATAAAGAGCCTGATCAAACAGATATAAATCTCTAATAGCGGAGTTAACGGTTCCGTCACCTTGAATTCCGTCAAGAAAGACGACATAATCAGTTTCCTCAAGTTCATCCGGCAGCACATATTCTCCGGAATGAACATCATACACATAGCCATATGCATAGTTCGGAATGTTTTCTTTACTCAGCCTTCTGTTATAAATCCGCGTATCGTGCATACGAAGCGGATGAAATACGGCTTGTTTCATAAATTCAGCAAAACTCATGCCTGATACAATTTCTATAATAACCGCTAACACCGCATACCCCGTATTACTGTAAAGCCACTCCTTGCCCGGCGGGAAATAAGCTTCCGGCTTATGCTGTTTGAGCATATTGATCACATCTTGATTAACGGCAATTCTGTCCCGGTCCCAATGTGTTAAGAACAACTCCATATAGTCCGGCAATCCTGACGTATGATGGAGTAAATGCCGAATGGTAATGCCCGGATAAGGAAAATCAGGAAGCCACCGCGCTATCATATCGTCATAACGCAGCTTCCCTTGCTGCTCTAAAATGATAACGCCCAAAGCTGTAAACGGCTTAGATACTGAGGCCAATTCAAAGACCGATTGGTCATTCAGCATCCTCTTTGTTTTCAGTTCTGCAGCGCCGAATGAAGCCTGGTATAAGATGCGGCCGTTTTCCGCTGCCAATACAGCGCCGTTTATTTCATGTCTTTCGTCTAAAGTGCTGAAAAGCTGTTCAAACGCTTGTTTTTTCTTTTCGTTCATTTCACGAACCTCCATATACAAGCTGATTTACCCTTTTATACGAACGGCCGCTTTAGAAGTTTCAATATTTTCCCTTTCCGGAACACCAGTCAGTATACTGCCGTTCAGGCAGCCGCGGAGGTTTGATGAATGTCTTTTATTCACACAATACTGTGCAGGCTTCGAATTCAACATGCTTCTCGTCTTTATTTGCACCGGCAATTTCCATAGTCGAAAACATCGCGCAGACGACGGCTTTGTATTCGTTCATGACGGTTTGAATTTCAATCAGGAACCGTTCGGATGAAGCCGCGTATTCCGTTACGTACTCTTTCATTTTGCCGATAATATCATCTGCCTGACGGCTGAAGCCGGCCGCCTCCAAGTCACTCTCAAACTGGTTTTTGTTGATCATATGAATATGCATTTTTTAAAGGCTCCTTTCAGCAGCATTTTGTGGTTATATCTACTGTAAAGGACAGGCTTGGATAAACTTTTAATAAAATATGAACAAAATATGAATTGGCTCATCGGCCTGACCGGCGGGCTTTCGGCTGTGCTCCGTTTCATTTGGACTACATGAAATAATGACTTCTTTACTCTGTTAAAAACAGCTCATATATGATCTAATACCAGTAAAATGTTTAGGAGGCGGCCTATGTCAGCAGCAGGAAATCGGCAAAAATTTTGGGTCATGGCGATGCTTATAGCGGTCTTCACCTTGTTCGTTTTCTCTTTTTCTGAGAATCATTCACAAAAGAACTGGCACACGGCGGTTGACCAGGCGTCAGTGAATGTCTTCGGCCAGCAGATCTTTGAAAAAGACCGTCTGGCAAAAACACTCGACGCACGTGAGGCAGAATCTCTTCTGACTCTTGTGAAACTTGCAAATGCAGAACATCACATCATCTAAAAGCCATTATAAAAAGCCTGTTTCCCTTTGACAGAGGAAACAGGCTTTTTCCATGTATTATTGAGCATGTTTTTGTTCAATAAACCGGTCGATCCGGGCCAGAACATCCTTCATGTCCGTACATTCTTTAAAGCTTTCATTAATGGCTTGAATGCCTTGTTTGTATTTTCCGTTATGCAGCACTTCTTCCGCGGCAAGCTTTACCTTTTCAGCGCTTACTTCATCTTTTTGCACGGTATAGCCTGCATCCAATTCAGTCAGGCGGCGCGCAACCATCGGCTGGTCTTTATCGTGCGGGATGACGACCAGCGGCACTTGATAATGAATGCCTTCATTTACACTGTTCATTCCGCCATGCGTGACAAACACGTCGGCCTGCTCCAGCACTTCAAGCTGCGGCACGTACGGGGCGATGATAAAGTTTTCCGGCGCCTGTTTGATTTTCGACAGATCGACTTTTTCCCCGGCGGCAATGACCACTTTTCCTTCAAAATCTGAGAACGCGTCTATGCACAGATTGAAAAACGCTTCCGTGTCCCCGAGCACCGTTCCCATTGAGATATAAATGACTTTTTCATTCTTTAGTGAGTCAATCGGGAAGTCGACGCGCCCTTTTCTCTTCGGAAAACTCGGACCGATAAATAAATACTCATCTCCGAATGTCTCACTTTCAGGCTGAAAATATCTGCTTGTATAGACGACGTTCAATTCACCTGTGTTGTTCATAAATTGAACCATGCTGTCAGGGGCGACACCGTATTTGTCTTTCATCTCGGCCAACAGCTCTTCACATTCCCTGTCCGGCTGAAACGGCACGCCCGATTCCGGGTGGAGCGGCAGTATTTTCAGACGGTCTTCATTGAACAGGAAGGATGCTGAAGAAGAGATGCCGGGAATGTTGAGATAATCCCGCACCAGCTCTCCCGCACCGAATTTATCATAATAGACGGCGTCGAATTGAATGTCCTCTGCCAGCCGCTGCACAATATGTAAAATCTCCAGTGACGTTTTGATATGAACCTTTAAAAATGCAAGTATGCCGGACGGACTGCCGGGATCAATAGGTGTCATTCTGAGCAGATCGCTGTGAAGATGAACTTTCGCCCCTACTCCTTCCAGTCTGCTTTTGTATTTTTCCGTTGAGATATAATGAACGTGATCGCCCCGTTCGCTGAAGGCCTTTGTCATACCCAATGTCGGGTTTACGTGTCCTTCTGCGGGAAAATTGATCATCAGAATATGTTTCGCCATTTTTCAATCTCCTTTGCCTTTTTTGCGTCTCTTCCATATCCATCATAAATGACGCGGAAAAAATCATGCAAGGAACATCCGTCAGGTCTTTATGACGGTTCGATGACATCGGCAAAAAAAGACAAGGCTTTTCACCTTGTCTATCGTGATGATTCGTCTGTTTCTTCCGCTCTCAGCACGCCTTTCAGATGTTCTTCATCATGCTTGAGATGCTCCGTCATATATTGCACGGCTTTTGTTTTGTCGCCCTTTTTTATTTCTTCAAAGACTTTCCGGTGCTCATGCAGAATAACTTCCGCACGGTCATCTCCTTTGAAATTAAGAACTCTGCAAAAATGAATCAGCACATTGACATGCTCAAGCAGCATGGCCAGCCGGCTGTTATGGCTGAAATCCACAAGGAGCTGATGAAACGTCTCGTTCAAGGAAATAATCTCAGTCTCTTTGACGCCTTTATTGATGGCTTCTTCCGTTTCCCGCAGCTGTTTTTCAATGAGGTCAATTTCACTCTCAGCCGCTTCATCAATAACGAGTTCGACCGCCAGTGATTCAAGTGACATTCTGATTTTATAAATCTCTTCAACATCCTTAACGGACAACGAATAAATGACAAAGCCGTTTCGATCGTCTGCCGTCAGAAGCCCGTCCTTTTCAAGGAGCCGCATGGCTTCTCTGACCGGCGACCGGCTGACTCCGAAATCCTTGGCCAGCTGAGTCTCATTCAGCCGTTCACCCGGTTTAAAAATCCCGTCAAATATCATTTTTTTCAATTGGGAATAAAATTGCAGATAATACGGGATTGGCTTATCTAATTTAAAATTATCCATCTTTCCTACCTCTTCATACAATTTAGGCCTTATTGTTACCAAGATCATATAACAGTTTATCTATGGAAGCAACATTCCCGGGCTTGTCAGCATATCGGATGTGGCGTAATATGGAATTATGATGAACGACGGTCGACAGTCTGCCGTAAACCGAAAACAATTCATTCAGAGGTGACGGAAACATGAAAACATACAAGATTGCCAGCATACCGGGGGACGGTGTGGGGAAAGAAACAGTCCCTCAAGCGGAGCGGGTGTTGAACGCGATCGCCGAATTACATGGAGGCATTGCCTTTGATTTCACTTCTTTTCCGTGGAGCTGCGAGTATTATTTGGAGCACGGGACGATGATGCCGGATGATGGATTAGAAAGGTTACAGCACTTTGATGCTTTGTTTTTGGGAGCGGTGGGGAATCAAAAACTCGTCCCAGATCATGTTTCGCTGTGGGGGCTGCTCATCAAGATACGCCGGGAATTTGAACAGGTGATTAATGTGCGGCCGGCGAAGCTCCTGCCGGGTATCACTTCCCCCCTCGTTAACCCGAAGGATTTTGATCTGATAGTCGTCCGCGAAAACAGTGAGGGCGAGTACAGCTCTGTCGGCGGCAGAATCTATCAGGGTGAGGACGAAATCGCCATACAAAACGCGGTCTTTTCCCGCCGGGGTACGGAAAGAGTGATGCGGTATGCTTTCGAACTGGCGGCAAGTCGGCGGAAACACGTCACAAGCGCGACGAAATCAAACGGTATTGTTCACTCGATGCCGTTCTGGGATGACATCTTTAAAGAGGTCATCCGGGAGTACGCCGGGATTGAGACGGATTCCCAGCACATCGATGCACTGGCGGCCTTCTTTGTCACGCAGCCGGAACGCTTTGATGTCATTGTCGCTTCGAATCTGTTCGGAGATGTGCTGACAGATATCGGCGCGGCGATTATGGGAAGCATCGGAATCGCTCCCGCAGCCAACATCAATGTAAACGGCAAATATCCTTCCATGTTTGAGCCTGTTCACGGCTCCGCCCCAGATATTGTCGGGAAAGGAATTGCCAATCCTATAGGCCAAATATGGACGGCGAAATTAATGCTCGATTCATTCGGAGAAGAGGAACTGGGCCATCTCCTCTTACAATCTATTGAAACGGTCACAAACAGCGGCATTCTGACTCCTGATGTCGGCGGAAAACATTCAACGGAAGACGTCACTTCCGCTATTATTTCTCAAATCAAGAACAGATAATACGAAAAAAACCGCGGGCAGGAAAACTGAACAGCGGTTTTTTTCGTCTCAGACGGGACGGATCGCGCAGAAACAGGCCGATTCACCTGTGAAGCCCGCAATACGGCCTGATTGATCCTTTTCTACAGAAAAAAACCGCTGTATATCACGAGGAGCATCCAGCATCTGTTTTTCCAGTAATGCGGCTTTCTCTTCTGTCAGGCCTGCCCGTTCACACCAGACGGTAAATTGAAATGGTTTCAAAAAGCAGACAGCGGATTCAATCCGGAAGCCGGCTGTCTCCAGAAAACGGAGCCATTCTGTTTTTTTCCACGCCCGAAAGTGGCTCTGATCCCGTTTCTTTTCAATGTCATTATAAAAATGGTCATATTCATCCTTTTCAGGTGCGGTATTGTCAATGAGAAGCAGTCTGCCGCCCGGTTTGACAACCCGAAACGCTTCATGAACAAAGGCTCTGACATCGGGAAAATGATGCGCCGCGATTCTGCATGTGACGATATCGAAAGCAGCATCGGAAAACGGCATCTTTTCAGCATCGCCTTTTTTGAATGACACGTTCGTCCATCCGTTTCCGGATATAAATGCTTCAGCGGCTGCTAACATTTCTTCCGTGAGGTCATATGCGATAACAGAGCGTACGAGAGGAGCGAGAGCGTTAGCCGTATGTCCGCCTCCCGTCGCGATATCCAGCACGTCCATATGCTTTTCGGCACCGGAAGCTGAAACGAGATAAGCCAAATCCTCTCCTGCGGCGTGTCCTGGACTAGTCACATATTTCGCGGCGTTTTTGGCAAATTGCCGCTGCGCCTGCTGTTTAATTGAATCCTCCATTATACTCGGGCCCCCTTTTCTTTCTGCTTGCTGCCTTAATCAAAATAAACGGGTTCGTCCGGATGTTTGAAATACGCAAACATCTTTTCAATCTGACTTTCTGTATTGCGGGCGGCAGATAGCGGCGGCAGTTCCGTTTCCCCAAAAAAGCCGGCGGCGCTTGTTTCTGTTCCCTCCCTGATCCGGCCGCCGATGATCTCGCATTTGATAAACACTTTGTAAACGTGGGCGGCGGACGGCGGATGGGAATGGCATTTCTTATCCATTACAGCTAACAGTTTAACGGGCTTTACGTCGATTCCTGACTCCTCTTTTACTTCTTTGACAGCGGTCTCGCCCGGAGAAATCCCGATATCAGCCCATCCGCCCGGCAGCGCCCATCTGCCGTCGCTTTTCTTTCTTACCATTAATATGCTCTGATCTTTAAAAACTGCCGCTCTGATATCAACTTTCGGAGTGGGATAGCCCGTGTCACCGGCGAATACGTCTTTTATGACCCTTTTGTCGATGCCGGTATGATGCGCCATGATATCCACGCTTATTTTTCTTATTTCTTCAAATCTCTCAATATCATATATGTCTTTGGAATAAGCCAGCCCCGCTTGCGCCGCGGATTGAAGCTGTTTTGCCCATTCAAGCCATTTTGGCTCCATTTTTTCACCGCCCGTTATGTTAATTGACGAAACCCCAAGAGTCAGGATATTGCACCTTGAGAGTACCGATGCCCATGATCCGTTTCTGCTCCTTGTTTTCTGTGTATGACGGAGCGAATCCTGCCGGAAAATCAGAAAAAAGCCATTCATTTGCTGAATGGCTTTTTTTCATTTTCTATTTTTCTTTCATGACGAGAACGACGCCTGAAACAATAAGAGCCGCCCCGATCCAGAAGGTTCCTCCGATCGTCTCTCCCAGCAGCAGCCAGCCGAGCAAAGTCCCGGAAAGCGGCTGAAAGAAGAAAAACAGACCGCCGCTTGCCGCATTCAGTAATTGCAATCCGCGATTCCAAAGCATGAACGCGCAGGCGGTTGAGATCACACCCAGATATAAAAGTCCGCCCCATATCTCAGGCCGGGCAATCTGAGACAAAGGAATCTCCCGAAGCGGGCCCGCTGTAAACGGGGTCAGGATGACAAATGCGACGCAAATGGAATACGTTGTGACGACAAGCGGTGAGTAATGGCCGGGTACCCGTTTCATCAGCACGGACATCAAAGCCCATGTCAGCGCCGCAGCCAGAAGCGAGAGACCGCCGAGCTGGCTCGACATATTGAGATCTCCGTTCCCCACAATGAGCAATACTCCGATCGTCGCCAGCCCTGTCGATATTCCTTTTTTCAGCGTTAACCGTTCTTTCAACATCAGCCGGGCAAATACAACCATAAATGCGGGAGTGGATGCCGTAATAATCGCACCCATCTGCGCGGTTGATAATTTCGTGCCGATTTCCTGCGTGACGATCGAAACCGTGTTGCCGATCAATCCGATCGCAGCGATCAGTAATAAATCACGTTTATGAACTTTCCAGGATTGGCGTGTAAATAAACTGAGAATCAAAAGCGAAAGAAGCGCCACCGCATATCTCAGCCATACCAGTTCAAGCGGCGGAATGACCGCTACCACAACTTTTACAACGACATACATACCGCCCCAGATACTGGCGGCCAATGCCAAATAAATCGAACCGAACAATGTATTTTTCAATTTGATGCACCCTCCGTTATCATATTAGGTCACGTCATATGCCCTAACGGAGAGAAGCGCAGTCACTTTCCTCCATTAAGGGCGGAGAAGTGCTGCCGGTACATCATGTTCAAATAAGGGCGCTAGAAACATATCGTTTTTCACCTCAATTGCAAACTGATTTTTCTCATTATACAAGGTTTGTTAAAAGACGTAAATGAACGGCGGCATCGGCTTTATCGATTGCGGACTTGCAGCTGGATTCTTGTGATCTGATTGTCAAACCCGTCCGCCACAACCTCATCAAGCATATATTCTTCATATGCATAATCGCCCATTTCCAGCCCATACTCTTCAATAAACTGCATGATGCTGCGGTAAGCCGCTTCCGCTTCATCCCCTATTTGGTACCCGACGGCATAAAGCCCTTTCGGCTTGATATGGAGGTCTCTATTCTCTATGCCTTCATCTGTCTTCATATAAAAATGGGTGTAGTTGTAGAATTCTTTTTTCAGAATCTGCTCCCGCGCAAACAGTCCGCCGACCGGATGCCCCTGATCGAGTTCATGTACCCGCATATAGCGGATCAATTCTGAAATGGCGGCAGTATATTGCCGTTCTGGCAAATGGAGTACGGGCCGTCCTATCATAAGTGTCTCTTCATCTAATCGCTGCAATGAGACGGAGGAAAAGTCTGTCTCCAAGGCTTGTTCGGTCAGCTTCACCTTTGTCCGAATCATCCTTTGCAGGTGCTCCAGCTTTTTGATTTTGCTTTCGATTTCTGAAGATTTCTCTTTTAAAAGCGTGATGATACCCTCAGGGGTTTTGTCTGTTAAGAGCGGTTTGATCTGCTTCAAGGGAACGCCGACCTCCTTAAACAGACCGATGACCTGAAACAGTTCGAATTGATGATAGGAATAGTATCTGTATCCGTTCGCTTTTTTGATTTCCGGAGAAAGCAAGCCGATCTCGTCATAATGGAACAGGGTTTGTTTTTTTACGTGGCACAGTTTTGCAAATTCACCCGTTGTGAAGTATTTTCTGACGTCTTCGCTCATAATGCCTCCTTGACTATACGGTAACCATATCCTTTATGATGATCATTGTATCCGAGAGAAGGCTGATTCACAAATGGCTTACGCAATGAAAGCTTTACCGTCTCAAAAAAAGCGGAAGAGGAGTATCAAGTATGACGATTGAAATCAGAACAGTCACGGAAGAAAACCGTGCCGATATACTGGCGCTTCATGTAAGTGAAAGCCAGACTTCATTTATTGAAACCGCGGAAGAGTGCTTACAAGATGCTGAGGATTGCCGGCATTATCAGCCGGCCGGTCTTTATGTTAACGGGGAATTGGTCGGCTTTGCCATGTACGGATGGTTTCCGGAATATGATGAGGAAAATGAAAACGGCAGAGTGTGGCTTGACCGTTTTTTTATTGATGAACGCTATCAGGGACGGGGATTGGGCAAGCTGTTGCTTGATGCCCTAATCCGTCATCTCACTCAAATATATGATTGCAGACGGATTTATTTAAGCCTGTTTGAAGATAACGTCCACGCATTGCGGCTTTATCAAAAATTCGGCTTCTTATTCAATGGAGAGCTGGACTTCAATGGTGAAAAAGTGATGGTGAAAGAGCTGTAAACCCTCTGTATAAAAGCAATTCGTCTTCTTGCCAATACCTTAAATTTGAGGTAACATAAAGATATTAGACGACGGTCGACGGACTACGGTCGATTATTAAAACCTGATACAGCGGAGCGGAACATGGTGTTCAGGCATCTAAATGGAGGAGAAGATTGTGCTTATTATACTCGTTATGTTTCTTCTCGGGATTATTCTCGGGTTTATCGGCGCCGGGGGAGCCGGTTTTGTCATTGCACTTTTAACTATACTGTTTCACGTACCGATTCATACGGCTTTAGGCACCTCCCTTGCCGGAATGGCTTTCACAAGTTTATCGGGGGCTTTCAGCCACTACCGTGAAGGCAATATTCAGATGAAAATCGGTCTCATCGTCGGCGTTTTTGCGGCATTCGGTTCGTTTTTCGGGGCAAGGCTTACTTCCCTTATCCCCGCAGATTTGCTGCATTACTTGACGGCGGGCATGCTGTTTTTATCTGCTCTGCTTATTTTAGTCCGGTTATTTATTGTAAAAGAAACACAAGAAGATTCCGGACAGCAAAGCAATCTGAATATATGGGTGAAAGCCGTTGTACTCGGTGTCATCGCAGGAATCCTGTCCGGAACGTTCGGGATCGGCTCTGCCCCTTTCATCCAAATCGGCTTAATGATTCTTTTGCGCTTATCCATCCGCCAGTCGGTCGGCACCACCATGCTTGTCATTATCCCGCTTGCGGTCGGCGGAGGACTCGGTTATGTGACGGAAGGATTTGTCGATTATATGCTGTTGGTCAAAGTGCTGATCGGAACGATGTGCGGCGCATATGTCGGAGCGAAATTCACCAACCTCGTGCCGAAAGTCATTCTGAAATCAGCCATCTTTTTAACCCCAGCCATTGCCGGTCTCATGCTTTTATTTTAAACTGAAACGGGAGGCGGCCGCCTCCCGTTTTTTTCTGTTCTTCATCTGTTTTCGAAGAGCTTTTTCAGCTTTGCTTCCGTTTCGGTATGATCTACCGGTGTATACACACTGCAGCGCAGATCACTGTTGCCCTGAACCTGAAATGAAGTCAGGTTAAAGACCATTTTTCCCGCCTTCGCGTGGCGGAACTCAATTAATACTTCGGGTGCCGAGCTGACTTCGCTCTCATTCCACAGCGTATGAAATTCCGAATACGTTTTCTCCATTTCTTCTATAAACTGAGAATACCACGTATCAGCTACATACTGGCCGTAATACGTTCTGAAAATGGCGATGAATCCTTTCACAAAGTGCTCCCAGTTCACGGCTAAACTTCTTAATTCTTTTCTGGAAAACAATAGCTCTATGAGATTCCGCTTTTCAGGAGGAATTTGTTCAAAATCTAAAAACACGTGCGCCGCAGCCTGGTTCCACCCTACGATATGACACCGCCTGTCCGAGATAATGGTGGGACAATAACGGAGCTCCTGCAGGATTTTTGAAAGGGACGGGCTGATAACCGCTTCTTCCTCCGCAGCAAACGGCTGCTTCACGCCCTCCTCAATGGCAAGCGCGTATAAATAATTTCTCTCATCTTTGTTCAGCTGCAGCGCATCGGAAACGGCGTCCAATACGGCTGCGGACACTTTAATGTCTCTGCCCTGCTCCAGCCACGTATACCACGTGGTGCTTACGCCGGCTAATTGCGCGACCTCTTCTCTTCGGAGTCCGGGCGTTCTTCTCCGTGTGCCCATCGGCAGCCCGGCCATCTGCGGAGAAATTTTGGCCCGCTGCGTTTTTAAAAACTCTGAGAGCGCCTGCAATCTTCCTTCTGGTATCATACCGAATCTCTCCTCTCTTACCCTGGTATTTATTATACTAGGATAATCAACAACTTGTAATAGGATAATTGCGAGTTACAATAAATACATACCGAAGGAGGAATGACCATGAAAAGAGTTGTGATCACCGGAATGGGAGTGATTTCACCTCTCGGCAATGATGTGCATACATTTTGGAAACACCTGACGGAAGGAAAATCGGGAATCTCTTTCATCGATTCGTTTGATGTCTCCGGCTCAAAGACAAAAATAGCCGGTACCGTCCGTGATTTTGACGCAGAAGAAAGGTGGGGCAGAAAAGAAGCGAGACGGCTTGACCGTTTCAGCCAGTTTGCTTTAGCGGCAGCGGAACAGGCGCTTGAAAGCTCCGGGATTCAGCTCGATCAGATTGACCGTGAACGCCTCGGCGTGTACGTCGGCTCAGGAATCGGCGGCATCACGACTTTGATTGATAACGTTCATACTTTAAATGAACGGGGAGCGCGAAAAGTGAGCCCGAGCCTTGTCCCCATGATGATCTCAAATGCGGCCGCCGCTCAAATCAGCATCAGATTAGGCGCGCTCGGCCCCTCACTTTCTCCCGTCACCGCGTGTTCCATCGGCAATACGTCGATCGGGGAAGCATTCAACGCCATCCGGAATGATGACGCAGATATCATGTTTGCCGGGGGAGCGGAAGCGGCGATTACGAATTTGTCATTAGCCAGCTTCGGCAATGCCCACGCGCTGTCAGCGAGAAACGAAGACCCCGCCGCGGCAAGCCGGCCGTTTGACGCGGATCGCGATGGATTTGTCATGAGTGAAGGCGCGGGCATCTTAGTATTGGAATCATTGGATAGCGCAATCGGCAGAAATGCCCCGATCCTTTGTGAGGTGCTCGGCTACGGTGCGAGCTCTGACGCCTATCATATGGTGGCCTCCCATCCGGAAGGAACGGGCGCATACCTGGCGATGAAAAACGCTTTGAAAAAGGCGAATGTTTCAGCGGAAGACATTGATGTCGTAAGCGCTCATGCGACAAGCACAAAAGCCGGAGATCTTTCTGAAACATTGGCCATCAAGACATTATTCGGGGAGCTTGCGTATGATATTCCGGTTACGGCCAACAAATCAATGCTCGGACACATGCTTGGCGCGGCAGGCGGCGTTGAAGCCATCGCTTTGACAGAGAGCTTGAGACACGGCATCATCCCGCCGACAATCAATCTGCAACACCCTGATTCGGCGTGTGATTTGGACTATGTATCAGACGGTCCGCGACATCAATCGTTAACGATCGGCCTTTCCAACTCATTCGGCTTTGGCGGGCATAATTCGGCGATCGTGCTGAAGAAATATGAATAACGGGCATCAAAAAAAGGAGTGAATCATTTCACTCCTTTTTTGCTTTCTCCGGTTTTGTTGTTAAGGCGAAAAAAGCGATGGAACCGATAACGGATGTCGTGAACATAATTGCCCCCATCGGGACGGCCGTCGCTTCATTCATCCCCACAAGCGGTGACACGATGGAACCGAGAAGAAGCGGAAGCATGCCGAGCAGTGCACTTGCGCTTCCCGCGCGGTGTCCCTGCTTTTCCATCGCCAATGTAAAGGTGCTTGTCAGCGTCATGCCGATCGTAATCATATAAATAAAAATTGAAATCACCAGTGCCGCCAGAGGTCCGTGAATGATCGTCATGACGAGCAGAACGGCAGTCGCCGTCATCGCTGTAATCACGCCGATTCTCAACAGGCTTTTTTCGTGAATGATCCCGCCGAAACGCCCGATGATAAAGCTTCCGGTAATGATCGCCAGACCGTTTATGCCGAATAAAACACTGAATACCTGAGGCGAGACTCCGTAAATATCCTGATACACGAAAGGCGTTCCGGAGACATACGCAAAGCTCCCGCCGTGAATAAAACCGACCGTCAGCGCATAGCCGATAAATGACCGATCCTTCAGCAGGCTTCCCATTGTCCGCACGGAATTTCCGATGGAGCTCGGAATCCGCTTTTCCGGCGGCAGGGTTTCTGTCAGCTTGAGCGCAATGATGAGAACAAGCAAAAACCCGATAAAGGTTAAAAAGAGAAAAATCGTATGCCATGATGCAAACGGGAGCAGTAAAATCGCGCCTCCCGTCATCGGCGCCACCATCGGCGCTACGGCGGTAATGACCATCAGCAGCGAGAAAAATTTAGAAAGCTCTCTTCCCGAAAACACATCTCTGACGATTGCACGGGATAAAACGAGTCCTGCCGAAGCGGTGAATCCTTGAAGAAAACGGGCAATCACTAATGTAGTAATGTTCGGTGCAAGCGCGCAAAACAGAGAAAACAACGCAAATAAAAAAATACATAGTAATAACGGTTTTCTTCTTCCCTTCGCGTCACTTAACGGGCCGACAACAACCTGTCCGATTGTCAGTCCGATCAGACATGCGGTTAAACTGAGCTGGACAAGCGATGCACGGGCGCTTAAATCTTCAGCGATTTCAGGGAAACTCGGCAGATACATATCTATATTGAGCGGCCCCAGTATCGCAAGCATTCCGAGAAGAAAAGCCAGCGCAAGCCGCTCCTTACCGGTCGGATTATGCAGCATATCGTTCCCACCTTTCCTTTGTCAATCTCTCAAAACATTTGTATATTGTATCATAATTTTTTCTTTATTTTTAAAAGTTTTCAAAGGGCATAAAAAAACCAAGGGCTGTAACAGCCCTTGGGTCCGGGTCACGCGGTAAAAGGTTTTACGCGTGTTTTTCTTTAAATGCTTTTGCGTATTGATCAGCCGCTATAATGGCATCCGCCACGTCGTCAGCCGTCACGTCAAAAGCGGCATGAATTGTTTCTTCTTCAATCGTCGCGGCTTCTGCCACTTTCATAATGTCCTCTTTAGATGCGTCTTTCAATTTGATGTCTTCAAGTGTGACAGGCAGCCCCAAGCTGATATAAAACGCGATATACCGCTCAATTTCCTCAAGCGAACGTTTTTCCAGCGCCAATTGAACGAGCGTGCCGAATGCCACTTTTTCACCGTGGGTCAAGTGATGGATTTCACCTTCAAGCGCGGTGAAGCCGTTGTGAATGGCATGTGCCGCAGCTAAGCCGCCGCTTTCAAATCCCAGTCCGCTCAGAAGTGTATTGGCTTCAACCACCGCTTCCAATGCGGGCGTAACGGCTTTCGCTTTCACAGACTCATAAGCGAGATGGCCGTATTTGAATAATACCGCTTCACATTTTTCCGCGATAGCCTCTCCGGCGATTGTAGGAATTCCGCCTGCCATCGTTTTACCGCCATTGGCGATGACACTGCGCGCCTCTATCCACGTCGCCATTGCATCGGCAATCCCTGATGCTAAAAAGCGCGGCGGAGCTTCCGCGACGATTTTCGTATCGACCAGAACCAAGTCAGGATTCTTATGATAAAAACGATAGTTTTCGAACGCGCCTTGTTCAGAATACACGACAGACAGCCCGCTTGTCGGAGCATCCGTTGAAGCGGCCGTCGGCACGATAACGGTATAGCCGTTTATTTCATCTGATACGGCTTTGGCCGTATCAAGCGTTTTACCGCCGCCGACTCCGATGACAATAGTCGCGCCTGCTTTTTCTGCGATGCCGGCAATTCTTTTCATTTCTTCCTGGGAGGCTTCGCCGTTGAAAACCGCCTCTTCAGAAGAAATATTGCTTTTCTTTAATTCAGCCGTCACCTTGTGGCCCGCGATATCCCATACGGTTTTGTCCGCGATGACGACGGCTTTTTCACCAACGCCCTCCAGATGTCCGCCGATCGTTTCAATGGCGTTTTTTCCCTGCACGTATTTGGCCGGACTGATAAAAATTCGTTCCAATGTCATCATCCCTTCTTCGTTGTCTCTCATTACATTTCTCTTATTGATAGAGCAGAAATGAAAACTCTTCTGATATAATTCCTCGTTTTAACTTGATTTAAACCTCATATACACTGCAGAAAAATCAATTTTCACGGCATTGACAAGATGTGAAGGTGTCTATATAATCTTCGATATTGAAGCTGATCATTCTTTACTGAATGAACAAACGAGATTGTGAATGATTCGTCTTAAAAATTATTTAGTTCTGCTGGATAATTTTTGAGGCGTTTTTGTTTTTTATATATTTTTGACTGCGGAGGAGGTTTGCACATGAAGAACATTTGCAAGGATATACTGATGATTATGGCCGGAGCCTTTCTTATTGCGGCGTCCGTGGAATTTTTCGTCATCCCGAATCATTTAGGGGACGGCAGCACCGTGGGAATCGCTCTCGTGTTATATTATCTTTTCCATATACCTGCAAGTATTACGACTCTGGTTGTAAATTTGATTTTTATCGGGCTGGCTTATAAATTTTTAACGAAAAAAACGATTTTATACACGATACTCGGTACGGGAATGACTTCTGTTTTTCTCAGCATCGTCAGCTTTATTCCGTTCGGCGTGCACGATATGGTGCTCGGGATTGTATTCGGCGCTCTGCTGATGGGAGCGGGGCTGGCATTGATCTTTATCGCTGACGGATCTACCGGCGGGACCACGCTTTTGGCGTATTTATTAAATTACACAAAGGGCTTTAACATCTCGAAAAGCATGTTTTATATGGATTGTGTCATCATTTTCGCATCCGTTTTAGCGATCGGCATCAATCATATGCTGTATACGTTTATATTCGTATATCTGTGCGCCAAAATCGTCGATATTGTCATTGAGGGTTTCCATAATAAAAAAGCTCTCACCATTATGTCTGACCAATACGAAGAAATCGCCAAAGCCATCACCTCCGAGTACGGCAACGCGGCGACGATTTTTTACGGATACGGGTATTACGGCAGCAAAGACAAGCGCATTATCTATGTTGTCATTAAAAAGAACGAATTGCTGAAAATCAAAAAACATGTTCAAAAAATTGATCCGAAATCATTTATCGTTATTCATGAAGTAAAAGAAGCTGTCGGAGGGCAATTCGGGTTTACAAACCTGCCCGCCGCCGCAAATGAAAAATAACCGCCTGCAGTGTATAGCTGCAGGCTTTTTTTATTCGGCTCTTCCCCGCTCAAAGGTTTTTACATCTTTCAATCGAAGTAGTAAATGAAACCTTTTTTGATGGAGGAACATAAAAAATGAATATCAAAACTGACAGGCTCGTAATTCGGACATTTGAACCGGAAGATTGGCAGGATGTCTATGCGTACACCTCAAATCCGAATGTCATGAAATATATACCAGAGGGTGTCTTTACCGAAGATGGTGCCAGGAAATTCGTTACTGAAAACAGCGGTGAACATGCCGGGAAGTTTCCCGTTTTATTGAAGAATGAGAAAACGGTCATTGGCCACATTGCTTTTTTTCAGTATTTTGGCGATCATACGTATGAAATCGGCTGGGTGTTTCACCCGGAATACCAGGGCAAAGGATATGCTTCAGAGGCGGCGCGCGCCGTGCTGGCATTCGGGTTTAACAAGATGAAATTACACCGGATCATTGCGACATGTCAGCCGGAAAACACGGCTTCGCACCGGGTGATGGAAAAGATCGGAATGAGACGGGAAGGCTTTTTTAAAAAATGCATCCCCCATGATAATGAATGGTGGGACGAATATTATTATGCCGTTTTAGAAGAAGAGTGGGAAGTCTCCAATCTGGAATAAAAAGGCTTATACCCTTTGCTTTTACAGATAAGTGTGTGCTACACTGTTCGTAACAAATACGAAGGGATGATGGGTGGACAATGATTAACTAATCTTATTTTGACCGTTTGAAATCAAATATTTCAAATCAGAAAAAATAGGATTAGTCTGCCCATTTTCTATACGATACGAAAGCTATGTGAAAATAGCTTATTTGATCATGCACAGGTACGGCTAATCCTTCCAAATCAATTTGGGAGGATTTTTTTGGTCCTCCCTTTAAAGCGAGGGATTGACATATGAAAGAAATGTTAAAAATAAGCGGCATCAGTTATGAAATCAACAGCGTTCCCCTTTTTGAACAGATCAGCGCGAGCGTTCAGCAAGGTGACATCATCGGCGTTATCGGTAAAAACGGCGCCGGCAAATCGTTATTGCTGCAATTGATCTGCAATCAAAAAGCGCCGTCACAAGGACAGATCCAGATGATGCAAGATGTGAACATATATATGGTGGAACAAGAAACGGAAGCTTATGATTCCGGCCATCCGGAGCCTGCGGAGGCAGCCTTGTTAGAAAAGTGGAACGTACCCGCACGCGCCTTTTCGCAATTAAGCGGCGGAGAAAAATTGAAAGCCCGTCTTGCCAAAGGTTTCTCCTCCTCAAGCAGCATTTTGTTATTAGATGAGCCGACGAACCACCTCGATCAGCACAGTTTGGAAATACTGCTAAATCAGATCAAGAATTACAAAGGCACCATTATTTTTGTTTCGCATGATCGTGCTTTTATAGATGCAGCGGCGACAAAAATCTGGGCCATCGAAGGAAAGAAACTCATTGAACATAAAGGGAATTATTCAAGCTATATGGAGGTCCGCAAACAGAGAAGACTGACACAGCAGCGCGAATATGAGAATCAGCAGAATATGGTCAAAAGGATTGAAGCTCAAATGAACGAGCTGAGCGCCTGGTCAAAAAAAGCCCACGCCCAATCAACGAAAATAGAAGGGTTTAAAGAATACCATCGCGTAAAAGCAAAACGCACGGACGCCCAGATTAAATCAAAGCAGAAGCGCCTTGAGAAAGAGCTTGAAAAAGCGAAAGCAGAACCGGTTGAAGCGGAGTATGAAGTCCGTTTTTCCATTGAACACCGCAAAAAAGCGGGAAAGCGTTTTTTAGAAGTAAGGGATGTCACAAAGTCATATGACGGACGAACGCTTTTCAAAAACGTGAATTTCACTGTGATGCACGGTGAAAAGATCGCGATTACAGGCCCGAACGGCAGCGGGAAAACAACATTATTGAAGGTCATCCTCGGGCAGGAAAAAGCGCAGGGCAGCATATGGATTTCTCCGTCTGCAAACGTCGGATATTTAACGCAGGAAGTATTCGACCTCCCGCTTGATAAAACCCCCGAACAGCTTTTTTACAAAGAAACGTTCGAGGAAAGAGGAAATGTTCAATCTCTCATGAAGCATTTAGGATTTACCGCAGCGCAATGGACGGAGCCCATCGGCAAGATGAGCATGGGAGAGCGGGTAAAATGCAAGCTGATGGCATTTATTTTGGAGGAGAAAGATGTGCTGATTCTGGATGAGCCGACAAACCACCTTGATCTGCCGTCACGCGAGCAGCTTGAAGACACTTTGGCCCGATACGACGGAACGCTCATCATCGTTTCACATGATCGTTACTTCGTCGAAAAGACGACGGACATCCGGCTTGAAATCTCAAACGGCAGCGTCCGAAAACAATGGAAAGAATCCCCCTCCGTCAGGGACGATGCTGAAGAACTGCGATTGAAGCTTGAGACCGAACGGCAGGAAGTCCTCGGAAAACTCAGCTTCATGACGCCGGCTGATAAACAATATCGTGAGCTTGATCAAAAATTCAAAGAGCTGACGGAAGAAATCAAGAAATTGAAATAAATGTAAAAACCCGTGATTGTCACGGGTTTTTTGAGTTTTTGTTCCCAAGATTTATTGTTTCAATAGATGACTTATGGTGACGAAGCGCTTCAACACAAGCAGATTTGTTAACCGTACCAAGCAAAAGAAATGATCCGTTTCTTTTGCTTTTTTTATTGACAAAAGCTGCTAAGGGATCCATTATGGATAATAGTTATCCATAATAAATCGGGAGTGAATAGGATGAAAATGAAATCAGGGATGGAGCAGGCGGTTTCTGTGCTGCTGTTATTGTCACGGCTGCCCGTACAGTCTTCTTTAACGTCAGAAGCAATCAGCCAGCGTTTACGCGTGTCTCCGTCTTATTTGAAGAAGCTGATGAGAACATTGGTACAGGCCGATTTGGCAGAATCCATACCGGGGACCAAGGGCGGTTTTACCCTGACGAAGCCTTTGACGGACATTACGCTCTATGATGTTTATCAGGCGGTCGAAGGCAGAGGTTCGATGTATCAGGGGAAGGGCCTGCTGCAATCCGTATTCGAGGATGAAAGCAACTGTGTGCTGGAGACAGTCATGGGGGAAATCGAGGATGAATGGGCCAATCTCATGAGAGAAGAATCCTTGCAGCATGTCATGAACAGAGTCGGGGAACTGTATGATCTTGAAAAAATAGATGATTGGGTAAACAAGCAAGTGAAAGGGCATTTGTAATGACAAACAGCGGGTCTTTACAAAATTCAAAATCATCAACAGGCCTATCCGTGCTGATCGTGCTCGCACTTGGTTTCCTCATGGCAACTCTTGATGTAACCGTCGTGAATGTGGCGATGGCTGATATGAAAAACACCCTTTCAATGTCACTTTCAGGTGTGACGTGGGTTGTGGACGGGTACATCCTTACGTTTGCGTCACTTCTGCTGGCGGGCGGAGCCTTGGCAGACCGTTTTGGCTCGAAGGCGATATACATACTGGGCTTGGCCGTTTTTGTCCTGGCCTCTTGCCTATGCGCCGTATCTATTAATGGCCAGATGCTGATTGCCGGACGTCTCATGCAAGGGATTGGCGCGGCTTTGTTTATGCCGAGCTCACTCAGTCTTTTGGCGGCCTCTTACCCGGATGAGCGGGTGCGGGCGCGAATCTTTGGACTGTGGGCCGCTCTTGTTTCTGCCGCTTCTGGCCTTGGGCCCTTTATTGGCGGCGTGCTGGTACAGGCGGCAGGCTGGCAGAGTATTTTTCTGATCAATGTGCCGTTAGGGGTTGCTGCGCTCATTTCTGCTTACCGAGTACTCGGCCGCGTGCCGCGAAAAATCAGCTGCATGAACATTACAGGGCATCTGCTTGGAATGGCTGCTCTCGGCTTTCTTTCGTTTGCCTTGATACAGGGGCCTTCAGCGGGCTGGCGCTCACCCATAATTCTTGGTGCATTCGCGGCGGCGCTTTTGGCATTTGTGCTGTTTTTGCTGCGGGAAATCTCTGCGGAAACGTCGATTCTGCCGGCGTCCTTATATCAAAACGGCCGATTCTCAGCTGCTCAATTCGTCGGGTTTTTACTGAATTTTGCTCTTTTCGGCGGCATGTTTATGCTAAGCCTTTTTTTGCAGGAAGCAAGAGGCGCAAGCTCCTTTATGGCTGGTGTTGAGCTGCTGCCGATGATGGCGGTCTTCGTGATTGGCAATCTGCTGTTTGCCCGTCTGGCGAATCGGTTTGAAGCCGGATTGCTTATGTTTGTGTCAATGGCGGTCAGCTGTATCATTGCATTGCTGTTGTTTGTGCTTGTTTCTCCTGATTTTCCTTATTGGCAGCTGGCGGTTTTGATGTCTGTTATGAACCTTGGCACCGGCATTACAGTTCCTGCCATGACAACTGTGATCATGCAGGCTGCCGGACAACAGCATGCGAATATCGCCGGTGCGGCTTTAAATGCCAACAGGCAAATTGGAGCCTTGGTCGGCGTAGCGGTTTCCGGTGTGATCATTCATCTGTCCGCCACTTGGTACGCCGGTGCCGGCTTTACGTTTTTGATGATGGGAGCGGCGTACAGCCTCGCCGCATTGCTTGTATGGCTGTTTCTGGCGGCCCATAACGGCAATGCCGCGACAGAAAAAAATGCAAATCACTGATTGCGCTGTGTGGAAATATATCGAAATCAACAGGCGCTGATAAGGACATTTCAAGAGAGGGAAGAACAGCTGAGACCTTCTTAACGAGGGAAAGCAGCTTACCGCCATTGAGCCGTATCGGTGAAATCAAGTATCCGATACCGTCATGCTGCGTTACAGCATCGACCGATAAATAGCGTTTATTTCACACACTCGTCCCTTCAACGGACCGATGTGTTTTTTATAAACAAAAATCAAATGAAGACTCATCCTAACTGAAACCCTTACTTTAGTACGGTCAATCTTTTTTCTAAAACAATGATTCCGTAATTAAGAAGAATAATTTCAAACTGATTTGTACAACCTACGTTCAGATTAATTATGAGCATGGTTCAGGGGGGCGAAGAATGGCCAAACGCATTGGAATTACGGGAAACATTATGGCTGATCAATCCGGCCCTTTCCCGGGTTATAATCGGGCATATGTCAATAATGATTATATTCAGTCTGTTTCTGAGGCCGGCGGTGTGCCGTTTATATTGCCGGTGATTCAAGAGACGGCGCTTGTAAAGGAACAGGTCTCTCATGTTGACGGGATCATTCTGTCCGGCGGCCAGGATATAGACCCGCTGTTTTACGGTGAAGAACCTTTACAGGCTTTAAGAAAGACCTTTCCTGATCGGGACGCCTACGAGAAGGAGCTGATTCTCACGGCGGTTGCTTTAGAAAAGCCGATTCTTGCAATCTGCCGGGGGATGCATATGTTAAACGTCACTTACGGGGGAACTTTATATCAAGACCTGACACACGCTTCGTTTGCTGACATTAAGCATGATCAAGAAAAAGATCCGCCGTTAAAAACCCATCATATTTCTTTTGAAAAAGGGACACGTCTTCATTCCTTGTTTGGCGATTCAGCGCGGGTGAATTCATTCCATCACCAGATCATAAAAGAGACGGCGCCTTCGTTTAAAGTGGCGGCTTATGCGAAAGACGGGGCCATTGAAGCGATTGAACGGACAGGTGAATTATTTGTCGTCGGCGTACAATGGCATCCCGAAATGCTGACAAAAAAACATGAAGACATGAAAAAGCTTTTTTCTCATTTCATGGATGCGGTCAGCACATAAAAAAAGCAGATCATAACGATCTGCTTTTTCATTTTATTCTTCCGGTTTCTCCGGTGTTTTGCCTTGTGTCAGCTTATGGCCTTCGATATCCACGTTCGGAATGATTTTATCCAGCCACTTCGGCAAGTACCAGGCCGCATGTCCCATCAGCTTCATGACACTCGGAATAATGGTCATTCTTACAATGAACGCATCAAAAAGCACACCGAAGGTCATTGCCAAGCCCATGGATTTGATCGTAGCTTCTCCCGCAAAGATGAATCCCGCAAAGACGAAAATCATGATCAGTCCCGCCGCTGTTACGACAGGTCCGCTATGTTTCAATCCGGCATGAATGGCTTGTACCGGATTTTTTGTTTTGACATATTCTTCTCTCATTCTGCTGACAAGGAATACTTGATAATCCATCGCCAGCCCGAAAAGAATACCGATCGCCAAAATAGGCAGGAAGGCGAGAATCGGGCCTTTTTCCGGAATGCTGAGCAAGCCGGTGAAATTCCCATCCTGCAGAACGAATACCGATAACCCGAGTGTAGCGGTCATCGTCAGCAAAAAGCCGACGACAGCGGCAAGGGGCACGAGAAGCGAGCGGAAAACAACGGTCAGCAATACAAACGCAAACCCGACAATGAGAATGGCGAATTCCGGAATCGCATCGTTTAACCGGTCTGAAATATCAATGTTCACCGCGGTTGACCCGGTGACGAGCAGGCGGATGCCATTTTTGTCTGATTGTTTCCGTATATCCTGCACTAACTCTTTCGTTGCCTTATCATTCGGTCCGGTTTCAGGCACTGCCGTAATGATGGCATAGTCCCCTTTTTGATTCGGCATGGCAGGTGTGACGCTCGCCACATTGTGCAAGTCCTTTATTTCTTTCACGGCGTCTTGAAATGCTTCACTTTTGTTCCCCTTGACCCCTTTTGCATCGGCAACAATTGTCAGCTTGCCGTTAAAGCCTTCGCCAAATCCTTTGGCCAGCAAATCATAGGCACGGCGATCCGGGTTGTCTTTCGCTTTCATTCCCGCATCAGGCAGCCCCAGCTCTAAATGCATGGCCGGCAGACTGATGACAGCCAAAAGAATAATGCTGAAAATGCTTAACAGAATAGGCCTCTTTGTAACGAAACGTCCCCACGCATTCGTTTCGGCGCTTTTCTTTTCTTTTTTCCTTTTTGATTTCGGAATCATCCGTTTTCCTGCGACCGATAACACCGCAGGCACCAGCGTTACTGATGCCAATACAGCCATCAGCACACTGAGTGCCGCAGTCAATCCCATCGCAGACATGAACGGAATGCCGACAACAGTCAATCCGCAAAGCGCGACGATCACGGTCAGTCCCGCAAAAACGACGGCGCTGCCAGCCGTTCCCGCAGCTTTAGCGATTGATTCATTTTTTTGTAAACCTTCGCCCAAAAACTGACGATGCTTCGTAAAGATAAACAGTGCATAATCAATCCCGACGGCCAGTCCGATCATTCCGGATAATGAGAGACTGACCGAAGCGATCGTAAAGACCTGTGTTCCGATTAAAGTCAGCCCGACGCTTACGCCTAACCCAATCAGGGCCGTAACAATCGGCAGCCCCGCGATGACTAATGAACCAAACGTAATGGCCAGAACGACGAAAGCCAGCACAACGCCGACAATTTCAGATACACCGCCGACTTCAACACCGGCCCCCGGCACATCACCGCTGAGCTCCGTCTGCAGGCCCTTGTCTCCGGCGGCAGTCAGACTGTGTTTAATATGTGAAACAGACGAAGCCGAAATATCATCTGCCGCTTTTTTGTACGACACATCGGCATACGCCACTGATCCGTCCTTAGAAATGGTTCCTGTCTCAAAAGGACTTGCAATCGAAGCGACTGAATGATCTGTTTTGATCTTCTTTAATGTCTCTTCGATCGCTTGTTTTTCCGGTTTTGACGTCAATTTCTTCCCGTCTTCAGCTCCGAAAATAACCCGTATGCTTCCTTTATCGGGACCCTTTGAAAATTCTTTTTGAATGATATCCATCGCCTTTTCAGAAGGTGTGTCGGGAATTGACATATCCTCAGAAAAAGCAGGTTTTAACGAGATGGCGATCACAATCGAAGCGATCAGTATCACGAGCCACGCACTGATCATTTTTAATCGATTGCGGGCAGACCATCCCCCTAATTTATATAAAAAACCAGACATCGAATACTCCTCTCCAATCATTACTTTCTGCCTAATTGTAGTTCACATTCAAATAAAAAAAACGTACATAGGGGCATGTACGTTTGGGCAATTTTTCATTATATATTCAGTTTCAGAATGCCTTTTTGCATGGCAATGGTGACGGCTTCCGTCCGCGAATCAGCGCCTAATTTGTTATAAATCGATGTTAATCTCGCTTTTACCGTCCGCTCTGAGATTCCTAAATCGAAGGCGATCGCTTTGCTTTTATGTCCTTGCGCAACGGCTTCTAGAACTATGATTTCCTTGTCCGTCAGCTGTGTTTCATTGGCATTTGCCCGTTCCATTTTCATTTCCCGGAAACGCCGCAAGATGTCCGGCTGCAGAAGCACTTCTCCCCTGACCGCCGCATCCATCGTATGAAATAAGGTTTCTGAGCTTGTGTCTTTCAGCAGATAACCGTTCGCGCCTGATTCAATGCCTTCTATCATCAGATGATCTTCATTATAGGTCGTCAAAATAATGATCGGCACATCAGAATGCTCTTTTATCTGTTTAATGGCTTCCAGCCCGCTCATTTCCGGCATGTACAGATCCATGAGAATGACATCTGGCTTTAGTTCCTCTGCGAGGCGGACGGCGGTTTTCCCGTTTTCCGCCTCTCCCGTTATGGTGTAATGGTCATTTGTTTCTATCAAAAGCTTCAGACCTTCTCTGACGACAAGATGGTCATCTGCTATTAACACTTTATACATGTTCCGCCTCTCCTTGAATTGGTATGATGATCTCGATTTGAGTTCCCGCTGATCTGGCGCTTGTTATACGGCAAGTGCCGTTCATCATATTGACGCGTTCTCGTATCCCAAGCAGCCCGTAATGTCCGCTTTTTCTCATTTCTGTCCCGCAATCAAAACCTTTCCCGTCATCTTTGACGGTTATGCGGATCTGTCCCTCTTCTTCCTGAACGGATACCCAGACATTCTTTGCTTCTGCATGCTTGGCGGCGTTTGTCAGGCCTTCTCCGATCATGTAATGGCAATTCTCCGCCGTATGGACGTCAAGCACATGATGCACGCTGTAATCTAAAAAACAAGACAGCCCGGAGGCTTCTGTAAAATGGTTGATTTGTTCAGTGATGCTTTCTTTTAAGAACCCGATCTTTTCTGATGTGCTGCGAAGGTTGTCAATGGCCGAGCGCGCATCAGCCAATGTGCCTTTCACTCTGTCCATTGACTGGCTGATGATGTCTTTCGCTCTGTCAGTGTTACCCTTTGAAAGATGAACATGCACCGCTTCAAGCTGCATATGCAAGCTGACCAATCCTTGAGCAAGCGTATCGTGCAAGTCTCTCGCCATCCGCTGTCTTTCATTCTGAAGCGTCAGCTGTTTCACTTGCCGATGAGCGAGTTCTAATTTTTCAAGCGTCATCTGTGTTTTTATTTTTTCATCAACTTGCGCGAAAAATGTTGCCGCATACGTGATAATCACGATCATGATGGGAGCGGCGATAACGATGAAACGAAGCAGATGATGCGGATGCTCCTGATGCAGGGCTGCTATGGACATTAAAATGAAAAGATAGAGTATGAGCAGCGTTTTTCCCTTATCCGCCATTCCGATAATCTGCCCGATTAAAAAGGCATAGAGACCGATGACCGCCGCGATATAGCCCCCGGTCATCAAGTTAGCCGATGTATATATGATAAATCCCTGTATGATGAAATAAAGAAACGTTTTTTTCTTGACCCAGCGATAGGAATGCCAGTGCAGCACGGCAAAAATGACGATCAATATCGTGAATAACAGCAGCAATAAAACCGTCCAGCTTTCATAAATGTACTGCAAAGAGACTGATGCGGCATATACCATAAAAATAAACGCCAGACCGGGCACCCGAAGCGCAAGCATATGCAATGAGCGTCTGTCACGGGAGACATAGTCTTCTTGATGTTTTGTACCAAACAATCTCTGTCCACTTCCTTTTAGCCGACCGGCCTCACGAGGTTTTATTCTATTTGTCATCATACCATAAGTGCCTTCTTCTCACCTTCCCCTTCTGTCCTGCATGACGGGTGAAAGAAAAAACAGCCTGCGGGATTGTTCGGGGACTGACCCCATAAGATGAGACAAATAAAAACACCTTCAAGTTTGAATACGGATGATTGTTATCCGAAATTAGACTTGGAGGTGTTTTTTCTATGGGGACAAGAGTGAGTTATCCGGTTGAAGTGAAACAGAAGGCTGTAGAAATGAGATTGGCAGGCGTACCTATGAAAGAGATCCTGCAGGAGTTGAATATTAAGAATAAGACACAGGTTCAGACATGGGTTAGATGGTATAAGGCTGGTGATACACATCGA
>NZ_JAAMNL010000019.1:0-23591 GCF_011066015.1 Bacillus sp. EKM206B
CTTTGGGAAGAAGGCGGTATGCGTGTGGACAAAGAGACCGAACGGCTGATGTATGAACAGACCGGGATGAAAGCCATGCGATCGGCCTCAGGCATCCAAGCGCTTTACGCCGCTTTTGCTTGCGGAGAACATCAGGTCATGGTGGCAGAGGGCGACGAAAAACGGATTCGAAAAAACTTGATGCTTGAAACGCCGGAACCGTCCCGTAGCATTCATGTGTCAAGGAAGACGCCCGTCCATATGCCGAATAAAGTACAAGCGGAACTCAAACATATGATATCAGGCATTCTGAAGGTGAAAGAAGACGAGATAGATGCTGAATCAGAGATGAGAGATTATGGCTTTGATTCGGTTTCATTCACGCAGTTTGCAAATGAACTAAATAAAATGTATGGGCTTGAACTGACACCGGCCGTGTTTTTTGAATACCCGACAGTCTTTCGTTTTGCCCAATACTTGCTGACGGAACATCCGGATACATTCGGCTCACAGGCAGAAACAGAAACGGAGAAACCGGTTGTGCGTAAAAAAATGAAGACGGAACCATTCTTGATTCCGTCCCGCCTTCCTAAAACAAAAACCGCAGCTGCACCTGAGCCTGTGGCGATAATCGGAATCAGCTGTGCATTTCCAATGGCTGAAAATCCGGAAATGTTTTGGGAGAATTTAGCCGGAGAAAAGGACTGCATTTCTGAAATACCGCCGGAGCGCTGGGACTGGAGACAGTATTACGGAGATCCGCAGAAAGATAAAAATGCGAGCAATGTAAAGTGGGGCGGCTTCATTGATGAAACCGCTCAATTTGACCCTTTATTTTTCGGTATTTCTCCGCATGAAGCCGAAATGATGGATCCTCAGCAAAGACTTTTAATGATGCATGTATGGAAAGCGATTGAAGATGCCGGCTGCTCTGCCAAAAGCCTGTCAGGTACAAATACAGGCATTTTTGCAGGCACGACAAACAGTGGTTACGCTCAGGAAGCTTCAAAGTTCCATATAGAGATTGAGGGTTCTTCCGCCGCCGGTACGGTTCCGTCAATCGGTCCGAACCGCATGAGCTATTTTCTGAATATACATGGGCCGAGCGAACCGATTGAAACCGCCTGTTCAAGCTCATTGGTCGCTGTTCACCGTGCGGTCAGGGCAATTCAGGCCGGAGACTGCGGCATCGCGATTGCAGGAGGCGTCAATGCTATTGTGTCGCCGGATATGCATATCAGCTTTAATAAAGCGGGAATGCTCAGTGAAGACGGGCGCTGCAAAACATTTTCCGATCAAGCGGACGGGTATGTCAGAGCTGAAGGTGCCGGCATGATTGTTTTAAAAACATTATCCGATGCGGAACGTGACGGCGACCGTATTTATGCCGTTATTCGCGGAACGGCGGAAAATCATGGCGGACGGGCGGCTTCCCTTACATCGCCGAATCCGAAAGCACAGACAGAAGTCATGATAAAAGCTTATCAGCAAGCGAACATCGACCCCCGGACAGTGAGTTATATTGAAGCCCACGGCACGGGAACGGCGCTCGGAGATCCGATAGAAATCAACGGACTCAAAGCGGCTTTTGCAGCGCTTTATCAGAAAGCCGGAGTAACGGCACCCGATCAGCCTCATTGCGCCATCGGTTCCGTCAAAACGAATATCGGCCACACAGAGCTTGCGGCCGGCATGGCCGGGCTTTTAAAAATTATTTTGCAGATGCAGCACAAAACGCTCGTTAAAAGTCTGCATTGTGAAACCGTTAATCCGTATATCAGCCTCGACGACAGCCCGTTTTACTTCGTCCGCGACACTCAGCCGTGGAAAGCGGCGACTGATGATAGCGGAAATGAACTGCCGCGGAGAGCGGGTGTCAGCTCGTTCGGATTTGGCGGTGTCAATGCTCATGTCGTGCTCGAAGAATATGTTTCTCCTGTTGAAGAGAAACAATGGACGTCCGGTGAACTTCAGCCGACCTTATTCATTCTCTCGGCAAAGACGGCGGAACAGCTGAAGGAACGTGCGGAACAGCTGCGCAGATATTTGGAAAAGACACATTCAGCTGACGGAGCTCTTGCGGGTATCGCTTATACGCTTCAGCTTGGCCGGGATGAAATGGAAGAGCGCCTTGCCGTTATTGCTGAAACAAAAGAAGAGCTTACGAACGCGCTGAATGATTTCCTCAGCGGCAAGGAGACGGGGCAGAATTTCTTTACAGGCCGGAACAAAGCGATGAAACAGCTGTTTACAGAGATGACGGACAACGCAGAAATGAGCGGGACCGTAGATCAATGGATGGAAGCAGGAAAGTATACAATGCTTGCAAAATTATGGGTGCAAGGTTTACATGTCGACTGGAATAAATTATATCCGGACGAAAGGCCAAAAAAAGTCAGCCTGCCCGTCTATCCTTTTGCGAAAACACATTGCTGGATACCGCACAGTGCGCAGCATATAAGGCACCGGGAGACTTATGAGATTGATACGTCCCCGCTTGAGACTTATGAGCGCCTGCTTGATGAATTGGAGAAAAACGAAATAAGCATAGAAGCCGCTGTAAAAAGAACGATCGGTTTTTACAGGGATTAGCGTAATGGAGGAAACCATATGAAAGAGTTTCTGCACCGGGTTTTTTCTGACGTCAAAAATAAAAAAATGACAAAACAGGATGCGATCGGCATTTTGCGCGATTATGATATGCGGATGGGACTTCGCCAAGCGGATTACCTTCATCCGCTTGCTCAGCAGCATATTTCCGATGAAACGGGACAGGGATTCTCGGCAGCTTTCAGCGGCCGGGAATTTTTTCTCGCTGATGTTTCTTTACAGCGTAAAAAGCTTATGCCCGGAGAACTTCTTTTGGAAATGGCGAGAGCTGCGGCTGTTTTGACAGAAAAGGAGACTGAGGCTGTCCGGCTGACACATATCGTGTGGTCAAAGCCCATTCTGACTGCGGCTGAGCTGTTCCATATCGAAATCAGGCTGATACCCGCAGAGGGTGAAGCCAAAAGGTTTGAGATTTATAATCCATTTTCTGCCGATTTCAGTCATCATGATGTGTACAGCCAAGGGACGATTCAGCCAGTTGATGCTGCGCCTGGCATGCTGGATATCAGCCGCTTGAAGGAAAACAGCAGCTTCCTGATGGATCAGCAGCAAATTGAAGCCATCACTCAGAACGATACCGTTCAATACAGTGAGCACATGAAAGGAATTGAGCGTATTTACGCCTCAGCAGGACGGATGCTGGCAGACATATCAATTCCATTGACAGACCAAAAAGAATCCGCCCGATTCGGCCTCCCTCCCTGTGTGATGCAAAGTGTGACAGAGGCATGCGCGCTGCTTGGCGGCAAAGAATATAAAACGCTCGCCCCGGTTTCATTGGACGAGCTTTTGTTTTATGAATCTTGTCCTGACAAGGTATGGGCCGAGATACAAGAGAAGGCGGGGAGCTTTTATATTGATTTATGTGACGAAGAAGGGAAAATATGGGCTTCCCTGTCGGGGTTGAAGCTGCAGCCTGTCATCAAGACGGGCGCTCCCGGAAAAACCAATGCCGAACACCGCAGTGAACGTTTGTATGAACAAACGCTTCTTCAGCTCAAAACGCTGTTTGCCCTGACTACAAAAATTGCTGTTTCCAACATAGATACTGAAGAGCCGCTGGAAACCTACGGAATCGACTCAGTCACTGTGACGAAATTGAACCGCGAATTGTCTCTGCTTTTCGGTGACCTTTCCAAAACGGTTTTTTACGAATATAAGACACTGGGATCTCTGGCAGCTCACTTTGTCACGGATTATCCAAAAGAATGCCGAAAATGGACAAATGATGATGACCACCGTTCAGGCATATCAGAACAGGTTTTGGCAAATGAAGATTTTCCGGTGCTTCCGTCGTTTATCAAGCGAAAGAAACGGCCTGCTTTTTCCAATGAGAACCAGACAAAAGAAGGGATTGCGATTATCGGAGTCAGCGGACGTTATCCGCAAGCTGAAACACTTGAAGAGTACTGGGATAACTTAGCGGCCGGAAAAGACTGTGTGACGGAAATTCCCGAAGAGCGCTGGGAAAAGGACAAGTACTACAACCCTGATCCTGAAGCGGCCGTGAAAGAAGGGAAAAGTTACAGTAAGCGGGGCGGGTTTCTGAAAGAAGCCGCTTTCTTTGATCCGCTGTTTTTTCAAATTTCACCCCGTGATGCTTTGAATATGGACCCGCAGGAGCGTCTCTTTATTGAAATGTGCTGGCAGGTGCTGGAGGATGCCGGTTATACGAAGGAACAGCTTGAGAATTTGTATAACGGCCGGGTCGGCGTTTTTGCGGGCATTACGAAAAACGGGTACGGAATGTACTGGAAAAACGGCGGCACCCTGCAGCCGAAAACGTCGTTCAGTTCAGCGGCCAACAGAGTTTCCTATTTTCTTAATCTGAAAGGGCCGAGCATGCCGGTCGACACGATGTGCTCATCTTCGCTGACTGCAATTCACGAAGCGTGTGAAAACATCCTTCGCGGCGAATGCGACATGGCGATTGCCGGCGGTGTGAATGTGTATACGCATCCTTCGGCTTATGCGGAGCTCAGCGCCTATCGAATGCTTTCAAAAGACGGAACGTGCAAAAGTTTCGGTGAGGGCGGAGACGGATTTGTTCCCGGGGAAGGCGTCGGGGCCGTGCTGTTAAAGCCGCTGTCAAAAGCGATGGCTGATAAGGACCATATTTACGGGGTGATTCGCGGCACTCATATCAATCACGGCGGCAGAACAAACGGGTATACAGTGCCGAGTCCGAGCGCCCAAGCTGACGTGATTTCCGGCGCGCTTGAAAAATCGGGAATACATCCGCGGATGATCAGCTGTATCGAAGCCCACGGCACGGGTACTGAACTCGGAGATCCGATCGAGATTGACGGTTTGACCCGCGCATTTCAAACGAAAACGTCAGATAAAGGTTTTTGCGCCATCAGCTCAGTTAAATCCAATATCGGGCATTTGGAAGCCGCGGCAGGCATTGCCGGTGTAACGAAACTGCTGCTTCAGTTTCAAAAACGACAGCTGGCTCCCTCATTACATTGCAGAAAATTGAATCCGAATATTGCATTCGACCGGACGCCGTTTGTGGTGCAGCGTGAATTGGCAGACTGGAACCGGCCGGTCATTGAGGAAAACGGAGCGCAAAAGAAGGTTCCGAGAATCGCGGGAATCTCTTCTTTTGGCGCGGGCGGGGCAAATGCCCACATATTGATAGAAGAATATATTGAACCTGATAGGGAGATTTATGAGCCATTCACAGATGAAGATCCCGCAGTCATTTTATTATCCGCCAAACAGGAGGCCAGCCTGAAGCAGCGGGCGCAGCAGCTTCTTCAAGCGATCAGAAAAAATGACGTCACAGACCGCAGCCTCCGGGATGCGGCTTACACCCTTCAAACCGGAAGAGAAGCGATGGAAGAACGTGCGGCGTTTATCGTGACGTCGACAGAGCAGTTAGCGGAAAAACTGCAGCGTTTTATTGACGGCGGGACAGACGGCTGCTTCAGGGGGAAAAGCAAACAGTATAAAGACATTCTAGCCGTTTTTAAGGATGAAGATATGCAGGAAGCCGTCCGTAAATGGATGAAAAGAAAAAAATTCGTGAAGCTTCTGGAACTTTGGGTAAAAGGGCTGAAGATTGATTGGTCAGAGCTTTATAACGGCAGCCTGCCGCATCGCATCAGCCTTCCCGGTTATCCATTTATAAAGGATCGGTATTGGCCGGACGATGCAGCGCCGGACAATGTTCGTGATGCTGAAACACATTCTGAAACATTTCGTGAAATCCGCTTTTTACAGAAAAGCTGGGCAGAAAGCAGCAGTGTTCCGGCTAAGGAAGTGCGGGGCGTCATCGGAATAGCTGCTGATCACCAGACAGGAAATTTAGCCGTTGAGCTGTCCCGTTATTTCCCCGAGTCTGAAATTATTGACGCTGCATCACCGGAAATATCCGGGGACGCGGCCCGATTTGGCGGTCTGATCGATGTGACCGGATGCGGGACGGAAATCAATCATGATGACGGCTGGATTCATCGTCTGCAGTCTCTCATTGACAACAGAAACCGCGGCCGAAAGCTTCAGCTGCTTTGTGTGACAAAGGGGCTTGAACCTTTTGCAAATGAAACGATAAATCTCTCAGGTGCAAAAAAGGCCGGATTGTACCGGATGCTCCAAAGTGAATATAAGGATATCCGCTCGCGGCATATGGATGCAGAACGGACTGCCGAAGATCCTGAGCTGGCAAACCAGATCGCAGAGGAGTTTTTTCGCGATTCTGAAGACATCGAAGTGTGTTACCGAAACGGTGTGCGCTATCACGCGCGGTTAAAGGAAACAAACAGCTTAGCTGAAAAAGAATTTTCATTTCCGAAAGACCATGTGCTCTGGATCACCGGAGGAACCCGGGGACTCGGATATTTATTCGCCCGGCATTTTGCCGAACGATACGGAGTCACGAAACTCGTGCTTACCGGAAAAGAAACAATGCCTCCGAAAGCGGAGTGGGATGATCATGTCAAACGGAATTCCCCGTTTTCCGATAAAGTGAGAAGAATCAGAGAGCTCGAACAAAAAGGTGTCCGAACGGAAGTGCTGTCTGTATCTTCCGGCCCTGATAATGAGCAGGCCGTCAGCCGGGTGAAAGAGAAGATGGGGCCGATAGGAGGCGTGATACACGCAGCGGGAGCCGTAGATCTCGATCATCCGGCCTTTATCCGCAAAACAAGCGAACAGATGAAGACCGTGCTTGAGCCTAAAACAGACGGACTGGACCTTTTGTATCAAGCGCTGCACAAGGAGCCTCTTCGGTTTTTTGCGCTGTTTTCTTCAGTGTCCGGCGTGATGCCGGAATTAGGAGCGGGACAAAGCGATTATGCCATGGCTAACGCCTATATGGATTATTTTGCGGCCGCAAAAGGTTTTCCGGTGCTGAGCATCCAGTGGCCGAGCTGGAAAGAAACGGGTATGGGCGAATCAAAAAGCCGGGCCTATCAGAAAAGCGGTTTAAAGAGCATCACTGACAGAGAAGGGCTGAGCCTGTTTGATGCCATCATGGCAGGCGATTGCGGATCTGTTATTATGCCGGCCGTCATTCACCCGGAAAAATGGGAGCCTGACCGTCTGCTGCTTTCATCCGGCCTTACTGAAACAAAGCAGCAGGAACAGGCCGATACAGAAAGCGTTGAGGAGTGGCTGACGGGCATTTGCTGCCGGGAATTAAGACTGGAGCCGTCAAGATTTGAATCTGATACACCGTTTCAAGATTACGGAGCCGATTCCATCATGCTTGCCCAAGTGTCCAGAGCGATCGGAAAGAGGATCAAAGCTGACCTTGACCCGGCGGTGCTGTATGAATACCCTACGGTTGCTGCGCTGGCGGGATGGCTTGAAACAGCATATCCCGAAATCAAAGCTGCCGTTTCAAAACCGGTTCAGCCTGAAATCCCGGACGTTCCCAAACAAACAGCAGCCGCTGTTATTCAGCCTTCTGGTGCTAGAGCGGCGCAAGACATTGCTGTGGTCGGAATGTCCTGCCGTTTTCCGGGAGCTGAATCAATCGAAGCTTATTGGAAGCTGCTGTCTGAAGGAACGTCAGCCATTCAAAGAGTTCCGAAAGAGCGCTGGAAAACGGAGAAGGCGGATTATGCGGGCCTTTTACAAAATGTAACGCATTTTGACCCGGAGTTTTTCCTTATTCCCGAAGAAGACATCAAGGCAATGGATATCCAGTCCTTTCTTATATTAGAAGAGGCGCTTCATCTGTTCAGAGACAGCGGGTACTCTTTACAAGAAATGAAAGGCAGGTCAGCCGGTGTCTATTTAGGAGGACGCGGCGGCAGTATGCCTGATGAAAACCGTCTGAAGCATGCAAAAAATCCGATAGTCGCCGCCGGCCCGAATTACTTAGCGGCCAATCTTTCTCAGTTCTTTGATTTGAAGGGGCCGAGTCTTGTTTTGGATACGGCCTGTTCTTCAGCGCTTGTCGGGATGAATATGGCGATACAGGCGCTTTCTTGCGGTGAAATCGACTCAGCGGTGGTCGGGGGAGTCAGTCTGCTGGAATCCGGTCAAACCCACCGGATGTTCGAACTTCGCAATCTGTTAAGCGAAGAGCCTGCGTTTCATATTTTTGACCGCCGCACCGGCGGCATCGTATTGGGCGAAGGCGTCGGAATGGTGTATTTAAAAACAGCGGCCCAGGCTGTAAAAGACGGGGACCGGATTCATGCGGTCATTAAAGGCATTTCCGTAAACAATGACGGCAGAACCGCGGGGCCTGCCACACCGAATATACAGGCGCAGAAAGAAGTGATGGCCAAGGCGCTTGCCAAAAGCGGCAAAAAAGCGGAGGATATCAGCTACATTGAAGCAAACGGTTCAGGCTCTGAAGTAACCGACCTTTTGGAACTGAGGGCGATTGAAGCGGTCTACCGTATGCAAAACAGCGCGCCTTGCGAATTGGGATCGATGAAGCCGAATATCGGACACCCGTTATGCGCTGAAGGGATTGCCGGATTCATTAAAACAGTGCTTATGCTCTCGCGCCGAATGCGTGTGCCTTTCCTTTCGGGCAAAGAGCCGATGACGCATTACGATCTGTCCGCCTCGCCGTTTTATTTTTCGCACGCTCTGCGTGAATGGACGGATTCACCGCGGATTGCCGCCGTCAGCAGTTTCGCTGACGGAGGGACAAATGCCCATGTCATAGTGGAAGCTTGGGAGCAAGAGGCGTATACCCCGGTTAGAAAGCCTTTGCCGAGACAGGAATTAAAACGCCGGCCTATTCGTTCGGACAAAGCCGAAAACCTGCATGAAAACGCACATAAGTCCCGCCCGAATACGTTTTGGAAACAAATGAAGACTTACTGATTGCGCTGAAAATTGAACGTCGATATGGAGGAAGTTCATATGCAAGAGCAGCTTCTTATTAACAATCAGCATCCCGTTCTGAAACATCATAAAGCCTATGGAAAGGAACTGCTGCCGGGTCTGGCTTATATTGACCTGATCTATCAGACTTTCAGAGAAAACGGTTTTTTTCATGCCGGCCTTGAACTCAGGCGCTTATCGATTTTTCACCCTTTAGCTCCTGAACAGGGAGAAACAATCCTGCTTTCCGTTGACTGTACAGAGAACGGCGAAGGGCAGTGGAAGGTAGAGGTGAAAGAGCAAAAACAAGGTGACGAAGCAGCAGAGACAAAGGTATATGCCGCGGCGCAAATGCATTCCGTCAATCCCGCCGGCTTCCAAGAGAGCGTCCGGATGGATGCCGTAAAACAAACGGCGGCAGAAATACCGCTTGAGGACATTTACGCGGAATGCAGGGATCAAGAACTGGTTCATTCAGGAATGATGAAAGGCTGCGGAAGCGTCTACCAAACTGAAAAAGAGATTTATATTGATCTGTCGGTGCAAAAGGATCAGCTGGAACATGCAGAAGAGGCGATGTTTCATCCCGCATTGATAGATGCGAGCAGCATAGGCTCCAATGTATATCTCGCTCCTTTGACGAGGGAGGAGGGGCAATTATTTCTGCCGCTGTTTTATGAATCGTTTTATTGCGCCGAATTGCTGCAGACAACATGTATCACCAAGATAAAAAAAGAATCCGTCACCCGTAAGAAAGATCTCGTTTACGTGACAATGGAGTTTTTCAATGAGGAAGGCAGAAAAGTCGGCGAACTGAAAAACTTCGCCAATAAACTGGTGAGGGACCCGGAACTGATCAATCAGAAACGGCAAAAGAAAGAGCCTGACGGGCGGAATGCCGTCCCGGCTCCGCAAGCGGAATCGGCGCCTTCTGAGCCCCGCCGTGCGGAGGCTTCCGCCGGCCTTACTGAACAGTGCATCCTTTATTTAAAAGAATTGCTTGCCGCCCGATTGAACAAACCTGTGAAAGAGATTGACCCGGATATCGGCTACTATGAAATGGGGCTGGATTCTCCGGGGCTGTTGGACATGGTAAAGGAAATTGAACGAAAAATCGGAACGCAGCTACTGCCGACGCTGTTATTTGAATACACGACAATCGCGGAATTGGCGGGATATTTGTGCGAACATTACGGAGCCGGCTTCGGCCATGCTCAAAGCGGGCATTCAAATGCTGAACCTTTGCACAGGGAAAAAAAGAGGACGACCCAAATCCGTGTGAAAAAATCGGCGTCAGCCGGAACGCAGAATGGAGATATTGCGATTGTCGGGATGGCGGGACGGTACCCCGGCGCCAAAAATCTTCGTGAATTCTGGACAAATTTAAAAAATGGAAAAAACAGCGTAACGGAAGTGCCTCGTTCCCGCTGGGATACGAGGAAATATGAGCATTTGCGATCGCCGTCCGGCAAGCCGATTTCCAAATGGGGCGGTTTTATAGACGATCCGGATTGTTTTGATGCGAAATTTTTCCGGATTTCTCCGCGGGAGGCAGAAGCTAAAGATCCGCAAGAACGATTGTTTTTAGAAACATGCTGGGAAACGATTGAGGATGCGGGCTACACCCCGGAAACAATCGTTCAGCCGAAAGGGCCGAATAAGAGAATGAACGTCGGTGTGTTTGCCGGGGTGATGCATATGGATTATTCTCTCGCCGGCGCTGAAGCTGCGGCCAAAGGGCTGGTCTTTCCTTATCCCTTGAACTATGCGCCGATCGCAAACCGGGTTTCATATTTCTGCAATTTTCACGGGCCGAGCATGGCGGTTGACACGGTGTGTTCGTCATCTTTGACGGCCGTCCATATGGCGGCGGAAAGTCTGAGACGCGGTGAATGTGAAGCAGCTCTTGCGGGAGGCGTCAATTTATCATTGCACCCGACAAAATATATCACATACGGCTTGATGGATATGCATTCGAGTGACGGGCTGTGCCGCACGTTCGGCGAAGGAGGCACAGGCTATGTCTCAGCTGACGGCATCGGAGCCGTGCTGCTGAAGCCGCTCCACAAAGCCGAAGAAGATAAGGATCATATTTATGCGGTGATAAAAGGCAGCGCCGTCAATCACGTGGGGACCGTCAGCGGGATTACCGTGCCGAGCCCCGTGGCGCAGGGGGATATGATAGCTGAATGTCTTGAAAAGACGGGGATCGATCCCCGGACGATTTCTTATGTGGAAGCGCACGGAACCGGAACTTCTTTAGGAGATCCGATTGAAATACAAGGTCTTGTTAAAGCTTACCGCACGTTTACGGAGGATCGGCAATTTTGTGCGATCGGTTCCGTTAAATCGAATATCGGACATGCGGAATCAGCCGCCGGGATCAGCGGGCTTCATAAAACGGTTTTGCAGCTGTTTCACAAAACGCTTGTCCCTTCTTTGCACTCAGAGACGATGAATCCGTATCTCCGTTTAGAGGACTCGCCATTTTACGTGCAGCAAAAAACCGAGTCATGGAAAAGGCCGGCGTATACAGAGAACGGCCGTGAACATGCCTGCCCGAGACGCGCAGGCATCAGTTCATTCGGGGCGACGGGTTCAAACGTTCATCTCATTTTAGAAGAGTACAGGCCCAAAAACCCCGGTATTACGGAGGATCAAGAGAGACCGTATATCGTGCCTCTGTCAGCGAAAAATCCGGAGCGGCTGAAGGAATACGCTGCCCGCCTGCTGATGTTTCTCAAAGATAAAGCGCTTGAAGGAAGCAGTCCGCTTCATGACAAAATAGATACAATGCAAAATCAGCTGGAAGATGCGTTGCGAGGTGTTCTGGCCGAAGTTCTGCATGTAGAGGCCGGCTCGGTAAATGATGAACAGGATTGGAAGGAATTCGGCTTGGATGTCATGCAGCTGACACAGTTTTCTGAGCTGATGACGGATCAATACGGGCTGGCAATAGACATGACTGATCTCATACAGCATACTTCCGTCCGGACTTTAGCAGAATGTCTGACAAACGATGAGAAACATAAGAATATTCTTTCCGGTCTTTTCGGCCAGTCGGACTTAGATAAGCAGCCTGATGAATCTTTTTCCTTGCGGTCACTGGCGTATACGCTGCAAACGGGACGGCTGGCAATGGAAGAGCGGCTTGTTTTTTTAGTGAACGATCAAGCAGACCTGATCAGGAAATTAACTGAATTTACAGAACGAAAACGGCAGATTGACGGCTGCTTTCAAGGGCGGTCTGATAGCGGAACGGAAATCAGGGGTTTCCTGAATGATGATCAGGATACGGAGGAGCTGATCCGAAAATGGATGGACAGCGGCACTTACAAAAAACTTGCGGAGCTGTGGTCAAAAGGATTGGAGATAGACTGGACGCGGCTGTATCAGGAGGAGAAACCGCGCAGGATGAGTCTGCCGACGTACCCTTTTGCAAAGGAACGATATTGGATACCGGAGCCCGATCATCCCGTCACTTCCGCAAATACAGAAAGCAGGCTTCACCCGCTGCTTCACCGCAATACATCAGATTTGTTAGAACAAAAATTCAGTACGATACTGAACGGAGATGAATTCTTCTTAGCCGATCATATCGTCCGAAACAAGCGTGTTCTCCCCGGGGCGGCTTATCTTGAAATGGCGAGAGCCGCGGCTGAACTGGCTGCCGCGCCGTTAGCCGCTGGATACACGGCTAAAACCGGCATTTCGCTGCGGTATATCAGCTGGATACGCCAGGCCGTTCATAAAAAAGAGCCGCTGCGTATGACGACAGGGCTTTCTTTGGAGGACAACGGCAATGTTTCATTTCAAGTGTACAGCAATGAAAATGATTCAGACATTTATTGTGAAGGCAGCGCTGTGATTGAGCCGCTGTCTGAGGCGCCGGTTTTGCATATTGAACAGCTGAAAGCGCGATGCCGCAAAAAAGTGCTGTCAAAAGAAGACTGCTATGCGGCGTTTGCAAAGGCGGAAATTGTATACGGACCTTCACATCAAGGAATTGATTACATTTATTGCGGGGAAAAAGAAGCTTTGGCTAAATTGGTGCTCCCCGCTTCCGTTTCTGATGAAGCCGAACAGTTTGTGCTCCATCCGAGTCTGATTGATTCCGCTTTTCAGGCGGCCATCGGCGTTATGAATGAAGATCAAGCGGGTTATCCGGAGCAGCCGTTAATGCCTTTTGAATTGCATGAACTGACCGTTTTTCATCCGTGCAGTCCAAACATGTGGGCGGCCGTATTTGTGACGCATGAAACACCGGCTGTGCGAAGAATGGACATTGATATATGTGATGAACGCGGCAATGTGTGTGTAAGGATAAAAGGATTTTCTGCCCGGATGGCCGAAAGTGCGCCGGCCGTAACCGATAATAAGCAATACGATCTCCCGGGTAACCTTACCGGAGCCGTCAAACTGATGCAGGTATGGGACGCGGAACCGATAGACAACCAAACCGGCTTCCCCATTTCTGAAGCAAAAGCTGTCATCATAGGCGGTACAGACGGGCAGGCGGACGCGGTTTTACGATTGTTTCCTAAAGCTGTGCGATTTGATATCGGCCAAAGTGCTTCCGTTGAAGTGATATCTGATCGGCTCCGCCGTCTCGGTGAGATTCAGCATATGATTTGGTTTGCCCCTCAGCCGGCTGATTCTGACAGCCATGATCAAAAAAGCGGGGTGCTGCAAATTTTCAGAGCGGCCAAAGCTCTTATCGGTCTCGGGTATGGAAAGGAGCAGCTAGGGATGACGGTGATTACGCACCAAGCACAGCCTATCACCCAATATGATGAGGTGCGTCCCGCTCATTCCAGTGTGCACGGTTTCGTCGGGTCTCTCGCTAAAGAACATCCGAGCTGGCACATCCGTCTCGCCGATCTTGAAGACGGGGGGGATTTCCCCGCAGAAGACATATTCAGCCTGCCCCGCGACCGTACGGGTAAAGCATGGGTGCGCAGACATCAGGAATGGTACCGGCCTCAATTGCTTCCGGTCCAAAGCGGGCCGTCTGAAAGTGTTCCTTACCGCTATGGAGGCGTATATGTCATCATCGGCGGTGCGGGAGGCATCGGCGAGGTTTGGACAGATTATATAGTGACGACGTATAAAGCCCGAGTCGTCTGGATCGGGAGGCGGCCGCTGGACAGCCGGATACGCCAAAAAATAGACCGGTACCGGCCATCAGGCCCGGCTCCCGAATATATAGCCGCAGATGCTTCTGATCTTCCATCGCTTCAGCGCGCCTATGAACAGATTAAAAACACATACGGCACCATCAGCGGCGTCGTTCATTCAGCGATGGTATTTGCGAATGAAAGCGTAAAAGATATGGAAGAATCACAGTTTCACGCTGGTCTTGCGGCGAAAGTGGATATTTCCGTCAACATTGCCGAAGTATTTGCGAAAGAGTCTTTGGACTTTATTCTCTTTTTCTCTTCGGTTATTTCATATATTAAGAATCCGAATCAAAGCCATTATGCAGCGGGATGCACATTTAAAGACGCATTTGCCCATGAGCTTTCCGGACGGCTGTCATGCCGGGTCAAAGTGATGAACTGGGGTTATTGGGAGCGGGCTGACAATCACATTTCTGAAGAGTTTGACAGACTGAGTGCAATCGGTCTCGGGCTGATCAGCCGGGCGGAAGGGATGCAGGCGCTGGAAACTCTGCTGACGCAGCCGATCTCTCGCATGGGGCTGATGAAGCTGACCAAGCCGATTCCGATCGAGGGAATGAACCCTCATGAATTTGTGACTATCTGATTGCCTGTCAAATTGACGGAGCAAATTTAATTTTCTTAGGAGGATAAGGTTTTGGGTAAGGGAGACAAACAAAAAGACCGTACACAGTTATCCTTAAGAACAGAAATAAGCAATCAAATGAAAGAATTGAATCGGCTTTTGCTGCAAGTGCTGCGGGTGACGCTGCGTTCAATGGGTCTGACCGGCGAAGCGCCGGCGGCTTCCTGTCTGCCTTTATATGAACGCTGGCTGGAAGAAAGCGTCCGTCTTTTAGACAGCGATTTTAAAAGCGGTGAAACGGCCGCGATTTGGGAAGAGTGGCATAAGAAGAAAAACGAATGGCTGAAAGATCCGGATATGAAAGCGCAGGTTCTGCTGGCGGATACCGTCATTCAAGCTTTGCCTGACATTTTAACAGGCGAAATAAAAGCCACTGACGTGATGTTTCCCGATTCCTCAATGGAGCTTGTTGAAGGAATCTATAAGCATAATATTCTCGCTGATTATTACAACGATGTGCTGGCAAATGAAGCGTGTATTTATGTGGAAAATGTAATGAAAAACAATCCTGATGCAAACATCCGTCTGCTGGAGATCGGAGCGGGCACCGGCGGAACGAGCAGCACACTGTTTAAAAAGCTCCGCCCCTATCAAAACCATATTCAGGAATACTGTTATACCGACTTGTCAAAAGCTTTTTTAATGCATGCCGAAAAGGAATACGGCGCGGACAATCCGTATTTGACGTATCAGCTGTTTAATGTGGAGGAGCCTGCGGCGGGCCAGGGATTACATCTGAGAACCTACGATATCGCTATTGCCGCAAACGTGCTGCATGCCACCAAAAATATCCGGAAAACCTTACGGACGGCAAAAGCCGTATTGAAAAAGGACGGTTTGCTGCTCGTTAATGAACTGGGCGGGCATACGCCGTTTACACATGTTACATTCGGCTTATTAGAGGGCTGGTGGCTGTACGAAGACGAGGCGCTGCGGATTCCGGGGTGCCCCGGTCTTTATCCGGAAACATGGAAATCCGTTTTAATGGCTGAAGGTTTTCATTCCATTCAATTTCCGGCTGAAAACGAACGTCTGCACACCCAGCAGATTATCACGGCGAAAAGCAACGGAGTCATCAGGCAGAGCAGGGAAGCTTACACCGCGCAAAAGCGCCAATCAAACGTACTGCAAACATCCTCTGATCGTCAGCTCCCCATCAAACAAGCGGGAGAGGGGCTTTCAGAAAAGACAGCGGCTTTTCTGATAAGGGCTGCGGCAAAAGTATTAAAAATGCCGGCAGAAGAGATAAATCCGCTGGCTCCTCTGGATGAATACGGCATTGACTCTATTCTGATCGTTCAGCTGACGAATGAGCTGCGGGATCTCGTCCCTGATATCAGCAGCACGCTGTTTTTTGAATACCGGACGATAGGAGAGCTTGCCGCATTCTTGGCTGAAACGAAGGAGCGCGAACTGCATGCGCAATTTTCTGAAGAAGTCCCTCATACTGAAGCGGCATCATCCGGCTCTTTGCTTGAAAAAAGCACAGAGTATCTGAAACAGATCGTCAGCGCCATCTTAAAGATGCCGATTGAGGACGTTCAAGCCCATACGCCCCTTGAAGAATACGGAATCGATTCTATCTTAATCGTACAGCTGACCAACCGCGTGCGGGAAGACGTCCCTGATATCAGCAGCACATTGTTCTTCGAGTATCCGACAATCGGCGGATTAGCGGAATATCTCGTCAGCTCAAGACAGGAAGATATGGCTGGGATTTTCAAGACAAATAAAGAAGCCGAAAAGGGGCCGCACACTTTACAGAAAAAGCAAAGCCGTAAAAAAAGCGCCGGATTGACGAAGCGCCAAGCGGCATCTTTTTCTGAAACAGCGCCGCCCGCTTCCGAACCGCCGTCAAAACACCTTGAAGTGGCAATTGTCGGTCTTGCCGGACGGTATCCCGGAGCTGGAAATGTTAATGAGTTCTGGGAACGGTTAAAGACCGGTGAACACGGAATCACCGAAATTCCGAAAGACCGCTGGGATTGGCGGGACTACTATGATGAGACAAAAGGTAAGGAAGGCCGGATGTATACAAAGTGGGGCGGATTTTTAACAGATATTGATAAATTTGATCCGCTGTTTTTTAAAATCTCTCCGAAAGAAGCGGAGCGCATGGACCCGCAGGAGAGACTGTTTCTGGAAACCGCTTATGCGGCCCTGGAGGATGCCGGATATACCCCTGATTCACTATGCGCCGGTAAAAAGGTTGGTGTCTTTGCGGGTGTCATGAACGGCAACTATCCGACAGGGGCCCACTATCACTTTATCCCGAACCGCGTATCCTATGTGTTTGATTTTCACGGTCCGAGCATCGCGGTCGATACTGCATGCTCCTCATCCTTAACCGCCATTCATCTCGCCGCAGAAAGCATCAGAACAGGTGCATCTGAATGCGCGATTGCCGGCGGCGTAAACCTGATTACAGATCCGGTTCATTATATCGGACTTTCTTCTATGAGAATGCTGTCACCGTCAAACGCGTGCAAAGCGTTCGGTGATAAGGCTGACGGGTTTGTTGACGGAGAGGGCGTCGGCTGTATCGTGTTAAAGCCGTTGAAAAAGGCTGTTGAAGATCATGATCATATATACGGTGTCATTAAAGGAAGCGCTCTGAACGCCGGCGGCAAAACGAACGGGTTCACCGTTCCGAACCCGAATGCACAAGGAGAAGTGATCGCAGACGCGATGGAGCGGGCAGGGATTGACCCGAGAGCAATCAGCTATCTGGAAGCCCACGGCACCGGCACTTCCTTGGGAGATCCGATTGAAATCGCAGGGTTAACCAAGGCTTTCCGCCGCTATACGGATGCAAACCAATTTTGTTCCATCGGTTCTGTTAAATCCAATATCGGACACCTGGAAAGTGCGGCGGGCATTGCTGCGGTCACCAAAATTCTTCTTCAGATGAAACACGGATATCTGGTGCCGTCGCTGCATTCAAAGCAGCTGAACCCGGAAATTGATTTTGAAACTTCTCCTTTTATCGTGCAGCAGGAAACAGCGGAATGGAGACGGCCGGTCATAGAATCTGAAGGAGTAACGCGGGAATATCCGAGAATCGCGGGTACATCTTCTTTCGGAGCGGGCGGTGCAAATGCCCACCTGCTGATAGAAGAGTATGAACCGGCTGAAATGACTTCGGCAGACACCGGCCGTCCGGCGTTTTTTGTTTTATCGGCAAAAGATAAAGACCGCTTGCGCGAGCGGGCTCTGTTGCTGTCGGATGCCGCCGGAAACGGAACAATTACAGATGCGAACCTGCTTGACGCGGCATTTACCCTTCAAGTCGGCAGGGTCCCGATGGAAGAACGGCTGGCGATGACAGCGGACTCTGTTTCTGAATTGGAACAGAAGCTGACTGCTTTTCTGAAAAATGCTGGTTCTGTAAGCGGGGTGTTTACGGGCCGGAGTGATAGTGCTGGCACAGAGACGGAAGGCACAGTCAGTGATTGGATGGAAAAACGTCAATTTGACAGTCTTTTGAATGCCTGGGTTCACGGGACGCCCGTCGATTGGGCATCTTTATATAAAGGCGCGCTGCCGCATCGTATCAGTCTGCCGTCTTATCCATTTGCAAAAGAAAGCTACTGGATGAAGCGGGAAGAACCAAAAACAGGAACAACTGAATATGTGCATCCTTTCCTGCATGAAAATACGTCAACCTTGGCGGAGCAAAGCTATCATACATCTTTTACAGGCCGGGAACACGTTTTCCAGGATGTGAGCGGGGAGCGGGTTCTGTCGGCAGCCGTTTATTTAGAAATGGCGCTTGCGGCTTTTCATCATGCGGCAGACAGCTCTGAAGAAAAAGAGATATGGATCCGAACAGCGGCATGGACTGACCCGATTACCGGCGGACTTCACGGTGCGGGCGTCAATCTCTCCCTTCTGTCTGAAGACGAGGAAGGCATCCATTATGAAATATACAGTGACGAAGAGAAGCTGCATCATTATGGAATCATCGGACAAGGGAACATACAGCCATCCCGCGTGCTTGATATTGCCTCCTTACAAAAAGACTGCCGCCCGCTGTCATTCGATTATGAAACACCAGGCACATCAGGTATAACGATCAGTAAGGAGTTCCGCACCGTTGAAAAGCTTTATGCGGGAGAAAGTGCGGTTTGGGCGAAGCTTGCTCTCACAGATGAAAGCGGCCGTAATCCGGGATATCATATACCGCCGGAATTTCTGGACGCAGCTTTTCATGTCCTGGCAAAAACGGAGCCGTCAGTCCATATCGTGCCTGAAGCGGTTGAAGAACTGCGCGTCATGCGTCCGTGCTCATCCGGCATGTGGATGTATATTAATAAAAAGAATCAAACCGGCTGTGACATTCAATTTTGTGACGAAACCGGCATTGTCTGCGCAGAAATCAAAGGGGTGAGAATGAGACAGCCGTCTCAGCAGGATCACGGGCAAAAGGAACAATCCGAGATGATGATATTTGAAGAAATGTGGACTCAGCAGCCTCTGAAGAAATCCATTCATGAAGAGCTGAAAACGGTCATCTGTTTTCTTACGGGAGAAGCTGCCAGAAAGCATGCTTATCAGTCTTTACAATCCCTTTATCCGGAATCCGGCGTGTTTTTTATTTCACAGGGTGAGGAAACTCAAAAGCTTTCAAACACGCATTATCAAATTAAAATCACTGACGGACAAGCATATCAAGAAACGTTTCGGCATATTGAAACGGCTGCAGGCAAAGCGGATGCCGTTTTATATGGATGGCCGCTTGAAGATGAAAAGGCCGTGAAAGACTATTCCATTCTGTATCATGTGATCCGCGCAGCTGCTTCTTTGCGTTCTAAACCGAGGCGGATCCTTCTTTCCGCTCAGTGCGGGAGCGATACCGATATCAGTTACGCCGAGTCATGGATCGGGCTGGAACGGTCGCTGAAACTGATCCTGCCGGAGACGGATACGGCCGCGGTTTATTTTGGACAAAAAGGACCGTTAGAAAAACTGATCCATAACGTAAGTGAAGAACTTCACAGCGACTCGTTCCGCAGTGTCATGTACAGTGGGGAAATCCGCCACGTCATGGAAATGAAGCAGACGGATATTGCCCCTGTTGAGAAGCGTGTGATAAAAAGCGGGAAAACGTACTTGATTACCGGCGGATGCGGGGGGTTAGGCTTGTTATTTGCCGGATATTTTTCTGAAAAAGGACCGGTTACGCTCATTTTGACGGGGAGATCAGCGGCAGACGGCCCGGTGCTGAACAAGATAAAGAGATTGGAAAAATCAGGCGCCAAGGTGTTTTACGTGCAGGCGGATGCCGCAGATCAGGCTCAGATGGAGAAAGGTTTGCAAGAAGCGAAAGAGAAAGGATGCGGGCCGATTCACGGTGTCATTCACGCTGCAGGTCTTCAAGGCACTGAAAGCATTCTGGAGAAAGATCTGCAAACCTTTCAGCAAGTCTTATCGCCAAAAGCGGACGGCACCGCGGTGTTAGATCAGGTTCTGTCACGGGAGCCGCTTGACTTCTTCTGTTGTTTCTCTTCTTCTTCAGCGATTTTAGGAGACTTCGGTTCTTGTGACTACGCGATGGGGAACCGCTTCCAAATGGCTTTTGTCCGTCATCGGGATAAACTTGTGAGCCTCGGACTCAGAAGCGGCAAGTCACTTGCAATCAATTGGCCGCTTTGGAAAGAAGGGGGGATGCATGTCGGCACGGCGGAAAGCACCGATATGTATTTAAAATCAAGCGGACAGCGTTATTTATACACTGAGGAAGGACTCGAAGCTTTTGAAACATTGTTAGTCCAGCCGTCCAGCCAGTATCTCGTCCTGGCCGGTTTTCCGTCGAGGGCCAAACGCTTCCTGCAGATAGATCAAGGCGAACGGCCGATTTCGGGTTCTGTAAACAGGAACGTCCCGTTTTCAGGAAGGCGGAGTGAAATGAAAGGCTTTACACTGGAAGAATGCGTAAGCTGGGATGTGAAAGAACTGGCGGCGGGGCTTTTGAAAATAGACAAGAACAGACTGACGGACGCTGACAATCTGGCTGATTTCGGCTTTGATTCTATCAGTTTGGCGGAATTCGCCTCTTCTTTGTCCGCTCATTACGGAATTGAAGTGACACCGGCCCTGTTTTTCGGACATTCCACACTGGAGAAGGTCGTCCGCTATTTTCTGACGGAACACAAGTCCGTCATAGAGCATGTCTATGAAGAAAAGAAACCTGAATCCGCAGATCAATCTGTCTTTGAAAAGGCAGGAACGGAAAAGCGAAAGAAGCAGAGGGGAAGAAATAAGCTGAACGCCGGAACCGAGGGCAGTCAGGCAGCTGATTCCATTGCCATTATCGGCATGAGCGGCCGATTTCCTCAGGCGCGCACGGCGGACGAGCTGTGGGACATTCTGTTTCAGGAAAAGGATGTTGTCGCACCGGTCGCAAAAAAAGGCTTCACAAGTTCAAAATGGAAACTCGGCGCTGTACCGGGGGCGGACGAATTCGACCCTTTATTTTTTGAAATATCGCCGAGGGAAGCTGAAACGATGGATCCGAAACAGCGGCTGCTTCTTCAGGAAGCGTGGAGGGCCCTTGAGGACGCCGGCTACGGCGCCAGTCACATCAAGCAGCAGACGATCGGTATGTTTGTGGGGGCGGAAGAAGGAGATTATCACCTTTTAACACGGGACAAAGGCAATGTCACGTCTCATCATAACGGTATTTTGGCGGCGCGGCTGGCCTATCACTTGAATTTATCCGGTCCTGTGATGGCGATAAATACAGCATGTTCTTCGGGGCTCGTTTCTGTCCATCAGGCGGTATTAAGCCTGCAGAATAAAGAGTGCACAACAGCTGTTGCGGCCGGGGTGAATATCATGAATACCCCGGACTTTTTTGAAACGATAGATAAAGCCGGAATGCTGTCGGAAAACGGGAAATGCTTCGCGTTTGATAAAAGGGCTGACGGCATGGTTCCGGGGGAAGCGGCCGCGGCGGTTGTTCTGAAGCCACTGAGAGAGGCGAAAAAAGATGGTGATCCGATTTACGGGGTGATTCGGGCGAGCGGCATCAATTATGATGGGAAAACAAACGGAATTACCGCTCCGAGCGGCGTCGCGCAGACCCGGCTGCTTACTTCCGTTTATGACCGGGGCCGTATCAACCCTGAAGATATCGAATATATCGTCACACACGGCACAGGTACAAAACTCGGTGATCCGGTGGAAATTAACGCGCTTTATGACGCATTTTCTGCCTATACAAACGAAGAAGCTTTTTGCGCGCTCACATCAATTAAAACCAATATCGGCCACACGTTTGCCGCGTCAGGCATTGTCAGTTTGATCAGTCTTTTACAGGCGTTCTCCCGTGAAATGATTCCCGCCAGTCTGCATTGCAGCGGGGAAAACCGCTATATCAACTGGGAGAAGAGTCCTTTTTATGTGAATAAAACGGCTAAAGCGTGGCCTTCTCTGCCGGGTAAAAACCGAATGGGGGCAGTCAGCGCATTCGGGATGAGCGGAACAAACGCCCATGTCGTTATGGAAAGCTATAAGCGCAGTGCTTCACCTCATCCGGATGCCCCTGCATATTTACTGACTTTGTCTGCAAAAACAAAGGAGGCCCTTCAGGAAAAAATCGAAGATATGATCACTTGGGCGGAAAATGGCGGACTGAAAGAAAATGATCTGGCCCAGCTCAGCTATACGTTGTTAAAAGGACGGCATCACTTTAACCATCGCGCCGCCATCGTGGTTCAAGATGCTGATGACGCAGTGTATGTATGGAAGCAGGCAAAGCTTAATGAACATCATCCTTATGTGTTTTCGGGAAAAGTACCGCAGCACTTTGCAGGGCGTCAGCATATTCAGGAGCACATAATAGAAGTGCTCGGCAAGTGCAGCGCCTCATATTCTGACCATAGAAAATATCAGGAGCTGTTATGCGTGCTGGCAGATTTTTATTGTCAAGGTTATGAAATCGAAGGGGACTTGCTTTATGGCAGACCTTTGCCGCGAATCGGCAATCTGCCGGGCTACCCGTTTGCCAGGCAGACGTATTGGGCATCCGATCATCTTCAGAGGGAGCTTGAAAGCCGGAATTCAGCTGAACGTGAAAAGCTCCATCCGCTGCTCCATACGAATACATCGACCTTTACCGCCCAGCGTTTTACTTCTGTTTTTTCAGGACATGAACCGTTTTTTGCCGATCATATCGTCAATGGAAAACCGATGCTTCCGGGCGCGGCTGCTTTAGAAATGGCCCGGGCCGCCGTTACATTTGCCGCTGAAGACTTGCCGGGCGGGAAAGTGGGTGTCTGGCTCAAACAGATCGTTTGGCTCCGTCCGGTGACGGCGCTTTCTGAAGGAGTGACGCTTCATGTAAAGCTTCAGCCGGAAGAAAACGGAGACATCGCTTTTGAAGCGTATGCCGAAGGAGAAGAGCCGCTTGTCTTTTTCCAGGGAAAGGCCGTGCTCGAAGAGACGGAGCGTGCTCCGGTACTCGATGTGGAAGCGGTTCAGGCGCGCTGCGGCGGCCGTCACTTGTCAAAGGCTGAGTGCTATGAAGCGTTCGACAGCCTCGGCATCACCTACGGACCGTCGCATCAGGCGCTTGACGCCGTCTATGCCGGAAGCGGAGAAGTGCTCGCAAAGCTCACTCTTCCGCCGTCCGCCCGCGAAGAAAAGGAGCCGTTCATCCTGCATCCGAGTATGCTGGACGCCGCCCTTCAGGCTTCTATCGGTCTCGTGCTCTCAGACGGTTCCGCGTCCGGACGGCCGTTTCTGCCGTTTGCCCTGCAGGATATGCAGGTGTTTTCTGCGTGCCGGGAGACGATGTGGGCGGTGCTTTCCTCAGCGGACGGCGCCTATCATATTGAGCTGTGTGATGAAAACGGCGCGGTATGTGTCCGATTGACGGGGCTCACCGCCCGTTTTCT
>NZ_JAAMNL010000002.1:0-651974 GCF_011066015.1 Bacillus sp. EKM206B
CATTTCACAATGGAATTACGGTCGGTTGCTGTTGGGGTCAAAAGGCCAATCCCTCGCCCAACTCTCGATAAGAGAAAAATATATTGATTTGTATCACAATTCGGATTAATCAGTTGATGAAAATATTAGCAGGTGCCGGATATTCTTGTCAACGTTTTTTTGAAAATTAATATAAATCACGCCGCAAGTCTTGGAAAACCGGAATGGTTCCCCGCACGTCCGCGCTTTCTGACACATCGATTTCCGCCCGGACTGCGCCTTCCGTCCGGTCTCCTTCGGCTAAAATCCGGCCCCACGGGTCAATAATCAGGCTGTGGCCGGCAAATTCATTATCGGGATTGGACCCCGTGCAGTTAGAGGCTGCGACAAAACATTGGTTTTCAATTGCTCTGGCGATAAGCAGGCTTCGCCAATGATCAAGGCGGGGCAGAGGCCATTCCGCAGAGATAAACAGGACATTCGCGCCCTGGGACGTATGCTTTCTGATCCATTCGGGGAAACGGATATCATAGCAGATCAGCCCGGCGCACTTGACACCGTCAAGCTCAAAGGAACCGTCGCTGTTTCCTGCTGACAAGTAAAGGTGTTCATCCATCAGCTGAAACAGATGGGCTTTCTGATACCGCTTCACAATCTGTCCGCTGTTATCGGCGATGTACATGGTGTTATAGACATTTTCGCCTTCTTTGACCGCAAAAGATCCGGCAACGAGGTGTACGTTGTATGTTTTTGCCGTTTCTTTAAGCCATTGTTCCGAAACTTTGCCGTTTTCATCCGCCAGCTGGTCTAGCCGTGTGAGATCATAGCCGGTCGTCCACAACTCAGGAAGCACGATTACATCAGCATGGCGGCTTTCTTGCTCAATCAAAGATTCTGCTTTTTTAAAGTTTTCTGAAGGATTTCCGTATGAAATATCAAATTGCAAACAGGAAACGGTCCATTTCATTTTTTAACACCTCAAGTTTCTCTTTACTTTTTTTATTTAACCATATATGATGATGGACTATCATTTCAAGACATTTTTAGAAGGTGAAAATATGAACTTTGAAATCTCAGATGTACTCAAACAGCTGCCGGAACAATTTTTCGCATCATTGGTGCAAAAAGTGAATCAAAAGCTGAAAGAAGGCAGAGACGTCATCAATTTAGGGCAGGGAAACCCTGATCAGCCGACGCCTCAGCATATCGTTGAAGAAATGAAGCGCGCCGTCGAAAGGCCGGAAAATCATAAATACTCATCATTCCGGGGCGCTTACAGCTTCAAAAAAGCAGCCGCTGCATTTTATGAAAGGGAGTACGGGGTCACGCTTGATCCGGAAACGGAAGTCGCCGTGCTGTTCGGAGGCAAGGCGGGACTTGTTGAGCTTCCGCAATGTCTTTTAAACCCGGGAGATACCATTCTGGTGCCTGATCCCGGATATCCTGATTACTGGTCAGGCGTCGCCCTTGCAAAAGCGAGAATGGAAATGATGCCGCTGACGGAAGAAAGAGGGTTTCTCCCTGATTACAGCGTAATTCCTGAAAAGGTGCGGAGCGAGGCGAAGCTGCTGTATCTCAATTATCCGAATAATCCGACCGGCGCTGTGGCGACAGAGGCGTTTTTCGAGGAGACGGTCGGTTTTGCGGAGCAAAACGGCATTTGTGTCGTTCATGATTTCGCGTACGGAGCCGTCGGTTTTGACGGGCATAAACCGCTGAGCTTTTTGCAGACCGAAGGCGCAAAAGAGACGGGAATCGAAATCTATACCTTGTCCAAAACGTATAATATGGCGGGCTGGCGGGTCGGATTTGCCGTCGGAAACGCTTCTGTCATCGAAGCGATCAACCTTTATCAGGATCATATGTTTGTCAGCCTGTTTCCCGCGGCGCAGCAGGCGGCGGCAGCGGCACTTTTAGCGGATCAGGCATGCGTCGCAGCGCAAAATGACAGATATGAATCGAGACGCAATGCATGGATTAAAGCCTGCCGCAATATCGGCTGGGATGTGACGGCTCCGGCGGGCTCCTTTTTTGCATGGCTCCCTGTGCCTGACGGTTATACGTCACAGTCGTTTTCAGATCTGCTGCTCGAGAAAGCGGATGTCGCGGTCGCTGCCGGAAACGGGTTCGGAAAATGGGGGGAAGGCTATATAAGAGTCGGTCTTCTGACAAGTGAAGAAAGACTTAAAGAAGCTGCGGAACGGATCGGGAAACTGAATCTTTTCACCCGAAAAAGCATTGACATATCAGAATAACAATGCGATAATTCAAAATACTTTATAAAATCATTATTCTTATCAAGAGCAGGCAGAGGGACGAGCCCGATGAAGCCCGGCAACCGACTGATAAAGCACGGTGCTAATTCTTGCAGCAGGAGCTGAGAGATAAGATTCGGACATAACACGAAGCCTCTTTCTGCTCATACGGAAGAGGTTTTTTTATGTTTTGCGAAAGAAAGAGAGGCGTTCACGCATGAGCGAAGTATTGGCAACATATCTTCTGACAGACACAACGGACAGTGAAAAGCGGGCGGAACAGATTGCGGAGGGGCTGACGGTAGGCTCCTGGACTGACCTGCCCCTGGTGAAGCAGGAACAGCTCAGAAAACATAAAGGGCGGGTCGTAAAAGTTGAGGAGAAAGAAGGAACCTCAGAAAACGAAACACAATCCGTCATCACCATCGCCTATCCCGAGGCGAATTTTTCAAGAGATATTCCGGCCGTCCTGACGACGGTATTCGGAAAGCTGTCACTGGACGGAAAAATAAAATTGACTGATCTTGAATTTTCCGAAGGGTTTAAACGCTCCCTTCCCGGGCCGAAATTCGGTATATACGGCATCCGCAAACTGCTGGGCGAATTTGAAAGACCGCTTCTGATGAGCATATTTAAAGGCGTGATCGGACGGGATCTCGCCGACATTAAAGAACAGCTCAGACAGCAGGCGCTCGGCGGCGTGGATCTTATTAAAGATGACGAAATTTTCTTTGAAAATGAACTGGCTCCGTTTGAAACCCGCATTATCGAAGGAAAACAAGTCCTGAAGGAAACCCGGGAGGAGACGGGGCATAAAACGCTGTATGCCGTAAACCTTACGGGAAGGACCGCTGAATTGCGGGATAAAGCGAGGCGCGCGGCAGAACTCGGGGCGGACGCGCTTTTATTGAATGTGTTCGCTTACGGTTTAGATGTGATGCAGAGCCTTGCTGAAGACAGGGAAATCCCGCTTCCGATCATGGCGCATCCGGCAGTCAGCGGCGCGTTCACATCATCTCCCGTTTACGGCTTGTCGCATGCGCTTTTGCTCGGCAAGCTGAACCGCTATTGCGGGGCTGATTTCAGTTTATTTCCGTCACCTTACGGATCCGTTGCTCTTCCGAAGGAGTCCGCACTTGCAATCCATGATGAATGTGTAAAAGACGATGTCTTTCATCCGTCGTTTGCCGTCCCGTCAGCAGGCATTCACCCCGGTATGGTGCCATTATTGATGCGCGATTTCGGCATCGATCATATCATCAATGCCGGCGGAGGCATTCACGGCCATCCGAAAGGAGCCGAGGGCGGGGGAAAAGCGTTCCGCGCCATCATTGATGCGGTGCTTGAAGCGCAGCCGATTGAAGAAAAAGCCGCGTCGTGCAAAGATCTTCAGCTCGCGTTAGACAAATGGGGAAGGGTGGAAGCCGTATGACCCGCACACCGCTGATTATTTGTGATTTTGACGGAACGGTCACTATGAACGACAACATTGTCAGCATGATGAAAGAATTCGCGCCTCCTGAGTGGCTTGAATTAAAAGATGGTGTTCTGTCCAAAAGCATATCAATCCAAGAAGGAGTCGGACGGATGTTCGGACTGCTGCCGAGCAGCTTAAAAGAAGAACTGACCGGCTTTATCCTTAAGGATGCGAAAATACGGGACGGCTTTTTGGATTTTGTCTCGTTTGTCCGGTCAAACGGCCTCCCGTTTTATATCGTAAGCGGGGGAATGGACTTTTTTGTGCATCCGCTTTTGGAAGGGATCGTAGAAAAGGAGCGGATTTTCTGCAATCATGCATCCTTTGACAATGAATATATTCATATAGACTGGCCGCACGCCTGTGACGGAGACTGTACCAATCAATGCGGCTGCTGCAAACCGTCAGTCATCCGTAAGCTATCCGATCAGCAGAAATTTCTCATTATGATCGGTGATTCGGTCACGGATGTCGAGGCTGCAAAGTTGTCCGATATGTGCTTTGCGAGAGATTATCTTTTGACTGAATGCAAAGAACTCGGCCTCCGGCATCTGCCTTTTCAAGATTTTCATGAGGTGAAAACAGGCATTGAAAACATCGGGGAGGTGCAGGCATGGCTGCAAAAGAAGAACGCTGGCGCGAACTTGCCGAGGTAAAGCGCGAGCTGGCCGAAAGAGACTGGTTCCCGGCAACGAGCGGGAATCTTTCCATCAAAGTATCCGACGGGCCGCTGACTTTTCTCGTTACGGCGAGCGGAAAAGACAAACGAAAAGAAACAGACGAAGATTTTCTCTTAATCGATGAGTACGGGAAGCCCGCTGAGACCGGCCATTCTTTAAAACCTTCAGCGGAAACGCTTCTCCATACTTACTTATACCAAAAGACAGACGCGGGCTGCTGTCTGCATGTCCATACTGTCAATAATAATGTCATATCAGAGCTTTACGGGGATGAAAAACAAATCACTTTTCAGGGGCAGGAGATGATTAAGGCGCTCGGATTATGGGAGGAAAACGCGTCCGTGACCGTTCCGATCATTGACAATCCGGCGCACATCCCGGCATTGGCCGAAAACTTCGCGCACCATGCGGACGCCGGCTCAGGCGCGGTGTTAATCCGCAATCACGGCATTACGGCATGGGGGCGGACCGCTTTTGAAGCGAAAAGGGTGCTGGAAGCCTATGAATTTTTATTCAGCTGTCACCTCAAGCTTCTGTCACTTCGGCCGCAGCTGGTAAAATAAAAGGAGGAATAGAAAATGGCGACCATCAGAATTCATGACGAAAAAAATACGCTCATTGAACATCAGGAAGAAGTAGCGCGCTTCTTAGACGAACAAGAGGTGATCTATGAGCAGTGGAACATTGAAAAGCTTCCGTCTGAGCTTTCGGAAAAATACGACCTAACCGAAGATGAAAAAGAACGGATTCTCGCGGTGTTTGACACGGAGATTCAGGACATTTCAGCCCGGCGCGGATATCAGTCTCAGGATGTCATTTCTTTATCAGATACCACGCCGAATCTTGATGAATTATTAAAAAATTTCCAAAGAGAACATCACCACACGGATGATGAAGTCCGCTTTATCGTCAGCGGACACGGCATCTTCGTCATTCAAGGCAAAGACGGCACATTTTTCGACGTCCGTTTAAATCCAGGAGATTTGATTTCAGTTCCGGAGAACATCCGCCACTACTTTACGCTTCAGGAAGACCGCCGGGTCGTCGCAATCCGAATCTTCGTGACGACTGAGGGCTGGGTGCCGATTTACGAAAATGAAAGTGTGCAAAACTGATAGACGCCCGAACCTCTCATGCACCCACCGGCATGAGAGGTTTTTTATTGTAATATAAAGTCAGCTGTGGCTGTTTTTTAAATCTTGAATATGCCGCATTCTGTTTATATCATTACCCGAATGGGTATTATTCTCGTATTCATGCTAAAGATTCCAATATGAAATGAAAAAATAAGTTATTTAGTAAAAAAATGTTTACAAATAAAGTATAATCTGTAATAATGCTCAATAACCCAATCAAACTTGTTTCCTATTCTTTTAGCGGTGAGGGGTGAAGTGAATGGGCAGTTATTCTGAACAAGAAAAATTGCTTGTATCTATTGATAAAAAAAGAAAAATGATGATAGATGCGGCTAACAGGCAAGGGTTTACAGGATATGACACGATCAGGCACAGCCAGGAACTGGACTGTCTGATGAACGCGTATCAGCAGCTGGTAAACCGTGATCGTACACATCACCAAGGAATACAGGGCCTTGTGAAGAAAATAGGCTTGTTCTCCCGCGGTGACGTCATGCCTGCATATGAAGCAAACAAATGATTGATGATAAAACAGATAACGAAGACTGAATGCGCTTCATGATCAAGCGCTGCATCCGAAAGATGACCGCGTACAGTCAGCACATTTTTCCGCTGGCACGGCTCACGAAGCGCCTCGTACTATCTGCCGGCTATGATGCCGTTCCTCTGGTATATCCTCTTACACATACTCTTCTTTAAATAAAAAACACCCCGATCAGGGTGTTTTTTTCATCGAGAAGCGGCAGGGAGGGTAATGGTGACCTCTGTGCCCTTATCGACTTCGCTTTGAATGTCAATCGAACCGCCGTACATCAGCATGATTCGTTTACATACGACAAGGCCGAGGCCGGTGCCTTTTTCCTTTGACGTTACAAACGGAAGAAAAATGTGCTCAAGCATATCTTCAGAAATGCCCATTCCGTTGTCGGCCACCTTAATGACTGCTTTATGATCGCGGGCTTCTAAATAGATGGACAGCCGGCCGCCTTCCTGCATGGATTCCAGCGCGTTTTTCGCGACATTTAAAATCACCTGTTTAATATGGTCTTTCGTGCAGTTGACCTTGAGCGGCCGATTGACGAGAATCTCCACATTCACTTCCACATTGTATAGATTCCCTTCAGAATAAATAATCGGCATAATCTCATCAAGAATATCCTGCAGCGAGTTCACTTCCAACCGTTCAGCAGTGGGTTTTCCAAGCACTAAAAACTCACTGACAATCTGATTGATCCGTTTAATCTCCTGCTCAATAATTGAGAAATACAGCTGATCTTCCTCCGATTTGTATTTTTTCTGCAAAAGCTGAATGAAGCCGCTGATCCCTGTAAGCGGGTTGCGGATTTCATGGGCGGTGCTGGCGGCAAGCGTTCCGATCAGCTCCAATTTCTGCGCTTCATTTTGAGCGCGCTCCAGCTGGGTCTTGCGCTTAAGCAAATAATATTGAACGAGGATGAACAGAATATTCAGCAGCACGGCAATACTGGACATCGGCAGCAGCACGCTTTTGGTCAGCTCATTCAGCTCAACCGGTTTCGGATAAACATTGATATTCCAATTAATATCATCCAGATAGCCGCTGACCGGTTTCACACCTTCTGATTGATCAGCCCGTCCGCTGGCAAATATCACTTTATTCTGATTGGTTGCCTTGACATAAACGTCAGGGCTCAGCATATTGATCATATTTCTCAAATAATCGACTTGTATGGCGGCTACTAAATAATCCGTGACTTCCCGTTTTGCGTCTAACACCGGCACGCAGATCGTGAAGATGCGCTGGCCTGTAATTCTGCTGGAGTAGTCATTTGTGATGACCGTTTTTTTCGTCTTTTTCGCCTTCGTAAAATACGGTCTGTCGGCCAAATTCACCTTTGATTTCAGATCAGTCGTGCTTGCGATGACATCACCTTTGGAATTCAGCATATACAGACCGCTGAATCTGGGTTCATCCTCAAAAGCCTGATCGAGAATGTCAATGATCTTTTCTTCATTGACAGGCTTATCGACGGCGATCGCAAGTGTTTTCATCCGGGCTTTTGTTTCACCGATTAAATAATTGAGCTTATTGCGGTGAAGGTTGAGCATCATACTGGCTTCCTGTATGTGTTTATCGGCTATTTTCTGCTTTTCTTTTTCATAAATGAAAAAGCTGATAATAAGTGCCGGGATGATCACCAATATGAGATAAAGCTTGATCTTTCCCCGGGCACCTTTAAATGTATTCACTCTGCATCGCTCCAACATTACACTTGAATAGAGGTATTATATCATTTTTATACTTCTTTAATAAGAAAAAATAACCAAAATGATAGAAAAACAAATTATTTTATTAAGGTCTGACAAAAAGAAGAGAAATTTTGGAAACATTTTTGTTGACATTTTTCATTTTGTTTATTAATGTTTCTCTGTAACGGTTTCTTTTGTAAAAGGATGATTGAATGTATGACGGATAAAACAGAAAACTCATTGAAATTATTTATTGTACTGTCACGTGCGTACCGATCTATTAACGACCATATGAATAAACATATTCATAAGCACGGCCTGAACCCGACGGAATTTGCGGTGCTTGAGCTGCTGTACCACAAAGGCAACCAGCCGCTTCAGCAGATCGGCGACAAAATTTTATTAGCGAGCGGAAGTATTACATACGTTGTTGACAAATTAGAGAAAAAAGAACTTCTCATCAGAAAAGCCTCGCCGACTGACAGAAGAGTGACTTTCGCACAGATTTCCGAAAAGGGAATCCGTCTTTTGGACGATATTTTCCCTGATCATGCTGACGAAATTAAAGAAATGATCAGTGTGCTGAGTGATGAAGAGATAGAAATGTGTACGGAAATGCTGAAAAGAGTGGGGTTAAACGCTAAACATTTTCATCAGAAATAAAAAAGGAAGCCATTTGAAAGGCTTCCTTTTTTATATTACTGATTTTGGTCAGTCGCGGCGTTTCTAGGCTGTATCAATACCTCGACGCGCCTGTTTTTGCTGCGCCCTTCAGCGGTTTTGTTCGACACGGCCGGTTTATACTCCCCGAAACCTTTGGCGCTGAATACTTTTGCGTCAAGTTTCGGGTTTTCTGTCAGAATAGCCATGAAGTTGACGGCCCGCATGACGCTTAAATGCCAGTTAGATTGATATTGTGAGTTTTTAATCGGTACATTGTCCGTATGTCCGCTGATAATAATGTTCCTCGGCGGATTCAGCACAAGGAGATTCGAGATTTCCTTGGCAAGCGGAATATCTTCCTGACGGATATCCGCCCGTCCGGAATCAAAAAAGATACTGTCTTTAATGGTAATTAAGAGTCCTTCTTTAGTCAGCTTTGTTTCCAGCTGAGTTTCAAGCTTTTTATTTTTTATAAATTGATTGACTTGCTTTTGCACGCCTTCAAGTTCTTCGCGGTCGGCTGCTTCTCTTTCTTTCTTTTTCTGTTCTTTATCTTTTTCCTTGTCTTTTTTTAACTGATCAACGCCGTCTTTTTCGTTTTCAGGAGGGGTGACGCTTGAATATTCAAGAACACCCGTGCCTCCGGTAAACACGGCGTTAAATGATTTAGACAGCATTTGGAATTTCGCCGCATCGACCGAGCTCATGGCGAACAATACAATGAACAGAGCCAAAAGAAGGGTGAGCAAATCCGCGTACGGGATCAGCCAAGACTCATCCACATGCTCGTCATCATGCTTCTTCTTCTTTTTTCTCGCCATTGTTTGTCTCTCCTTCTTGTTCAGCGACTTTTGCGCGTTCATTCGCAGGAAGATACATGAGAAGTTTTTGTTCGATCACTTTCGGGGCCTGTCCTTCAAGCACTGACAGCACGCCTTCGATCATGATTTCACGCAGTTTGACTTCCTGCTTTGATTTGCGTTTCAGTTTGTTGGCGAAGGGATGCCATAGCACATATCCTGTGAAAATCCCGAGAAGGGTGGCGACAAACGCCGCACTGATGGCATGTCCGAGCGCCTCGGTATTGTTCATGTTGGAAAGAGCGGCGATAAGGCCGATGACCGCACCCAAAACGCCGAGTGTCGGCGCATATGTGCCGGCTTGTGTAAAGATGGCTGCGCCGGCCTGGTGTCTGTCTTCCATCGCTTCAACTTCCTCAGTCATAATATCTCTGATAAATTCTGCGCTTTGTCCGTCAACCGCCATACTCAGGCCGTTTTTCAAAAATGCGTCATCCACGTCTTCAATGCTTGCTTCCAATGCGAGCAGACCTTCACGTCTGGCGATTTGCGCCCATTGAGAGAACATAGGAATTAATTGCGCAATTGTCAGCTGTTTGTTTTCTTTAAACAGCACTTTAAAAAGGGCAGGCACTTTTTTGATTTCTTTTCCGGGGAATGCGATGATCACCGCAGAAATCGTACCGAACAAAATAATCAGAATAGCTGCCGGGTTAGCGAGTGCGCTTAAGCTGACCCCTTTCAGCACCATGCCCACGCTTAAAGCAATCAAGGCGAGGATGATACCGATAATCGATGTTTTATCCATAGTTTTCACCAAATCCTTTATACTAGCTTTCTATGGTTAATATCGGTGGCAGTGCATGGAACTTTAGGGTGATTGAGAAATTGTTCCCGAATTCTTCACAGTTTCTCCCTTCCGGCATGGAGAAAGAAACAAAAAAGCGGCTCCCCGCGAGGAGGGAACCGCTTTTTTCTTATTGTGCCCGGACTTTGATGCCGTCCTCTTCCATTACGACATGGAAGGCTTTTATTTCGTTGTCATCCAATAAGAGATCTGTCATTTCGTCCTCGATCAATTCTTGGATGGTTCTTCTGAGCGGGCGTGCTCCGAAAGCTGGGTGGTAGCCGATTTCAGCGATTTTTTCTTTCGCTTCGTCCGTTACACTAAGGCTGATGCCGCGCTCTTTTAATGTGTCTTCAAGCTCTGTGAGAAGCAGGCTGACGATTTTCACGAGATGTTCTTTTTTCAGGGATTGGAATTCAATAATGCTGTCAAACCGGTTTAAAAACTCCGGTTTGAAGAACGCGCTCAGTGAATCAATCAGCGTTTGTTCTTCCAGGACGCTCTCTTCAGATTGGAATCCGACTTTCACCTGTTTTTCGCCGGTTCCAGCGTTGCTTGTCATAATCAAAACGGTATCTTTGAAGCTGACCGTTCTGCCCTGGCTGTCTGTCAGACGGCCGTCCTCCATAATCTGCAGAAACATATGCTGGACATCAGGGTGGGCTTTTTCAATCTCATCGAGCAGCACGATGCTGTACGGATTGCGGCGCACTTTTTCCGTTAATTGACCGGCTTCATCGTGTCCGACATATCCCGGCGGTGAACCGATGATTTTTGATACGGCGTGTTTTTCCATGTATTCACTCATATCGAGACGGATAATGGAATCTTTTGTACCGAACAGTTCATCTGCGAGTGTCTTTGATAACTCGGTTTTTCCGACTCCGGTCGGTCCGACAAAGAGGAAGGAGCCGACAGGTCTGTTTTTGGATTTTAAGCCGGCGCGGCTTCGTCTGACCGCTTTCGCCACTTTTTTCACGGCTTTTTCCTGACCGATGACGCGCTGATGAAGATGCTCTTCAAGTTCCTTCATTTTGACTTGTTCATCAGCCTGGAGTTTTCCGACCGGAATGCCTGTTTTCTGTTCAATGATGGCTTGAATATGCTCCGCCCCGATTTCAGGTGAAGAGGCCGGAGCTTCTTGTGCCAGCTGCTTTTCCAACGCCGCTTCTTCATCACGCAGTTTCGCGGCAAGCTCATAATTTTCTTCATGAAGCGCTTTTGTTTTCTCCGCGTCAATTGCTTTGAGTCTCTCAGCCGCATCTTCTTCATTTACGGTATCAAGCTCCAGGTTCGCCTTAGAGCCGGCTTCATCTAATAAGTCGATCGCTTTATCCGGCAGGTGGCGGTCCTGAATGTAACGGGATGAAAGCGCAACACAGGCGTTTATCGCTTCATTGCTGAATGTGACGCCGTGGTATTTCTCATATTTATCTTTAATGCCTTCCAGAATGCTGATGGCTTGTTCTATTGTAGGCTCGTGAACCATGACAGGCTGGAAGCGTCTTTCAAGCGCCGCATCTTTTTCAATCTGACGGTACTCTTTCAGCGTTGTCGCCCCGATGACCTGCAGCTCGCCTCTGGCAAGCGCCGGTTTCAGGATGTTCCCGGCATCCATTGATCCCTCGGCAGAGCCGGCGCCTACAAGAAGGTGAATCTCGTCAATGAACAAGATGACGTTTTTCCGTTCTTTTAATTCGTTCATTAATTGTTTCATTCTTTCTTCAAACTGGCCTCTGATCCCTGTATTGGCGACGAGAGAAGCGACGTCAAGCAGGTAAAGCTCTTTGTTTTTCAATTTGTTCGGCACATCGCCTTCAGCGATTTTAAGCGCGAGGCCTTCTGCAATAGCCGTTTTACCGACGCCCGGCTCACCGATCAGCACCGGATTGTTTTTATTCCGGCGGTTCAAAATTTCAATTACGCGCGCCACTTCATGATCGCGGCCGATCACAGGGTCAATCAGACCTGCTTTTGCGCCGTTTGTGACGTTTTGAGCGAGCTCGTCGAGCAGGCCTTTTTCAGAGCCGGCCTGCTGTTTATTTTGATTGGGAGCGAAACCTTTCTCAAACGGGAATCCGAATGATTGCGGCCCCATGCTCATAGACGGTTTTCGGGTTAATTCTGTATAACATGTTTCACATAAAACGAATTGTTTTTGAATGGAATTGACTTGCATGTTCAGGCGAATCGTCGCCTCGTTTTTCTGACAATGTTGACAACGCATTTGCCAAAACCTCCTCGAAAAATGTTTGATCATCTTTGACCAAATGGATTAGAAAATAAGGTCTTAACTTTGACCTTCTTTGATTAATAGTATACTCTGACCTTCTTTGACTTTCAAGTGTTTTGTTTCAAACCCCGAAAAATAAATGTTTACAGCATGATAAGTGATATTTGTGAGGTTTGATTATTTTTGACCAATATAGTCAGAAAGGAAATGAAATGCTTTGACCTTTCTTGATGAAGAGTATACGCCGGCCCTTTTTTTCTTTCAATATTTTTGCTTAGAGGAGAGAGCTGAATCTGTTTTCTCCGGGGAAGGACGATTTGTTCGTCTTTTCGGGCGACTTGTCTCATAAGCATATATAAAGGCCTGGACAAATCTGCGCTTAGCCGGAGGGTGAAATGGGACAAACAAAAGGTTCTGCAAGTCAGCTTGCATTTGTATACGTAGGCACGGTTGTAGGAGCCGGTTTTGCCACGGGACGAGAAATCGTTGAGTTTTTTCTGAAGTTTGGCTGGATCGGTCTGTTCGGTATCGTGGTAAGCGGTCTGATGTTTACATATTTAGGCGCCAAAATCATGATCATTTCCAAACGGATTCATGCAGCATCTTATCAGGAATTGAACACATATTTATTTGGCAAGTCCATCGGCCGCGCCGTTAATATGTTTATGATGTTTATATTGCTGGGAGTGACCTCTGTCATGCTGTCCGGAGCGGGAGCGCTGTTTCATGAACAGCTTGGCTGGTCCGCACAAGCGGGGATCCTTTTGACGATCGTACTGAGCTTTGCCGTCATGACAAGCGGCGTTAAAGGTGTGTTCGGCGTCAATATATTGGTTGTGCCGCTTTTAATTTCCTTCTCTTTTATCGTGACAGCAGATTCATTTGTATTTACAAGCACGAGAAACGCGGACGAATGGGTATGGCCTGTCAAGTGGAATTGGCTTTTGTCCGCCGTCTCTTACGGCGCGTTAAATTTATCGCTCGCCCAAGCCGTCCTTGTGCCGCTTGCGAATGAAATGTCTTCAGAGAAGGTGATCAGAAGGGGGGCTTATTTTGGCGGCGTTCTGTTGACACTGGTGCTTGCCGCGAGCTTTTTATCATTATCGGTGCTGCCGGATGTGCTGGAGTTTGACATTCCGATGGCTCAAGTTGTCTATTCGTATTCGCGTTCGCTTCATATCATTTATTTGTTTATTATTTTCGGGGAAGTGTTTACGTCGGTCATCGGCAATTTATACGGATTGGAAAAACAATTAAACAGTTTTCTTCATATAAAAAGTACATATATTTACGGCGGCATTTTGGCGTTTGCTTTCATTATCAGCCAAATCGGCTACGGACAGCTGATTTCCACCGTTTATCCGGTGTTTGGGTATGTGAGCCTCGCTTTCATCGGCGCATTGATTTGCAAAAAAATCCCGAAAGAAAAATAAGGATATAAGGAAAATGTCTGTATTTTTTGGGAATTCCCCTTCTTTTTTCCTGACATTTCTGTATAATGAATTGGGAAATGATGGGGAGGAGTAAGAGATGAAAGCTCGACGTGTATTATTGGGATTTATTTTTATTTGTATCGGCATTGCGTTTTTTTTACAGAGGGCGGGAGTTATTCATATATCCGCAGGTTCGGCGTGGCCGTTTCTTTTCATTATAATGTCCGCAGGGTTTCACGCCGGATTTATTTTTGCGAAAAAAACGCCTGAACAGGCGGAACTGCTCGTTCCGGGCGGTATGTTTTTTGTGCTGGGCTGCCTGTTTTGTTTTGAAACGGCAACGGGATGGACGTATTCAGACGTGACGTGGCCTGTTTATATATGGGCGCCTGCTCTCGGTCTGTTTGAGCTGTGGTATTTCGGCGGGAGGAAGTTAGGTGTATTGATTCCTGCTTTCATCCTGACAGCCGTGGGAGCACTATGCTTTGCCGGTATGCTGATGCCGGGGCTGTGGCCGCTTTTGATCATCGCAGCCGCGCTTTTGTTTCACGCCGTTGCCTTTATGCAGCCGAAAAAAAGATCGGGCCTTCTTATTCCGGGCGGCATTTTGCTTGTGACGGGTTGCTTGTTATGGTTTGAAACGCTGACGGATTGGACATACGCAAATGTGACATCGCCTGTCTACCTCTTTGCCGTTGCGTTCGGCCTGTTTGAAGCCTGGCTGTTCGGCAGAAGGCAAAGAGGGCTTTTGACTGCTGCGGCGGTTCTGTGCGCCGCGGGCATTTTCGGCATATTCACCAATGCAAATGAAGTCATCAGCGAAAGCGGCTGGCCCGCTCTCATTCTTTTGCTGGGCGCCGCTTTTCACATTCCGATTTTCGGCCCGAAACCTGTCAAAAACGCGGGACTTCTTGTACCGGGCGGCATCTTATTGATTACGGGGATCTTGTTTGTCTTTGAAACGGCAACCAATTGGTCCTACTCCGGTGTGACATGGCCTGTTTACCTGTTGGCAACGGCATTCGGTTTATTTGAGCTGTGGCTGTTCGGCGGGAAACAGAAGGCGCTGCTCATCCCGGTTGCGGTGCTGACCTTGACAGCACTTTGCTTTATGATGACGAATCAGCCGATCATTCCGGTTTCTGTTTTCTGGCCTGCTTTATTTGTTCTGATCGGGATTGCGCTGATGGTATTTCCGGGGAAAAAACGCGGGGCTTAAACCCGCTTTTGCAGCCTGACACAGGGTTCAGGCTGTTTTTTTATTGTCACGGGAAACAACATTATGGTATGATAGCAAAAGTGAAAAAAGAAGAAAATCCGTATTGATGCGGGAGAGGTTCTAGCTACACCCTCTATAAAAAACTAAGGACGAGCTGTATCCTTGGATACGGTTTTTTTATGTTTTTTAGGGCGCCTTCTCCGAAAAAGGCGCTTTTTTTATGGAATGATAGATAAGGGAGAGAAAGACATGAAAAAAGAAAAAGCAGTTGTGGTGTTCAGCGGAGGCCAAGACAGCACGACTTGTTTATTATGGGCTTTGCAAAACTTTGAAGAAGTGGAAACCGTTACATTCCATTATAATCAGCGTCACCAAGAAGAAATCGATGTGGCAAAATCGATTGCCGAAAAGCTCGGTGTCAAAAATCACTTGCTTGATATGTCTCTTTTAAATCAGCTCGCGCCGAATGCGCTGACAAGAGATGATATCGAAATTGAAGCGAAGGACGGGGAACTGCCGACAACCTTTGTACCGGGACGCAACCTTGTATTTTTATCCTTTGCATCGATTCTTGCATATCAAATCGGCGCGCGCCATATTATCACCGGTGTTTGCGAGACTGATTTCAGCGGCTACCCGGACTGCCGTGACGAGTTCGTCAAATCCTGCAATGTCACCGTCAACCTGGCGATGGAAAAGCCGTTCGTCATTCATACGCCGCTTATGTGGCTGAACAAAGCGGAAACGTGGAAACTTGCGGATGAGCTCGGCGCGCTTGATTTTGTAAAGAATAACACACTGACTTGCTATAACGGCATCATTGCGGACGGATGCGGCGAATGCCCGGCATGCCTGCTCCGCAATAAAGGATATGATGAATATATGAAAATGAAAGGAGAGCGGAACTAATTGCTTTCTCAAATTTACCCGCAGGTTCAGCATCCTTATTCGTTTGAGTTGAATAAGGACATGCACATCTCAGCCGCGCACTTTATTCCCCGCGAAAGCGCCGGAGCGTGCAGCAGAGTCCACGGGCACACGTATACAGTAAATATTACAGTTGCGGGGGATGAACTGGACGATTCAGGCTTTCTCGTGAATTTCAGCGTGCTGAAGAAATTGGTGCACGGCGCTTATGACCATACATTGCTGAATGACCATGACGAGTTTTCTGCTGATGATGACAGATATTCACTGCCGACGACCGAGGTCGTGGCCAAAACGATTTACGATAAGGTGCAGTCCTACCTCGAAACATTGGAGAATCAGCCGGTCTGCGTGCAGATTTTTGTCAGGGAAACCCCGACAAGCTATTGCGTATACCGCCCGAAAAAAGGTGATAGGAATGGCTAAAGGAATTCCGGTATTAGAAATTTTCGGACCGACGATACAAGGGGAGGGCATGGTTATCGGCCAGAAAACCATGTTCGTCCGCACGGCGGGCTGCGACTACTCCTGCAGCTGGTGCGACTCCGCTTTTACATGGGACGGCTCAGCCAAAAAAGATATCCGCTGGATGACGGCGGAAGACATTTACCGCGAGCTGAGAGAAATCGGCGGAGACGCCTTTTCCCATGTCACCATCTCAGGAGGAAACCCGGCGCTGTTAAAGCAGCTTGACGCGCTGATTCTGCTGCTGAAAGAGAACGGGGTGCGCGCCGCTTTAGAAACGCAGGGAACGGTCTATCAGGATTGGTTCACAATGATTAACGACCTGACGATTTCACCGAAGCCGCCAAGTTCGGGGATGACAACCGATTTTGCAAAGCTCGATCACATTGTGTCTTCGCTTGATGCGGCAGAAAGGCTTAACGCGGTCAGCTTAAAGGTCGTCATTTTTAATGATGAAGATCTGCAATTCGCGAAAACCGTGCATAAGCGGTATCCGAATATCCCGTTTTATCTTCAGGTCGGAAACGATAACGTCCATACGACGGACGACCGGGCATTGATCGCACATCTGCTCGGAAAATACGAAACACTCGTTGATAAGGTTTCAGCCGATTCGGATCTGAATCTCGTCAGAGTCCTGCCTCAGCTGCATACATTGCTTTGGGGCAATAAACGGGGAGTTTAATAGAAAGGGAGATTTAGATGACAAGAAAAGAATCAGAATTAGAAGGAGTTACGCTCCTGGGGAATCAAGGGACAAATTATTTATTTGAATATGCGCCGGAGGTTTTGGAATCATTTCCGAATAAACACGTGAACCGTGATTATTTCGTTAAATTCAACTGCCCGGAATTTACGTCGCTTTGCCCCAAAACGGGACAGCCGGATTTTGCAACCATCTACATCAGCTATATTCCGGACGAAAAAATGGTGGAAAGCAAATCGCTGAAGCTGTATCTTTTCAGCTTCCGCAACCACGGAGATTTCCACGAGGACTGCATGAACATCATCATGAATGATTTGATCGAATTAATGGACCCCCGCTACATTGAAGTATGGGGCAAATTCACGCCTAGAGGCGGAATCTCGATTGACCCGTATACAAACTACGGCCGACCGGGAACAAAATATGAAAAAATGGCCGAACATCGGATGATGAATCATGATATGTACCCGGAGACGATTGATAATCGGTAATTATTCCGTTGTGTGATACGGAGTGTGACCCGAAGTGGAGTCACAGTAAAATCCGAACATTCAGTGCTGATTTTCAGCGGAATTGTGACCGAGTCACAGCGAAGTGTGACCCGCACTAAGCTCAATAAAAGTGTGACCCGGTCACACTAAAAGTGGGAAAAGTCACACCTGAAAATGGCTCTACTCATGGGAATTGTATTAAAAAGTGTGACCTGAGGTGCAACCTGAACTGTGACTTTTATGCAGTGAAAAATTGATAGTACAGAAGCAGATTAAGGCGTACAATTTGTACGTCTTTTCTTTTTTATCCGAAAGAAAAAATGCCTATCTAGAGATCATAGGCATTAAATATTATTATCAATATCTTCATTTATTTTTTGGCTAAGTTTCTGAACCTTCTCTTTAACATTTGAAACAGCTCTTTTTTGAATTTCATCAAAGTTTTCCTGAATATAGTCCGTGACACTTCTTATTAGAACTTCACTTTCAAAATTGAATATCTCATTTATTTCTGACTGTTCTTCATCTGTTAGGTGATGGTATTGAAGTTGTTTAGCATTTACTTCAGCAGCTGCATCAATCCTCACTTTAGTTGTTCTGGTTGTACAATTTCATATTCACCTTCTGCATACTCTTGCTCCGCATAATGGCTTCCCCATTGACAGAGCTCCTGCAAGATAGGTTTAAGAGATTCTCCAAGTTCAGTGGATGAATATTCAACCTTCGGCGGTACTTGATTATACATCTTTCTGCTCACAAGTCCACTGGCTTCAAGCTCTCTAAGTGTTTGAATCAGCATTTTCTGAGTTATATTTGGGATCATGCGCTTTAATTCACTCGTTCTCTTTGGTCCATTCATTAAAAAGTATAATACAAGGCCTTTCCATTTTCCGCCAATAACTTCCTTTGTCACTTCAAACCCACAGCTAAATTTTTTCATGTCTAAAGCTCTCCATTCCACATTTATTACTTTTTAGTTACTATATCACAAAAAAGTGGGTACTTCCGATAATGTGCTTACTGAAGGATACTATATCTTATAAGTTGTTCTTCAAGTACTTAAAGGTACTAGACATAAAATAAAATCAATTCTAAAGGAGTGTTAAGTATGGGTAAATTTGAAGGTAAAATAGCGCTTGTAACGGGTGGAACAAGTGGAATTGGTCTTGCTACAGCACAAAAGTTTGTAAACGAAGGTGCATATGTTTATATCACGGGACGTAGACAAAACGAACTTGATAAAGCTGTTAACCAAATTGGCAAGAACGTAACCGGTGTTCAAGGTGATATTTCTAAGCTTGAAGACTTAGATAAACTATATGACATGATAAAGCAGGAAAAAGGTAAGTTGGACATTCTTTTTGCTAATGCAGGCACCGGCAACTTCCTTCCATTAGGTGAAATTACTGAAGAGCAGGTTGATAGAACGTTCGACATTAACGTTAAAGGAACCATCTTTACTGTTCAAAAAGCGTTATCACTATTCCCGGACAAAGTAGGTTCTATTATTGTAACGGGCTCTACTGCTGGATCAATTGGCAACCCAGCGTTTAGTGTATATGGAGCATCTAAAGCAGCATTAAGAGCACTAGTTCGCAACTGGATTCTTGACCTAAAAGGTACTGAAATCCGTGTAAATGTGGTTAGTCCAGGAGCTATTCTTACACCTGCATACGATGAGCTTTTTGGTGATGCACTTGAAGGAGCAATGGAAAATACCAGAAATACTGTTCCAGCTGGAAAAGTTGGGACACCTGAAGAAGTAGCAAACGCTGTATCTTTCCTTGCTTCAGATGAAAGCAGTTACTTGACGGGTGTTGAATTGTTCGTAGATGGCGGGCTAGCACAGGTATAATTTCACTGCGCAGAGATTACAAATAGTCCCCAAAAAAGGTTAAAATCAATCGTTTGGTAAGGTGTGAAATTAGTGTGACTTCATGATTAATGTCTAGAGCAAGTACTTATGGGACAAGACTTTGACCTGCCTTTTCTTCCACGAGGACTGCATGAATATCATCATGAATGACTTGATTGAGTTAATGGACCCGCGCTACATCGAAGTATGGGGCAAATTCACGCCAAGAGGCGGAATTTCCATTGACCCGTATACAAACTACGGCAGACCGGGAACAAAATATGAAAAAATGGCCGAACATCGGATGATGAATCATGATATGTATCCGGAGACGATTGTCAACCGTTAATTTTCAGACGGGGTACGGTCTCGGAATATAACCTAAATACCCCCGCCTTTTAAGCGGGGGTTTTTTTCGTCTGGGCCGCGCCGCCAAAAAGGTGCATGATATTTGCACAGAACTTCTATAAGGAAAAGAGAAAAGAAAAAGACGAGTAAACCCGGGGGGAGTGTACTCGCCGCTTCAATACGTGACGGGTGCTGGATGGCAGCTCGTCTGTTTCATTATAAAATAGGGAACATACGTTTGTAAAGGCCTGCGCAGTTTTTTCTCATTCGGAGCGGATCAATTGTAAAGGAATGGTCAGCATGATAGCATGTCCTGTAAAAAGAAGGAGTGTTCGTTATGGAGCCGTTAGAGTTAAACGGTGTAAGGCTGAAAATGTATGATTGTAAAGAAAGTGCGGGCAAAAACGGCCGCATGATTTCATTCGTATTGAAGGTGACATCTGAAACGTATCATGATATTGCCGTCCTTTTGTATGAAAAAACATTTGACATCAAGGCGCCCGAGCGTGGACTTGAATTCCGCGGTAAAATAACCAACTACCATACATCCGTCACTAATCTTTACAATAAAGATGAGACAGGTGATTTTTTTGTAGAAATGACCGAGATCTGAATTCATTTGAAAAAGCTGCCGGGCGGCAGCTTTTGTGCGGGATATGTAAATGGTTCGGATTGTTCGGGGGGTTTAATAGGAGTCTCTGATGATTTTATAATTCTTATGATTGACGACAGTGAGGGAATCTAATTCAAGGTCACGATAATTATCCATGATGGTTACATCAACGATGACGGAGTTTTCATTTACTTTTTCAACAATACCGGTTAATCCGTTTTTAAATTCAATGACGTTTCCAACCTTAGCAATTTTCACGAGCTTCCTCTCCTTTATCATAAATCCTGTTTGAAAATATTTTGCAGTATTTTCTTTAAGAAGTAAAGCGATATGGGTATCAGCCCGCTCAATCATTGTCCCGGCGGGGGAAAGATGATATATTGATTTTCGGGAAAAAGCCGAGAAAAGGAGGCTGTGTTCGTTGCTGCCTGAGGAAATTTCAGAATGTATCAACCAAATGCGCACCGGGGAAATCAAAGAATTCAGGGTGCAGAAAGAACATTTTCTTGCATTTCGAGCAGTTTTATCGAAGCAGGAAGATTTTAAGCATTTCCGCGGTATTGCACAGCAGGGCGGAGATGTTGTTTTCCAGTATTTAGAACAGCCAAGAAGCTGACGGCTCCTCGCACTTGAGGAGTCTTTTTTTGTTTCTTGGTTTCTCATTTCATCTTGCTGTAACAGATGTAAACAAAATGTAAAATCCCTCCGATGGATACTTTTACTGCTATTTGGTTAATGTTGTGAAAATGACGGCTGTTTTCCTGCCAATAACAAGGCTGTTAACGAACTTCTTCCATCATAAAAGCTGATTGGGAGCACTGGAAAATCTTTAACCGTGAATTTGCGCACAGCTCTTGTTAAGGTAGTGAAGTATTTAAGGAGGAAATCGTATGACGACAAAATTTGCTGCCTTGGCTGTCTTTTTTCTATGTTTTATGCCTGCATCAAAAATTGAACATACAGAAGCTCTGTTTACTTTTGCGAAGAAGCCAAAGCAAGAACCCAGCACACTGGTTGCTGATTTAAATAAAAAAAGCTCGGTTCCGAAGCTTTCAAAAACGGATCATAAGCATTCTATCCAACCGATAAAGCTGTCATCTCACCAAGAGAAGAAAGCAAAACCGGAAGAGACGGCTTATCAGCCGCCGAAAAAAACGTATTCCCGCGCTGACAGACAACTTCTGTCACGTCTCGTTCACGCAGAAGCGAAAGGTGAATCTTATAAAGGGAAGGTTGCGGTAGCCAGCGTAGTGCTGAACCGGACTGAAAAAAACGGCTTCCCGGATACCATTCGGGGCGTGATCTATCAAAGGAATGCATTTGAACCGGTAGCAAACGGAAGCATTAATCAAAAGCCCGATAAGGATTCCATCGCCGCCGCAAATGAGGCGCTTGACCATCCGGGCAGAGAAACGAACGCGTTGTTTTTCTACAATCCGAAAACGGCATCTGACCACTGGATCCGTTCCCGAAAAATTATCGAACGGATCGGCAGACACGTATTTGCGATGTAAGCATAGCGGGATCAAAAATATCCCGGCTATGCTTTTTTCAATTTTGAGAAATCGAAAATATTTTCAGAACTTGTCTCATATGATGATGGAAGAACGAGAGACAAGGAGAGACACCATGAATCGATTTGTGAAAGGGATCATTCTTTTATCCATCGCCGCCTTTTTCGCGGAATGTCTGGAATTTGTCGTGAATATGATACTGGCGCGGGAGCTTGGCGAGCATGGGATGGGACTTTACATGAGCATTCTGCCCACCATTTTTTTAATTATCGTCATCGCCAGTCTGGAGCTTCCGATCTCCATTTCAAAATTCATCGCGGAATCCAATCAGAAGCTGCATGAAAGCATGCTCCGGCATGCCTTCAGAATGACCGCCGTTTTTACCGCGTTTTCAACCGCGGCCGCAAGCATCGCGCTGCCGTTCATTCCTGTATTCGATACGTATCACCCGTTTATTAAAGGGATTGTCATCGGGCTGATTCCAGTCGTCGCTTTTACATCCATCGCCAGAGGTTATTTTATGGGTGTGCAGCAAATGGGAAAAATCGCGGTTGCGAATGTCATGAAAAAAATCATTCAAGTGCTTTGTCTGTTTATCTTTTTTCAATGGTACTCTTTTGAAATTGATATGGCCGTGCTCATTTCATTATTTGTGCTGGTCGCAAGCGATGTCGTGGTGTTCGTTTACTTGTATACGCAGTTTATTTTGGCGCGGAGGGCGCTTTCCGGCCATCAGCACATTCATCTTCGCGGGAAAGACGTGCGGAAACGCCTCCTGGCCGTATCCATCCCGACAACGGGACTTCGTATATTTCATGCCGTGACAAACGCCATTGAACCCTTTTTAGTGAAAGGAGCGCTGCTGGCGTCCGGGGCAGCCGGGACAGCCGCAATTGATCAATACGGCATGCTTGCCGGTGTAGCGATGACAATCGGTTCGTTTCCCGCATTTATCGCCCATTCGCTGATGGTCGTCATGATTCCCAGCATTTCAGAAGCGTATGCGCTGTCCCAATATGATATTGTGCTGAAACGGCTGAGACAAGCGATTTTTATTACATTCGGCTACGGCATTCCGGCAGTCTGGGTCATGTTTCAGTTCGCGGGCCCGCTGACCCATTTGTTTTTTCAGTCTCCGGAAGCGCAGTATTATTTGCAGCTTTTGTGGCCGTTTTTTCTTTTTCATCTGTTTGTGATGCCGCTTCAGGCCTGTCTGATCGGTATCGGCCACGTGAAAACGGCGTTTTATCATAACGTATGGAGCAGCATTGTAGGGCTTTCGATGATGTATGTGCTCGGTTCTATGCCGGAATTGCAAATGCTCGGCATTATACTCGGCATGAATACCGGCATGATTCTTCTGACAAGTTTACATTACGCGACGATCTGCAAAGACCTCGGTGTCTCCGTGTTTTTGACGGGCGGCGGAAGAACAGCGCCCCGGATCGAAAGCTGAAAAGGCTGATACATTTCAATAAGGAAGGGCAAGCTATCCGAAACGCGTGAAAGGAAGATCATATGCATAAAAACCGCCTAATTGTATGTGCAGTCCTTTTGATAGCTGCCGCCGTCTGGATGCCTGAAGCAAAAGCCTCATCAGAAAAACAGGCAGTTCCCGCCGTGTTTCTGATGAAGACGATTGAAGGAGACGAGATATCGATTCCGAATAAAGGGCAGAAAACGATTTTGCATTTTTGGACATCGTGGTGTCCGCCGTGCAAAAAAGAACTGCCTCAGTTCCAAACGTATTATGAACAGCATCAGTCCGATGATGTAAGCCTTGTAACGGTAAATTTGATGAATGCCGAGCGAAACAAAAATACCGTTCAAAACTTTGTCAGTCAGCACCATCTCACTTTCCCGATTGTTCTTGACACGAAAGGCGAGCTTATGAAGGAATACGATGTCATGACGATTCCCACGTCATTTCTGCTGAATGAAAAAGGAGAAATCGAAAAAAAGATCGTCGGTCCGATGACCGCCTCACAATTAAAAGAATGGTCAGAGAAATAAAAAGGTGCGGAGGAATTCCTCCCGCACCTTTTTTGCATATAATGAACAGCTGAAGAAACACTAATGATAATTATTATCAAAAAGAAATTAAAACAATTATAATTGAAATCTTCCGCCGGCATGCTATAATAAAGAAAACACTGCGATAACCCTGTGAAAATGCTGCCTGTCAGGCGGCTGTTTTGCTTTTATCGGGGAATTGAAGATGATTTGCGTTCTCAATTAGAGAGGAGAATTCATAATGAATGAACAAGTGATGACACAAACCCATTCACAACAGCACATACAAGAAGAGCGGGCCGGAAAAAAGTGGCTCCAGCATGCAGAACTCATTGCGGCGCTCGTATCCGGCGTCCTTATTCTTGCGGCCTGGTTTTTTACCGAAACAAAAGGCCTGTCCGTCACTTTGTATATCCTTGCCTTCCTGATCGGGGGATTTGCAAAAGCGAAAGAGGGAATTGAGGATACCATTGAGACGAAGGCGTTAAATGTGGAACTGCTGATGATTTTTGCGGCTGTCGGCTCCGCCCTGATCGGTTATTGGGCTGAAGGCGCTGTTCTTATCTTTATTTTTTCGTTAAGCGGCGCGCTCGAAACATATACGATGAATAAAAGCAGCCGTGATTTAACATCTTTAATGAAACTGGAACCGGAGGAAGCGACACTGCTTGCGGACGGACGAGAAAAGCGGGTGCCGGCTGCTGAACTTAAGATCGGTGACATGATCGTCATTAAGCCGGGCGAACGCGTAGCAGCAGACGGGATCATTGAGTCTGGCGTGACGAGCCTCGATGAATCGGCGCTTACGGGTGAAGCGATGCCGGCGGAAAAAACAGCCGGAGATTCTGTGTTTACAGGAACGGTAAACGGAAACGGCTCCTTAACGGTTCGTGTGACGAAAACAAATGAACAGTCTTTATTCAGAAAAATCATCCGGCTGGTGGAATCAGCCCAAAACAGCGTGTCACCGGCTCAGGCATTTATTGAGCGGTTCGAAAGTGTCTATGTCAAAGGCGTGCTGTTAGCCGTGGCTTTGCTTTTATTCATTCCTCATTTCGCTTTAGGCTGGAGCTGGAGTGAAACCTTTTACCGGGCGATGGTGTTTATGGTGGTCGCCTCCCCGTGCGCACTTGTCGCTTCTATTATGCCCGCTGCGCTTTCCCTTATCTCAAATGGTGCCCGCAACGGATTATTGGTTAAAGGAAGTGTGTTTTTAGAGCAGCTGGGAAGCGTACGGATGATCGCATTTGACAAAACCGGCACGGTCACAAAGGGACAGCCGGCAGTCGCGGCATTTCAAGCTGCGGAACATGTGAGTGAAGATGAGATCATGCAGGCGGTGTATGCGATGGAAAAGCAATCAAGCCACCCGCTTGCAAAAGCGATAGCTGAATTTGCCGAAAGCCGGGGCGCCGCGCCCGCAGGACATCTATCGATTGACGAGACGTCCGGATTCGGTGTTCAGGCTGAAATAGAAGGCGTCAAATGGATGGTCGGAAAAGCGGGGTTTGCAGGTGAAGATGCGGCAGATGCTTTTTTGCAAACATCGGGAAAAGAATTAAAGGATAAAGGTTTTACACTGGTCTTTGTTAAAAAAGATGACCGGATTGCGGGCTGCTTTGCCTTAAAGGATCAAATCCGACCTGAAGCCAAAGCCGTGATGGCTGAGCTTGAATCACTGGGCATTAAAACAGCCATGCTCACCGGCGATCAGTCTGAAACTGCGGCTGCCATTGCAAAAGAGGCGGGCATGACGACGGTTGTTGCCGATTGTCTGCCGGACCAAAAGGCAAAAGAAGTGAAGAAGCTGAAAGAAACGTACGGCACAATCGCCATGGTGGGGGACGGCATTAATGACGCGCCCGCTCTGAAAACCGCTGACGTCGGTATTGCGATGGGCGGGGGAACGGACGTGGCCCTTGAAACGGCTGACTTAGTCCTTATGAAAAATGATCTTCACAAGCTTGTGAAAATGTGCAGACTCTCAAGGAAAATGAACCGGATTATTAAGCAGAATATTGTTTTCTCGCTCTCGGTCATCTGCCTTTTGATCTGCGCTAACTTTCTGCAGGTGATGGAACTGCCGTTTGGCGTGATCGGGCATGAGGGGAGCACGATTCTGGTCATTCTGAACGGACTGAGATTATTAAAATAAACATGACAGCCGCACATCGGGCGGCTGTTTTTTTAATGTTCGTTCACAGCATAAACGCTGGAAAACTGATAGAATGAATAAAGAGTCACTTTGGTAAGGAGGAAAAGCAAAAAATGAACAGATTAGAACGTGTTTCATCTTGGCTGAAAAAAGAAGGACATGATGCGGCGTTTATACATACAAAGGAAAACGTATTTTATTTAACTGATTTTTACACGGATCCGCATGAGCGGTTAATGGGATTGTTCCTGTTTCAGGAACAGGAGCCGTTTTTCGTTTGTCCGGGAATGGAAGTCGGACAAGCCCGCAGCGCCGGGTGGGAGCATGGTATTATCGGCTACGGCGATCACGAAGATCCGTGGGAGTTGATCAAAGCCGAGCTCACAAAACGAAATGTGCGGCTTGATTCCATCGCGGTTGAAAAGGATTCGATCTCTCTTTCCCGCTCAGAACAGCTCAAACAAGCTTCAGGGGGCGCGGCATTTGTTTCGGCAGAAGAAACGCTCAACCAATTCCGTCTCGTGAAAGATGAGAAGGAAATCAGCATTCTCAGGGAAGCGGCAAAGCTCGCAGATTACGGAGTTGAAGTCGGTGTTGCGGCGCTCAAAGAGGGTGTGAGTGAAACCGAAGTACTCGCGCAGATTGAGTTTGAGCTGAAGAAAAAAGGCGTGCAGGGCATGTCATTTTCAACGATGGTGCTGTTCGGGGAAAAATCAGGCCAGCCCCATGGGAATCCGGGTGCAGACCGGTTGAAAAAAGGCGATTTCGTTCTGTTTGATCTGGGCGTTATTCTTGACGGCTACTGTTCAGACATTACGAGAACATTCGCATACCAATCAATCAGCCCGAAACAGGAAGAGATTTACGAAACGGTGCTTAAAGCTGAACAGGCGGCGCTTCAATTAAGCAAACCAGGCGTCAGAATCGGCGATCTCGATTTAAAAGCCCGCGGCATTATTGAAAAAGCCGGATACGGAGACTATTTCCCGCACCGCCTCGGCCACGGACTCGGGATTTCGGTTCACGAATATCCATCAATGAGCAGCGCGAACGACACACTCCTCAAAGAAGGCATGGTATACACGATAGAACCGGGGATTTACGTGCCGGATGTCGGCGGCGTGCGCATTGAAGACGATGTGTTCGTCACAAAAGACGGCGCCGAAGCATTAACGCAGTATCCGAAAGAATTAACGATTCTGAAATAGAAAGCTTTGGGATAAAAAAGGACGGTTCTGGAACGCAGCGTCCTTTTTTATCACCTTTTAAATGAAAAAATCATCAAAATGCTGAAATGGTTTGATGTCATGCTTTTCATTCAGGGGCCGCATGGCAAGGTAACTGCCGCCGACTATGGCCAGACACAAACCGATTAAGCAAAGAATCCCCATCGCTGTTCTTCTCCTTTCAAACGAATAGGCTGTATCTGTTTCTAGCTTACTGTATGAAACGCATTCCAGATCAAGGGAAAAAAAGAAAGGGGGGACGCCATGGCTACGATCAGAGACATTGCCGGCGCTGCCGGGGTTTCCGTTACCACGGTATCAAGAGTATTAAACGATCATCCTTATGTAAGTAAGGACAAAAGAGAAAGAGTGAAAAAAGCGATGCAATCGCTCGGATATACGCGCAACATTCATGCTGTGCATTTATCCAAAGGTTTTTCCGATATGATCGGCGTTGTGCTTCCGTCGGTGAATCTTCCGTATTTTGCAGATCTTGTTGCAGGTATTGCCGAGGCTGCCGAAGCGTCAGGCGTGCATCTTTCTTTATACCAGACAGATTATCAGCAGCAAAAAGAACGTTTTGCCTTATCACAATTACAGGAGCGCCAAGTGGACGGCCTGATTATCTGCTCCAAAGCAATTCCTGATGAGCATCTGCTTACCGTGAAAGAACCGCTCATCCTCTGCCAGTACACTGATGCGGCGGGGCTTTCCTCCATCAGTAATCCGCATCGGGAAGCATTTCGGCACGGTCTGGATTATCTGATAGAAAAGGGACACCGGAAAATAGCGATCAGCCTGGCCAGAAAAAAGGGAAAAAACAGTCAAGTACGCATTGCCGCATACAAAGAGGCGCTGAAGAAGATCGGGCAGCCTTACAGGGAAGAGCTGGTTGTGGAAAAGGCGCTGACGCTGCTTGACGGGAAAGCCCTTTTTCATAGATGGAAGAGCTGGGATGACAAACCGACTGCGCTGTTTGCAGCGAATGATCAAGTATCCGCAGGTCTTTACCTTGAAGCCAAGGCAAACGGGACACGCATCCCGGAAGAGCTTGCGATTTTGAGCATCGACAATCATGATATCAGCAAGATGTTAGGTATTTCCACAATAGATATACAAACAAAAGAAATGGGAAAGCAGGCTTTTCACATGCTTGAGAACAGGATCAGCGGCGGGCCTCCGGCAAGGAAAGTTCTTGATTACCGCCTTATTGAACGATCAACCGTCTAAAAAAAGAATTGACGCGCTTTCCGTTCGTTTTGTACGATATGAGGTATTGAATGACAAAGGAGCTGAGGATCATGAAGGGGTCCTTTACAGTTGAAAAGGTATTAAATAACAATGTGCTCATCGCAACACATGATAGATACAGTGAGGTCGTCTTAATCGGAAAAGGGATCGGCTTTGGAAAAAAACAAGCGGATGTCATTGAAGATAAAGGGTATGACAAGATGTTCATCTTAAAGGATGAAAAAGAACAAAAACAATTTAAAAAGCTCCTCGGTTATGTGGACGAGACACTTGTCGACATCTCCAATGACGTCATTTATCATATCAAGAAGCGGACAAGCCAACCGTTAAATGAGCATATCCATATTGCGCTGACTGACCATATCGCCTTTGCGGTAAAGCGGCTGCAGCAGGGCTTTGACATTAAAAACCCGTTTCTTATGGAAACCGAAACGCTTTATCCGGAAGAATTCCAAATTGCCCGTGAAGTCGTCGGCATGATTAATGAAAAGACGGGAATCTGCCTTCCGGAAGGAGAGATCGGCTTTATCGCTCTGCATATCCATTCCGCCCTGACGAATCGGCCCCTTTCAGAGGTCAATCAGCATTCACAGCTGATGTCCCGCCTCGTTCAGGTGATTGAGGAATCTTTCCAGATGAAAGTGAATAAAGAAAGCGTCCACTATTTGCGGCTGATCCGGCATATCAGATTTACCATAGACAGGATTAATCGGGAAGAGCAGACAAAAGAACCAGAAAAGTTAATGTTATTATTGAAAAATGAATACCCGCTATGCTACAATACTGCTTGGAAACTGATAAAAATCTTGCAGCAAATACTGAAAAAACCAGTTCATGAGGCGGAAGCGGTTTATCTCACGCTTCATTTGTACCGATTAACCAATAAAATTTCATAATTTCAGTTGAAACCTTAAAAACGTGTCACTGATTCGATCAGGCATGAGTGATTGAGGGTAAAAAAACGGGAAGAACGATCCCGTTATTTTGCACACCCTTTTTACTCATGCCTTTTTTGTTGTGTAAAAGGGCAAATGTAAACGGTTAAACTGAAGACTTGCGCCAGTGAATTCGTTGTCATGAATTTTCGCTGTAAGGTCACACTAGCTAACAGAGGAGGTACATCTTTTATGTTTAAAGCATTATTCGGCGTTCTCCAGAAAATCGGCCGTGCTCTTATGCTTCCGGTTGCGATTTTACCGGCTGCAGGGATCTTGCTTGCGTTAGGGAATGCCATGCAGAACAAAGATATGATTCAAGTCATGCATTTCTTAAGCAATGATAACGTTCAGCTTGTGGCGAACGTCATGGAAAGCGCCGGCCAAATCGTATTTGACAACCTGCCGCTTCTTTTTGCAGTAGGGGTTGCGATCGGTCTTGCCAACGGAGACGGTGTTGCCGGAATCGCGGCTATTATCGGATACTTGGTCATGAACGTATCCATGAGCGCCGTGCTTATGGCAAACGGCAGTATTCCGTCTGACAAAATTGAACGGGCAAAGTTTTTTGCGGAAAACCATCCGGCCTATATTAACATGCTGGGGATACCTACTTTGGCGACGGGCGTGTTCGGCGGTATTATCGTCGGGGTTTTGGCCGCGTTATTGTTCAACAAGTTTTATAAAATTGAACTTCCGCAGTACCTCGGATTCTTTGCGGGTAAGCGGTTCGTCCCGATTATCACATCAATTTCCGCATTAATTCTCGGTCTTATTATGTTAGTGATCTGGCCTCCGATCCAGCACGGTCTGAATTCCTTCTCCACGGGTCTTGTGGAAGCGAATCCAACCTTGGCGGCCTTTATTTTCGGGATGATTGAGCGGTCATTGATTCCGTTCGGACTTCATCACATTTTCTACTCGCCGTTCTGGTATGAATTTTTCAGCTATAAAAATGCCGCCGGAGACATCATCCGCGGAGATCAGCGGATTTTCATGGAGCAGATCAAAGACGGCGTGCAGCTGACGGCGGGAACATTTATGACGGGGAAATATCCGTTTATGATGTTCGGTCTTCCGGCGGCAGCGCTTGCAATCTATCATGAAGCGAAGCCTGAAAAGAAAAAACTTGTAGCCGGAATCATGGGTTCTGCCGCTCTGACAAGTTTCTTAACGGGAATTACCGAGCCGCTTGAATTCTCATTCTTGTTTGTGGCTCCTATCCTGTTTGCGATTCACTGCGTATTCGCGGGGCTTTCCTTTATGGTCATGCAGCTGCTGCATGTAAAAATCGGTATGACCTTCTCAGGCGGTCTGATTGACTACTTCCTGTTCGGAATTCTGCCTAACCGGACGGCTTGGTGGCTTGTCATTCCGGTCGGCTTAGGATTAGCCGTCATTTACTACTTCGGTTTCCGGTTTGCGATCAGAAAGTTCAATCTGAAAACGCCGGGCCGTGAAGAAGAGGCTGCGGATGAAGGTGCGGGCGCCTCAGGCGAAGCCGGCGACCTTCCTTATGAAATCCTGCAGGCAATGGGTGATCAGGAAAACATTAAGCACCTTGACGCTTGTATCACGAGACTCCGCGTTACGGTCAACGACCAGAAGAAAGTGGATAAGGCCCGTCTGAAACAGCTTGGCGCCTCAGGCGTTCTTGAAGTCGGAAACAACATTCAGGCCATTTTCGGCCCGCGTTCTGACGGTTTAAAAACACAGATGCAGGATATTATTGCCGGACGCACGCCGCGCCCTGAACCGAAAGTATCCGCGCAAGAAGAAGTCAGCCAGCAGGTTGAAGAGGTTATCGCAGATCCGCTCCGAAACGAGCAGGGTGAAGAAGTGTTCGCTTCTCCGATCACCGGCGAAATCCATCCGATTACTGATGTGCCTGACCAGGTGTTCTCAGGAAAAATGATGGGTGACGGTTTTGCGATTCTTCCTGAAGAAGGAATCGTCGTATCGCCTGTCCGCGGAAAAGTGCTGAATGTTTTCCCGACAAAACATGCGATCGGCCTTCAGTCTGACGGCGGAAGAGAGATCCTGATTCATTTCGGAATCGACACAGTCAGCCTGAAAGGTGAAGGATTCACTTCTTTTGTTTCTGAGGGTGACCGGGTTGAACCGGGGCAAAAACTGCTTGAAGTTGATCTTGAAGCGGTTAAACCTCATGTTCCTTCATTAATGACACCGATTGTCTTTACAAATCTTGCCGAGGGTGAAGCGATTTCCCTTTCGGCCGAAGGTACCGTAAAACGGGAACAAAAAGATATTGTGAAAATCGGAAAATAAGCATATAAATACGCCGTGCTTGTCAGATGACAAGTACGGCTGTATGATATAATATTGTGTAGTAAAATAGCTTTAATTTAAAGGAGAATGATAATCATGGCACAAAAAACATTTAAAGTAACAGCAGATTCCGGAATCCACGCTCGTCCTGCGACAGTTCTTGTACAGACTGCAAGCAAATACGATGCTGACGTAAACTTAGAATATAACGGCAAAACAGTAAACCTTAAGTCAATCATGGGCGTTATGTCTCTAGGTATCGCTAAAGGCGCTGAAATCACAATTTCCGCTTCAGGCGCTGACGAAAACGATGCTCTTAACGCTTTAGAAGAAACAATGAAAAGCGAAGGACTCGGCGAGTAATGCAAGAATTAAAAGGAATAGGCGCTTCAGCCGGAATTGCGATTGCGAAAGCATACCGGCTTGAAGAGCCGGACTTAACGGTTGAAAAGAAAAACATTGCTGATGCTGCGGCTGAAGTAAGCCGTTTTGATGAAGCGATTGTACGTTCTAAAGAAGAGCTTGAAAAAATTAAAGAGCATGCTTTAAAAGAACTGGGACAAGACAAAGCTGACATTTTCTCCGCGCACCTTTTAGTCCTGAGTGATCCTGAGCTGTTGAACCCGGTAAAGGAGAAAATCAGCACAGATTCAGTCAATGCTGAATTCGCTCTGAAAGAAACAGCTTCCATGTTCGTTACTATGTTTGAATCAATGGATAACGAGTACATGAAAGAGCGTGCGGCGGATATCCGTGACGTAACAAAACGTGTGACGGGGCACCTGCTGGGCGTGGAAATTCCGAACCCGAGCATGATCTCAGAAGAGGTTGTTATCGTGGCTGAAGATTTAACACCGTCTGATACGGCGCAATTAAACCGCCAGTTTGTAAAAGGTTTTACAACTGATATCGGCGGACGCACTTCACACTCCGCGATCATGGCCCGTTCGCTTGAAATTCCGGCTGTTGTCGGCACAAAAGCGGCTACAGGGACAATTGAAAACGGTGTTACGGTAATCGTAGACGGCATCGATGGTGATGTGATCATCGATCCTTCCAGTGAAACGTTAAAGAAATATGAAGAAAAGCACAGTGCTTACCTGGCGCAAAAAGCTGAGTGGGCGAAGCTCGTCAATGAACCGACTGTTTCTAAAGACGGCCATCATGTAGAGCTTGCCGCAAACATCGGCACCCCGGATGATGTAAAAGGCGTTCTTGAAAACGGAGGAGAAGCTGTAGGGCTTTACCGTACGGAATTCCTTTACATGGGACGCGACCAGCTTCCGACGGAAGACGAGCAGTTTGACGCTTATAAAACGGTTCTTGAGCGTATGGAAGGAAAATCAGTTGTCGTGCGGACATTGGATATCGGCGGCGACAAAGAGCTTCCTTACCTGCAGCTCCCTAAAGAAATGAACCCGTTCTTAGGCTACAGAGCCATCCGCCTTTGCCTTGAAGAGCAAGAAATCTTCAGAACTCAGCTTCGTGCGCTGCTTCGTGCAAGTACATACGGAAACTTAAAAATCATGTTCCCGATGATTGCGACAGTAAACGAGTTTAAACAGGCGAAAGCGATTCTTCTCGAAGAAAAAGAAAAACTCGTCGAAGCCGGCGTAGCGGTTTCTGACGATATTGAAGTCGGTATGATGGTAGAGATTCCGTCTACAGCCGTTATCGCAGATCAGTTTGCCACAGAAGTTGACTTCTTCAGTATCGGAACAAATGACTTAATCCAATACACGATGGCTGCTGACCGCATGAACGAGCGCGTAGCTTATCTGTATCAGCCATACAATCCGGCGATTCTTCGTCTGATCACCCTTGTTATTGAAGCCGCTCACAAAGAGGGCAAATGGGTCGGCATGTGCGGAGAAATGGCGGGAGACGAAATTGCGATTCCGATTCTTCTCGGCTTAGGCTTAGATGAGTTCTCAATGAGCGCTACATCCATCCTTCCGGCAAGAACGCAGATCAGCAAGCTTTCTAAAAAAGAAGCTGAATCATTCAAAGAAACAATCTTGTCTATGAGCACGACAGAAGAGGTTGTCGCATTCGTTAAAGAAACATTCAATAAGTAATACAAAAGCCAGACGGTGTAAGCCGTCTGGTTTTTTTCATATTCGGAAAAAAGGGGGGAACAATAACTTTCAACAGGAGGGATTATTATGACAAAATCATTTGCAGCGGGGGATACGGTGTATGTGATTTACCGCAATCCGCATGCCGCCAATGTTGCCCATATTAAAGAGGCGGAAATCGTCCATCACCCGTATCATGAGGGAGAACTTTCTCTGTTTTTATACGAAACCTATCATCCGCTGGCCGAAGATGACGCGGTCTTTTCGACATATGAGGAAGCGGAAGCGCTTTACAGCGAGCTTTTTGAAGAAGACCGGTATCATTGATCAAAGGAAATGTTTACAACGCATATTCACTCTCTTTTGGACGGAAAGTAACAACATGAGAATATGTAAAGGGAGTGTCTGTCTATGCTGAAGCCGTTTGTTCCCCAGCTTGTTTATATAGAACCGAGAGCGCTCGAATACCCGTTAGGACAAGAGCTGAAAAATAAGTTTGAAAACATGGGGCTTGAGATCAGAGAAACGACATCGCATAATCAAGTCCGGAATATTCCGGGAAAAAATCACTTGCAGCAATACCGGAACGCGAAATCAACATTGGTAATCGGCGTCCGGAAAACACTGAAATTCGATTCTTCAAAGCCGTCCGCCGAATATGCCATTCCATTTGCGACGGGCTGTATGGGGCATTGCCACTATTGCTACCTGCAGACGACGATGGGATCAAAGCCTTACATCCGGACATATGTCAATGTGGAAGAGATTCTGGATCAGGCTGATGAGTATATGAAAGAACGGGCGCCGGAATTTACAAGATTTGAAGCCTCTTGTACGTCTGATATCGTAGGAATCGATCATCTGACACATACATTAAAAAGAGCCATTGAACATTTCGGACAAAGCGAATTGGGACAGCTCAGATTCGTGACTAAATTTCACCACGTCGATCATTTGCTTGATGCAAAACATAACGGAAAGACTAGGTTCAGATTCAGCATCAATGCGGATTATGTCATTAAAAACTTTGAACCGGGAACTTCTCCGCTCGACAAACGGATAGAAGCCGCCGTCAAAGTCGCTAAAGCGGGCTATCCGCTCGGTTTCATCGTGGCGCCGATTTATATTCACGATGGCTGGGAGGAAGGCTATAAGGAACTGTTTGAGAAACTTGATGCGGCGCTTGATGAAGACGTTCGGCATGACATCACATTTGAACTGATTCAGCACCGTTTTACAAAACCGGCCAAACGGGTGATTGAGAAGAACTATCCGAAAACAAAGCTTGAGCTGGATGAAGAAAAGCGCAGATACAAATGGGGACGCTACGGAATCGGCAAGTATATATACCAAAAAGACGAAGAGCATGACTTAAGGGAAACACTCGAATCTTATATCGAAACCTATTTTCCGAAAGCGAAAATCGAATATTTTACGTAAGGCGGAGCTGTCGGTACGACGGCTCTTTTTTTGCTGCGCCAAATGGCGGAAATTTTTGATATTTATTTCAAGATTTATTCATTTTCTTGGCCGAAAGACCGATATAACTCTCAGGAGGGGATGGTTATGTTTAAAAAAATGCACATCAAAATTGCTGTGTTTGTATCGGCAATGCTTATCGTAACGGTTGTTTTTTTAACGGTTTCTTCATATTTGACATTAAAGCCGATGATGACGGAGGAAGCAAAACGTACGACAGAGAATGTCACCAATTCACTCGGTCAGAACATTGAGCTTCAGCTGAAAAATGATGAGACCGTATTAATGAGATTAGCAGGCGGTGAATTGTCCCGGTCTTTTCTATCAGATGGGAAGAAAGAAACCGCGCGGCTTTTTAACGATGAGTTAAAACAGATCGGACAGAATGACAAATATGTCGCGCTTGCGTACGTCGGAACCGCAAACAAACAAATGTTTACATATCCAAAGGCCGACTTTGCCAAAGACTATGATCCGACAAATAGAACGTGGTATAAGATGGCGGCTGAAAAACCCGATAAGGTTGTCTGGACTGACCCTTATAAAGATGCAGTGACGGGAGACATGATCGTGACGGCGTCAAAAGCCATTCAAAACAGCGGAACCGTCGTCGGAGTGGCGAGCTTAGATCTGAAGCTGTCCTCCATTCAGAGCATGGTCAACGAGCAAAAGGTACCGTATAAAGGATTTGCGTTTTTGGCGGATGAAAACGGCTCTCTTCTGGCGCATCCGGAAAAACAGGGAAAAAATATTTCGGAAGATCAGACGTTAAAAGACATCACCACGGATAAAGAAGGTGTCAAAGAGCTGCAGGGGAACATGGTCGTCTACCAAACGGTAAAAGAAACAGGGTGGAAAGTCGGAACGCAGTTTGAAAAAGATCAGCTGATGGGAGTAGCCGATAAAATGAACACGGTGAGCATTTTTATGTCACTGATCGCCCTTGTGATTACGATCGGACTCAGCTATTTCCTAGCAAAAACGATAACCGGGCCGATTCAGCAGCTGATCGCCAAAACAAACTCGGTCTCAGCGGGAGATTTAACCGTCCGCGCCCAGACGAAATCAAAAGATGAAGTAGGCGAGTTAACAAAAGACTTTAACCAAATGGTTGAAAATATGAAAGAGATGGTCGAACAGGTTAAGGCCTCCTCAGAAAATGTGTCTGATACATCTGACCAGCTAACCGTCATTTCACAAGAAACAAATGAAACGAGCGGACAAATCGCAAAAGCGATAGAGGAAGTCGCCGCCGGAGCGACAGAGCAAGCGTCAGAGGTTGAGACGATCAATGAAAAATCAGAAAATCTCTCAGTCAAAATAAAAGGAATCGCAGATCGCGCGGGCAGCATAAAACAACTCTCAAAATCTTCAGAGGATGCCAGCTACAAAGGATTGGACGCGCTCGGGCAGCTGCTGATGAAGTCAAACGAAGCCAATTCAGAAACGAAAAAAGTAGAGGCAATGCTGAATGACCTGGAAGAACAAACGAAAAACATAGAAGAAGTCGTGACGGCAATATCCGCCATTTCAGACCAGACGAACCTCTTGGCGCTGAATGCGAGCATTGAAGCCGCAAGAGCGGGAGAAAGCGGCCGGGGCTTTGCCGTCGTCGCGGAAGAAGTCCGCAAGCTTGCTGAACAATCAGCTCTTTCTTCCGGCCATATCAGTGAGACGGTCCGGCTGATTCAATCAGAGACAAAAGAAGCGTCACACGCGATGATCGAGGCAAGCAGAATGAATGATGAACAAAACAGCGCCATTCATGAAACGGGTGAGGTTCTCAATCTGATTACGACGGAAATGCAGTCTCTCGTTCAAGGTATAGATCATATTTACAATGACATTCAAAAAATGAGTGAAGAACAAGCCGCGATTCAAGAAGCGATTCAAAGCATCTCCGCCATTTCTCAAGAATCTGCGGCAGCGGCGGAAGAAGTGAATGCTTCTACTGATGAACAGCTCGTTACGCTTGAAAAAGTAAAGCAATCGACTGACATGTTAAAGAGCGCGAGCGAAGATCTGATCAGCGCCATTTCTAAATTCACCTTATAACGCGGACTCTATCAGCCTATAATATGGTAATATAGACATGAAAGAGTGATATATGAATCGCATCAGGGGAGGAAAGCGCAGTGAACAAAACGGTCGGATTTATCGGTTTGGGCGTCATGGGAAACAGTATGGCATCGCACATTTTAGAAGCGGGCTATCCTGTTTTAGTCTACACGCGGACGAAACAAAAAGCGGAAGAGATTCTGAATAAGGGAGCGGTCTGGCAGGAGACGGTCAAAGACCTTTCAGAGAAAGCAGACATCATTATTACCATGGTCGGCTATCCGAGTGATGTCGAGGAAATCTATCTCGGCGAAAACGGCATTCTCCGGCACGCAAAAGAAGGGACGTTTGTCATTGATATGACGACATCAAAACCGTCTCTGGCGAAAAAGATTGCGGAGCAGGCCAAAGAAAAGTCCATTCACGCCTTGGATGCACCCGTTTCCGGCGGAGACATCGGCGCCAGGAACGGAACGCTTGCCATTATGGCCGGAGGAGAAAAAGAAGCGTTTGAAGCATGCCTGCCGCTTTTCTCCGTTATGGGGGAAAACATTCAGTATCAAGGGCCGGCCGGCAGCGGCCAGCATACGAAAATGTGCAATCAGATCGCGATTGCAGCGGGAATGGTCGGAGTGGCTGAAGCGATGGCTTACGCTGAAAAATCCGGTCTGAACCCGGAACAAGTGCTGAAAAGCATTACAACCGGAGCGGCTGGCAGCTGGTCATTGTCAAATCTCGCTCCCCGTATGCTGAAAGGCGATTTTGCACCAGGATTCTACGTGAAACACTTTATTAAAGACATGGGCATCGCCCTTGAAGAAGCGGAGCTCATGGGAGAAGAGATGCCCGGATTGGCGCTCGCCAAATCATTATACGACAAGCTTTCCGCGCAAGGTGAAGAAAACAGCGGAACTCAAAGTATTTATAAGCTTTGGGTGAAATAAAAAAGATTGCCCGAACGCGACTATTTTATGGATGCTGAGGAAGCGAATACTTACGGTATTGTTGGTAGTGTTTTATAAACAATGATCTGCAAATCTTGTATTCTTAGGGCCTTAATGAAGACAGGAACTTGGCAGGATAATGTATTAATGTGTATCCGTTTATAATATTCTACTGTTTGGAATCCCCCTCGTTTGTTTGATGCAGACTGTCTATTATAAATCAAAAGGGGGATTTCCGAATAATGATTAGGATTAATACAACTTTCCAAAAGTAGGATGTATCATGTTTGATTCAACTATGAATTCGAGTAACCCAAATGTACATAGCAATAAATCGAGTTGATTCCCGCAATTAAAACCTAATAATTCGGCATCCGAAACTCTACAGATTAGCTTTCTAGAAAAACTGAAAAATAAAAGAGGATGTATCGTAAAAAATCCAAGAGATTTACGAAAACATCCTCGATCCAGAGATTTTATCATTACATGTTGTTTTTTGAGAATTCCAGATAAAATCAACGTTAAATCCATTTGTTAGCAATATAAATTTTAATGTTGTACAGTAATATAGTGTTTCAGTTCTCCTATATGGGTTTGAGTTCCCCAGGTCAATGCTACTTGCACATCATACTTGCCTGCTGGAATATTTTTCGTCAAAAAGCTTACTTTAAAATTGCGAACATTATGTCTATTAACAACTATATATTTGACTATATCTCCTTTTTTATTTTCAAGAAAAACTGTAACACCCCAGTTTACCTCATATTTTGAAGGCACAGTACCTGTTACGACAATAGAAGTAGCGTGTTTTGAGTAAGTATTAGCATCTGTTTGGAATTTAATTGCTCCTTTTGAAGTCATGGCTAACGCTTCTGAACTGTTTGAGAAAATCCCGAATGTCAATAGAGCAACTGTGAATAGTGTCATTACAATTTTTTTCAATTTAAACTTCCTTTCTCCATTTATTTAGAAACCCATTCAATATATTACTAAATTTTGAAAAAATATTCAACAGAAAATAGGTAAATTCTACTTTTTATTAAATAAAGTATTACTAAAGAAGCAAAGGCTAACAAAACCAATTTAATCATCACGTTTAAGATTTTACAAAAAAGCTCCCAGCACTTATGTGCCGGGAGCTTCAAAATTTATAAATTTATAAAGTGTCAGGCCCTTCTTCGCCCGTACGGATGTTGATTGTATTGGGAACTTCGAAAATTAAGATTTTGCCGTCACCGGGTTCACGGGTTTTGAGCACTTTTTGCGCCGTCTCAGCCACTTTTTCGACAGACAAAAGATTGCCCGCCGGGGCAATCTTTTTTTGTTTATTTTCCGATGAATTGCTGTGTCCAGATGTTTCCTGATTCTACGTAACCGACACCGATTTGAGTGAACTCAGGATTCATGATGTTCTTTCTGTGTCCTTCACTGTTCATCCAAGCTTTAACGACAGCTTCAGGAGTCGGCTGTCCTTTGGCGATATTTTCACCGGCGGTTTTATAAGTGATTCCGAAAGACTTCATCATATCGAAAGGTGAGCCGTAAGTAGGACTTTGGTGATCGAAATAGTTTTTGTCTTTCATATCTTGTGATTTTGCGTGAGCTGATTTGCTTAATTTTTCATCAATCTGCAGAGGTTTTAAGCCTTGCTTTTGTCTCTCTGCATTTGTCAATTCAACGACTTTCTTTTCATACGCACTGACTGATGAAGGAGTTTTCTCGCTGCTGTTGTTTGTGTTATCTGTCTGCTTTGCATTGTCAGCCGTCTGGTTTTGATCGGCTTTCGGTTTTTCGGCAGCTGTCGGGGCCGTTTTTGCCGGTGTTTCTTTTTGAACGTCTTTAACTGTCATATCAGAATGCTTTGCGTGTTTTTGCAGCAGCTGAGTCAGTTCTTTCTCATTTTTAACGTTCAGCTTTTTCACGCTCGTTTTCATATGTAGTTTTTCAACAGCCTCTTGAAGAGTCAGATGCTGTACAGTGTTTCCTTTTTTCACGGTAACGACGTGCTGGCATGACAGCTCTTTGGCAGATGCCTGCTGAATGCCTCCGAATGTAATCAAACTGACTGCCGCGGCGGCAGATAAGAGAAATGCTTTTTTCATAGTTAATAGCCTCCCAGAGAAGTTTTTTTCTACATGAAAAATCTTATCACAGCTTTTTTGTCATAATGCAGCCAGCCATTTCCTTTGACAACAAACTCTTGTCATAATTGTAATTGAGCGCAGAAAAATGGCTCTATACCGGGAAAAACGATCTGTATTTATTTTTTAAAATCCGTTACATCTCTTCAAATTATTTGAAGTGTTAGATATATTTTAAGATAATTTGATCTTGACAGTTTTTTTTACCCGTTTTCGCTGTAACAACTTTTACAAAAATGTTACAATTAAAATCTGTTTATGTAAATATATTCAATGATTTGAGAGGTGTAACAGAAAGTGGCTGAAGTTGCGCGCGAACCAAAGAAAAAAACGAAACGTTACAGAGCGCTGAGAATGAATCTCTATTTTTTGATTGTTTTTCTTCTCTTTACGGCACTGATTTTTAAACTCGGCATCGTCCAGATTGTCGAAGGGGATAAACACCGCCAGGATGCGGAGAAGGCAAATGCAAAAACCGCCTATTATCCGACACCGCGGGGAAAGATGTATGACAAGCGGAACAGGGTGGCGGTTGATAACCAGGCTGTGCCTGAAATTGTATATGTATCCACCTCAAAAACCTCGGCAAAGGACAAATTGAAAACGGCAAAAAATCTCGCCGCACTGATTCATATTGATACTGAATTTATGAAGGATCGAAATATCATTGATTACTGGCTTGCCGCACATCCGAAGAAGGCGGAAAAGCTTATGAAGGATTCAGAAAACAGCCTGAAGCCGCAAGAAGTGTACAAACGCCAGATTGAACGCGTCCCAAAGCAGGAGATTGATGCGATCAAACAAAATAAAAAAGAGCTGGAAATCGCGGCGATTTATACGCGTTTTTCAAGCGGCAACGCCTATCAGCCGCAAGTCGTCAAATCAATGGACCCGAATAAGCTGAACGGAAACGGAAACAGCGGGTCACTGCTTGACGAACATGAAAACAACAAACAGAAACCGAAAAGCGACCTGACATATGAAGAAGTTTCTGTCGTATCCGAGCACCTGAAAGAGCTCCCCGGCATTGACGTAATCAATGACTGGACGCGGAAATATCCGTACGACAAAACACTGTACTCTCTGTTCGGCGGTGTGACGACACCGGAACAGGGATTGTTGGGCGAACGGAAAGATTACTATGTCACAAGAGGCTACTCACTGAATGACCGGGTGGGTAAAAGCTACATTGAATATCAGTATGAAGACTATTTAAACGCACATAAAGAAAAAGTAGAGTATGTGGAAAACAGCAAAGGTGAAGTCGTCAGCCAAAAGCCCGTCGATGAAGGCAGCAGAGGCTACGATCTGCAGCTCTCGCTCGATATGGAATTACAGTCGAAAGTCGAAAAAGTCATTGAAAAAGAGCTGAGAAGAAGCCGCGCTGCAGGCAACTATATGGTTGACAGAGGATTTGCCGTCATGATGGACCCGAACAACGGGGATATTCTCTCAATGGCGGGGAAACGCATCGATCTCGAAACGAATAAAACACAGGATTTTGCGATCGGAGCATTTACGACCCAATATGAGATGGGCTCTGCTGTCAAAGGAGCGACTGTTCTTGCGGGTTACCAAAGCGGCCTCCCGCATTATAAAACGTTTGTCGATGCACCGCTTAAGTTTAAAGACGGCACGGAAAAGCGCTCGTGGACACAAATGGGGACCATTACTGAGCTGACCGCGCTGCAAAGAAGTTCAAACATATATATGTTTCATGTGGCCATGCATATAGCGGGCATTACTTACGTTCCGCACGGCACGCTGCCGGCCGGATTAGACGATATTAAAAAAATGCGCAACTACTACGCTCAATTCGGTTTGGGTGTGAAGACCGGGATTGATCTTCCGCAGGAATCAGCGGGCATGCAGTCAAATCCGCAAATGGTCGGGGGATTGCTGCTTGACTTTGCGATCGGACAGTTTGATACGTATACGCCGCTTCAAATGGCTCAATATATTTCAGCCATCGCAAACGGCGGGTATCGCGTCCAGCCGCGGATCGTCACAAGCATTCATGAACCGGACAGCAAAAACAAGATTGGAAAAGCGATTGAACAGCGCGATATTAAAATTTTGAACAAAGTAAATAACAGCCCGAGCGATTTTGACCAAGTTCATAAAGGAATGAAGTTGGTCACAAGCTCACCTCAAGGAACGGCTTATTCAACATTCCAAGGTTCCGGCGCCGATGTTTCCGGAAAAACGGGAACCGCGCAGACGCACTATTACGGCACGAACAAAAACTGGTGGGGGCAAGAGACGTATAACCTGACCTTTGTCGGCTATTATCCGTCAGAACATCCACGAGTGGCATTCAGCGTCGTCGTTCCGTCTGTTCGAGATGATAAAGATCATATCAGTAAAAACATTGCCAAAGGAGCAGTTGACGCTTACAAAGAACTTGAAAAGAAATACAATAAAAAATAACAAATGAAAGGGCGGCCGAACATATCGTGCGCCCTTTCTTTCATTCAGGAAAATTGACGTTCACAATAAGAATAGAAGGAGAATGCTCATTTTTTAGCGAATCAATCTAGTGGAATTTCTTTTTATATCAGTCCGTGTCCAGCCTGCAGTGCGAGTATAATGCAAAGGAGGGATTCTGTGGAACAGGATACTCAGCATGTCAAACAGTTTCTATCGAAAACCGATCTTCATGCCGTTTTGACGTCTAACGGGCGTATTATGTATATTTCTGCAAACTGCAAATCGTATTTCAGTTATTCTCAGGAAGAGATGATCGGGTCATTTCTCAAAACGTTCCTGCATGAAGAAGATCAATTTTTGGTTGAAAGTTACTTCTATAATGAGCATCATTTGATGCCTTGCACCTTTCGTCTTATTAAAAAAGATCATACCATCGTATGGCTTGAAGCGGGTGTGGAAATTGTCACACCGCAAATGGAGGGGACGGATCGGGAAATCATCCTCAAAATCAAGGTGCTTGAGGAGAAGACGCCCCGCCGGCCTTATATGTATGAACAAAAGAAGCAAAAGGCAGAACAACAGTCTGAAGATGCGGCTGGAAACGGCGAATTCGAGCGTCTTGTCGAAATGCTGCCGAATCCTTTATATGTCAGCATCAACGGCACAATCGCCTACGCCAACAACGCGATGCTTGCCATGCTGGGAGCCGAAAGCAAAGACGAGGTAATCGGCAGGCGCTCTTATGAGTTTATTGAAGAAGAGTACCACGACATTGTGAAAAACCGAATTGTGCGGATGCAAAAAGGAATGGAAGTCGGAATGATCGAACAGACGTGGAGAAGGCTCGACGGCACGCCCGTTCACTTAGAAGTGAAGGCGGCACCGACGACATATAAAAATCAGCGGGCGGAATTGCTGCTTCTGATTGATATTTCTTCACGGAAAAAATTCCAAACGATTCTGCAAAAAAGCAGAGAGCGTTATCAGCTCCTCATTCAGAATTCAATTGACACGATCGCCGTGATTCACAATGATAAATGGGTATTCATGAATGAGTCGGGCATTTCGCTGTTTGAGGCTGAAACATATGAAGATTTAATCGGGAAAAACGTCTATGATCAGCTTCATCCCTGTGATCATGACGGCGTGAAACAGCGGATCCAAAATATTATCAACCGAAAGACCGAGTCAGAAATTATTAAGCAATCGTGGTTTACCTTTAAAAACCGGCTGATCTACACGGAAATGGTCTGCATTCCGACGACGTTTTTCGGAGAAACGGCCGTGCAGGTCATTCTGCGTGATATTTCTGAGCGGAAGCAGACGGAGGAATTAATGCTGAAGTCGGAGAAGCTGTCTATCGCAGGGCAGCTGGCGGCGGGAATCGCTCACGAAATCCGCAATCCGCTGACGGCGATCAAAGGATTTTTACAGCTCATGAAGCCGACGATGGAGGAAAACGAACATTACTTTGAAATTGTGTTTTCTGAACTGAGCAGAATCGAATTAATTTTAAGTGAGCTTTTAATGCTTGCCAAACCTCAGCAAAACGCCGTGAAAGAGCGTGTAAACTTAAAGAAAATTATAAGTGAAGTGACCGCTCTTTTAGAGACGCAGGCAAATCTTAAAGGGATTTTTATCAAAACGGATTATGAACATGACAGCATGTATATTAACGGTGATCAAAATCAGCTGAAACAGGTGTTTATCAATCTGATTAAAAATGCCGTTGAGTCGATGCCGGATGGGGGAACGGTTCACATTCTTATGACAGAAGATGATTATTCCGTTAATGTGACGGTGAAAGACGAGGGTGACGGGATACCGGAAAACGTGCTGAAACGAATAGGCGAACCGTTTTTGACAACGAAAGAAAAAGGAACCGGCCTGGGGCTGATGGTCACATTCAACCTTATTAAAAACCACCAGGGAGCTATCCAAGTAGACAGCAAACCGGATAGAGGCACGGCCTTTCACATTACATTCCCGAAACAATAAAAAACAACGGCGTTATGCCGTTGTTTAAATAGTCTGCATGGATTCTCTCGTTTTTAAAATAAATGCTTCCAGCCGGTCCAAGCCTTCTCTCAATGTATCCAGTGAATATGCGAATGACAGCCTCACATACCCTTCACCCAACTTTGAAAACGAGCTGCCGGGCACAAGAGCCACACCTGCATCCTCTAAAAGAGCCATACTAAAATCAAACGATGACATTCCGAATGACTTAATGGAAGGGAAGATATAAAATGCGCCTGACGGCTTTACGACGTCAAGCCCCATTGAGACAAGACGGTCATATACATAGTCAAGCCGCTTTTTATACTGTTCTCTCATAATAAGCGCATCATCAACACCGTTTGTCACCGCTTCAAGAGCCGCTTTCTGAGAGATTGAAGACGCGCATGTCACACTGTATTGGTGAACTTTTAAGATGTGCTTGGCAATTTCTTTCGGTGCGAAAATGAAACCGATTCTCCAGCCCGTCATGCTGTGTGATTTTGACAGGCCGTTGATGACGATCGTCTGGTCTCTCAAATAAGACGCGATCGAATAATGCGGTCTGTCATAGGTTAATTCGCTGTATATCTCATCAGACAGGACAAAAACATTTCTGCCCTTCAGGACGGCTGCGATGTTTTGCAGCTCTTCCTCAGACAATGTCACTCCGGTCGGATTTGACGGATAAGGAAGAATGACGCATTTTGTTTTTGGTGTCAGCGATTCTTCAATGAGCCGCGCCGTCAGCTTAAATCCGTGTGTCGTCGTATCCACATGGACCGGAACGGCGCCCGACATGCGGATGATCGGTTCGTAGCCCGGATATATCGGTCCGGGGAGAATAACTTCATCGCCCGGAGATAAAATCGTCCGCAAAGACGCGTCAATCGCTTGGCTTGCCCCGGTTGTGACGATGATTTCAGTTTCAGCTTCATAATTCAAATCAGCTTTTTTCTTCATATAAAGCTGTACGGCCTGTCTCAGCTCAAGGCCGCCCGCATTCGGAGTATATGCCGTTGCGTTCTCGTCGATTGCCTTTTTGGCAGCCGCTTTGACATGGTGCGGCGTGAAGAAATCCGGCTGACCGATCGTAAGCGAAATGACATTGTCGTGCTGAGCTACAAGATTTGAGAATTTGCGAATTCCTGAAATTTCAATTTCTTTTACATTCGGATTAAGCAAATGTTCCATAATTCATCACCTTATACTATATATTGAGTTTCTCCTATTTTACCACTAGCTGAGCATTTGTCATCTTTTTATTGAACTATCCCGAGTATATGTCCGATATGTGAAAACATACCTTCTTTCAGAAAAAAATAAGACAACCAGCTGAAATGATTGTCTTCATTGTATCATGATCTATCTATTGTGATATGTGGCGAATGTCATTAATACCCGTATTCAAAGCTGACGTCTTCCCGCCATAAGATGTATGGAGCGGGCTTGTCGGGACGCTCTTTCGCCTCTTTTTTCATTTGCAGGTAAGCCGTTTTGCTGATATCTTCTAACACCGTCATTTGATCTTGGTCGAATATGACTACTGTACCCATTTATTACACCCTTCTTCCTGAAAAATCCTTGACTATTTTACCACTCGATATCAAAAAGTCAATGGGATATCAGAAAAAAGCACTTTTTTATAAAGAGTTCATGGCCAGTTGGACCGAATACATTCACTTTTTCTGTTTACAGCCGATATATACAGTACAATACTGAATGCGGATAGCGAGGGATTGAATTGTCTTTACAACAATACGATATTTTATTGGATTCAGGCACAAACGAATTAGAAATCGTCAAATTTGAAGTAGGTGTCAATACATTTGGCATAAATGTGATGAAAGTCCGGGAAATCATTCAGCCGGTAGATGTCACATCTGTGCCTCAGTCTCATAAAGACGTAGAAGGGATGATTAAGCTGAGAGGCGAAATTCTTCCCGTCATCAGTCTGTATACCTTTTTCGGCGTTGATGCCGAAGGAGCAAAAGACGATAAATATATCGTAACGGAATTCAACAAGCGGAAAATCGTCTTTCACGTCGGTTCCGTTTCACAAATCCACAGGGTGTCCTGGGAGGCGATTGAAAAGCCGACTTCCCTGAACCAGGGCATGGAGCGGCACTTAACGGGAATCATCAAACTGGAAGACACGATGATCTTTCTGCCTGATTATGAAAAGATCATTTATGATATTGAATCGGCATCCGGAGTTGAAACTTATCATGTCCATCAGGAAGGATTTGATGAAAGACGGGCGGGTAAAAAACTGATCATCGTTGAAGATTCGCCGCTTCTGATGCGTCTTTTGACGGATGAGCTGACTGAGGCGGGGTACAGTGAAATCGTTACGTTTGAAAACGGAAAAGAAGCGTATGATTACGTCGTGGAACTGACGGATAACGGAGCAAACCTGTCAGACCATATTGACATGATTATCAGTGACATTGAAATGCCGAAAATGGACGGGCATCGTTTGACGAAGCTCCTTAAGGATAACCCGCAAAGCTCTGATGTGCCGATTATGATTTTCTCGTCCCTGATTACGGACGACCTGCGCCACCGGGGCGAAGTCGTCGGAGCGGATGAACAGATCAGCAAGCCTGAAATCAGCGAGCTCATTAAAAAAGTGGATACGTACGTGATTGAATAGAAAAAGCCGATGCATGACGCATCGGCTTTTTTTGCGGCGGAATTAAAAATAACTCTCACCAAGTTTTTTAAATACGGGTTTATGATAAGCGGGCTGCTGCCTGTTGGCGGCAAGCGGTTTTTCCTTTAAGCCCACATATTTTTGCAATACGTTTTTCGCTTTTGTCAAAGACATTTGTGCTTTAGGATTGCGGTACGACTGATTTAACGTACCTAAATGCGGAAGATGCTGGAAGTCTTCTTTTGTTGGAGGCATGTGAAAATAGTAGTCTCCGATAGAGATAAGTACGTCTGACTGCTGTTGGCTAAACCTGGGATTATTTGAAAAGTGAAGCCCTATTTTTTTCCCTTTGCCTTCTTTCACAAGCTTTTGTAATGCCCGTTTTTTCAGCAGATAAAGGTATTTAGGGTTGGGGGCGGTTTTTGCATGGCGGTTCACAGTATAAACAGCTTTTGAAAGATTCTCGATGGTTGGCTGCAGCTCTTTCGAATAAGCGTGGTCGTCCATTATTTCTCTCCTTTGCATTGATCAAGTTCATATATAGATTATACTTTTTTAGCGTTGAAATGCAAATATTGATTATAAAAATACGCCTTTTTCTGATGAAAAGGGCGCATCTTTTTCCTTTATTAGACAGGTTTCGCATGTTTTTCAGAATCAGCCTTTAATGATTGCTGCACATCGATCTCTGCTGCCTCGGCGCTGTATTTCGGAAGAGCGATAAAATAGAACACAAATACCGCTAAAATCACGATTCCCATGCCGTAATAAAGGTAATCAATATTGGTAACGAATTTCGGAAATAACAGGGCGACCAGTCCGAGTGTAATCGATTGGGCAAACATCATAAAAGGATCCTGCCAGCCGCTGACCCGGCCCATTATTTTCGGATGAACGATTTTCGGCATCCAGCCGCCGATGGCGATATTGACAGGGCCGATGCACATGCCGAGGACGAAAGCCGCCGCATAATAAATCCACAGCTTATCCGTATAGCCGAGGACAAAAATGAGCAGTCCGGCTGCCAAAATAGGAATCGACATCAAATGATGCGGTTTGACTTTTTTTGCGATCATCGTTCCGATCACACTTCCTGCAAGCAGGCCGAAGCCGAGTGCGACGGTGAAGATGGAAGTATGTGATTCGTAATGATCAGGCGCAAGTCCGTATTTCATCGTAAACATCGGCAGTACGGCAAAGCCGCCGTTGACAAAACCAAAGATAAAAAAGCCGAAAATAAGGGAAGCAAGCAATTTGTTTTTAACAATATATACGATCCCTTCCTTAAAATCAGCGACCGAGTCTTTCAGAAACGAATCTCCCCATTTAAAAGGGCCGTTCGGCTGACGGGCTTCTTTCGGAATGCGGCACGCGCGGATCAGAAAGCCTGATACAATAAAGCTGACAAAATCAAGGATAATGGCTCCGTGAATACCGATCGTTTTATACATAAACGCGCCTATACCGACGCCGAATACCATGAAGATGCTGAACAGAATCTGGTTAAGTCCCGCCGCTTTCGCGTAATGCTCCTTAGGCAGAATAGCTTGTACAAGGCTGGCTTCCGCCGGGAAAAAGAACTTGGTCACGGCGCTTCTGATGAACAAAATACAGAACACGAGAGGGATGCTCCCGGTGTATAATGCGGCAAACAATACGATCGTCAGTCCGGCTCTGATCCAGTCACAATTCTCTGCGACCTTTTTCCTGTCAAGCCGGTCAGCTGCGACACCGACAATCAGAAATACGAAAACTGTCGGCAGTGAATACATCAGCTCAGCCAAAGTCGTGTATGCCGGCTGGTTTGAAAAATGGTCCAGCAAGTAAAAAGCGAAAGCCATATTACCTACAGTCGTTCCCATTTGAGAAGCGAGTGCTGCGAAAAAGAGACGGACAAAATTGCGATTTTTAAATATATCCATAAACACGCTCCTTACCCTAGAGGTCCCACTGTAATATATTATCATCAGCTCGTTCCATTAACAAATAAGATCTTTCTATCTTATAATAGTCACCCTTGTTCCATTAGGAACGGTAGCGGCAAGTTCAGTGACGTCCTGATTATACATCCGGATGCATCCTTTTGATACCGCTTTGCCGATGGAGGAAGGATTATTTGTTCCGTGAATGCCGTAATGAATTTTAGAGAGGCTGAGCCAATAAGCGCCGAACGGGCCGCCGGGCTTAGGCTGGCGGTTCACGATGTAAAATTCTCCGGTCGGCGTGGTCGTCAATATTTTTCCGACTGCGATGGGATACGTACGGATGAGCCTGCCAAGGCGGTATAACTCCAGTTTCTTCGCTCCGATATACACGATGATGGAGTAGGGAATGGTGGATGGGTCGGGAAGATTCGGTATGATAATATGTTGTCCCGCGTATATGACCGATTGGATTGAGGGATTTGCCTGAAGGAGAGCAGCAGTGCTTATTCTGAAGTCTTGCGCAATGCTTGAGATGGTTTCTCCTTGTTTCACTTGATATGTCAGCAGTTTCATCACCCTCCTTTTTGCTCTTTTCCATATACATATTACGGAGGGGGTGTCTGTGCATCAGGATAAAAGTCTTATTTTTGCTCGGTTTTCAATGTGAACAGCGTGATTTCCGGTCTGGCTAAAAATCGATACGGCAGTCTTGTCGTACCGAGCCCGCGATTGACGTAAACGGCTGTGTCATGCAGCGTATACATGCCGTCGGTATACGTTTTTCCGTAAGGAGGCGTAATGAGAGGGCCGAAAAACGGGAGCTGGACCTGGCCGCCGTGAGTGTGTCCCGACAGCTGGAGGTTTACGGGATATCCGCCTATCTTGAGAGCGGCATCAGGCTCGTGGACGATTAAAATGGAAAACGCATCTTCGGAAAGGCGGGACAGGGTGGCTTCATAATCGGGTTTTCCGAGCATTACATCATCCAAAAACGCGAGTTCAATCCGGCTTCCGTCTGTCAGCTGCACCTGACGATAGCCGTTTCGAAACACTTGAAAATCCGCCGCTTCCATCAGAGCCTTGTACGTGTTCGTACCGTAGCCGCCGTGGTCATGGTTTCCGTAAACACAAAGTTTGCCGAAGGGAGCTTCAAGATTTTGCAGCACGGCGAGTGCATGCTGGTGATTATTAAATAAATGCGGCTTATCAATTAAATCTCCCGTAAAGATGAGCAGATCGGGTTTCAGCTGATTGATCTTTTCCGCTGCTTTATTCAAGTCACCGGATGTAAACACATCACTGAGATGCGTATCGCTGAATTGAACGATTTTAAAATTGTCAAAGCTGCGGGGGATCAGGCGGCTGGTGATTGTATGCCGGGTGATCTCAATCATGCGCGGTTCAATATACCGGGCATAGCCGTAACCTCCGCAAGCCATTGCGAGAGCTGCACCCAAAATGCCGAATCCTCTTTTTAAAAATGTTCTTCTGGTCATTTTCTCCATATGTAAAACCAACCTTTGTCAGAGTTGTTCTATTATATCATCAGCTTGGCTGAAAAATCCCTTCTCAGCATGTAATGACGCGGATAGACATCTGTGATAAAATTATGAATGATTATTCATTCAATAAAAAGGGGTGGGTTTGTTATGGATAAGAAAGCGGTAATCATTACAGGCGGATCAAGCGGCATGGGAAAAGCAATGGCGAAGAAACAGGCTGAATTAGGATGGCACGTCATGGTGACAGGGAGGAACCATGAAGCACTTGAGGAAACAAAAAAAGAAATTGAGACCTTTGAGGGGCAGGTCGCCTGTTTTCAAATGGATGTCCGTTCTGATTCCGCCGCTTCAGACATGATTACAGAAGCGAAAAAAGTCTTTGGCCGGCTCGATGCGCTGATTAACAATGCGGCCGGCAACTTTATTTGCCCGGCAGAGAAGCTGACGCCTAATGGATGGAAAGCTGTTATTGAGATTGTTTTAAACGGCACATTTTTCTGCAGCCAAGCAGCGGCAAGGCATTGGATCGAGCAGGAGCAGAAGGGCGTCATCTTAAATATGGCCGCAACATACGCATGGGGAGCGGGATCGGGTGTCGTTCATTCCGCTGCAGCCAAAGCGGGGGTATTGTCACTGACAAGAACGCTGGCCGTTGAATGGGGGAGCAAATACGGCATCCGCACAAACGCGATAGCCCCCGGCCCTATTGAACGGACAGGCGGTGCGGAGAAGCTGTTTGAATCGGAAAAAGCGGTGTCCCGCACTATGAACAGTGTGCCGCTCGGCCGGCTGGGCACACCGGAAGAAATCGCCGCGTTGGCAGCGTTTTTGCTATCTGATGAAGCGTCCTACATAAACGGGGATTGTATCACAATGGACGGAGGGCAATGGCTGAATCCTTATCCGTTTTAATTTTTCATATATTGATTATTTTGCAAAACAAGCGAACGTTAAAGCCGCCGTTCGCTTGTTTTATTTTCTATTCAAAATTATGATATAATTTTGAAAGATTAAGGGGCGATTAATTGAAGAAATTATGAAAATGGTTCGTTGTACTATTTGTAAGCAGTTTCGTTATCATCTTTAATATTTGGTACTTTATTATTTGTGCTTTTACTCCGGAGTATTATCAAAATACCAATCTTACATCTGATGAAATAATCAGATTTGAAAAGCTATTTCACATAGATTTTCCTGATGAAACGAAATTTATTAAAGCCAGGGAGTATTTGAGTGGGCTCGGAGGCGATACATCGGCTGTATTATATGTGTCTCTGCCAACCAAGCTGGCGGAAAGATTTTATCTGATTATACGTATATGCCAATAAATCATACTGATCATGCCGGTTCAATGTATGGAGTTGACGTTTCCAAGAGTGTTGGCGGGTTAACAACTCTTACATGTGGCACTTTAGATAAAAAAGGAACTTTCTTTCAGTTGGAACATGAGGATGATTGGATATATAACAGCACTGATTGGAGCCATTATTTTTGGACAGCTGCCGGTTATAATGCTCTTATATTTATCCTTTTATTTGTGATTGCGAAACAAATGAACAACGTCCTTAATTAACCGGTCTAAAGAGTGATCTTAAAAATGTTCCCCTTTTATTTTAAGCTGCTGCCATACTGCCTCCTTTTCCCCTAATCTAAACATTTGTGGTGCTGATATAATTGTGTATAATCAGACAAAGATAGAGAAGCAGGTGATAACATGTTGGACCCACTTGATATACTGACGAATATTGATGATGTCATTCCGTATTACCAAGCGATTTTTAACGCTGAGGAACAAAGAGTCGTAGGCTACGAAGTGCTTGGCCGGATTTTGGCAGATGCGGAGATTGAGAGCCTTGGGCCGTTTTTCTTAGATTCCGGCATTCCGGAAGAATATAAGCTTGAGGTCGATGACAGAGTCATCAGGCAGGCGCTGGAGAGGTTTAAAGAAGCTGATCGTGATCTGTTGATTTTTATCAATCAGGATGCGAATGTATTGATGCTTGACCACGGCGAAAGTTTTCTTGAGCTTTTGAAAGAATACGAAGAGCAGGGCATTGAATTGAACCGTATTGTGCTTGAGATCACCGAGCACAATTTCGAAGGCGACATTGAACAGCTGTACCATATGCTTGCCTACTATCGTACATACGGCATTAAAATCGCGGTGGACAATATAGGTAAGGAGAGCAGCAATCTGGACAGAATCGCGCTCCTTTCACCGGACCTTCTGAAAATAGATTTGCAGGCGCTGAAGGTATCTCAGCCGTCACCATCATATGAGCATGTGCTGTACAGCATTTCATTGCTGGCGAGAAAAATCGGCGCCGCGCTGCTGTATGAAGATATAGAAGCTGATTTCCAGCTCCAGTACGCATGGAGAAACGGAGGCCGATTTTTTCAAGGCTATTATCTGCAGGCGCCGAGCGGCGATTTTATAGACCGGAGCCTGTTAAAAGCACGCTTGAAAACGGAGTTTCAGCAATTTATCACGAGAGAAAAAAAGAAGCTGGAAACGGTCTATGAACACTCTGAGAATTTTTATAAGCGGGTCAATCAGGCAGTTTCCGAGCTGAAGAAAACCCATCAGGCGGACGATGAGTTTATTAAAAAACTGGCGGAAAACCTGACCGACTGCTGTTTCAGAATTTATATGTGTGATGAAGAAGGCTATCAGCTGACGGGAAATGTGTTCAAGCAGTCCGGCGAATGGCTTTATCAGCCTGAATACATGGAGAAAAACTGGAGCTGGCGTCCGTACTTTTTAGAAAACATCATGAAGATGCGGAATTCAAGAAAAGGCTTTTTCAGTGACCTGTACAGTGATATTGAGACAGGTGAGATGATCAGAACCTTTTCATACCCGATGGATGACAATATGTATTTATTTATCGATCTGCCTTACTCTTATTTATATGAACAGGACGGGTTACTTTAAAGCGGCTGGCTGTATGCCGCTTTTTTTGTTCATTTGAAAAAAGTTTTAAAAAACGATTGACAATGATACTGATAATCATTATCATTTAGTTATAGAGAGAAGTTACTCTCTGTTCCCCAACCCCTCTATCAGATCAAGATCCGAAAAAACTTGGCGCTACCCCCGCCAAGTTTTTTTATGCTGTCTCCTCATAAAAGGGCTACTCCTTACATACATCTGATAATGGCGGCTCAAAAAGCGAAAAATTATTTTTGAAAGGTGTATGACATTCCGAAAAAAGCTTCAAACTATTCGAAAACACGGTTTTTCCCGTTTATTTCTTTTTGAAAATCCAGCGGGAAAATGCCATCCCGGTCTACTTTATGGTATGATGCTCTGTAGAACTTGTATTATAATAAATACTTGTTGATTTGAAGTTGTTTTTTGAAAGGAGTCTTTTTTTAGAATGTCACAATTAATGGGTATCATCACGCGGCTGCAAAGTCTGCAAGAAACAGCGGAAGCGGCTAACGAGCCGATGCAGCGTTATTTTGAAGTTAACGGCGAAAAAATTTGCAGTGTTAAATATTTCGAAAAAAATCAAACGTTTGAACTGACGGTTTTCCAAAAAGGTGAAAAACCTAACACATATCCGTTTGATAACATTGACATGATTTCTATTGAAATTTTTGAGCTCCTTCAGTAATTTGATTTGATTTTTCAGGCTGACCAAGCTTCCGGTCTTCCGCAAGCGGAGCTTTATTAAATTATGCAAAGGAACGTGCTTGTTCGTTTGGTTGTAGACTCTGGAAAGAGGAGTGTCCGTACATGGCTGATTCTTTTCTGTTTTATAATCTTTCTGAGGCACAGATGACCTTTCAAGACGTGACGGAGCGGCTGAAACGCTTTGTCAATAAAGACCCCCGTTCAGCATACGTGCTGTCTGTAGGGACTGATTCACAAGTTTACCGCGACTTCACAAAGTTTATTACGGCTATACACTTGCACCGTACAGGCAAGGGAGCTTGGGGCTGTTTGAAAAATCACGATCTTGCAAGACCGATACATAGCCTTCGCGAAAAAATTTCGCTGGAAACCGCGTTCAGCCAGGAGATGGCTGCGCATATCCTCGACGGCCGTCTTATGGAACTGACAGATTTGCTCTTGCCTTTTGCGGATGAAGGGGCGGATCTTTCATTTGAAGTGCATCTGGATATCGGTCAAAAAGGGCTGACAAAAGAATTGATACAAGAAATGACCGGCCGCATTACCTCGATGGGCATTGAAGCGAAAATCAAGCCCGATTCCTGCACAGCATTCAGTTATGCCAATCGTTACACAAAATAATATTTCATACAGAATCCGCAAAATGTCGAATTATGCGGTTGACGATTTTTTTCTGTTTACTTATTCTAGCGGTAGAGCTGAAAGCAAATTTCACGTTGCTTTCGGAGGTATTCAGTTAAAAATAGGGGGCCTGATTACGTATGAGTCTTATCGGTGAACGATTTACGGAAGAAGAACAGAAACTTCTGCTGAATATCCTGATCAATCAAGAATATGCCATTGAGCTTTTGACCAGCGAAATCAACGATATAGAAGCAGGGTCAAAAAGCGTCGATGGAACCACTTATAAAAAACTCGTAACGCTCTATGACCGTTTTCGGAATGAAAATTAATCAGCGGCCTATAAATTGATACTCGATTGCAAAGAGTATCTTTTTTATTGACGGAAACTTTTCGACAAAAAATGATAATGTTTATATTATTGCAATATAGGGAATACATGCTTTGATGAAAAATGTAAAGGGGTCGAAGTGACATGATTAGCTTACAATCAGATCAGCTTCTTGATGCAACAGTCGGACAATTTATGATCGAGGCGGATAAAGTGGCGCACGTTCAAGTCGGAAACAACCTTGAACATGCTCTATTAGTGCTGACGAAAACCGGCTATACCGCCATTCCCGTCCTCGACGCTTCGTACCGTCTGCACGGTTTGATCGGGACAAATATGATTATGAACAGCATTTTCGGACTTGAACGGATCGAGTTTGAGAAGCTGGATCAAATTACGGTTGAGGAAGTCATGCTGAAAGACATTCCCCGTCTCCACATCAATGATCCGATTATCAAAGGGTTCAGCATGGTCATTAACAACGGCTTTGTCTGCGTTGAAAATGATGAAGGCGTCTTTGAAGGCATTTTCACGAGAAGAGTCGTATTAAAGCAGTTGAGCAGCCATATCAGATCATTGAATAAGTAGGCTCGCACGATCAGCCTATTTGTTCTTTTGCATGCCGGAAAAAGAAAACGCATACATATGAGTGGCGCTTGCCTCGGCAGCCTTTATTTTATTAGAATGGTAGATAAGAAATACGAAAAGGCATTGAAAAGGAGGACGACATGCAGCTTCAAGAGCTTCATATGCTCGTAGTTTTAGCTGAGGAATTAAACATGAGGAAGGCTGCCGAACGGTTATTCGTGTCACAGCCGGCTCTGTCCCAGCGATTGCAGACCATTGAAAAAGCCTGGGGAACAAAGATCTTTCTTAGATCTCAAAAAGGACTTACGGTAACGCCGGCAGGAGAAAAAATCATACAATTTGCAAATGACGTCACGGATCGGCAAGAAAGAATCAGAGAAAACATTGATGAACTTGAGGGTGAGATTCACGGCACATTAAAGCTTGCCGTCGCCTCGATTATCGGGCAGCACTGGCTTCCGAAAGTGTTAAAAACATATGTGGAACGATATCCGAATGCAAAGGTCTCTCTCATTACAGGGTGGAGCAGCGAAATGCTGAAAAGTCTGTATGAAGATCAGGTACATATCGGCATTATCCGGGGAAATCCGGAATGGAAAGGCCGGAAAGATTATTTAATGACCGATCATTTATATTTGGTCGATACGGAAATTTCCTGTATTGATGATATTGCCCATACCGACCGGCCGTTCATCCAATTCAAAAGTGACAGTACATATTTTCAGGAAATTCAGCATTGGTGGCATCAAAAATTCAAAACCTCGCCGAAACAGACCATCCTTGTCGATCAGATTGAAACGTGCAAGCAGATGGCGCTGCACGGGATCGGATATGCCATTCTGCCGTCAGTCACCTTAGAAGAGGAAGACAAAGTAAATAAAATGCCCCTGCTTGATACAAAAGATCATCCGATCGGCCGTGACACATGGCTGCTCGGTTATGAGCCGGCATTTGAATTAAAACAGGTGCAGGCTTTTGTTTCTGTCATTAAAGATATGCTGAAGCAGGAACGCCCATTTTAGAAAGACAGCAATCATGCTGTCTTTTTTTTATTTTTTATTGACAATGAAAATCATTATCATTTAAAGTGTTATATATGTTAATGAAAATCATTATCAATTACGAGGTGGTCATATGCAGAAAGCATTAATGATATACGCAAGCATGTCGGGGAATACAGAGGATATTGCCGGCATTATAAAAGAAACACTGAGCGGGCATCAGATAGCAGTTGACTGTCTTGACATGGACGAAGCAGATGCGGATTCTCTCGAAGCATATGATTATGTTTTTGTCGGCACGTACACATGGGGGGACGGTGATCTTCCTTACGAAGCGGAAGATTTTTACGAAGATATTCTGCACAGCCAGCTCAACGGACTGAAAACGGCCTGTTTCGGTTCAGGCGATCACGCCTACCCGAAGTTTTGCGAAGCGGTCACGCTGTTTTGCGATGCGTTTGAACAGGCCGGAGCCAATTTATATCCGGAAACGCTGAAAATTGAGCTGGCGCCCGAGACGGCTGAGGATCAGGAATGCTGCAAAGAATTTGTCCGCGGTTTTCTTGCATGGGCCGCTCACCACGGAGACAAGTGCCATGTTTCATAAAGGCGCGACGGCTGTCATGGCATCAGTATCTTCGGGATTTTTTGTGGCTGTGAAAGGCGAAGGTATTTTTCATTTTTCGGCGGAAGAAGGCTGGAAAAGACTGTTCCGAGTGAAAAGCAGAATTCATGTGCTGACTTACATAGGGCCCTACATATTCGCGGCTGGAGAAAAAGGCGCCGTCCTCAGATCAGCCGATCAGGGAAAGACCTGGACGGCCTCCCGGTTTCCGACCAGCGCCTCCGTATGGGCAGTTGCCGGGCGGAATGACGGGTTTGTCTGTGCGCACGGCACATACTGCCTCTACTTATCTGATGATTTCGGCGTTACTTGGCATGTGGCTAAGCCCTTTTCACAATTAAAGGAGCCGCCTGTCATCCGTTCGCTTTGTTTACACGGTCAGACGATTTATATCGGCACCCGGATTCATATGAATCATGGCGGCATTTGGGCGTATGATCTGACGGAAGAACGCATCCGGCGTATAAGCCGCGAAAGGCAGCGCATGACGGCTTCAATGATGATGTATCAGAATGACTGGCTCATTGCAGCAAAGGGCGCGGCAAAGGGAGAACGGGGGGAGGTTGCCGTCCGAAACGTGCGGACGCAAGAGGAGTTTGCCATTTCAGCTGGACCCGCCGTACGGGAAAAATCATTTCTCGACGTTTCTGAGGATAACGGGATTATTTATGTCACATCGTCACAGGACGAAAACGGATTTTCGCGTATTTATCAAGCTGATCTCGCCGCCGGTGAATTAAAGTGGTTTGATACGATCCGCGGTCACGGATGGCGGGTGGCCAACCGGGAAGAAAATTTTTTTTGCGCGGGCCTTTACGAAAGTAAGTTTGTCAGACCGTATGAGTCGGTTCGGCTCGCACATTAGTTTTTATGCATAAAGGAGAGACGAAGATGGGGAATGTATTGCTTGTTTACGCCACAATGTCAGGAAACACCGAGGCGATGGCGGATTTAATTGAAAAAGGGCTGACCGAAGCACAAGCATCCGTAGACAGATATGAAGCGATGGATATTCATGCCGAACTTTTTAATGATTACAAGTATATTTTATTAGGCACATATACGTGGGGAGACGGGGATCTTCCTGATGAAATGCTCGATATTGCTGAAGATATGGAAAACCTGGAGTTTACGGGAAAAACATTTGCTTTGTTCGGTTCCGGAGATACGTCCTATGAGTTTTTTTGCGGGGCGGTTGACGAATTGGAAAAAGTAATCACGGCCCGCGGCGGGCGGGTGGTGCTGCCGTCGGTCAAAATTGAAAACAACCCTGAGGGCAGTGAGGAAGAAGAGCTCCGGGAATTCGGAAGACAGTTTGCCGCGCTGTGCAGCCAGCCGGCAGAATAAAGGCTTGTTCCTTTTTTTCTTGTCTTTGTATCCTTCCTTTGTTACAGTAATGAGGTAGAAAATCAGAGGAGGACAATACATATGAAAATGATGGATGCAAATGAAATTATTTCATTTATTCAAAATAGTACAAAATCAACGCCTGTAAAAGTGTATGTAAAAGGCGATCTTGAAGGAATCAGCTTTGGCGATTCCGCTAAAACATTCCTGAACGGCCAATCCGGCGTCGTTTTTGGCGAGTGGGCTGAAATTAAAAGCGCAATCGAAGAAAACAAAGACAAAATTGAGGATTACGTCATTGAAAATGACCGCCGCAACTCTGCGATCCCGATGCTTGATTTAAAAGATGTTAAAGCGAGAATCGAGCCCGGCGCTATTATCCGCGACCAAGTCGAAATCGGCGACAATGCCGTTATCATGATGGGTGCATCTATTAATATCGGTTCAGTCATCGGCGAAGGTACGATGATTGATATGAACGTTGTTCTCGGCGGACGCGCGACTGTCGGAAAAAACTGCCACATCGGAGCGGGTTCTGTATTAGCGGGCGTTATTGAGCCGCCTAGCGCTAAGCCTGTTGTCGTGGAAGACGACGTTGTGATCGGCGCAAATGCGGTTGTGCTTGAAGGCGTAACAATCGGTAAAGGCGCGGTTGTCGCTGCCGGAGCCATCGTTGTAAATGACGTCGAGCCATATACCGTTGTAGCGGGAACACCTGCGAAAAAAATCAAAGATATCGATGAAAAAACAAAAGGCAAAACAGAAATCAAACAGGAATTACGCCAGCTGTAAGGAATGGTTTGATAGAATGGGCGTGGATGATAAAATCCACGCCTTATTCTTATCTCAAGGAGGAATACATATGGAAAAAGAGCGGCTCATTGCCATCCGAAGAGATCTGCACCGCATTCCGGAGATCGGCTTTCAGGAATATAAAACCCAACAGTACCTGCTGAATCTATTGAACCAATATCCGGAGGAAAGAATTGAAATCGAAACTTGGAGAACCGGCATCTTTGTCAAAGTCAACGGCACGGCTCCGGAAAAAATGCTCGCCTACAGAGCGGATATAGACGCTCTGTCGATTGAAGAGCAGACGGGGCTTCCGTTTGCATCTGAACACCCCGGTTTTATGCACGCATGCGGCCACGATATGCACATGACCATCGCGCTCGGCATTATTGATCATTTTGTCCATCATCCCGTCAAACATGATCTGCTCTTTTTATTCCAGCCGGCTGAAGAAGGACCGGGCGGAGCGGAACCGATGCTTGAAAGCGATGTGCTGAAAAAATGGACGCCGGATTTGATTACCGCTCTCCATATAGCACCTGAGCTTCCTGTAGGCACAATTTCCACCAAAAGCGGATTGCTGTTTGCTAATACGAGCGAACTCGTCATCGATCTTGAGGGGAAAGGCGGGCATGCGGCATATCCGCATACAGCAGACGACATGGTCGTTGCCGCGAGCACGCTTGTCACGCAGCTGCAAACGGTCATATCCAGAAATACAGATCCGCTTGACAGCGCTGTGATCACTGTCGGAACGATTACCGGGGGCACGGCGCAAAATATCATCGCAGAGCATGCTCATCTGGAGGGAACCATCCGGACGCTTTCCGAGGAATCAATGCGTATGGTGAAAAAGCGGATTGAAGAGCTTGTCAAAGGAATTGAAATCGGCTTCCGATGCAAAGGAAAAGTCACGTATCCGTCCGTTTATCATCAAGTTTATAATACAAGCGGCCTGACCGAAGAATTTATGCAATTTGTCAGCGATCATCAGCTTGCTGACGTGAAAACGGCGAAAGAAGCGATGACCGGAGAAGATTTCGGATATATGCTGAAAAAATATCCCGGCTTTATGTTCTGGCTGGGGGCCGATTCATCCCACGGGCTTCATCACGCCAAGCTGAACCCGGATGAAGATGCGATGGAAACCGCGGTAAATGTCATGGTCGGATATTTTTCGAAGTATGCCAATTAAATCCGAAAAGAAGAATAATCTAACAAAAATTGAGCATTCTACATAACGGAGGTGTTCAATATGACGAAAAAAATTGGAATTGAACAATCTTTATCGGATGTAGAACAGGCGTTAAAACAAAAAGGATATGACGTAGTGATGATGAAGACTCCTGAGGATGCGAAGAATTGTGACTGCTGTGTCGTAACCGGACTTGACAGCAATGTCCAAGGAATTGCCGATACGTCAACTCAGGCTCCCGTCATTACGGCTTCCGGAATGACCGCCGACGAAATCTGCAGCGAAGTGGAAAAAAAATTTCATTAAAAAGAAAAAACCGAAGCTTACGCTTCGGTTTTTCTATTCGGCGGAAGCGGCGTTTTTAAAACGGTCGAGCGCGATTTTCATTTCTCTCCGCAGTACGCGTTCAACCCGCCATTGCTCCATATTTTCTGTTTTGGCAATGATTCTGATCACCATTTCTGACGAGCTTAAATCCTGAACCCCGATGACGTCCGGCCCTTCCTTAATCTGCGGGAGCTCAGCGGCTGCTTTGTCACACGCGGTTTGCAGGATTTGAATGGTTTCATCAAGATTTTTTTCAAGCGGTACTTTAATATCGACAAGCGCCTGCATCGTTCCGCGGGAATGGTTGCTCACATTCGTAATGCCCCGGTTGGGAAGATAGTGAAGCGTGCCGTCAAAGCTCCGGATTTGCGTCGTACGGAGACCGACCTGCTCGACAATGCCGCTGTAGCCGGCAACCGTAATATAATCGCCGACGTCGATCTGTTTTTCCAAAAGGATAAAAAATCCGGTGACGATGTCACTGACAAGCCCCTGAGCCCCGAAGCCGACTGCGAGACCGACCACGCCGGCGCCGGCAATGAGAGCGCTCGGATTGTAGTGAAATAAATCCAAAATCATTACGATAAAAACGAAAATCAAGATGTATCCATATACATTAAGCGCGAGGCTTCGCAAAGTATAAGCGCGGCCTGTGGAGAGGTTGTTTTGTTGCTCGAATTTCTGAAACAGATGCTTGATCAGCTTTTTTCCTGCCGCCCGGAAAATAAAGTACGCTAAAATAATGAGAGCCAGCTTTATGATGAAAATCCCGGCAGATGTGAAAAGCCCGGCCCAGTCAAAGTGTTTTAAATCAATCATAGTGATGTCTTCCTTTCAAGTCTTTTGCGGAAAAAGCTAAAAGTGATATACCCGTTTTTAAAATAAGATAAACCTTTTAATAGAAACCAGTTATTTCATTTATGATTTGTTCATATTGCCCGGTTTCAATATCATCATTTTTGTGAAGATATGAACTAAGGAATCGCCACACTCATTTTAACATGGTGATTCAGCCAAATCATATCCTTTGGAGGGAAAACAGGAGAACGTTGCCCGGCGGAACTGAAAGCCCCGGCAAAAAACCTTTTTCATAAGGAGGGAAATAAGATGAAATTACGTCAGCAAATGCCTGAATTGACAGGCGCTAAAGCATGGATTAACAGAGAAGTCACGAAGGAACAGCTGGTCGGCGGAAAGCCGGCACTGATTCACTTCTGGTCCGCCAGCTGCCGCATGTGTAAAGAAGCGATGCCTGAGATGAACGAATTTCGTGATAAATATAAAGATCAGCTGAATGTGGTGGCCGTTCACATGCCCCGTTCCGAAGACGATCTTGATCTTGAGAAAATCAAGAAAACAGCGGCTGAACACGATATCTCTCAGCCGATTTACGTCGACAGCGATCTTACGCTGACTGAAGCAATTGAAAATGAATATGTGCCGGCTTATTACCTTTTCGATAAAACCGGACAGCTCCGCCATTTTCAAGCGGGAGGAAGCGGGATGAAAATGCTTGAAAAACGCGTCAGCCGAGTACTTTCAGAAACGGAGCAGGCTTCTGAGTAATCGGGACAATCTCCGTCGGACTATTGTCTCGGTTCTGCAAACTCTTTGCCGTTTAGGTAACAGGGTTTTTTTGTGCCTATTGGATAAAAAATTCCAATATGACATGTGCGGCTTAAAAAATAAGAGAAACAGCCGTAAACACGCTGTACCGCTTGTTTTATCGATATCATTATCTTTTACATATTATAGTCGAAAATTGTAGATATCACGCTAATTTTCATTAAACAAGTAATTTCAAGTTATATTTTGAAATGGTTGAATAAATTGGAACTTTGTCCAGAATCCCCTATATGATAAGGGATTTTTGTATATAAAGTACCATTTTCAGAAAATAAGCAATTTTTCATAGGGTAAATAAAATAGTAAAATGATAAAATAATAGTTGATAAAATTACTTTTGTAATCTAATATCTTAATAAAAGCGTTTAAATTTTTGACAGGGGGTTTTACACATGTTTAATGAAAGAGAAGCGCTGCGCTTACGTTTAGAACAATTGAACGAAGCAGAGGTAAAAGTCATTCGTGAATATCAAATAGAACGTGATAAAATATATGCAAAACTGAGAGAATTAGACAATACAGGCAGCCTGTCCGATACAAAAAAAGAGTTTCGTCCGGAGAAAAAAAGTGACTCTCTCCCGGTGCTTGCAGAGCTTGCAGCACAGGAAATGAGAAGCTATCAAAAGCCGCAGGCACAGCCTCAATCCTCCCAGCCGCAGATGCAGTCTATTACGTCTCTTCCCGCCGGCATTCCAGACGGTTCTACAAGAAGAAGAAGAGGGACGGCGAGACCGGGATCAAAAGCGGCAAAACTGCGCGAAGCAGCGATTAAAACATTGAAACGCCACAATGCAGCGATTAAAAGTTCCGAACTGCAAAAGGAAATTGAAAAGGAAAGCGGCCTTGAAATTCCTAATATGACAACATTTATGCAAAGCTTAATTAAAATGTATCCGGAAGTGAAAAAACCATACCGCGGCCAATATATTCTTGAGGGAGAAATTTCTCAGGAAACAGCAGAAACGGCAAATGATACGGCTGCTGAATAATAAAACAGTAAAAACTGCTTGCGTTACTCAAGCAGTTTTTTTGCGTTTTCCCGCTTATTCTGCGGAAGTGACGCCTCTTTTCCAGGCTTTTTTTCAAGCTTGACGACATATTTTTGGAAAGGCTTTTCGCCGTCAGCACGTTCTTTCAACGCATCCAGTTTTTCATCAAACGACTGATCGCGGGACTCTGATTGTACAAATTGTTTTTGCAGGGAGATGACTTGTTCGGTAACGGCTTTAAGCAAGTCTTCTGCCTGAACAGTCTCTTTGGAAACAGAAGGGATTTCCAGAGCTTGTTCCGCCGGTTCCGCCGTGCGGCTGTCAATATCAGCAAAATGGCCGGCAATCCAAGCATCACTTTCGTCCAGCTGCCGTTTATACGAAAGAATGGTTTCTTGAAATAACTTTTCTTTCGTTTTTTCTATTTCTACAAGCCGTTCTTTTGTTTCTAGTATTCGATCTCTCATATGATTAATTTCTATTTTAATATGTTTGAGCTGGTATTCTTTTTCTATCATTTGTGTTTGGAGCCGGGTATTTTCGTCTGCAGCGGCATGATAACGCTGTTTCATATCTTCGTGAGAAGTCCGTTCAGTTTGAATGGCGGTCTCAAGTGAGCGGATGCGGGTATGTAAGTTTTTATTTTCTTCTTCAAATTTTACATTTGTAAGATGCAGACGGTGCTTTTCTTCCATCTCATTTTTCCGCCGAAACGTTTCCTGCTGAAGCAGTTCTTGCAGAATGACGATTTTATCGAGCAGCCCGGCTCTGATTTCATGCAAAGAACGTTCCGTGTCACTTGTCTGTTTGTGTTTTTGAGCCATGGCTTCCAATTCGTCAGAAAGCTTGTGAAGCCGCTCTTTAATATTGGCGTTTTCCTCCTGAAGCTTATTATTTTTCTGATGGAAGTAGCTTGCTTCAAATTCTGAAATTAATTTTCTGCATCTGGAAAGTTCGGATTTCAAGTAAAGGTTCTCTTGAGAAGTGTCGTGGAAAAACGGACCGGATATTTTCATAAGAACCATCTCCCTCATGATGTTAACACTACAATATGGGAAAGGATCAACGGCTATTCCTCTTAATTAAACAGACAAGCACCGTAATATTGTATTTCGGCTGAGGCGTTTGCTATGCTTTTATATAGAATGGGAGAGAGATGACATGAAACGGGTGAATGTAATATTAGCAGGGGGAGCTTCCCGAAGATTCGGAGAACCGAAAGCTTTTGCAAAGTGGAAGGGCGGCATGTTTTATGAACAGGCGAAAAAAGCCTTCGGCGGCGGAGAAACGGTAATTATCAGCCGCCCTGAGCATATAAAAAAGTTCTTATCAAACAGGGAGCGGCATGTTTTGGCCGATGAGCCGCGGTTTCGGGGAATGGGCCCGCTTGCCGGCATCTATACGGCAATGAAACAAACGGAAGGCGAAATATATACGGTCATATCCTGTGACACGCCGCTCGTGACAAGAAAAACGATGGCGGCGCTTGAAATGAAGCTGACCGGAAACCTGGACGCTGTCATACCGGTTTGTAAAAACAGAGAGCATCCCCTCTTGGCGGTTTACCATAAACGCGTGCAGGATGTGCTTTTTGATCAGCTGACACAAAACAAACTGAAAATGACAGACACGCTGAAACGGCTGTCTGTCTGTTATGTGCAGGCTGAAGACATCGGCGCCGGGCCGGAGGAGTTCGCTAATATCAACACACAGGACGATTACACCAGACTTTTGGCGCATGTCGAGTCTTCAAATCAAGACTGATCGGGAAGAAACATGGTATGATGGAAATAAAAATGCAAGGGGACAACACAGATGGAAGAGCGCTATTCGCGGCAGACAAGATTTAAGCCGATAGGGGAAAAAGGGCAGCAGGCGCTGGCTGACAGCAGTGTCCTGATTGTCGGAGCCGGAGCCCTCGGAACAGCCGCGGCAGAGGGCCTGGCAAGAGCCGGAGCGGGCCGTATGGCGATTATTGACCGGGATTATGTGGAATGGAGCAATTTACAAAGACAGCAGCTGTATACAGAAGAAGACGCGAGACAGCGCCTGCCGAAAGCAATGGCGGCTAAGGCGCGTCTTTTGGCGGTAAACAGTGATATACATATCGATGCTTACGCGGCGGAAGGTACGGCGGAAACGCTCGAACCGCTGATCGAACAAGCGGATTGCATCGTGGATGCGACAGATAATTTTGAAACGAGAATGGTCATCAATGATCTGGCGCTGAAAATGAAAACACCTTGGATTTACGGTGCCTGTGTCAGCAGTCAGGGAATGTGCATGACGATTATTCCGGGGGTTACGCCGTGTTTATCCTGCCTGTTTGAGCAAATGCCCGTGGGCGGAGCGACATGTGATACAGCAGGTATCATACCTCCGGCGGTTCATATCGTCTCCGCTTATCAGCAGGCTGAGGCGCTGAAATTGCTGACAGGAAATCATGCGGCGGTAAATCGGCGCTTTTTCACGTTTGACGTGTGGAATAACACCAATATGAGCATAAATGTGGATCAGATCAAACGGGATCATTGCCCTTCCTGCGGCGCGGAGCCCGTATATCCGTATCTGCAGCCTGAAAACAGGCCGAAAGCAAGCGTGCTGTGCGGAAGAGACACCGTTCAAATCAGATCGGAAGCCTTAAAGAGGCTGGATAAAGAAGAGCTTTTCAAACGTCTGAAGCAGATCGGTAAAGTGGAAGCAAATGAATTTCTGCTGCACATGGCGTATGAGCGCTTCAGAATCGTTATTTTTCAGGACGGACGGGCTTTGATTCACGGTACAAACGATATAAAAGAAGCAAATTCAGTTCTGGCCAGGGTGATCGGACTGTAGGAAGGGGAGATATTGCTATGCTTGAAAAAAGAACGCCGATTCAGGTGGACGAAGCAGTCCGCCGGGTGAGCCGGTATAAAAAACAGGGGAATACCGAATGGGTGGCGCTTGAGGACAGTCTCCACCGCTATTTGGCGGAGGATGTTAAGGCGGATCATGATGTGCCGGCCTTTAACCGTTCCCCGTATGACGGGTTTGCCATCAGGGCGAGCGATTCAAAAACGGCTTCCCGTGACAATGCCGTCACCTTTGAAGTCATTGACCATATCGGAGCCGGCGCCGTGTCGGAAAAAGAACTCGGGCCTTATGAAGCGGTCCGCATTATGACGGGGGCGCAGATTCCAAAAGGCGCGGATGCCGTAGTGATGCTTGAGCTGACAAGAACGTTTTCTGAAAACGGGACGAATTACATGTCAGTGAAACGCCCTTTCCATGCGGGCGATAATATTTCATATCAAGGAGAAGATGCGAAAAAAGGCAGCCCGCTATTAAAAAAAGGGACGAAAATCACGCCGGGCGTAACCGCTCTTTTAGCAACCTTCGGCTATGCTTCCGTTCCCGTGGTCAGAAAGCCGGTTGTCGGCATTATCGCAACGGGAACCGAGCTTCTTCATGTCAGCGATCCGCTTGAGCCGGGGAAAATCCGCAACAGCAATGCTGCGATGGTGTATGCCCAGGTCATTGAAGCGGGCGCGGTACCGCTGAACTTAGGGAAAATTTCCGATGATTTTGATGACAGCTATGATGCGGTGAAGGAAGCTATGAAAAAAGTTGATTTTCTGATCACGACCGGCGGCGTGTCAGTCGGCGATTTTGATTTTCTTCCAGACATTTATAATAAGCTCGGAGCGGAAGTTCTTTTTAACAAAGTGGCAATGCGCCCGGGGAGCGTGACAACTGTCGCCCGGGCCGATGACATGCTGCTGTTCGGCCTTTCAGGCAATCCGTCCGCATGTTATGTCGGATTCACCCTGTTTGTCAAACCGATGATTCAGACGTGGCTTCTGAATGAAAAACCTCATTCCGGATGGGCGGAAGCCGTGTTAACAAACGACTTTCCGAAGCCGAATCCGTTTACGAGATTTGTGAGGGCGTTTGTTTATCATAAGGACGGAAAGATGATGGCGTCACCGGTCGGTCTCGACAAATCAAGCTCAGTCACATCTCTAGCCGAAGCAAACGCGTTTATCCTTCTGCCGGGAGGAACGAGGGGGTATGAAGCGGGCCGTACGGTTCACGCGCTCCTCATTCGTGATGAGAATGGAAGTGAATGGCCGTGGTCAATTCTTTCCCGATCGTCCAGATCGTAGGTTTTCAAAACAGCGGTAAAACAACGTTTATTGAACGTGTGCTGAAAGCGGCGCCGAAAGAGTGCGATATTGGATGTTTAAAACATCACGGACATGGCGGAGAGCCGGAACCTTTTTCTGACGGAAAAGACTCGGAGCGTTTTTCAAAAGCCGGGGCCGCGGTTACGGCAGTAGAAGGGGACGGCGTCCTGCAGCTTACGGCGCGAAAAAAATGGGATCTGGCGGGTTTGATCAGTCTGTATGAATGTCTGGGAATTGACGGTCTTCTCATAGAGGGATTTAAACATGCGCCGCATCCGAAAATCATTATGATCAAAGACAGCGAAGATTGGCAAAAGCTGAAGCATTTGGAGCGCGTGATCGCGGTTGTCAGCAGAAATACGGAGCATATGCCGGCAGATGCCGGCATGCCCGTATTCCATGCGGACGATCCGGCTGCCATGATGTTTGTGCTTTCGCAGCTGAAAGGGGAATCTGCATAAATGGAACGTTTTCAAATTACAAGGGAACCTATCATTGCCGAAAATATCGTAAAAAAAGTTGAAAAGCGTGAAGCCGGCGCCATCACAACGTTTATCGGCACGGTCAGAGAGTGGACTGCCGGACGGCGGACGGTGCGTCTCGAATATGAAGCGTATGAACCGATGGCTGTTCAAATGCTTTCTCAAATCGGCGATGAAATCAGCGCGAAATGGGAAGGAGCCGAAGCTGCAATCACTCACCGTGTCGGCGTCCTTGATATCGGAGAAGCAGCGGTCGTAATCGCCGTGTCTTCTCCGCACAGAAAGGCGGCATATGAGGCGAATGAATATGCAATTGAACGGATAAAACAGATTGTGCCGATATGGAAAAAAGAAATCTGGGAAGACGGAGAAGAATGGATAGGCGATCAACTGGAAACAACGCCCTATCCGAACGGAAAACCGGATTTGCATAAAGGGGAATCGCGATGATTAAAGTATTATTGTTTGCCGGGCTTGCGGAGCAGGCGGGAACACCGGTCATTGAACTTGACGAAAAAGAGACGGCGGCGTCTGCTGTAAAAACGCTGCTAAAGGAACGGTACGGCCTTCAGACGATTGACAATGCCATGATCGCAATCAATGAAACATATGTAAAAGACAACAGCATCGTAACAGAAGGTGATACCATTGCCTTTATCCCTCCTGTAAGCGGAGGGTGAAAAAAGAGCCGGATGTGCATCATTGCCATCCGGCTTTTTTGTATATAGGCGCTGAATTCCAGAGAATATCTAAATGGGATTTAAAGGAATTTGCGATTAAGCTGGTTTTGACTGCATGAATAGGCTGAAGACAGTGCCTTCACAAGGCTTTGAGCCTCCCGTCATACCGGTCTGACAATGCTTTTTTTTACATAATTATGGAACGTAAAGCTGAGAATTTGTGTTACAATTTAGCATAAATACGCAAACGGCAAAAAAATTGAAACTTCTCTCAGCCTAAAGCGTACGTATAAACAGAATAATACATAGGAGGCATCAGCAATATGGAACCAAACCTGGAAAAAAGCAATACGGCAGTAACGGAAAAGCCGTCAATTTTCGGCGTCATTACAAGTCCTGTTGTGCAGTTTAAAAGATTAAAAGAAAAGCCGGTCATCGGCATTCCTCTCCTGATTGTCATCATTCTTATCGCGGCCGGCAGTATTTTGCGCGGGCTTGGGATGAATTATGAAGAAGTGCTGAACAGCTCATCTCTTGACGGTTTGACGGATGATCAGATTGAAATGACCAAAACCTTCGCTAAATTCGGCTCGATGTTCGGAGGAATCTTCGGGGGCATTATCGCTCTGTTTATCGTTCCGCTCATTTACTGGCTGTGCGTTAAAATTTCAGGCGGTGTGACAACTTACAAAAAAATGCTCTCACTCAGCCTGTTTACGGCATTTATTACCAATATCGGCTTAGTTATTAACGGTTTTGTTACTTATTTTACCGGTGCGGGCTCATTGTATGCCGTAACATCTTTGGCGAGTGTCATACCGGCCGGAGACGGCGTCGCGGTCTTTTTAAGCGCGTTCGACATTTTCAGCATCTGGAGCTATATTCTGCTCGCTTTGGGACTTCGCTATACAGGCGGCATTTCGAAAAAAGCGGCCTGGACTTCCGCGATTGTCCTGTTTGTTATTATGCTTTTAGTTTCAGCAGTCGGAGGACTGTTAAGTTCAGTGACAGCAGGTGTATAACATGAAAAAAATTTGGATCGGAATCGGCATCGCCGTAATTGTTGCAGTATTCATCGGTATCAATATTTATAAGTCTGCCGCTCCCGCGGGCGGCAGCGCCGGGAAAAAAATCGAAACCGGAACCATTGAAAATAGAGAAATCTCCTCTACGGTTATGGTTCCGGGAACACTTAAATTCTCTAAAGAACAGTATGTTTTTTATGAAGCGGATAAAGGAACTCTTGATAAAGTGAAAGTAAAAGAAGGCGACAAAGTAAAAAAAGGATCGTCGTTAGTCACGTATACAAATGAGCAGCTCAATCTTGATAAAGAACAAAACGAGTTGACAGAACAATCAAAACGGATGCAAATCGAACAAGTTGAAGAAAAACTCAGAGCATTAAACAGCAAGGAACAAGATCTGGCAAAACAAGTGGGAGAAGCGGAAGCCAAAAAACAAATTGAATCCGAACGGACTGATCTGCAGCTTCAGCAAAAAACAGCGGAAATCGAATTAAAGCAATCTGATTTGCAAAAGCAGTCTCTTGAAAATCAGGTGGCGAATCTCAATGTTAAGAGTGAGATGGACGGGACGGTAATCTCGGTAAATCAAGAAGCGGCTTCTAAAAAATCGGATATTCAAGAACCGGTTATACATATAGGAGACCCGGAACACCTGATCGTTGCCGGCAATTTGTCCGAATACGACACGCTGAAAGTGAAAAAGGGACAAAGCGTTACGATTACCTCAGACGCCATCCCCGGTAAAACGTGGAAAGGGAGAGTGGCGGCTGTCGGCCTCGTTCCTGATCAAAAGTCAAGCGCTGCTTCGGGGGAAAGCACGGAACAGGCTGTGCAGTATCCGTTTCAGGTTAAGCTGATCGGAAACCTTCCGGAGGGCAAGCCGGGGTTTAAATTAATTATGAACATTGAAACCGACAAACGGAAAGCCGATACGCTGCCGTCCTCCGCGGTCAAAAAAGACGGAGATGAGCACTGGGTCTTTACGGTAAAAGACGGGAAGGCCAAACGCGTGAAAGTTAAAGTCGGCGATACCGCAAATCAGCTTACGGAGATAAAAGAGGGGCTTTCAAAGGATGATAAAGTCATTCTGAATCCGGCTGACGGTTTGACTGACGGAACGGATGTGAAAGCATAGATGATTCAGCTTTCAAAGGTGAAAAAAAGCTATCAGATCGGCAAGGAGACGTTTGATGTTCTCCGTTCAATCGACTTGACGATTGAAGAAGGAGAATATGTGTCAATTATGGGACCGTCGGGATCGGGAAAATCTACGATCATGAATATCATCGGCTGTCTGGACAGACCGACGTCCGGCAGTTACAGGCTTGCGGGCGAAGATGTTTCTTCATGCACCGAAAAAGAGCTTGCGGCGGTCCGGAACAAATCAATCGGATTTGTCTTTCAGCAATTTCAGCTGCTGCCGCGATTGAATGCAAGAAAAAATGTCGAACTCCCCATGATCTACGCCGGTATCGGCAAAAAAGAGCGTGAGGAACGGGCTGAGCATGCGCTGGAAAAAGTCGGTTTGGCGGATCGGATGCGTCACATGCCGAATGAGCTGTCGGGCGGCCAGAAGCAGCGTGTCGCGATTGCAAGAGCCATCGTGAACGAACCGAAGCTCATTTTAGCTGATGAACCGACCGGCGCACTGGATACGAAAACAAGCATTTCCATTATGGAGCAGTTCACAGAGCTTAATGCAGAGGGCGTGACCGTGGTGCTTGTGACTCATGAGCCTGAAGTGGCGGACTGTACAAACAGAGTGATTTTCGTCCGTGACGGCATGATCGTTTCCCGCGATGCTGAGCAGAGGAGAGTGGGGGAATGAGCCTGTCAGAAAATCTCCGGATGGCCCTCAGTTCCGTAAGAGCTCACAAGCTGAGATCGATTCTGACAATGCTCGGAATCATTATCGGCGTCGGTTCAGTAATCGTTGTTGTGGCTGTCGGCCAGGGCGGAGAGCAAATGCTGAAGCAATCCATCAGCGGGCCGGGCAATACGATTGAATTGTTTTACATGCCCAGTGATGAAGAATTAACAGCCAATCCGAACGCCTTACAGGAAGCGAGTTTTACAGAAGAAGATATTAATGGATTAAAAGGAGTGGACGGCGTAAAGCAGGTTGTCGCTTCCGCGGTAAAATCCATGACGGCGCGTTACCATGAAGAAGACACGGATATTACGCTGAACGGCATTAACAGCGGCTACATGGACGTAAAAAAGCTGGACGTTCAAGATGGACGGACATTTACGGATAATGATTTTCTTTCCGGGAAAAGAGCAGGAATCATCTCGAAAAAAATGGCTGAAAAGCTGTTCGGGAAAACGTCTCCGCTCGGAAAAATCGTCTGGGCCGGCGGACAGCCCGTTGAAGTAATCGGCGTACTGAAAGAAGAGAGCGGCTTTTTATCGTTAGGACTCAGTGAAATGTATGTGCCGTTCAACATGCTGAAAACGTCTTTCGGTACTAACGACTACAGCAACGTTTCCGTTCAGACGGAGTCCGCTGATCAAATCAAATCAACAGGAAAAGAAGCGGCCCGTCTCTTAAATGACAATCACGGTACAAAAGAGGCCTATCAAGTCATGAATATGGAAGAAATCGCGGCGGGAATCGGCCAGGTCACGACCGTTATGACGACGATCATCGGTTCGATCGCCGGTATTTCTCTCGTTGTCGGCGGGATCGGGGTCATGAATATTATGCTCGTATCAGTGACGGAACGGACAAGAGAAATCGGCATCCGCAAATCGCTCGGTGCCACGAGAGGACAGATTCTGACACAATTCTTAATTGAATCTGTTGTGCTTACATTAATCGGCGGCTTAATCGGAATCTGTCTCGGCTACGGGGGAGCATCACTCGTTTCCCTTATCGCAGGCTGGCCGTCGCTCGTTTCCTGGCAGGTGGTTTGTATCGGTGTGCTGTTCAGTATGCTGATCGGTGTCATTTTCGGCATGCTGCCCGCCAACAAAGCATCTCGCTTAGATCCGATTGAAGCGTTACGGTATGAATAATCGGCGCCCCATGCAGTCTGCATGGGGTTTTTTGTGTTTTAATGATTGAATGAATATAATAGACTTTTTTCATTTATGATAAAAAGAAAATGTCATACAATTGTCCCCCTTTTTGTCGAATTTACAGTTTACAAACCCTATGTACATACGTTAATATGAACAAATGTGAAAGATTTTGATAGTTATTGAATGAATTTGAGTGATTTTAGTTGCTAGAAGTAAAAAAAGCGTTTACAATTATCTTGCAGCCGAAATGAATACGTTTCCAAAGGAGGCGGAATATGCTCACTCCTGAAAGGTATCAGCTGATTATGGATCAGATTGAAAAGCGTGATGTGGTGAAGATTCAAGAGCTGATAAGCATGACAAATGCTTCTGAATCAACGATCAGAAGAGATTTATCAACACTCGAAGAGCGCGGATTTTTAAAGCGCGTTCACGGCGGGGCGTCTAAACTTTCCAACAGCAGGCAAGAACCCGATATGCTTGAAAAATCCTCCAAAAACCTTCAGGATAAACTGAAGATCGCAGAAGAAGCGGCATCTTTATTAGAAGAAGGTGACTGTATTTATCTCGATGCGGGAACAACTACATTGCACATGATTGATTTTATAGATCCATCTAAGGACATTGTGGTTGTCACGAACGGAGTTATGCATATCGACGCTTTAATAAGGAAAGGGATCCCCTTTTATCTTCTCGGAGGATATGTGAAGCATAGAACAGGTGCGATGATCGGCGGCGCCTCATTAACGGCGGTCAGCCAGTACCGTTTTGACAAAAGCTTCCTCGGGGTGAACGGCGTGCACATTGAAGCCGGCTTTACAACACCCGATCCGGATGAGGCTCTTCTGAAGACAAAGGCTGTGAGACAGGCGAAAAATGCGTATGTTTTAGCCGATCCTTCTAAATTCGGCGAGATTTCTTTCGCAGCGTTCGCCGCCTTGGGCGATGCCGCTATCATTACCACTGAAGCTGAAGAACTTGCATTCGATAATTACCAAGAAAAAACTGTCGTAAAGGTAGTGAAACCATGATTTACACTGTAACCCTCAATCCGTCTGTTGACTATATCGTTCACGTTGAAGATTTTGCCGTAGGCGGTTTAAACCGTTCCAGCTATGACACGAAGTATCCCGGGGGAAAAGGCATCAACGTTTCGAGATTACTGAAAAGACACCATGTGCCGTCAAAAGCATTGGGGTTTGTCGGCGGATTTACCGGAAATTATATCACGTCATTTTTGCAGCAGGAAGGTCTGGAAACGGCTTTTTCTGAGGTAGATGAAGACACACGTATAAATGTAAAACTGAAAACGGGCGATGAAACGGAAATTAACGGACAGGGCCCGACGATTTCAGACGAAGTGTTCAATGCCTTTTTAGAACAGTTCTCCGCTCTGGAAGAGGGAGACATCGTCGTTTTAGCGGGAAGCATTCCTTCTTCCCTGCCGCATAACACGTATGAAAAAATTGCTGAGGCATGCAGAAAGCAGAATGCCCGGGTAGTGGTGGACATCTCCGGTGAAGCGCTGATGAAAGCGACAGAAATGAAACCGTTTTTGATGAAGCCGAATCATCATGAGCTTGGCGAAATGTTCAATACGGTCATTGATTCAGCCGAAGCTGCCGTTCCTTACGGTAAAAAATTGATTGAACAAGGCGCTGAACATGCGATTGTTTCGATGGCTGGCGACGGTGCGCTTTTATTTACGAAAGAGGCGGTTTTCCTCGCCAATGTTCCTAAAGGAAAGCTTGTCAATTCGGTAGGCGCGGGTGATTCCGTCGTCGCGGGATTCCTTGCGGGAATTTCAAAACAGTTGCCTTTGGAAGATGCGTTCCGTTTAGGAGTTGCTTCCGGAAGCGCGACGGCATTTTCTGAAGAACTCGGAACTGAAGAGTTTGTACAGCAGCTTCTTCCTGAAGTTAAAGTCACACGTCTATAGAGGAGGAAAGAAAAGTGAAGATAACTGAGCTGTTAACAAGAGATACAATTCATCTCAATATAGAAAGCAAAGAGAAAGAAAACGTTATCGATGAAATGGTGACAGTGCTTGACAAAGCCGGCAGATTAAATGACAGAGAGGCTTACAAAGCAGCCATTTTAAATCGTGAAAGCCAAAGCTCGACGGGAATCGGCGAAGGCATTGCCATCCCTCATGCGAAGACGGCGAGCGTCATTAACCCGGCCATCGCATTCGGCCGTTCAAAAGATGGTGTGGATTATGAATCATTAGACGGTCAGCCGGCACACCTGGTCTTTATGATTGCGGCAACCGAAGGAGCGAATAATACGCACCTTGAGGCATTATCAAGACTTTCAACGCTTCTCATGCGTGAGGAAATCCGCAAACAGCTTCTTGAAGCTGAATCAGAAGATGCGATCATTGACATCATCAATCAGCATGACAAAGATGACGATGAGGAAGAAGAAGAGCAGGAAGAACAGGCAGCGCCGTCAGGAAAAGGCAAAATCCTTGCCGTTACGGCATGTCCGACAGGTATTGCCCATACGTTCATGGCAGCTGACGCACTGAAGGAAAAAGCGAAAGAGCTCGGCGTTGACATTAAAGTCGAGACAAACGGCTCAAGCGGTATCAAACATAAGCTGACGGCTCAAGAAATTGAAGACGCGCCTGCGATTATCGTGGCGGCTGATAAACAGGTTGAAATGGAACGCTTTAAAGGCAAACATGTTCTTCAAGTGCCTGTGACGGCCGGTATCAGACGTCCTCAGGAACTGATTGAAAAAGCCGTTAACCAAGATGCGCCGATTTACGAGGGCAGCGGCGGAGGGTCTTCCGCTTCAAATGAAGACGGTCCGAAACAGAAATCAGGCACAAGCATCGGAAGTACTTTCTATAAACACTTAATGAGCGGTGTCAGCAACATGCTGCCATTTGTCGTCGGCGGCGGAATTCTCGTTGCGATTTCATTCTTCTGGGGAATTCATTCAGCTGATCCGAAAGACCCGACATACAACACGTTTGCCGCAGCGCTGAACTTTATCGGCGGCGATAATGCGTTAAAGCTGATTGTTGCAGTTCTTGCCGGATTCATCGCAATGAGTATTGCGGACCGTCCGGGATTTGCGCCGGGTATGGTCGGCGGATTTATGGCTACGCAGGCGAATGCCGGATTCTTGGGCGGACTGATTGCCGGATTCTTAGCAGGTTATGTCGTAGTCCTTTTGAAAAAGCTGTTTGTCTTTATTCCTCAGACTCTTGACGGATTAAAACCTGTATTGATTTATCCGCTGCTCGGTATTTTTATCACCGGTGTCCTGATGCAGTTTGTCATAAACACACCTGTCGCAGCGTTCATGAATTTCTTAACAAATTGGCTTGAAAGCCTTGGAACTGGAAACCTTGTCTTAATGGGTATTATTTTAGGCGGTATGATGGCTATCGACATGGGCGGCCCGCTCAATAAAGCGGCGTTCACTTTCGGAATTGCGATGATCGATGCCGGAAACTATGCGCCGCATGCGGCCATCATGGCGGGCGGAATGGCTCCGCCGCTTGGAATCGCACTGGCGACAACATTCTTTAAACACAAATTCTCTAAACGTGACCGTGAAGCCGGTATTACGTGCTACTTCATGGGAGCAGCTTTCGTTACAGAAGGCGCCATCCCGTTTGCAGCGGCTGATCCGCTTCGCGTCATCCCTGCAGCCGTTGTCGGTTCTGCGGTAGCGGGCGGACTGACAGAGTTTTTCCGGGTAACGCTTCCTGCACCGCACGGAGGAATATTCGTTGCATTCATTACGAACCATCCGCTGCTTTACTTAATGAGCATCGTGATCGGAGCGATTGTAACGGCGGTTATCTTGGGAATCGTCAAAAAACCGGTTGCAGAGAAATAAGCAAAAAGCGTCCATTACGGGCGCTTTTTTCAATCATGTGCGCATAGAAGCGTTATGTATTTTATGATGAGTTATGATAAAGTAAAGATGGTACATGAACCGAAACAGTGATCGTCTAGGAGGAACCACGTTGACTGAAGAACAAAAACCTACTTCTGAAAAATCGGTAAAAAGAAAATCCAACACATATTGGGAATGGGGAAAGGCCATCATTATAGCGGTTGCACTTGCGCTGTTAATCCGCCATTTCCTGTTTGAACCGTACTTAGTGGAAGGATCATCAATGTACCCGACATTACATGACGGTGAAAGGCTGTTTGTCAACAAAAGCGTCAATTATATCGGAGAAATCGAGCGGGGGGACATCGTCATTATTAACGGCGATACATCGAAAGTCCATTATGTAAAGCGGCTCATCGGAAAACCGGGAGAAACGGTGGAAATGAAAAATGACACGCTTTATATAAACGGCAAAAAAATCGCAGAACCGTACCTCGCGAGCAATAAAAAAGAAGCGAAAAAACTGGGAGTCAACCTGACGGGAGATTTCGGCCCCGTAAAGGTTCCGAAAGGCAAATACTTCGTCATGGGCGACAATCGGCTGAACTCAATGGACAGCCGGAACGGACTCGGTTTAATTGCCGAAAACCGGATCGTCGGCACCTCGAAGTTTGTGTTCTTCCCGTTTCATGATATGCGTCAGACAAAATAAAAACGCCGCGCTGCCCGATTTGGACAGCAGGCGTTTTTTATTTGGCAAACGAGGCGGCGATGGCGATGAACATTACCGTGGCCAGCACTGATCCGACAATGGCCAGAACGCTGAAAAAAAGATTCACCTGCTGCTTCTCTTTGCCGCGTTTTTCAAGCATCCGTTTTGAAAAGAGATGCGAAAACGTATAAATGAGGGCGATTCCGACGTACAAGCCGATGTCACGGGCCGTAAAGCCTGTGACGGCCAGAAAAGCCCCGGTAAAGAAAATCATAAGACAATATTCTGTGAGTGTTAAAAGCTTCAACTTGTTCCCCCGTGATGAATATGTATATATATCTATTGTATCACAGCGCTCCGGGTTTGCCTGCATCTTTTCAAACCCGTATATTCGCAGGGAAACATTTCTCTTCCCCTTTATTCATGGTATACTTTTAATGATGATAGACACGATGGAGGATTCTAAATGATTGCTGTAAATAATGTGAGCTTGCGTTTTGCGGATCGCAAGTTATTTGAAGATGTCAATATTAAATTTACGCCGGGCAACTGCTACGGATTAATAGGCGCAAACGGTGCCGGAAAATCAACATTTTTGAAAATTTTATCCGGTGAGCTGGAGCCGCAGACCGGCGATGTCCATATGAGCCCGGGTGAACGTCTTGCCATTCTGAAGCAGAACCACTTTGAATATGAAGACTTCGAAGTGCTGAAAGTTGTCATTATGGGACATAAACGTTTATACGAAGTCATGCAGGAAAAAGACGCGATTTATATGAAGCCTGATTTTTCAGATGAAGACGGCATCCGCGCCGCTGAGCTTGAAGGAGAGTTTGCGGAATTAAACGGATGGGAAGCTGAAAGTGAAGCCGCTATTTTGTTAAAGGGCCTGGGCATCTCTGAAGACCTGCATACGAAGAAAATGGCTGACTTAGGCGGTTCAGAAAAGGTGAAAGTGCTTTTGGCACAGGCGCTGTTCGGCAAGCCGGACGTTCTGCTGCTTGATGAACCGACCAACCACTTGGATCTGAAAGCGATTCAGTGGCTGGAAGAGTTTTTAATCAACTTTGAGAACACAGTCATCGTCGTATCCCATGACCGTCACTTTTTAAATAAAGTGTGCACGCACATCGCCGATCTTGATTTTAATAAAATTCAAGTGTACGTCGGCAACTATGATTTCTGGTATGAATCAAGCCAGCTTGCTTTAAAGCTTTCTCAGGAAGCCAACAAGAAAAAAGAAGAGCAGATTAAACAGCTTCAGGAGTTCGTGGCCAGATTCAGCGCCAACGCCTCTAAATCAAAGCAGGCGACATCAAGAAAGAAACTCCTTGATAAAATCACGCTTGATGATATCAAACCGTCATCACGCCGTTATCCTTATGTCAATTTCACGCCGGAACGTGAGATCGGAAATGACGTGCTGCGGGTTGAAGGCTTAACAAAAACGATTGACGGGGTTAAGGTGCTTGATAACGTCAGCTTTATTATGAACAGAGAAGATAAAATCGCTTTTACGGGCCGCAACGAACTTGCCGTTACGACATTGTTTAAAATCATTTCCGGGGAAATGGAAGCAGACAGCGGCACATTTAAATGGGGCGTGACCACTTCTCAGGCGTACTTCCCTAAAGACAACAGCGAATATTTTGACGGCAGCGACGCGAACCTTGTTGACTGGCTCCGCCAATACTCGCCGCATGACCAAAGCGAAAGCTTTCTGCGCGGCTTCTTAGGACGCATGCTGTTCTCAGGAGAAGAAGTCAACAAAAAATCAAACGTCCTTTCCGGAGGAGAAAAAGTGCGCTGCATGCTTTCAAAAGCGATGCTTTCCGGCGCGAACATTTTAATTCTGGATGAACCGACAAACCACTTAGATTTGGAATCCATTACGGCGCTTAACAACGGCTTAATCAGCTTTAAAGGCGCTATGCTGTTTTCATCTCATGACCATCAGTTTGTACAGACAATTGCCAACCGCATCATTGAATTAACGCCTAAAGGCATTGTTGACAAACAAATGTCTTATGACGAATTTCTTGAAAACGCGGATGTACAGAAAAAGCTTGAAGAGCTATACGCGTAATAAAGAAGCAGGGGAGACTCTGCTTTTTTATTTATGAAAAAAGTTTTCAATCTTCTGACTTCCCGTTACAATAAATGAATACATAACTTGAAAAGAGACGGAGGAATGCATCATGAAGTTTTTAGTTGTCGGAGCTGGGGGAGTGGGCGGATATATCGGCGCGCGTCTTGCAGAAAAGGGAAATGACGTGACGTTTCTCGTCCGCAAGAAACGGGCGGAGCAATTACAAGAGACGGGATTGACCGTCAAAAGTGAAAAAGGTGATGTTTCAATCAAGCCGAAATTAATCATGGCGGGCGAAGAAGGAGCATTTGACGCGGTTATCATCGCATCAAAAGCGTATTCTTTGCAGGACGTCATTCGGGATGTCAAACCGTTTGTCAAACCTTCGTCGGTCATTATTCCTTTTTTAAACGGATACAGGCACTATAACCAGCTGTTTGAAGCTTTTTCAAAACGGCAGGTGCTGGGCGGCCTCTGCTTTATTGAGAGCGCCCTTAACGACAAAGGGGACATTCTTCATACGAGCGCTGCCCACCGCTTTGTTTTCGGTGAATGGAACGGGGAACGCACGGAACGTATGAATGAGCTGGAAAACGCATTTGCAGATGTGAAAGCGGATGTCATCATCAGCCGGGATATTGAAAAGGACATTTGGAAAAAATATATGTTTATTGCCGCGCAGGCGGGAGTGACCACTCTGTTTCAACAGCCGGTCGGACCGATTTTAGAAACAGAAGGCGGCCGCAACACGGCAAAGCGCCTCTTTGCTGAAATCGGCGCCATTTTCAAGGCTGCCGGCATCCCGAAAGATCCTGGTCTGGAAGAAGAGAGTTATCGCACATTGACAAGCATGTCTTACCATATGAAATCGTCGATGCTGAGAGATATGGAAAAGGGCAGGGTGACGGAAGGTGATCATTTACACGGATTTTTGCTTGAGAAAGCGAAAGGCTTGTCAGTTGATGCACCTGTTTTGGAAACCGTCTGCGCCAACTTGCAAATGTATGAAGCGAAATAAAAAAAGGAGGCCTGAGCGCCTCCTTTTTTTATTAAAATGCCCAGTTTCCGTTTCTGAAGATCGGTTCTCTTTTGCCGTCCGCAGTAATGCCGTCGATATTCATATCTTTGGAACCGACCATAAAATCTACGTGTGTAATGCTTTCATTTAAGCCCTCTTTGACAAGCTCTTCCCGTGTCATTTGTTTGCCGCCCTCAATATTAAAGGCATACGCACTGCCGATCGCCAAGTGGTTAGAGGCGTTTTCATCGTACAGTGTGTTGTAAAATAAAATATTTGATTGTGAAATCGGTGAATCGTACGGCACTAAGGCCACTTCACCGAGATAGTGTGAGCCTTCATCGGTTTCGACGATGCCTTTTAAAATCTCCTCGCCTTTTTCAGCTTTCACATCGACAATGCGGCCGTTTTCAAAGGTAAGAGTGAAGTTATCAATAATGTTGCCGCCGTAGCTCAGCGGTTTCGTGCTGGAAACCGTGCCGTTCACCCCGTCACGCTGCGGGAGGGTGAAAACCTCTTCTGTCGGCATGTTGGCCATGAATTCGTGCCCGCTCTCATTCACGCTTCCCGCGCCTGCCCATACATGTTTTTTCGGCAGTTCAATGGTTAAGTCTGTTCCTTCAGCCTGATAATGCAGGGCGCTGTAATGTTTTTTGTTTAAGTGTTCCACTTTTTCATGAAGGTTTTGATCATGTTTTTTCCATGCTTCCACAGGGTTTTCTTCATTTACGCGGGTCGTTTTGAAAATTTCTTCCCATAAAAGCTGAACGGCTGTTTCTTCCGGCTGATCCGGGAACACTTTTTTCGCCCAGCCTGTTGAAGCCGCTCCGATCACCGTCCAGCTGACCTTATCTGATTGAATATATTGTCTGTATGTATGCAATGCTTTTCCGGCGGCTTTTTGGAACGCTGCAATCCGTTTGCCGTCAGTGCCTTTTAACAGGTCGGGGTCGGATGAGACGACAGAAATAAACGCAGCCCCTTTTTTCGCGAGCTCTTCTTTTCCTTTTGCTTCCCATTCAGGATACTCTTCAAACGCTTCAAAAGGTGCCATCTCGTATTTTAATCTGGACAGTTCATCGTCCTGCCAATTTACGGTGACGTTTTTAGCGCCTTTTTCATAAGAATGTTTGGCAAGCAGTCTGACAAGTTCCCGGACATCAGTTGAGGCATTGATTACGACATGCTGTCCTTTTTGGACATTGACGCCGACTTCTACCGCCAGCTGAGCATATGTATGTAACTTTTCAGTAAACGAACTCATCGTTCATTCCTCCTCATCGGTTTTTCTCATCATATCAAATATCGCCTCATAAAGGAAAGAAAGGAGCACAAACGAAAAAGACACAGCTTTTGCTGCGTCTTTACGGATGATTCAGTTTTACGGGGCCGCCGGCCGGAGAATGGGGCATATTGGCCAGTGAAATGCTCATACCCCCCAGAATAATTCCGCTTAAAATGACGGCTACTGCTACGCGTCTTCCCACATCTCTAAGCATATGCTTCCTCCTTAATGTTTCTCCAGTTCTCACAATATGAGCCGGCCGGAGAAAAAAGAAGCACAATCTTATTATTTAATCGCTTTTTGCAGCTTGTCGATGACGTCTAATGAACGTCCCGTGCCGATAGCCACTGATTCAAGCGGATTTGCCGCCAAATGAACGGGAACGACGATTTCATCTGTCAGCCATTCTTTCATCCCGTTTAAAAGGGAGCCTCCGCCGGTTAACACGACGCCGCGGTCAACGATATCACCGCTGAGCTCCGGCGGACAATCTTCAAGTGTCGCTCTGATCGCTTCAAGAATATGCAGGAGCGACTCACGCATCGCGTGCTGAATTTCATTAGATTGCAGTCTGATTGTCTTCGGCAGACCGGTTACAAGGTCACGCCCGCGGATTTCCATCGTTTCCGGCACATGTTCGATCAATGCAAAACCGATTTCCATTTTCACTTGTTCTGCCGTACGTTCCCCGATCAGCAGGTTGTATTTTTTTCTGACGAACGAGGCGATATCTTCATCAAGCTGGTCGCCACCGATTCTGATCGAATGGCAGGATACGACGCCCCCGAATGAGATGATGGCGACTTCAGTCGTACCGCCGCCGATATCTACGACGACGTTTGCGACCGGCTCGTCAACAGGGAGGTCGGCCCCGATTGCAGCGGCTACGGGTTCTTCAATCAAGTGAACGTTTTTCGCTCCGCAGTTTTTGACAGCGTCACTGATGGCGCGTCGTTCAACGGCTGTTGAGCCTGAAGGCGTGCAGACGACGACATTGGGTTTGCGGAAAGTCATTCCGATTTTTTTTCCGGCTTTTTTCATAATGTGTTTTAATAAGTCAGTTGTCATATCATAATCAGCAATGACACCGTCTTTCATCGGCCGAACGGCGACGATTTTCCCCGGCGTCTTTCCTATCATGCTTTTGGCATCCGTTCCGATGGCAAGCACCGCTTTCGTTGTTGTATCTACAGCGACAACGGAAGGCTCGTTTAAAATAATTCCTTTATTTTTACTGTAAACAAGTATATTAGCGGTTCCTAAGTCGATTCCGATCTCAGTTGATTGAAACATGTTTTCACCCAATCCCTATCCTGATTTAATTGATTCTACATTTAAAGTTTCTGAGAAAAACCACGATTTTTGGGGGTTTCCGCCGGGAATGAAATGTTTTTGTAAAAAAGGAGGGAAAGTCTGTATCCCATATTTCAAAAGGATTTTCTTTTGTAAAAAAACATTCAGTTCCGGATGCTGAGAAACTTTTGCTCCGTTCCTTTCGTCTACGTTTATGAAGGATTTTCCTTGGACATAAAGAAGAGACATTAAAGGAAGTAGGGGATTTCTATGAAATCGATTGGTGTAGTAAGAAAAGTAGACGAACTCGGGCGTATTGTCATGCCGATTGAATTGAGAAGAGCATTGGATATCGCTATTAAAGATAGTATTGAATTTTTCGTTGACGGAGACAAAATTGTCTTGAAAAAATACAAGCCGCACGGCATTTGCTTAATGACGGGGGAAATTACTCCCGAAAATCAGGAGTACGGCAACGGCAAAATTATTTTAAGTCCTGAAGGAGCGAAAATGCTGCTTGAGGAAATCGAGGAAGCGTTAAAAGATAGATCATAATCAGCAAAAAGGGCGGAGCATCATTCCGTCCTTTTATTATGAACTTGTGCAAAAACTCACGGGAAAAGTAAGCGAACCTGCTCAATTAATTGGGAATAGTTATCATTTTTTAGTCAATAATGCAGTCAACAATGTTACAATATATGTAGAAATGCTAGCGGCAGGTGGGACTATGGGAAAATATCAAGCGCGTATCATTTCCTTAATCTTGGCAATGATTTTTATTATGTTTTGGGATTATTTATTTTATATGATTGAACGGAATCCGATTAATTGGCCCGTTGACATCACCTTTACCGCCGTCACATTAATCAGCGTCTGGCTGCTGGCTTATTATGTGGATAATAAAAAGCAGCTGCTGGCGGAGCTTAAGGACAGCGAGCAGAAAGCAAAGGCGCTTTCAGATGAGAAAAACCGGATCATGGACAATCTGCAGGAAATCGTTTTTCAGACGGATGCACAAGGGAATATTACATATTTGAATCAGGCCTGGACGGCGATTACGGGCCACTCCATCAGCGAATGTATGGGCACGATGTATAATGATTATTTTATAAAAGAAAAACATATCATTGATTATATTATCTCCCAAATCAAGCAGCAGTCCCCGTCAGGAATGTTTACGGCCAAATATATTAAAAGAGACGGCTCGATCTTTTGGGGAGAAGTCCATTATAAGCTGTATTATGACCGCAGACAGAAATTTGTCGGAAGCCTGGGGACGATGTCTGATATCAGTGAACGGAAAAAAGCGGTCGACGAGCTTCTGGAAACGAACGAACGCCTTGCCATGCAATCTCAAAAGCTGGCCATTGCCGGGGAGCTTGCGGCAGGAATCGCCCATGAAGTAAGAAATCCTTTAACGTCAGTCAGCGGCTTTCTCCAGCTGATGAAAGCCCAGTATCCGGAAAGAACGGATTATTTTGATATTATTTTTTCGGAGATTAAAAGGATTGACCTTGTGCTGGGGGAGCTCCTTCTGCTCGCCAAGCCGCAGACCGTGACGTTTACCGCTCATCATCTCAACCATATTTTACGGCAGGTGGCAACGCTTCTTGACACGAACGCGGTGCTGTCGAACACTGTAATTGAGAAGGATTTCAGGCAGACTGAGTCCTGTATGGTCAACGGTGACGAAAACCAGCTGAAACAGGTATTTATCAATATTATTAAAAATGCGATTGAAGCGATGCCTGACGGCGGGAATATTCATATTTATACAAAACGGGATGAAGAATACGCGGTGATCAGCATACAGGATGAAGGAAACGGCATGTCGAAAGAAAAGCTTGAAAACATCGGGAAACCGTTTTTCTCAACAAAAGATCAGGGAACGGGTCTCGGTCTTCCGATTTGTTTACGAATTCTGAAGGAGCATAATGGTAAACTTAACATTAAGAGCAAAAATGGAGAAGGCAGTACGTTTCAGGTGATTCTGCCGTTAGAAGCGGCTGCTGTCCAAAAGGAGGAAAAATAACTTGCTTCTTTTTGTATACGGTTTGTTACGGAAGCGTGAAGAAAACCATGAACTGCTGAAAGGCGCTCCGTGTGTGTGCGAGCAGGCTGCGATAAACGGCGTGCTGTACGAAACGGATAAAGGTCAGCCTGCGGCGTCTTTAGCAGAAACAGCTTTTGTGTACGGGGAATTGTATGAAACAGATCATCAGATGATCCGTAAGCTGGATGCGTATTATGCTGATTTTGATCGAAAAGAGGTTGCCGTGACGACGGATGCCGGGAATAAAACCGCCTTCGCATATGTCGTAAAGCCCGACCAGTGTGCTTCATTCAGCCGTATCAAAAGCGGAGACTGGAAAGAATACCGTTTTATGAAACGGGAGGATGACAGTCCGGTTTATTATTTCGCTTACGGCTCCTGTATGGACAATGCCCGGTTTAAACAGGCGGGGGTCGACCACTTTTTTGTCGAGCCGGTCGGAGGGGCGGTTGTTGAAGGGTATTCGACGAGATTCACGTTAAGGCGTCCTGACGGTTCCAGAGCCGATCTTGTTGAAGACGGGGGACGAACTGAAGGCGTGCTGTACAAGCTCCCGTTTGAAGCGGCAACCTATCTGTACAAAAGAGAAGGTGTTGATAACCACACATACCGTCCCGCATTCATAGAAGTGTGTGCCGGCGGCCGTGTATACAGAGGCGTCCTGACGTTTCTCGTTCTTGATAAAGCTGAGGAAATTGCGCCTCCGGGTCACTATCAGGAAGAAATCGAACGCGGAGCGGACCTGTATTTATCGCCCGCCTTTTCAGAAAAGCTTAAACGCTATATGAACTCATTGCCGAAAATGTGATACTATTCCTATTAGAGATATTGTTTAAAGGAGTACTGTTATGAGAAAAGAGTTTGCCGTTATCGGTCTCGGACGCTTCGGCGGAAGTATTTGCAAAGCATTAAGTGAAGAAGGCCTTGAGGTCATGGCGATGGATATTGATGAAGATAAAGTAAATGAATACGCCAAAATCGCATCACACGCGGTCATCGGCGATTCAACCGATGAATCAGTGCTGAAAAACTTAGGGCTGCGCAACTTTGACCACGTCATTGTGGCAATCGGCGAAAATATACAGGCGAGCATTTTAACGACGCTGATCTTAAAGGAACTCGGCGTGAACACGATCACGGTTAAAGCGCAGAACGATTATCATGAGAAAGTGCTTGCGAAAATCGGGGCCGACCACATCGTCCACCCTGAACGTGACATGGCAAAACGCATCGCCCACAACATCGTATCAAATAATGTGCTTGATTATTTGGAGCTGTCCGACGAACACAGCATTGTGGAGATCGTGGCCAACAGCAGGCTTGCGGGCAACACACTGCTTGATCTGGACATCCGGGCGAAGTACGGCATTAATATCGTGGCCATCAAGAGAGAAAAAGAAGTGATCGTATCTCCGCTGGCGACTGAAATGATCCAAAAAGAAGATATTCTCATCGTTATCGGCTCTCTTACGGACATTTCCCGATTTGAAAAAAGAGTGCTTCACACAAAGTGAAAAGCCGTCCGTAAAAGGACGGTCTTTTATTATGTCAGAATAGAAAGACATTTATCGTGTAAGCGGTATTTTCTGCAATTTTTATTGACTATGATCAGGCGATCCGATAGCATATTGTACCATATAAAGAAAAAGAGGAGGCCTCATTTTGAACAAAGAAACACTGGCTGAACGGCTGAATGCATCAGCCGGCAGACAAAAAGCCGATACCGTCATTAAAAACGGAAAAATCATGGATGTATTTAACCAGGAATGGATTTCTGCAGATATCGCCATTACGGGCGGAGTGATCGTCGGGCTGGGCGAATATGAAGGGGAAGAAGTCATTGATGCAGAAGGTCAAATGATCGTTCCGGGCTTTATTGACGGACATGTTCATATCGAGTCCTCTATGGTTACTCCGATTGAATTTGCTAAAGCCGTCCTCCCACACGGAGTGACTACTGTCATTACTGATCCTCACGAAATTGCGAACGTTTCCGGAGCAAAAGGCATTTCTTTTATGATAGAGCAGGCGAAAAAGGCGCCGCTGAACATCCGTTTCATGCTTCCTTCCTGTGTTCCCGCCGCTAGCTTTGAACGCTCAGGAGCCGTATTAAAAGCCGAGGATTTAAAGCCTTTTTATCAGGAGAAAGAGGTGCTCGGGCTTGCGGAAGTAATGGATTATGTGTCTGTTGCGGAAGGTGAAGAGGATATGCTCCAGAAACTGCTTGATGCCAAGCGTCACGGAAAACGGATCGACGGGCATTTAGCCGGACTGTCTTCAGATATCATCAATATATACAGAACCGCAATGGTGTCAAATGATCATGAAGTGACGACAAAAGAAGAAGCGCTGGACAGAATCAGACGGGGAATGTATGTCATGCTGCGCGAAGGATCGGTGGCAAAAAATACGCTCAATGTGCTGCCGGCGGTGAATGAAAAAAACGCGCGTCGCTTTTTCTTTTGCACGGATGATAAGCATGTAGATGATCTGCTTTCAGAAGGAAGTGTGAACCACCAAGTCAAAATGGCGATAAAGGCGGGACTTGATCCATTCCTTGCGTATCAGCTCGCCAGTTTAAATGCGGCTGAGTGCTACGGTCTTGAAACAAAAGGGGCGGTAGCGCCGGGTTTTGACGCAGATCTGCTGTTTATTTCAGATGTACGGGAGGCTGCCGTCACGAAGACCATGGTCGCCGGCCGGACCGTTGCCGAGAATGGACGCACGGTTTATGAACAGTCTGTCGGTTCCTATTCGCCGGACCAGGCGCTGTTGGATACAGTGCGGCTGAAAGCGCCGCTGACTGAATCGGATTTTCATATACCGATTCAAGAGGGCAAGAAAATGAATGTAATCGAAATGATACCGAATCATTTGGAGACGAGAAAAAAAGAAGTGCCTGCACCGTCTGCTGACGCGTTTTGTCCTGATACAGAAAATGATTTATTAAAAATCGCCGTCACAGAGCGGCACAGCGGCGAAAAAATGATAGGACTCGGGATTGTACAAGGGTTCGGGTTAAAAGAAGGCGCCATCGCCACAACCATTTCTCACGATTCCCATAATATCATCGCCGTCGGTACAAACGATGCCGATTTGGCAAAAGCAATCAACAGGCTCCGTGACACCGGAGGAGGATTAACAGCCGTGAAAAACGGAGAATTGCTTCACTCCGTTCCGCTTCCGATCGCCGGGCTTTTGTCTGATAAGTCGGCGGAATGGGTCAATGACAGTTTGGGCGTGCTTCATGAAAAGCTTCCTCTGCTCGGATTCACCGGTGATTTCAATCCGTTTCTCACATTATCGTTTTTAGCGCTTCCGGTGATCCCGGATATTAAAATGACAGCAGCCGGTCTGTTTGATGTCAAAGCCTTTCAGCATATTCCGCTGCAATAAAAAAACTGCACTCATTACGAGTGCAGTTTTTTTTAGACCTCCATAATGATCGGAAGGATCATCGGGCGGCGTTTTGTTTTTTCGTATAGGAACGGAGCAAGTGTATCGGTAATTTCGTTTTTAATTTCGGACCACTGCGTTGTTTTCCGATCCATTACTTTCTCCAGATGGTTCGAAATCAGCTGCTGCGCGTCATTGATCAAATCACCGGATTCTCTCATGTATACAAAACCTCTTGAGATTAAATCAGGCCCCGCCGAAACCTTAAAGTCGTCCATATTGATGCTGACAACAACGATAACAAGGCCTTCTTCTGAAAGAATGCGGCGGTCGCGGAGCACGATATTGCCGATATCACCGATTCCGCTTCCGTCAATGTAAACGGAGCCGGACGGAATTTTGCCTGCCACAGCGGCTTCTTCGCCTTTGAGGGCCAGCACTTCGCCATTATCCATGATAAAGCAGTTTTCTTCAGGTATGCCGCAATCAGTCGCGAGTTTGACGTGCATTTTCTGCATTCTGTACTCACCGTGAATCGGCATAAAGAACTTCGGTTTGATCAGGCGGAGCATTAATTTCTGCTCTTCCTGTCCGCCGTGTCCGGATGTATGAATGTCATTCAATGAACCGTGAATGACTTCTGCGCCCGCACGGTACAGCTGGTTGATGGTGCGGCTTACGCTGATTGTGTTTCCGGGAATCGGAGAGGAAGAAAAGACGACCGTATCTCCGGGATTAATGGAAATCTGCCGGTGCGTCCCGTTAGCGATGCGTGATAACGCCGCCATCGGTTCACCTTGGCTTCCCGTACATAAAATCGTTACCTTATTGGCAGGCAAACGATTGATTTCGTTATGCTCAATAAACGTATTTTTAGGACAGGTAATGTAACCGAGATTTTGTCCGATTTCAATAGCCGATTCCATACTGCGTCCGAATACGGCAACTTTTCTGCCGTTTAAAACGGCTGCTTCAATCACCTGCTGAAGACGGTGTATATTCGAAGCGAATGTCGCAAATATAATTCTGCCGTCCACTTTTCGGAAAATATCGTGAATGCTTTCGCCTACGCGGCGTTCTGACATGGTGAAATCAGGAACCTCACTGTTTGTACTGTCAGAAAGCAGGCACAGAACGCCTTCTTTCCCGATTTCAGCCATCTTTGTCAAGTTTGCCGGTTCGCCTACCGGTGTGAAATCGAACTTAAAGTCCCCGGTATGTACGATATTGCCCGGCGGTGTTTTGACGACGATTCCGTATGAATCCGGAATGCTGTGTGTCGTTCTGAAGAAGGATACAGACGTCTTGCGGAACTTCACGATGTCGTCTTCACCGATGATGTTTAATTTGGTCTGTCTTAACAGCCCGTGCTCTTCAAGTTTATTCCGAAGTAAGCCGATCGCGAGTTTACCGCCGTAAACGGGAATATTTACTTGTCTGAGCAGGTACGGAATACCGCCGATATGGTCTTCGTGACCGTGGGTGATAAACAGACCTTTAATTTTATCTTCATTTTTTACTAAATACGTGTAATCGGGGATTACGTAATCAATGCCGAGAAGTTCATCTTCCGGGAACTTGATTCCCGCATCAATCAGTACAATTTCATCCTGAAACTGCACCCCGTACGTATTTTTCCCGATCTCGCCCAATCCGCCGAGGGCGAAAACGGCAGTCTGGTCATTTTTTACAAATTTCATTCCGCTCATAACTCCAATACTTTAAAATTTTCGCTCTGCTTCTCATATTCTAAAAAAGCACCGTCCACAGGCTGAACAAATTCAATGTTGTATTTCTGATCTTTCAGTTTCGTTCTGACGTCCCGTTCTGAAACGCCCTCAATGTAAAGTGAATCTGTTTTTTCCCGAACAGGTACTTCGTCAGCCTTCTCTTGATAAAATACCTTATAAATCATCCAAATCTCTCCTTAAATGCCGTATGTTAGACTCGCTTATTCTATTATATTCGAAAACGGATTATAAGGAAAGTCTCGAGCAAAAAAGGGACTTTCAAAAACCGAAAGATCCCTTCTACGCGATGACTTTTTTTCGGAGCATTCCGCCCCACTGTCTTCTGAGTTTCTTCCGTAATCGGCGCAGCATCGTATACCTCCTTTAAAGCCCTTTATAGCAGTAGTATGCGGAAAAAATGAATTTGTTTTCGTGGGTAAAACTGGAATTTCATCAAGGCGGTTTTCCGGAAGAAAAACTTTCTGTATGATGATATTGAAAAAGACACGACTGATAAACGGGAAAAAGGAGAAATTGACATGAAACCAAAATTGATCTTTTTTGATATTGACGGCACGATCTATGACCATGATAAACATATTCCCGATAGCGCAAGAAACGCCGTGAAGGCGCTTAAAGAGGCTGGCCATCACGTTTTTATCGCCAGCGGAAGGTCCCCGTTTATGGTAAAACCGATTCTGGAAGAGCTTGAGATTGAATCATTTATTTCATACAACGGCCAGTATGTCGTATTTGAAGGTAAGGTCATTTATAAAAATCCGCTTCCTGAAGATGCGGTTGCGCGTTTATTAAAGCAGGCGGCAGAAGGGGAGCACCCCGTCGTATTTATGGCGGAAGATACGATGAAAACGACCGTCCCCGGACATCCGCACGTCTCGGAAGGAATCGGCAGTCTGAAAGCGCCTTATCCCGAAGTTGATGAAACATTTTATAAAGGAAAAGAAATTTATCAGCTGCTTTTATTCTGCCGCGGACATGAAGAAAAAGCATATGCCGCTTTTCCGGAGTTTGATTACGTCCGCTGGCATGAATTGTCAACGGATGTGCTCCCGAAAGGCGGTTCAAAAGCGGAAGGCATTAAAAGAGTGCTTGAGCGGCTTCCGTACGGCGTAAGTGACACTTATGCATTCGGCGACGGACTAAATGATCTTGAGATGATCCGTTTTGTCGGCACCGGGGTGGCGATGGGAAATGCGGTTCCGGAATTAAAAGCTGCCGCTGATTTCGTCACAAAGCCGGTGGATGAGGAAGGAATCAGCTGGGCCGTCAAAGAACTGGGCCTTTTGAAATAAAGAAAACCGGCACTTTGGGAAGTGCCGGTTATTTTTAACGGTCAATGGCAATGGCGTTTTCAGGTTCTTTGAACGGATTTTCTTTATCAATATGGTCGTAAAACATCACGCCGTTCAGATGATCGATTTCGTGCTGAAACACGATGGCCGGAAAACCTTTGAGGCGGATGTCAATCTGTTCTCCTTCAAGCGTCACCGCCTTTACGCGGATGCGGGCGTAGCGCGGCACATAGCCGGGAATGGGTTCGTCTACCGACAGGCAGCCTTCTCCGCTCGTCAAGTAGCTTTTTTCCACCGAGTGGCTGACGATCTTAGGGTTAAAAAGAGCATAGCTGTATAAAGTGCCTTTCGCATCTTCTGCATGGACGGCGATCATCCGTTTTTTTACGTCTGTTTGGGGAGCGGCAAGACCGACGCCCGGACGAAGCTTGTATTTCTCGGCTAATTCAGGATTTTGGCTGTTTTTCACAAACTCAATCATATCAGCAAGATGCTGTTTTTCTTCGTCAGAAGCGGGAAGCTGAACCTCTTCAGCGATCTCTCTGAGCGCGGGATGTCCGTCGCGTACAATATTTTCCATAGTAATCAAGAAACTTCACTCCTAAAGCTTAATATGTAAATTATAGCGAATTTCTTTATCGCGGCGCAACGAAACAATTGGCCGGCCATAGCAGGCCGGCCGATGTTCATGGTGTATAATGTCAGCAGCCGCAGCCTAAATAAGCGGCACCGACGATGATTAATAAGATAAACAATACGACGATTAATGCGAATGTGCGGCCGTATCCGCCGCCGCAGCCGTAACCGTAACCGCCGCCATAACCATATCCGCCGCCGCAACAACCGCCGCCAAATCCGCCGCCAAATCCATATCCGTACATAAAAAAACCTCCTCTTTTAATTACGCTGACCCTCTGTCAGCAGGGCCGGCGTCTACTATAAACTATGTAAAAGCCAAAAAGATGTATGGTCATCCGCCCTGTTTTCTCAATTTTTTACGCAAGTATTCTTTGAAAGCACCGTAAGCGTCTTTACACGGTCATGCCAATTACAGCTCAGCTATTGTCAAAAAGCGTTCGGGCTTCTATAGTGGAAATTGTCAAGATTGGGGGATTTTAAGTGAATATGATTCAAAAAAAGGTATTAGCAGGAATCGGAGCGCTCGGCGTCGCAAGTATGCTGCTTGCCGGCTGCGGGGGAAAAGATCCGGTTGAATCGCTTCATGACTCGATGGAAAAAGCCGTTCAAGCGGAAAAACCGTTTCAAAAAGAGCAGAAAACATTAGAAAAATTGGAGAAAAAAGAGCATAAGCTATACGACAGCGCGGTTAAACTGAATATGGATGATTACCAGAAAATTGTCACACTGTCTGATCAGGCTCTGAGCAATGCAAATCAGCGAAAAAAACATCTGAAAGCAGAAAAAGACAGTATTGATGATTCAAAAAAAGCGTTTGAATCCGCAAAAAAAACTTCTCAAGAAATAAAGGATAAGAAAGTAAAAGAAAAAGCCGGGCATGCTGTCGCTTTAATGGAGAAAAGGTATGCATCTTATGATCTTTTGTACAAAAAGTACGAAAAAGCCATTTCACTTGATAAGGACCTTTATAAACTGATTAAAGATAAAAAGCTCACATTAGCGCAGCTGGAAGAGCAAATCAGCAAAGTAAACTCAGTTTACGAAAAGGTGCATAAACAAGCAGATGAGTTCAATCAATTTACTAAAGACTACAACAAAGAGAAAGAACTATTATTCCGCAAATAGTATAGTGAAGGCATATCGGCATGGGCTGATGAACTGATAACAACCGAGTTCAGCCGCCTGTAAAAAGGCGGCTGAAGAATTGGTATATACGTGTGTTTCCCATTGACAACAAGTAAATCATGGTATAGTATTTATTTAGGGAAATATTCACATAAAACCAATCGTTGTTTCGGCACGTTGGAATGTTTTTATTATATTGATATATATAAAACAGAATGAAAATGTGATTTTAATTATCAGAAAATTCTATCTATTTATATTTACGGCGATATGATATTTGTACATGCTTTTTGCTTTTAAACCTTTATCCGGCATAAAGGTTTTTTTATTTTGCTTCGTAATGCTTATTAAGTAAGGGTGCTGAGAGTAAACGACAATTTTTAAAATTGAAGTGAAAAACGTTAATCAAAATCGGAACGAAAAGAAACGGCAGAAATACGGAACAGGAGGAAAACAAATGCTTGCTTACGTCTTTCCCGGACAGGGAGCGCAGTTTAAAGGAATGGGCAGAGACTTATTCGATGAATTCAGTGAGCTCATTAAAAAGGCAGATCATATTTTAGGATACTCCATAAAGGAGTTATGCCTTTCAGATGAAAAAGAGAGGCTGACTGATACGAAGTATACACAGCCTGCAATTTATACAGTGAGCGCACTGCAATATTTAAAGGGTTTAAAAGAAGGTCATACCCGCCCTGATGCTGTTGCAGGACATAGTCTTGGTGAATATACTGCGCTTTTTGCGGCCGGCGTTTTTAATTTTGAAACAGGTCTCCGGCTGGTTGCTAAAAGAGGCGAGTTAATGAGTGAGGCTTCCGAAGGCGGAATGGCTGCCGTGATCGGACTGGATGAGCATCACATAAAAAAAATACTTCAAAAGTATGAACTCGGCCAAATAGATATCGCCAATTACAATACATCTTCACAAATTGTGATAGCAGGGGCTTCAGAAGAGATAAAGCGGGCAGCCTCTTTTTTTGAAAAAGAAGGGGCGAAAGCTTATATCGTATTGCAAGTCGGCGGAGCTTTTCATTCTCGTTTCATGGAAAGTGCACAGCGTGAATTTGCGGAATTTATCGAGGAGTTTCATTTTTCTGAATTGAATTTCCCGGTCATTTCTAACTATACGGCAAGACCTTATAAACAAGAAGATATCAAACGGAATTTAATTGAACAAATAACAAACTCGGTAAAATGGACTGAAAGCATCAGGTATCTAATGGGACAAGGCGTAACTGTGTTTGAAGAGATCGGTCCTGGAAACATTCTGACTAAATTAATTCAAACCATACAAAGAGATGAGGAACCGCTTACTATCAGCGCGCCGGAAGACAGTCTCTTTTTTCCTGAAGGGAACACGGACAATTCGGAAAGCGGGAAAGAGCATAGCCTCTTGGCCGAAAATATAGAGAGCGGTGCAGCTTCACCGGTGTCCCGATTGGGTGATCAATCTTTCAAAGAAGATTACGGTTTGACATACGCGTATTTGGCAGGTGCGATGCATAGGGGGATCTCTTCCGCTGAAATGCTGATCCGCCTCGGGAAGAAAGGAATGCTGGGGTTCTTTGGCACAGCGGGTTTACCTATAAGGGAAATTGAACAGGCCCTTATTTCTATTAAGAAGACACTCAAAAATGGCCAGCCCTACGGAATGAATCTGCGATTTGAGCCGGATCATCAAGATAGAGAAAAGGAATTGATAGATTTATATATCAAGCATGACGTACGAGTAATAGAAGCGTCTTCGTATCTTTCTGTCAGCGCACCATTAATTTATTACAAAGCGCATCAGTTGAAGATAGACAAAAGCGGCAGGGTCATACCTCATAATCGGATCATTGCCAAAGTTTCACGGCCGGAAGTTGCGGCCGCATTTCTGAGTCCGCCTCCTCAAAGTATCGTAAAGAGAATGTGTCAGCACGGTATGCTGACGGAAGAGCAGGCGGAGTGGCTCAGCCGTATTCCGGCAGCAGACGATATCATTATTGAAGCAGATTGCGGAAGTAATACTGAGCAGGGCTCATTGACAGCGATGCTGCCGTTTTTTGTTAACCTGCGGGATGAAATGATGGAAACACACAAATACGCAAGGAAGATAAGGATCGGGGCTGCGGGAGGAATCGGGACTCCCGAGTCTGCCGCGTCTGCTTTTTTAATGGGCGCTGATTTTATTATGACGGGATCCATTAATCAATGTACAGTTGAAGCCGAAACAAGCGGTTTTGTTAAAGAAATGCTGAGTGAGACAGGAATATGCGATACTGCTTATGCGCCTTCGGAGACTCTGTTTGAGTTCGGAACAAAGGTTCAGGTGCTGAAAAAGGGCACGCTGTTTCCGGTCAGGGCAAATAAATTATTTCAAATCTACCAACAATATGAGTCTTTGAGTGAGATAGATGAAAAGACAAAAATTCAGCTCGAAAATGATTATTTTAACAAGACTTTTGAAGAAATCTACGAAAGCATAATAGAAAAACAGCCGAACCTGGCCCAAAAAGCTGAGCGCAATCAAAAATATAAGATGCTGTTACTATTTAAGTGGTATTTGCAGAGAGGATGTCTGCTTGCTTTGGAAGGGCAGGAAGAACAAAAGGTGAATTTCCAAGTTCATTGCGGCCCGTCTTTAGGCGCTTTTAATCATTGGGTAAAGGGCACGGATTTGGAATCATGGAGAAACAGACATGTCGATGACATTGGTGAAAAATTGATGAATGAGACCGAAAGTCTGATAAGGCACAGATTGGATACGTTATTTCTACACTAAAGAAGGGGCGGGTGGAGGCCAATGGTTCATTTGAATAAACAGAGTGCGGATATCGCGATAATCGGGGTTGCTTGCAGATTCCCCGATGCAGATCATTATCATGAATTCTGGGAAAACATAAATAGCGGCAAAGATTCCATCCGGGAAGTGCCGATTGAACGGTGGGATCCCGATCTTTATTATTCAGCTGATATCAGTATACCGAACAAAACAATCAGCAAGTGGGGAGGTTTTATTCATAAAGCTGACCATTTCGACCATAAGTTTTTTAATATCTCTCCCCGGGAAGCGAAAAACATGGATCCTGAGCAAAGAATCCTTTTAGAAGAAACTTGGCGGTGCATCGAAGATTCCGGGGTTTCTTTGCAGGATCTCCAGCGTAAAACCACTTCTGTTTTTGCGGGTATTATGAATTCTGACTACCGGCAGACAGGTCATGCTGAATCGGAAATCGACAGTTATGCCTGCTTAGGAAGTTTCGAAGCTATGCTTTCCAACCGGCTTTCATATACATTCGGTTTGACCGGAAAAAGCATGTCTGTAAATGCCGCTTGTGCATCATCGCTTGTTGCTTTACATGAAGCGGTTAAGTCATTGCGGACAAAAGAAAGCGATTATGCAATCGCATCGGGAGTAAACTTGAATTTCCAACCCGGAAAATATATTTCTTTTTCCAAAGCCAGAATGCTGAGTCCTGACGGCAAATGTAAAACCTTTGACGCAGCAGCGAATGGGTATGTTCCCGGAGAAGGGGCAGGCGTTGTATTGCTGCAGCGCCTTGGTGATGCAGTAAAAGCCGGTCACCATATATACGGGATCATAAAAGGGACAGCTGTTAATCATGGCGGTAAATCCCGTTCCATCACCGCCCCCAGAGCGGAAGCGCAGTGCCGGGTCATCTCAGAAGCTTTACACAACGCTGCTGTCGATGCTGCGACGGTTTCTTATGTAGAAGCACATGGCACAGGTACATCTCTGGGCGATCCGATAGAAATAGAAGCATTGACAAAAGCGTATCGGCAATATACTGAGGATACTCAATATTGCAGGATCGGAAGTGTGAAAACAAATATCGGTCATACAGAAGCAGCGGCGGGAATGGCCGGATTGATAAAAGTTCTAATGATGATGAAACACCGGAGGGTGCCGAAAAGCCTGAATGTACATACGGTAAACCCAATTATACAGTTTGAAAAAACACCGTTTAGGCCGGCGCTTGATTCAAGTGATTGGAAGGCGGCAGACGGGGCTCCGCTCAGGGCGGGAATCAGCTCCTTCGGTTTTGGGGGTGTCAACTCTCACGTCATCATCGAAGAATTTATACATACAAAAGACGAATCTGACAGGAAAGGAAGGGTACCCTTCCTTTTTTCCGCTAAAAGTGAAGAAAGCATGAAACAAATGATACATCATTGGAGAACCTTTGCTGACGATTCTGAGGAATTTTGCAAAATATCAAATGAAGTGATCAGCAGCACCCTTTTAACAAGGACATCGTTTGATTACAGGGCTGGTTTATTGGCAGGCAGCAAGGAGGAATTTAAAAATCAGCTTAAAGAGGGATTGAGTTTTCGGAGGAAACAAGATTCTGAATGGGCGCTTGCCATCGGTGACTTCAAATGGGAAAGTTATAAACAATTTGCCGTTTTGAAACGGGTGTTCCCTGATTTAGAAAAGAACGTAAGGCCGGTGCTGAAGGGTATACCAACATTGCACAGTTCATTTAAAAGAAAATGGGCGCCTGAGAAAATCCGCTTGTATTCTTTAGTTATCAATACGGAAATCATAAAAAGTATCCTGGCATCCGGTTTTAAGCCAAGCCTCATTACAGGCGCCGGAGACGGATATTACGTCGCTCTTGCAGCAGCGGATATCATCAAAATTGAAAAGGCCATTTCTGTAATCACAGGCGCTGAAAAACTTTCGCACATATCCTGTGAGCCGCCGTCCATTCCATTTGTCAATCCGTACACTTCAAAAACGTACCCGCCGGTTCGATTAAATGAAGAATATGTAAGGATGCTGCTGAACGGTCTGAGCTTCCCGGCTGATTTTGCAGACCGCCTGTACGGGAAAACACGGCTGCTTCTTGAGCACCAATATACGTTTAAAGGGTTTTTAGAAGAGTGGGATAAAGCGGGAAAGACTCAGGAAATCGAGATTTTATCTTATATTGTGAATCGCACGGCGGATAAAAGAAACGCATTGCCGGCTGATGAGGAAGCGGTGATCATGGCTATCCTTGCCTCTATGAGAAGACTGTATAAGAGATGGGATTTAACAGATTATGATGGATTCTTTAATAATGATTATGTTCTGGAAATATTAAATTTACTGGATGAAGGAATCTTGTCTAAAGAACTTTTTCTGAGCATGTTATTGAAAAAGCAAGACGGAATTAAACAGGCTGTTGCTTGTATTAATGAGCAGCCGGCAGGTTTTTATGATAAAACTCGTTTTCCGTTGATGACAGAATACAATCAAATGGATACCGTGTCTCAGGAGATAGCTGACCATATGCCGCTTCACACGGAAGAAAAGGGAACGGAGCCGGATGTGAATATTTCTGATTTTTCAGTTTTTCAATTCGGATCGCTCCCTCCATCAGCAAAACTTAACAAAGCGGCTGCTTTTGAAGCGGACAAACCAGCCGATGAGGCTCTATATCATTCATTTATGCAAATGTGGCTTTCAGGAGAAGAGATTGAATGGGCGAAACTAGGTGATGATCATAAAAGAAAAGCACCGCTTCCGCCTTATCCGTTTGAGCGCTCTCAATTTTCTTTAAACCCTCAGCCGGTAAAATCAGACGCGGCTTTTTCAGAAAAGAAGAATCAGGCACTTTATACGCCGGTATGGAAAGAAACCGCACTTGAGAATGAAGCGGGCAGCCGACAAGCCTGTACTATTTTGTTGTTCTCCGGGAATAAAGACTATTTTGAAGAGCTGAAAAAAAGAGAGAATACGTCCGCATATCTTATTATGCCCGGTGAGCGTTTAGAGCAGATAAGCGACAGTGTTTTCACGATCAACAGGCAGCGTCCCGAAGATTATCAAGGTGTCATTCGTCTGTTAAAGGAAAAAGGCGCAGCGCCCGATGCAATTTTGCATACGTGGTCTGAAAAACAGCCTGAACTGGAAGAAACACTCGAATCAGGAATTTATTCCGTGTTTTATCTGACTAAGGCTTTAATCAGCGAGAACCTTATAAACAAAGTAACGTTCATTTATACATTCAGCGCAGATCAAAAAGAAAAATTGCCGTATTTTGAAGGTGTGAACGGTTTTTTAAAATCGGTAAAACAAGAATATCCGCAGCTGCATTGTAAGACGGTTTGCTTTGAACATGATTCTGCAGCCGTTTCATTTTCAGAGAAGGCTGCCATTCTTTATAAAGAAATAAACACAGCACCTGATCGGCATATTCATATCACTTACAGAGGCTGCTTAAGATATGCACGGATGTTAGAAAAGCAGGGAGAAACAAACAGAAAGGCCATTCAATACCCTGAAAAAGATAAAGTATATTTAATTACAGGGGGATTTGGGGGGATTGGCAGTAAAGTCGCTGAATATTGCGCGAAAACTGAAAGATCCACCATTATTCTATCGGGGCGATCTGCTTTAAACGGAGATAAGCAGAAACATTTAGAATACCTGAACAGCTTTAAAGCCAAGGTTTATTATATACAGGCGAATATATCCGATAAAGAAGCGGTAAAAACAATGATTGACGGTATTACCGATCAGCATGCAGGTCTTCATGGCGTCATTCATTGCGCAGGAGTTATCAGAGACTCGCTGCTTTTTCAAAAAACAAAGCAGGAACTTTCAGAGGTGATTGCTCCAAAAGTTCATGGTGCATTGAATCTTGATCATGCAACGAAGTCGCTGGAATTGGATTTTTTCGCCGTTTTTTCTTCAGTCGTCTCTATTGCAGGGAACGAAGGCCAGTGTGATTATGCATATGCAAACGGTTTTTTAGATCATTTTGCCGAATATCGGGAATGGAAACGGCAAAATTCTCTGCGCAGCGGCCGCACGCTGACAATCAATTGGCCTTTATGGAAAGACATCGGAATGGGAGCGAACCTGTCAGGTCAAGGGCGGACGTCTCTTTTTCATGGTTCCGGGCTCGAAGAACTTCCTGCTGAAGACGGAACGCAATGGTTTTCGCGGATTGTAACTTCGGGTCAGCTGCATAATATTGCAGTCTGCGGTGATCATGAGCGCTTTGAACAATTTATGCGGCAGAGATTTTTGACGGACGAAACAGAGACAGGCAGTGCCATCCCTTTGGCTCAAGGCGATATTTTGGATCAGACAGTTTTGTTTTTAACCAATATCATCTCCTCTGAGGTCGGTGCAGAACGGGAAGAGATCGATCAAGATGTGCATCTGGCTGAATATGGAATGGATTCGGTTATGATTCATCAATGCAACACAAAGCTGGAGCAGTCACTGGGAGCAATTTCGAAAACGCTTTTATTTGAATTTCATACAATCAGAGATTTAGCAGATCATCTTGTAAAGGAATATCCGGATCGGCTGGGGCGTTTATTTTCACGGGAGGAAAAAGGAAAACAGATTCAGAGCATTACCCCCGCCAGGCCGGAACAAAACATCACTGCACCTGCGGCGGAGGAAAAAGAACATCTTGACGGGATAGCGGTAATCGGTATCAGCGGCCGTTATCCCGGGGCTGAAAATATCGAAGAATTGTGGGAACTTCTATCAAAAGAGAGAACCGCAATCACGGAAATTCCGAAAGAACGTTGGAATTATGAGACCTACTATGATCCAGACCCCGCTAAAGCGCATGAGGGGAAAATTTATTGCAAATGGGGCGGATTTTTAAAGAATGCTGAATCATTTGATTCTTTGTTTTTCCAAATATCGCCAAGAGAAGCAGAAGCGATGGATCCTCAGGAACGAATATTTCTCGAAACCGTATGGAAAGCATTTGAAGATTCGGGATATACCATTGAAGGGTTGAGAAAGCAGACCGAAAAACATGTCGGTGTATTTGCGGGAGTGACGACCAATTCTTACAAGCTGCTCGGTGAAAGAATACCGACGGACAAAAACGATGTACTTCCAAATTCGTTCCCATGGTCTCTCGCGAACAGAGTGTCTTACACATTTGACTTTACAGGTCCCAGTGTCCCTGTAGATACGGCTTGCTCTTCATCCTTAACGGCAATTCACATGGCTTGCCAAAGTTTAAAAAAAGGTGAGTGCTCGGTTGCGGTTGCGGGAGGAGTAAATTTGTATCTTCATCCTTCTGACTATTTATACCGGTGTCAGATGGGAATGCTTTCAAAATCGGGAAAATGCAGAAGTTTTGCAGAAGGCGGCGACGGTTTCGTGCCCGGGGAAGGTGTCGGGGCCGTTATTCTTAAACCGCTTAAAGATGCCATACGTGATAATGATACTGTGTACGCCGTCATAAAAGGAACGGCAATTAACCATGGCGGAAAGACGAATGGCTATACGGTGCCTAATCCTGCCGCACAGGCGGATTTAATTCAAGGAGCTCTTAAAGCGGCCGGTTGGAGCGCCAGAAGTGTCAGCTTTATTGAAGCCCACGGCACGGGAACGCCGCTGGGTGACCCGATTGAAGTCCGAGGTCTGACCAAGGCGTTCAGAGCTTATACCGAAGATGTTTCATATTGTTCTCTCGGATCGATTAAATCTAACATCGGTCATCTCGAAGCGGCCGCGGGTATTGCCGGCCTGACAAAGATTATTTTACAAATGAAGTATAAAAAAATAGCCGCAACACTGCATGCTGAACGGGTTCATCCGGATCTTTATCTGGAAGAGACACCTTTTTGTCTCCAGCAGGAAACCGCCGACTGGATAAAACCCGCGAATGAAAAACATTCTGACAGCAAATATCCGCGGCGTGCGGGATTAAGTTCTTTCGGAGCGGGCGGGGCAAATGCTCATATCCTTGTGGAAGAGTATGAGTCTGCTGCTGACTGTCAAACGGATTGTGAGGAAAGTGAGGAACTTATCGTACTCTCAGCCAAGCATTCACTGAGTTTACGGGAATCAGCAAAACAGCTGGAGGAATATCTGCAAAAGGCTCGTCATAAGCAGGGCGAGTGTTTACAGCCGGCGGGAACAAATAAGCCGCTTCACCTTTCTGATATTGCGTATACCCTTCTTGAAGGGCGTGAAGCCATGCCGGAAAGGCTTGCTGTCATTTCAAATAATATCGATGATCTGATGTTGAAATTAAATCACTTTTATAATGGAATTGACGATCACGAAATATTCAGAGGGAAAAAACCGAATCATAAACGCGGACAGCGGCAATCAGATCTTCCGCTCAAATCCGGCAGAACCACATTAGCCGAAATGGCTGAATTCTGGGTATCGGGAGGGAATTTAAGCTGGGAAGATTTCCGCACCGGCAGAAAACCGGCAAAAATTGCGCTGCCGACTTACCCTTTCTTAAAAAACAGACTGTGGGTGTCAAATAAGGCGCAAACAACATCAGCAGCCGGTACAGCTCCTTTATTTGATTTTTCTGCAGGTGAGTGCCGATTTTATAAAACGCTTTCAGATTCTGAATATTATGTAAAAGACCATGTTGTGCATGGGAATATGGTTCTGCCCGGAGCGGCAATCATCGAAGCGGCCAGAGAAGCGGGAGAGAGGCTGTACGGAAAATCAGTCATAAAACTGAGTCAGGTTGTATGGGCGGTTCCGATAACCGTTGAAAAAGAAAAGACGATAATGATAGATCTGCTGCCGAATCAAAAAGACGGCAGATTTGTGGTGAAAACCGATATGCAGCCTGAAGCGGCAGTTCATTGCCAAGGAAACATTATCACATGCGGAGATAAAGATGCCTCTCATACAGAGCATTTTAAATTGGACAGCTGGTTAACCGGACAGAAAAGATTAATCAGCGGCGCTGAGTGTTATAGGAACTTCCGGCAGAGCGGTTTGGACTATGGAGCCGGCTTTCAGGTAATAAAACAGCTGTTTATCCATGAAAATGCTGTTCTTGCACGAATATCACTTCCTGAGAGCATTCATAAAAAATCCGGCGCGCTGCTGGAACCGTGTTTATTGGATGGCATTTTTCAATCCACAACCGGGTTTACGTCTACTCAGGAAGACGATCACACCGCATATTTGCCTTTTGAATTAGGTGAGCTGGAGATTCTTCACCCACCTTCAGCAAACGGCTATGCTTACATTACTGCTGCAGATGAAAGACAACATGATGATGTCAAAAGGTTTCATATACTATTTATGGATGAAAACGGATCTGTAAGTCTTAAAATAAAAAACTTAGCGTTGAAGGCATTAAGGGCTGCACCGCAGACTCAAAATGAGCGGCATTCAGCTAAGTATTACACTGATATGTGGAAGCGGGCCCCTATGCTTCATCAGCCTGAAGCCAGCGGTTTAAACAGCTGCCTTGTGATTTCACTCCGTCAGGATATATCAGAACCGCTGATCCGCAAGGCATATAAAGATATCGGCCTGAACATGATCTTTGTCCGCCATGGCGGCAGTTTTCAAGAAAAAGAAGCTGATTCCTTTGAATTGAACAGCGTCAAACTTGAAGGCTATAAGAAATTGCTGGCGATTTTTAAAGAAAGACAAGTGACAATTGACCGCGTCATTTTAATCGGGATGAGCCCTGAAACGGGAATTGAGCATAACATTCATGAAAAGCTGGAAAAGGCTGTTTTGCCGGTTTTCAATGTAACGAAAGCTCTGTTAGCAACAATCCCAAGACATAAAATCCTGATATCACATGTATTTTTCACAAGGAACAATCAAATCTTACCTTATCAAATGGCAATGAGCGGCTTTTTTAGGTCGCTTCATTTAGAACATCCAATGTTGTCCGGTAAAAATATTGAAATACACAGCGATGAAATTCAGTTACAGCTGAACACCGGTCTGCCTGAATTAAAAAACCTTGTGAAAGAAACAGTCATCAGCGATGATGCTTCAGAAATCAGATACAGAGATGGAATCAGGCAGGTGAAACACTCTGCAGAAATTGAAAGTGCAGAGCCCCTCAAAAAGATGGAAGTAAAAGAAGGGGGAGTTTACCTCATTACAGGAGGAACAGGCGGTCTGGGCCTGATTTTCGCCAGACATCTTGTGCGAAAAGGGAGAATAAAACTTGTGCTTATCGGCAGGTCAGAGCTTTCTGAGGAAGCCGTAAGCAATGTAAAAGAGCTCGAAAAAAACGGATCAGAGGTTTTTTATGTAAGAACCGATATTTCTGATAAGGAAAATGTCAACAACCTGATAAAACTCGTCAAAAACAAATTAGGTCCTGTTAAAGGAATTATTCACAGCGCCGGTGTGATAAAAGATTCATTACTCATCAATAAGCGTGAAGAGGATCTCGATTCAGTCCTGGCCAGCAAGGTTTACGGAACGATATGGCTTGACCGGTATACAGACAGAGAACCTCTGGACTTTTTTGTTATGTTTTCATCTATCAGCGCAATAATCGGGAATGCCGGACAAACTGATTATGCTTATGCAAACCGGTTTATGGATTATTTTGCGGAAATGAGAGCGGCGGAAAATAAACCTGGAAAAACAGTCTCGATTAATTGGCCTTTATGGAAAGAAGGCGGTATGCAAATTGACATTCATTCAGAGAAGTTCCTTTATGACCGTTTCGGAATGCTGCCTCTGGAAAAACGGGAAGGCCTTGCAGCATTTGATCAAGCAATGACAGGGTGTGAACATCAAATAATGGTATTTAGCGGTAATGAATTAAAGCTGGAACGAATGATAACGATTGACAGCGGAAAAAGTGACCCGGCAATCGCCGACGAAAATCACGAACCGAAAGAGCTGTCAATAACTGAATCTTTAAAAAGCACTTTGACGCGCATCATCACCGGCGTATTAAAAATTGAAGAACGGGAATTTGATTTTGAACTGCCGATAAGTGAATACGGATTTGATTCAATTATGTTTACAATGCTGGGCAACGAATTAAACGAAACATTAGGAATATCAATGATGCCGTCAGATTTTTTCGGTCTTACTGATTTTAATGAACTTCTTGAGTTTTTAAAGAGTGAGTATTCCGAAGAGCTTCATCTCTGCGGGTCTTTTTCTTCAGATGAATCTGCGGCGAAAGACAGAAGAGAAAATCTGATTGAGGGCATCGCAAAGATGATGTCAAGTATTTTAAAGATTGACAGAAAGGAAATAGAAGAAGAGACTTCATTCGGCGAGTACGGATTTGATTCTATTACGTTTACCAGACTCGGAAATGAAATCAATCAACAATATGGTACGGAATTATTGCCGTCCATTTTCTTTGAATGCAATTCACTGGCTGAACTGACTGATTATGTAATCGAGCAATACGGAGAAATCCTTTTTGCTGAGACAGAACCTTTTTCTGCAGCAGACGAAAAAACATTGTACAGCACGCCTCCGCCCGAATCCTATGAACATTCCCCTGAGCCTGAAAACAAAACCAGGCAAGAGGAAAGACATATGAATGAGCCGGTTGCAATAGTGGGAATAAGCGGCCGTTTCCCCCAAACAGATACGCTGGAAGACTTTTGGGAAGGAATTGAAAAAGGGCGGGATATGATTACAGACATTCCTGATGACCGTTGGGACTGGAAAGAGTTTGACGGCGATCCGATCAGGGACGTCAATAGAACAAAAATAAAAAAAGGCGGGTTTATCAAAGGCGCGGACAGTTTTGATCCGTTGTTTTTCGGGATTTCTCCCGCCGAAGCAGAATTAATGGATCCCCAGCAAAGAATTTTTATGGAGACTGTATGGAAAACAATAGAAGATGCGGGCTATAAGCCGTCTGATTTGGCAGGGACGAAAACCGCGGTGTTTGCAGGGGTCGCCACAACGGACTATGCGGAACGTCTCAATGAAAATGGCGTCTCTGTTCAGGCGCAGACCGCAACCGGTTTAAATCATTGTATATTGGCTAATCGTATTTCTTACCAGCTGAACCTGACGGGTCCGAGTGAACCGATTGATACTGCCTGTTCAAGTTCGTTAGTTGCACTCCATCGTGCGGCTGAGGGGATTCAAAGAGGCGATTTTGAAATGGCGATTGCAGGCGGAGTGCATATTATGACAAGCCCTACTCTGTTTATAGCTTTTGATAAAGCAGGTATGCTTTCTAAAGACGGAAAGTGCAAAACGTTTGATAAAAGCGCTGACGGCTATGTAAGGAGTGAAGGGGCGGCTGCAGTATTGCTTAAGCCGCTCAGCAAAGCACAGGCAGACGGTGATCATATTTATGGTTTGATTAAAGGGTCAGCTGTAAATCACGGCGGCCGCGCCAATTCTTTGACAGCTCCGAATCCGAACGCACAGGCGGACTTATTAACCGAAGCTTGGCGGAAGGCGGGGGCCAGTCCCGCCACTGCGGGATATATAGAAGCGCATGGCACAGGGACAAGTCTTGGCGATCCGATTGAAGTAAACAGCATCATAAAGGCATTTAAAACGTTATATCAAGAATGGGACATTCCTTTTGAGAAACAGAAAAGCTGCGGAATCGGGTCTGTGAAAACAAACATCGGCCATCTCGAAACCGCTGCCGGAATAGCCGGAGTGCTGAAAGTGTTACTGGCTTTTAAATATCGCAAACTTCCGGGACTCGCCCATTTTTCAGAACTCAATCCATACATTAAACTGGAAAATACGCCATTTTATATCACAGAAACCGCTCAAAAGTGGAATCCGATAAAAGATGAAGAGAACAACGATCTGCCGAGGAGAGCAGGTGTCAGCTCATTCGGATTCGGCGGTGTGAACGCGCATATTGTTTTAGAGGAATATAGGGAACCTCAAAAAGAAGTACCGGAAAACAACGGTAAAACACACATTTTTGTTTTATCTGCGAAAACCAAAGATCAATTACTTGAGTATATCCGGCTTATGGTTCAGTACTTGGATCGCGTGATTGCCGGTGACATGACGGTTAATGCCAGTGACATGGAATTTACATTGCAAAACGGCCGGGAAGCAATGAACGAGAGAATTGCCGTATGTGCAGTGAGTCTGACTGAGCTGAGAGATAAATACGTCAGCTTTCTTGATAAAAGCAAGGTGCAAAATGGCGTATTTATAAGCGAAAACACTGTAGAGCGCGCAGCTGTCTCTGAATATATGATTCAGGAGGCTCTTCAAAGCGGAAAAGAGGAGCTTCTCGCGCAATGTTGGGCCAATGGAGCTGAGTTTGAATGGAAGACCATCGGCAATAAGAAATTGAATAGAGTGCCGCTGCCGACTTATCCGTTTGCAAAAGAGAGTTATTGGTTTACTCCGAAAAAGAACAAAAGCGAGGTTAATAGCAAAAGTCTTCATCCATTAATCAGCGAGAATGTTTCAACATTAAAGAAACAAGCATTTAAAACTGTTATTTCCGGAACTGAATTTTTCGTCACTGATCACCTTGTTTCAGGAGACTGTGTGTTGCCGGGAGCCGCTTCGCTTGAAATGGCTCTTGTTTGTGCGGAAATAAGCGGAGAAAGTAAAGTATATAAAATAAAAGACGTGATGTGGAACAGACCTATATTATATAAAGGAAAAACGCTGCACATTTATACCGGCTTGAAAATGAAACAAGATAAGTTGAACGTAACGATATGTAAAGAGGGCCCGGATGGCGTGCAGCAAATCTGCACACAATGTGAAACAGTATTCGGAGACATAAACAGCAATCATGAGTATGTCGATATTGATAAGTTCATACGCAGCAGTAAAACGGTCATAAGCCGGGAAGAGTGTTATCATCGCTTCAGTCGTATGGGCCTGACATATCAGAGCGGTTTTCAAACGTTGAAAGCCGTATATCGCGGTGATATGAAGTTAATGGCAGAATTGGAGCTTCCGGATCATTTAGCGAACGGGTTTTCACATTTTACACTCCATCCTTCATTAATTGACGGCGGTTTTCAAGCGGCGGCATTTTTGTTAAGAGAAAATGAGAAAGACGGCTTATTTGTTCCTTATTCACTTAGAGAGCTTCACATTAAGAGGGCGCTTACTGCCCGTTGCCATGTTTCGGTGAGAGAAACCGGTTTTTATACGTATAACATTGATTTTATTAACGAGAGCGGCGAAATAGCCGTGAGCATGAAAGACTTTTCTGTCAGAAAAGTGACCGGGGGAGAATTAACCGCATGTCATAAAAATGAAGATCAGGAAATTCTCTTCTTATTGGAACAATTGAAAAACGGTGAACTTTCTGCTGACCAAGTTTATCAGCTGCTGGAGGGAAAATAGTGCAGATCAAACAAATACTTTCCTTAATTGAAGAACAGCAAATGTCTCCTGATGCAGGACTGGAGCTAATTCGTACTTACAGAAAACAACAAATGGAAAAAAAGGCGGAGCCGGAATCACAAGCTCCGTCCCCAACCATTTTTTTTAAGACCGATTGGGTAAGGACAAATCACATTGATATGCCGAATCAACAGGCACCGGGGAATATGCTGATTTTTGATCAGGATAACCGTCTCTTTCAGCATGCCGAGATGATGAATGGAGAACATAACCGTGTCATTCTCGTAACGCCCGATTCTGATTACAGAATTGAACGGAAAAGATGCACAATCAATCCTTCTGATGAAAATCATGTCGAAATGCTGCTGTCTGATTTGGCTGAAAACGGATTTACACCTGATGTCGTGCTTTATTTATGGGACGGAGAAATCAGAGAATTCACTGAAGAATCCGTTAATGAAACTCTTCGCAGAGGGATAAACTCGCTCTTTTTATTATCAAAAGCTTTAATGCGAAGAAACGAACCTGTTACGTTATTGCATATTTATTGGACAAGCGGTCTGAATCAGCCGTTTCATGAAGCTGTCGGGGGGTTCATGAAAACGGTAAACATGGAAAGCTCCAAGCTTAAAGCGAAAACCATACAGATACGCCACGAGGATTCTGACATAAATCCTCCGGTTTCCGAGATGTGGGATGCTGCAATCAGTGAAATGCAGCGCATTCAAACGGATGAATGTGAGATTTTAATAGACTCACATACCCGTTTTGTGAAAGGGCTGCAGCCTATTGATATTCCGGAACACGGTCACGGATCTGTAACGTATCAAAAAGGCGGCATATATATCATTACCGGAGGAGCCGGAAAACTCGGGCTGCTGTTTGCGGAACACATCGCTAATGAAAACCAAGCCGTGATTATACTTACAGGCCGTTCTTTTTTAACAGCTGATCAAAAAGAACGGATCAGTAAGCTTAATGAGAGCGGCTCTATTGTTGAATATCAGCGGACGGACATAACAGATCGAACAGAGGCAGAGCGATTCATTTTCGGCGTTAAACAGCGGTACGGCAGCATAAACGGGATCATCCATGCTGCCGGCATCCTTCGTGACTCATTTCTTGTAAATAAAAGTCTCAGTGATTTTACGGACGTACTGAAACCGAAAGTTTACGGGACAATCTGGCTGGATGAGCTGACAAAAGACGAAGATCTTGATTTTTTTGTTCTCTTTTCTTCTTTTGCCGCTTACGGAAATGCCGGCCAAAGTGACTATGCGTACGCAAATCATTTTATGGACAGTTTTGCAATGCTTCGATCCCAGCTCTCCCGAAACGGAAAAACACTATCAATCAATTGGCCGTTATTGAAAGATGGCGGAATGAGTCTCGACAGCAATGGAATCATTCAAATAAAAGAAAAATACGGAATGACTCCGATGCGAACTTCCTCTGTTCTGGAAGCGTTTCTGAAAATACTGGGGTCTTCATTTACCAGCTTAATGCCTGCAGAAGGAGAGCGGGATAAAATGATAAAAGCGCTTTCGATTCAAAGAAATACAGCTGCAGCAGATCAAGATACACTCACGGCGGAATACGATGAAGAAGAGGAATATGCTGCGAAAGAAAAAGTCAATGACTATTTAATCAAGATCATCAGCGGTGTCTTGAAAATCCAAGCTCATAAAATAAATGCGAAAGACTCTTTTGAGAAGTTCGGAATCAACTCACTTATGATCATGTCACTTATTTCAAAGCTTGAAGATACTTTCGGGGATCTTCCGAAAACAATCTTTTTTGAATATCAGAACATTGAAGAGCTTTCAAACTTCTTCCTAACATCTTTTAAAGAAAAAGTGCTTAAGGCCGCAGGAGCAGCTCCGGTAACAAGAGTGCAGAAGAAAAGAGAAAATCCGAGTAAAAAACAGCACCGGCAGCAGAAGGATACACCTGCACCGAGCATGGTTCAGCCGGGTGAGGATATTGCCATTATCGGTGTGAGCGGAAGATATCCGAATTCCGATACTCTTGAAGAGTTCTGGGAAAACATTGCCGGAGGGAAAAACTGTATTATTGAAATCCCCGAGGAACGTTGGGATTTCAGATCGAATTACAGTCCCGACAGAATGGAGAAGGGGAAAATCAACAGTAAGTGGGGCGGTTTTATCAGCGGTGTTGATCAATTCGATCCGCTGTTTTTCCACATTTCTCATAAAGAAGCTGAGCTGATGGACCCTCAGGAGCGAATTTTTCTCGAAACCTCCTGGCATACGTTTGAAGATTCAGGATATACAAAAGAGAAGCTTAACGGTATGAAAGCCGGTGTGTTTGTCGGAGCCATGTACGGACAATATCAATTATTCGGCGCAGAAGAAACTGCGCGGGGCAATCCGATTGCGCTCAGTTCCTTCTTTTCATCTATTGCGAACAGGGTTTCATACTTTTTTAATCTCTCCGGCCCGAGCATTGCACTGGATACGATGTGTTCATCATCGCTGACGGCCATTCACTTGGCATGTGAGAGCATTAAAAGAGGGGAAAGTGAAATTGCACTTGCGGGCGGCGTTAATGTGTCCATACATCCCAGCAAATACCTTTGGCTGAGTCAAGGTAATTTTGTTTCCACCGAAGGATTGTGCAGAAGTTTCGGAGAGGGCGGAGACGGCTATGTCCCGGGAGAAGGTTCGGGAGCCGTCCTGTTGAAACCTCTGGAAAAAGCAATTGCTGATCAGGATCATATATACGGAGTGATTAAAGGAACATCTGTAAATCATGGCGGAAAAACCAATGGATTTACGGTTCCGAATCCGAATGCACAAGCTGAGCTGATTGCTGAAAATTTCAAGAAATCGGGCATCAGTCCGCGTTCCGTCAGCTACTTGGAAGCACACGGAACGGGGACCTCGCTCGGAGATCCGATTGAGATCGCAGGATTGACAAAAGCGTTTGAGAAATTTACGGACGATAAACAATTTTGTGCCATAGGTTCAGTGAAGTCTAATATCGGACATCTGGAGTCTGCCGCAGGTATAGCAGCCCTTACAAAAGTTCTTTTACAATTTAAGCATCAGAAATTGGCGCCATCCATTCACTCGGAACAGCTGAACCAAAATATCCGATTTGAAAAGACGCCTTTTTACGTTCAGCAGAAAGAAGAAGAGTGGCGGAAAGAATCAGGCGCCTCCCGCAGGAGAGCAGCAATCAGTTCGTTCGGAGCGGGCGGAGCAAATGCCCATGTCATTGTGGAAGAATATCAAAACCATGCGGACACACAAACAATAAGCGGTCCGTTTGCCGCAGTTCTCTCTGCCAAAAATGAAGACAGGCTGAAAGAATACGCTCGGCGCCTTCTGCAATTCACAGAGCGGGAGACAAAGGCCTCGGCAGCTGATATCGCTTTTACATTGCAGACATGCAGGGAACCGATGGAAGACAGACTTGCTGTTGTAGCTTCCGATTTGCCGGAACTTAAGGAGAAGCTGAGAACTTTCTGTACTGAAGGAACAATTGGAGAGGGCGTATACAAAGGGAATGTTACGAAAGATTTTGATAAAGTCTTTATCTTTCATGATCAAAAGATGAAAGATAAATTCCTCGAGGTGATGATGGAGACAAAGGACTTGAATCTTCTTGCAAAATTATGGTCTTTCGGAGCTGATATTCATTGGAGAGAGTTATATGAAGAATATACCCCGCAAAAGGTCAAGCTTCCTTTATATCCATTTGCTGAGGAGTCTTACTGGGTGCCTCGAAACCAAAGTGCAACATTTCCGGAAATATTGCCGCGGCAGTCTTCACTGCACCCGCTTCTGGATTCGAATGAATCTACTCTGGAACAGCAGTTTTTTAAAACGACATTAAGAGAAAAAGAGATTTGGTTAAAAGACCACATCGTAAAAAACAAGAGCATTCTCCCGGCAGCTGCTTTTCTTGAAATGGCATGCGCAGCGGGAACGCGGTCATATCGAAAGAAAAAGGTCACTCGTTTAAAAAACGTGATATTTGCCAGACCGGCCATGCTTTTGCAAGAGAGTCTGACCATTTACACTCACATTTCCGTAAAAGACGGCAGCATATTATTTAACATGTCACCTGACGAGGATGCTGCTGTAAGGACTGGATTTGTGACGGGGGAATTAGATTATGATCATCATTACAGTGATGATGATATAGAGAACATCGACAGACAAGAGATGATAAACAGAAGTGCTTTTGTCCGTGAACAAGATGAATGTTACGAGTATTTTCGGGAAAACGGGTTCCTGTATGGGCGCGCTTTTCAGCCGATTCAACGTTTATGGGGCGGAAAAACGGAAGCGGTTGCACAGTTATTGCTGCCAAAAGAAGCCGCATATGCTCTTGAACATTATACATTGCATCCGTCTTTAATTGATGGGGCTCTGCAATCTTTGTTCGGAATTACGGACGGAAGAGAAGAGGCATCTGTTTATGTTCCTTTTTCAATAGGAGAGATTACGATTCGGAAAAAAGTTTCAGCAGAATGCTGGGCTTATGCGCGTAAAACAGGCCAAAAAGGTCAATCCGAGCTTATTTACGATATTCAGCTGCTTAATGAACAAGGAGAAAGACTTGCAGGTTTGAAGGATGTAACCATTCGTAAAAAAGAAACGTTTTCCGCGGAGGCACAGACTCGTGCAACAGCGGATTCCAATGGAAAGAACGAGAGAGTAAAAGAGCTCCTCAGACAATTAAAAGCGGGCGAACTGACTGCGGAGGAAGCAGATTATGCGCTGGAGCGTATGCAGGATTAGTTTATCATTTTGCGGAAGCGCCATTTGTAAAGGGGATGAAGATTTTTATGAAAGAAGCCCGTCATATTAGAAAAAAAGTACTTTCTGACATAGAAAGCGGCATCATTTCTTTGGAAGAAGGAGTAAAGCGGATACAGCAGCTTGGTTCTCATTCCGCAGGGGATAACGGACAGGCGATATATTATCAGACGGTCTGGCAGCGGACAGATCTCAGCATTCATGTAAAAGGCGGCCGACGTGAGGGCAGCCTTTTATTATTTGATAAAAATGAAGATGTGAGTAAAGAACTTGCTGCATTGCATGATACAAGGGTTATTTTGGTTAAGCCGGGGAAAGAGTTTCGAAAAACCGGGGACGGTGTATTTGAAATCGACCCCCGCTCTGAAAGAGATTACATAAACCTGTTAGGATGGCTTATAGAAGAAGAGAAGTCAGATATACGGGAAGCGGTGCATTTGTGGTCAGACATGCCGTTTGAAAAGACAGAGAGAGCGATTCGTGAACAATGCGACAGCGGAGTCTATTCTTTGTTTTTATTACAACAGGCGCTCTTCAAAAATAACTGCCGCAAACCGATCAAACTGTTATATGGATATTTTTCGCATCTTTCTGGAGAACAGCCTCTTTACGCGGCGGCAAGCGGATTTTTACGGACATTGCAGCTGGAAAATCCGTTAATCTCAGCAAAAAGCATTGAGATGGAGCAGTCAATAGCAGCTGTTCACGCAGCTGATATCATACGCAATGAGCTGAGTGATTTCCAGCCTTCAGATGTAGAGATACGTTATAAAGACATGCAGCGTTATGTTAAACAGCTCAAAACGTATGAACCCGAAAAAAATTCCGGAAGCGGAGATGTGCCGCTGAGAGAAAATGGAGTATATATTATCGCAGGAGGCGCGGGCGGATTAGGATTTACCTTTGCAGAATATTTGGCTTTTCAAACAAAATGCTGCCTTGTTTTAACGGGGAGATCTCCGCTTTCAGATCATATAAGAAAACAGCTGAGACGATTAGAGGATGCCGGTTCTTCAGCTGTTTATGTTCAGGCTGATATTACCAATAAGGAAGAAGCCGAATATGTAGTCAAAAAAGCCAAAACTTCTTATGGAAAAGTAAACGGGGTCATTCAGGGCGCGGGAATCATCCGTGACTCATTCCTTCTTAACAAGTCACGAGAGGAATTCGATCAGGTAATCAGACCGAAAGTATTGGGTACGATGTGGCTGAATGATGCTGTTGAGAAAGAAAATCCTGACTTTTTCATTTGCTTCTCCTCTACTTCCGCAGTGTTGGGAAATGTCGGGCAATCTGATTACGCGTTCGGAAACAGTTATATGGATCATTTCATGAATATGCGTTCTGCCCAGGATTCTGATACGATTTCTCTCTCTCTGAACTGGCCGCTGTGGAAAGAAGTCGGCATGCAAGTGGATGAGCGCACGGTAGAGACAATGAAAAAGGCGGGTTTTTATCCTTTAGAAAAAGAGGAAGGTAAAGAAGCGCTTGCAGTCGCATTGTCCTCCGGTTTTTCGCAATTTACTGTATTTTACGGAGATGAGCAAATTGACAATCATGTTCAGCAATTATATGAACGAAAAGACAATATTCAGGCAGATGAAGGAACAGGGAGAAATATCGAATCATTTGATTCAGAGAAACTGACAGCTGAAACATCTGATTTCATCATAAAAGTGATTGCTGCAGAATTCAGGATGCCTGCGGACAAAATAGATGCAGAAGAGGCATTGGAAAAATACGGACTTGATTCCGTTATGATTATCAATATGACGAATGAGCTTGAAAAACATTTCGGCGCGCTCTCAAAAACGCTGTTATTCGAATATCAGACTGCGGCAGAATTGTCACAGTATTTCGTTGAGGAGCACAGGGATACTCTTCTTCATAAACTCCGGTTAGGAGAAAACGGGAGCAGCACCCCATCACAGAAGAAAAAAGATCATGAAAAGACAGCCGATGTTAACGGGAAACAGAAAATCCAGATGAAAAATCAGGTGCAGCAGGAGAAGTATCATGACAATGATATCGCGATTATCGGTATCAGCGGACGTTACCCGATGGCAAATGATCTTGATACTCTGTGGGAAAACTTATTGAACGGTAAAGACTGTATAACTGAGATACCTGAGGATCGGTGGGATTCGGGGCTGCACTATCAGCCTGCGGCGGGCGACGAAGTAAAAAACCAAAGCAAATGGGGGGGATTTATTGACGATGTGTATCATTTTGATCCGTTGTTCTTTAATATTTCTCCTGCCGAAGCTGAATTAATTGATCCGCAGGAGAGACTGTTTTTAGAGACGGTTTGGCACACCATAGAAGATGCGGGGTACGCAAAGAAAACGCTTGAACGAAAAAACGTCGGTGTTTTTGCAGGGGTTATGTACGGCCACTATCAGCTGTACAGCGTTGGTCACGAAGCGGCCGTTTCTTCCTCATATGCATCAATCGCCAACCGGGTATCGTACTTCTTTAATTTCAGCGGACCAAGTATTGCTTTGGACACGATGTGTTCCTCATCATTAACGGCTGTTCATTTTGCCTGTGAAAGTTTAATCAGGAATGAATGTGAAATTGCAATTGCAGGAGGCGTCAATTTATCCATTCATCCTCATAAATATGAACTCCTGACTCAAGGCGGATTTTTATCCAGTGATGGCCGGTGCAGAAGCTTCGGTTCCGGAGGAGACGGCTATGTGCCGGGAGAAGGGACAGGTGCCGTGCTGCTGAAACCTGTAAAAAAGGCTATTGCGGACGGTGATCAGATTTATTCAGTTATTAAGGCAACAGCCATCAACCACGGTGCTAAGACGAATGGATATACTGTGCCGAATCCCAAAGCTCAAAGTGAGGTCATTACGAGAGCCTTAAAAAAAGGATTTATTGATCCAAACAGCATCAGCTATATAGAAGCTCACGGAACAGGCACCGCGTTAGGAGATCCGATTGAAATCACCGGTCTGACCAGAGCATTTTCAGGTGCCGAACGCGATAAGAAAACATGCGCGATCGGGTCGATTAAATCAAATATCGGACATCTTGAGGCTGCTGCAGGCATAGCGGGCATTACGAAAGTTATTCTTCAAATGAAACATAAAACGATTGTTCCGTCACTGACTCATTCTGCTGAATTGAATGAAAATATACCGTTTCAAAAAACACCTTTTTATGTACCGGACAGTGCCGAAAAATGGGAGTCATCCGTTCCCAGGCGTGCCGGAATCAGTTCTTTCGGGGCAGGAGGAGCTAATGCCCATGTTATTTTAGAAGAATTTGCGGATGAAGCTATCTCTCCTCTCGCGGCTGAAGAACCTGAACAGCTTTTATTTGTTTTTTCTGCAAAAAATGCCGACAGGCTGGCAGAATATGCAAAACGTGCAAAAGAACATATAGCAGCCAGAGATTATCCATTAGAAACACTTAGAAATACAGCATTTACTTTACAAACCGGCCGAGAAGAAATGCCGCACAGATTGGCTGTTATCGCCTCCACAAGAGATGAATTGCTTAAAGGGCTGACAGACTATACTCTCGGAAACGCGAGGGATCATATTTTTACAAGCGGCAAAGACACAACAGAAGCAAAAAGGATGAACAAAGCTGAGATTGAAGAAGCAGCCGCAAACAGGGATCTTGTGAAGATTGCTGAATACTGGGTTGGCGGTAACGGAGTAGATTGGCCGTCACTTTATAAAGATGTCACTTTGAGACGGGTATCAGCACCCGGATATCCATTTGCCAAAGAGCTATGCAGAATAGATGCGCAAAATACGGGAAGCCGCCGGATGAACGTAAATAACGATCTGCATCCTTACATTTCATGCAATATATCTGATTTTAAAGCCCAGAAGTTTCTTATCAATGTAAGCGATACCGATTTGTATATAAAAACAAAGTATCAAGACAAGGAAATGTTTCCGTGGCTCAGCCAGATTGAAATGGCGAGGACTGCCGGAGCGATGGCTTCAGGAAATCCGATTATTAAATTAACTGAGCTCTCCTTTAGAGAACCGATGTTACAAAGCGAAAGCAATGAGCAGATCCGGATTGTATTAACCCCGGATAATCAGGGTGCATCGTATTCTATAGAAAAACAGAGCGACTCATCCATTTATTCCTCAGGGCGGATCGAATTAGAAGACGGGGCGTACGAGAACGGAAATATTCATCTTGAGCCGTTTCTGTCTCAGCGTGCAGACCGCATACCGTACGAAGCGTTTTATCAGCGGCTTGCCGAATTCGGATACAGCTGCAGTGACAGTCTGAAAGCGGCAGAGCACTGCGTCAGCAGGAACGGACAGGTGCTTTTAAAGATAAAAGCAAAGGCCGGGCCGAAAGGGTGCATAATCAAACCGGAAGTGATTGAGAGCGCATATCAAGCCGTCATATACCTTGCGGGGGAAAATGCCGGAGAGCTCCCGGAAAATATTAAAGAATGTACGATTTTTGATCATGAGACTGAACCCGTTTATGTATATGCAGAACAAACTGAAGAGAGCGATTCGGCTTATGATGTGTATGTATTAGACAATGCCGGCGGGATTTTGATGGAACTGAGCGGGCTGGTTTTTGGCGAAAAGCCTAATAAAAATGTACGTTTTTATGAGCATAAGTGGGATCAAAAAAACCCTCTGATTGAAATGAAAGATAGGGAGCCAAAAACAATTCTGGTTTTTGCAAAAGATGAAGCGTTGGCTGGAGCTCTGAAAAATCAATCAGACAGCCGTGTCATTCTCGTCACGCCGGATCAGCGGCAGACCGATCAAAATCTGCTGACATTCTGTATAAACCCGGAAGTGACGTCAGATTATATTCGTTTATTCGAAGAATTGGAGAAAAAGGGGTTTTCTCCTGATGTCATCTTGCACACGGGAGAAACATTTTACGCGGGTGACCGCCTTCTCAGCGGCCTGGAATCAATTTTTTATTTATTAAAAGCCCTGAGCGCCCGCAATGACGCCTCTCTTTATCTTCATTCTCTGCTTCTTGTTCACTCTTTTAAAGAAGGCGTGAATGATCCGTATACGGGCGCTCTTGCAGGCTGTTTAAAAACGGCAAATATGTTGGTGCCATCCGCAGAGAATGTGAAGTCAATCGGTTTTTCAGAACGTATATCAATTGAAAAAATGGCTGAATTTTGTCTTAACGAAATGGTTTCAGGCGTGGAACGGCAGGCGGAAGAAGTTAAATATATAAATAACAAGAGGTATGTTAAGACATTAAAGGAGTATGTATTCAATCATACAGAGCACTCTCATCAGCTGAAACAGAAAGGGATTTACCTCATAACGGGCGGTTTGGGCGGTCTGGGCCTGATTTTCGCAAAATATTTAGCCTCTCAGTATCAAGCAAAATTGGTATTGACGGGAAGGTCACCGTTAACAGCTGATAAACGACATAACATTGACCGGCTGCAGGCGCTTGGAGGGGATGCGGTATATTATCAAGCTGATGCCGCAGATCAAAAGACGATGGGACGGGTCATAGAAGAAACGAAACGGACTTGGGGCTCCCTTCAAGGCGTTATTCATTCAGCTGGTCATGCCGATGATCGGTTATTTACAGAGATGAATCTGACTGATTTTTCAGAAGGCATGACTGCTAAAATTGAAGGAACGGTATGCTTAGATGAATTAACGAAAGATGAGCCGCTTGATTTCTTTATTGTATTTTCTTCTATTTCTTCGGTCTTCGGTGATTTTGGACAGGTTAACTATGCGATGGGCAATTATTTTCAAGATCAATATATAAATTGGAGATCCGAACAGAGCCGCCGGCAAGAGAGACAAGGCAAGAGCATTTCGATTAACTGGCCGTTGTGGCGTAAAGGCGGAATGCATTTAAACAAAGAAGCTGAAGACGCATATCTTTCCGCATCCGGGTTTGATTATTTGGAAACGGAAGAAGGGATAGCGGCTTTTGAGACGGTTTTGGCAAGTGACTGTCCGCAAATTTCGGTTGTTACCGGGGATGCCGGAACTACACCAGCAAAAAAAGATCTGCCGCATCAAAAAGTAAATACACTTCCGGTTCGTCAAGAGGAAAGTTCTTATCCAGCACCGGATTCTGCAGACAATGTCCTTGAAGAACTGAAGCAAATGGTGTCGGAATTATTGAAAATAAACATTGAACAGCTGGATACGGCAGAGAATTTCGGCAATCTCGGCTTTGATTCTATCAGTTTGAAAACATTAGCTGTCCGACTGAATAAAAAATACAAGCTTAAGCTGACACCTGCCGTTTTCTTTACTTACAGCCATATAAAGTCTCTTTCGGAATTTCTAAACAGTGAACTGCGTACTGTTGCAAAAGGGAATACAGATGCAGAAAAAACCATTTCTGAAAAAAGGAAAGTAGTGCACGCCGGGAAAACCACCGGGAAAACAGTGAAGCCGCCGCGAAGTTTTCCGTTTGAAAAAAAGACAGCAAGACAGGCTGACCATCATCCAGAGAAGCAGCCAGTTGCCATTATCGGGATGAGTTGTGTTTTTCCGGGAGCAAAAAATGCAGATGAGTTTTGGATCAATTTAATCAATGAAAAAGATTCAATTCAGGAAATTCCCCCGGATCGCTGGGATTGGAAAAAATACGCCGAAGGCAAAGGAAGCAGCGAAGTACATTCGAAATGGGGCGGCTTTATCAGAGATGCTGATAAATTTGATGAGGCGTTTTTCAATATTAATCCGCGGGAAGCAGAACTCATGGATCCTCAGCACAGAATTTATTTGCAGGAAACCTGGAAAGCGATAGAAGATGCGGGTTACAAAGCTTCAAAGCTGTCTGGCAAAAATATCGGGGTGTTTACGGGCATTCAATTTAATGATTACCGCCAGCTGCTGATGAGGCATTCGGACGGGGCGCATGCGTTTGCGGGAACCGGAAACAGCCAGGCGCTCATCAGCAATCGTGTATCCCACTATTTTAATTTCAGAGGTCCGAGTGAGTCCATTGATACAGCCTGCTCAAGCAGTCTTGTAGCAATCCACAGAGCTGTGCGCTCGATTCAAAATGGTGAAAGTGAGCTGGCGGTAGCAGGCGGGGTTTCGCTGCTTTTAGATCCAGTCACGCATATGTATACTGATAAACTCGGTATTTTGTCTAGGGACGGCCGATGTAAGACGTTTGATAAACTTGCCGACGGTTATGTCCGCGGTGAAGGTGCAGCTGTTCTGTTATTGAAACCATTGCAAGCGGCAATGAATGACAGAGACAATATTTACGGAGTCCTGAGAGGAACCGGAGAAAATCACGGAGGAAGATCTGCTTCATTGACCGCTCCGAACCCGGAAGCTCAGGCAGAACTGTTAACGTCTGTTTATAAAAATGCCGATATTCCTGTTGATACGATATCTTATATTGAAGCACACGGAACCGGGACAGAACTGGGAGATCCGATTGAGATTGAAGGCTTGAAAAAAGCGTTTGGATCTTTTGAGCCGCATCCAGGAAAGAATCATGACCAATATTGCGGCATCGGTTCAGTAAAAACGAATATCGGTCATTTAGAGCCCGCCTCTGGAATGCCGGGGCTGATTAAAGTATTACTATCCATGAAGTATAAAACATTGCCTGCCACACTTCATGTCAAGGAGCTGAACCCTTACATTCAATTAAGCGGAACACCGTTTCATATTGTCAATAAAACTATGAAGTGGGCCAGATTAAAAGATCGAAAAGGAAATGAAATTCCGCGCCGTGCCGGAGTCAGTTCCTTTGGATTCGGCGGGGCAAATGCTCATGTCATCGTGGAAGAATTTGAATACGGACAAGATAAAGCAGTAACTGCCGAGCGGGATCAAATCATTGTTCTATCGGCCAAAACAAAGGAAAGGCTGATGGTTAAAGCCAAAGAGTTAACAACGTTTTTACATGAAGAACTATCAGTTCAATTCAGTCAGCAAGAGGTGCAGGAACGTGATGTGCAAGAGGCGGTTCGGGAAGCGGCAGCGGGTATCCTGCGTTTAGATACCGCAAATATAGATGCAAAGACACCTCTTTCGGAATTCGGATTTGATCCGTTGGCTTATTCCGAATTAATCTCTTATATAAACCAAATGTACGGCACAGAAATATCACTAGACATATTTCAGGAATTAATGACCCTGAGCGAGCTGTGCCGCTATATCAGCAGCGTCCGGGATCGATCAGCTGATAAACCGTATAACGGCAATTTTAGAGAAAAGTCCGGAATCGGTCTTGAAGAAATAGCATATACGCTGCAAACCGGAAGGGAACCATTTGAATGCCGCCTTGCGATCACTTGCTCGAATATCGGAGATCTTCTTGAAAAATTAAACGGTTACATTCAGGGGAGCAGGCTGCAAGGTGTTTATGAAGGAAATGTAACGGATTTTGATAGTCTGTACGCTCCTTTATTCGGCGGCCCCGAAGGTCATGCATATGTTCAATCACTGATTCAGCAAAACAAGCCGGCCAAACTGGCTCAGTTGTGGACGATCGGTTGTGAAATCAGCTGGGAAGACTTGTATGAGGAGGAACTCAAACCGGTTAAACTGTCTCTTCCTCTTTATCCTTTCAGCAAGAACAGACATTGGATTCATTTAAATAAAGATGAAGCGCAGAAGGCTGAGGCTTTCTCGAACACTGAGCTTCACAACTCAAATAAAGATACAGCAGATGGAGAAATCATGTCGCTTCTTGAAAAAGCACAAACAGGTGAGATGAATACGAAAGAGACGTCAGAGCTGATAGAGGAGTTGCTTTTCCATGAATGAAAAAACGATGCAAATTGAGCAAATCGTGAAAAAGGTGAAAGAAGGCAGCCTGACGCGTGAAGAAGGGCTGGAATTAATTAAGAGCTTGGGGAAAACCCATCTATATGAAATGGTATGGGATAGACATGAATTTAAAAGCAGTGAAAAATTCCCGCATACGAAAGAGCCAATTTTATTTTTTTGCAAAGACGACAGCATGTATACCGTAATGAAGAGACAGCTTGAAGGTTATGAGGCGCCTTTCATTTACGTGACTTCCGGCGAGCGTTTCGAAGATTGCCGGAACGGTCGTTTTAAAATGAACTTTGCAAAAGATGAGGATTATGATGCGTTATGCGGGGTTCTGCGTTCTCAAAATATAAGACCCCGCCATATTATTCATTTTTTAGCTGCCGGGCTCTTCAAAAATACAGAAGATGCAATGAGAAAGCAGCTCAATAAAAGTCTTTTTTCCTTGTTTCAAATGTTTCAGGCCTTCATGGCGAACAAACTTTGTCCGAAAGCAGAAATTTTGTATCTGTATGAAAATGCCGAGGGCGAGGTTCAGCCCATTTATAACGCGGTTGAAAGTTTTCTTAAGACCGTACAGGCCGAAAACCCGAATTTCACATGTAAGGCTGCAGAGCTGAAATCAATGTTTGACGAGCCGTTTACAAAGCAGCATATTGCAGATGTCATCTCTTTTGAATGGAACAATCAATGCAAGACGGACCACTTTACCTGTTATGAGCCGAGGCATTATTATAAAAGGCAGCTTAAAAGAGTAAAAAAAGAAGATGGGGAGAAACATAGTTTCAGTGTAAAAAAGAACGGTGTGTATTTAATTACGGGTGGAGCCGGCGGTCTCGGGTATCTGTTTGCGGAATATATGGCGAAACAGGCAGAAGTCAAGCTGGTATTAACCGGGCGTTCCCCGGCATCCCGTGAAACGGCGCAAAAATTGAGCGCTCTTGAAGATCTCGGCGCTGAAGCCTTATATGTCCCGGCAGATATTTCAAAGGAAAAAGAGGCGGACGCGTTAATTAAGCACATTAAGCAGACATTCGGAGAATTAAACGGAATTTTGCACAGTGCCGGACTTGTTAAGGATGCATTTATCATAAAAAAAGCGAAAGAAAGCATAGAAGAAGTTATAGCGCCTAAAGTATTCGGAACCGTTTGGCTGGATAAAGCAGCTGAAGAAGAGCCTCTTGATTTCTTCGTTATGTTTTCATCCCTTTCGGCCGTTCTGCCTAATGCGGGTCAGAGCGACTACGCCTTCGCTAACGGATATATGGACGGATTCACCCAGTATCGAAGCATGAAGGGACGTCCCGGGAAAACACTTTCTATTAATTGGCCTTTATGGGATGCGGGGAATATGACAGTTGGTCCGGCAGAGCTGCAGGCTTTAAGACACACGGGGCTGGAACTTTTATCTGCCCAAGCAGGGCTTGCCGCTTTTCAGGACAGTATGAGCCGTTCTGCTTCTCAGCTGGCTGTTATCAGCGGAGACAAAGATAGAATAAGTGAATTACTCTCAACTGACCATAAAAAGATAGAGACTGTGCCTGAAAACAACAGTCTGCCGCAATTAAATGAAAAAGATCTGAAAAAGCAAACGATCCGTCTATTGACAGAGATTGTCGGTGCGGAAACGGGAAGACCGGCGGACAGCATTTTACCCGAGGATACATTTGACCGTTACGGAATTGATTCTCTAACGATTTTAGGTCTTAACTCCCGTCTGGAAAAGTATTTTGGAAGAGTGTCTAAGACTCTTTTCTTTGAATACAGCAGTGTTGAAGAGCTGTCAGAGTATTTTCTTGAACACTATCAACATGAGTTGAAGAAGGCGTTTTTACCGGCAGCCGAACAGCGAATTGATCATTCGGCGCCGGCGAAACGGGAGAAGCTTTCCGTTTCCCGCATACCATCCGCACCTTCCGAGGAAGATATTGCAATTATCGGTATAGCCGGCCGCTACCCGATGGCGAAGGATGTGGAACAGTTTTGGGAAAATATTTCTTCCGGAAAAGATTGTATAACGGAAATACCGAAAGAGCGCTGGGATTTTCGGAAATATTATCACACAGGTGACAATGCCCGTCATGACAGCAAATGGGGAGGTTTTATAAAAGACGCTGATAAATTCGATCCGCTGTTCTTCTCAATTTCGCCTCGTGATGCCGAGTTAATTGATCCTCAGGAACGGTTATTTTTAGAGACAGCATGGCACACGTTTGAAGATGCGGGTTACACAAAGAAAAAGTTGAAACGGCATAAGACAGGTGTATTTGTCGGCGTCACCTACAGCCACTATCAGTTATTTGCAGCCGGTGCTTCAGATGATGAGGGACGTCAGGCGCTCTTATCTTCTTATTCGTCTATCGCAAACCGGGTGTCATATTTCTTTGACCTGCACGGACCCAGCCTTGCAATTGATACAATGTGTTCTTCTTCACTTTCTGCTGTTCATTTTGCATGTGAAAGTATAAAAAGAGGAGAATCCACTCTCGCCATAGCCGGAGGAGTGAATTTATCCTTACACCCGGATAAATATACTTTACTTTCTCAAAATCATTTTGTTTCAAGCGATGGGCGCTGCAGAAGCTTTGGAGCGGGAGGAGACGGATATGTGCCGGGAGAAGGAGTCGGGGCCGTTCTTTTGAAATCGCTTTCTGCCGCAAAGGCTGACGGGGACAGGATTTACGGTGTGATTAAGGGAACATCTGTAAATCACGGCGGAAAAACAAACGGATACACTGTGCCAAATCCGGGCGAGCAGGCAAACGTCATCAGTGAAACTATTGATAAGGCGGGGATTGATGCAGACAGCATAAGTTATATTGAAGCGCATGGCACCGGGACATCTTTGGGAGACCCGATTGAAATTTCAGGTTTAACCAAAGCTTTGCACAGCTCGAAAAGCGATTATCGTTGTGCAATTGGTTCGGTTAAGTCAAATATCGGACACCTAGAGGCCGCGGCGGGAATTGCTTCTATCACAAAAGTGCTGATGCAAATGAAGTATAAACAACTTGCTCCTTCTCTTCATTCCGATAACTTAAATCCTAATATTGATTTTGAGGAAACACCGTTTTACGTGCAGTCTGAACTGACTGATTGGAAGACGCCGCAAAATCAAGCCAGAAGGTCGGGCATCAGTTCGTTCGGCGCTGGAGGATCTAATGCCCACATTATCATCGAAGAGTATAAGAATGAAGAAAAGATGGAAACGGTACAGAGCAACAAGACGCAATTTATTCTGCTTTCTGCCAAAAATGAAGAACGGCTCAGACTCTTGATTGATGCATATATAAAAGAACTGGAGCCAAAAACGTCACTAGCTGATGCCGCGTACACCTCGCAGACCGGGAGAAACGCTATGGAAGAGCGGCTCGCTGTTGAGGTTAGCAGCATTGACGATCTTCGCAATAAGCTGACGATGTATTTGCGGTCAGATCATAAGTTAAACGGTTTATATAGGGGAAAGGCCCGCCGAGGCGCTGGTCAAAAGAATGCCCTGTCAGCCGCTCACTTTGAAAATACAAGAGATATGGCCATTCACTGGGTGAACGGAGGAGACGTTGAATGGGAAGAAATGTACACTGCGGAATTACCGAAGCTTATCTCTCTTCCTGCATATCCTTTTGAACGGAACAGATATTGGGTGCCTGCCGCTAAAGCAGCAGAGAAACAGAAAAAAACAGGTGTACCGCAGAGTCTGCCCCATGCACCGACTGACTTATCATTTGATGTATTAAAAAAATCGTGGAAAAAACAAAAGGCTGCGCCTTCCGCTTTTACGAAAGGACAGGTGATGATCCTGGCTAATAGTGAAAGTGAGCGGCTTGCATTCGAATTGTTTGATTCAGATCCTCTGATTGAATCCGCTGTCATTTGCGCAGATAACTGGGATCAATCGGATGGGGAAGCCAAAAAAACGGCTCTAGCAGTCATAGAAGAAAATCCGGAAATCATCGGCATGATTGACCTGTCAGATTTGCGGAGTGATCAAAACGGGGCACGCACCGGCACAATCGGGAAGCTGACACTGCTGCAGGAAATCATAAAGACACGTAAACAGCTTTTCGTTTTACATGTGACAAGAGGGCTGCAGACATTTCTGAATGACAAGCCGTCGTTAGCCGGAGCCGAAACAGCCGGACTATATAAAATGCTGAGCGCGGAGTATCAAAAGATAAAATCAAAAACAATAGATGTAGACGGGCATGTCGGGACTGCGGCGGAACTGAGACAGGTAATCACAGATGAAGCTTGCGCTGACGGGCTGTATAGTGAAATCTGCTACCGGAACGGTGAACGTTATATTCCATACGTCGAGAAATTACATGCGGCGGAAATAAACCGGAACCTATCCGGTCTGCCGGTATGCCGTACGGATCAAACCCTGGTTATTACAGGGGGAACAAGAGGGATCGGAGCAGAACTTGCCAGACATTATGCCGGCAAGGGAGTCAAAAAACTTGTGCTGATGGGAGTAACCGACCTTCCGGAATCTGATAAAATAGCCGGCATGTTAGAAGACACCGATGAAAAGTCACCTCTTTATTCGAAATTACAACTGCTGCATGAGTTGGATCAAAAGGGAGTTCAGGTGGAAGTGTATTCCGGGCCGCTCACGGAAAAAGAAAAATTACATCGCTTCTTTTCAGAGGTGAGAATGAAGTTCGGCAAAATCGGCGGGGTGATTCATTGCGCTGGTGCAGCCAATCATTCGAATCCGGCTTTTATTCATAAATCTGATAAAGAAATAAGAGAAGTATTTGAGCCAAAGGTGCAGGGGATGCAGGTACTTCATGACATTTTTATTGATGACGAACTTGATTTCTTCATTTTGTTTTCATCTGTTGCGAGCGCTTTTCCTTTATTAGGCGCCGGAACAAGTGACTATGCCGCGGCGAACGCTTTTATGGATTACTTTGCAGCGTATCAGCATGCAGCCGGCAGAACATATTATCAATCAATTAACTGGCCGAGCTGGAAGGACATTGGAATGGGCGAGGTGACAAGTCCATCATATCAGGCACTCGGTTTACTTTCACACTCAACAGAAACAGGTATTTCCATGCTGGATGAAATCATGATGATAAACGGATATCCATGCCTTATACCGGCAAAGACACATCAGGAGAAATTCAAGCTGCAGCAGCTGCTTCAGACAAGAATTCAAGCTGCTAAAAATAACCCGGATGCTGAGGAAAAAGTGGTCTCTGGTCATGGAGACAATGAAGCTATGATCAGGAAGTTAATGGAGATTTTTTCCGCAGAGCTGAAAATACCTTACGGGAAATTAGATCAGGATACGTCTTTTGCGGATTACGGAGTTGATTCAATCTTACTGGTTCAGCTTGTCAAAAAAGCGGAAGATGCATTTCAAATAAAAATTGAACCTTCGGCTTTTCTGGAGTATCCGAGTTTTTCACAACTGGGCGCCTATTTGAACGAGTTATTTGCAAGTGAGGGGATCAGTCCTCAAATTAATTCAGAAAACATTGAGGTTCGGAAAAAAGAGCAACATATAAATCAAAATGCTTCCGAAGTACGGGACAGCGGATCTCAAATGCAACAAACCAGTCTGAACCAAATCGCTATTATCGGAATGGGCTGTGAGTTTCCGGATGCTCCGGACACAGAAACGTTCTGGAGAAATTTGAAGAAAGGACAAAATAGTGTCCGTGAAGTCCCGGCGTCGCGATGGGATATTTCTTCATACTACTCTGACACCTATGAAAAAGGAAAAAGTATCAGTAAGTGGGGCGGATTTCTTCAAGATATTGAGTCTTTCGATCCCGCGTTTTTTAATATGAACAAAAGTGAAGCATCAGAGCTTGATCCGTTAATCAAAAAATGCCTTGAGGTCAGCGTCCAGACATTGAGAGACGGCGGCTATACAAAAGAAGAAGTATCAAACAAAGAAGTCGGCGTTTTCATCGGTTCGCGGACCGGGACGTTTATGTCCAAAATAGGTTCACCTTCAAAAAATACGATCGTGGGTATAGGACAAAATTTCATAGGCGCGCATATCTCACATTTTTTTAATCTGAAAGGACCGAATCTGGTTGTAGACACGGCATGTTCTTCCTCATTGGTCAGCGTCCATCTCGCTTGTCAAAGCCTGATGTCAAAAGAGTCAGATATGGCGATTGCGGGCGGGGTTGACATTTTGCTGGATCAAAAGCCTTACGTCATGCTGAGTGAGGCTCGGGCGCTTTCACCTGAAGGAAAATGTCATACATTTGATGAGAAGGCAGATGGATTTGTACCGGGAGAAGGATGCGGCGCAGTCCTTTTGAAAAGACTTGATGACGCCCTTGCCGAAGGTGACAGAATTTACGCGGTAATTGACTCATCCGCGGTTAATAATGACGGACAGACAATGGGAATGACAACACCTAATCCGAAAGCGCAAAGCGCAGTGATAAAAAAAGCCCTGAAAAAAGGCGGAATTGATGCAGATACTCTCAGTTATGTCGAGACGCATGGCACCGGTACGATGATAGGAGATCCGATTGAATTAAAAGCGCTGACTGAAGTGTTCCGGGAGGTTACGGAAGAAACGCAATTTTGCGGAGTAGGCAGCGTAAAAACGAATTTCGGACATTTAATGAGCGCAGCGGGGATAGCGAGTATTATAAAGGTTGCCTTATCCATAAAAAATCAGATGCTCCCGCCGACATTACATTGTAAAACGCCAAATCCGCGTTTTAAATTTGATCAGTCGCCATTCTTTCCGAACACGTCTTTAAAAGAATGGCGTCCCAGAAAAGGGGTTTTGAGAGCCGGAATCAGTTCTTTTGGATTCGGGGGCACGAACGCACATATGATATTGAGCGACAGCCATCTCACGTTAGGATATGGAGAGACAAAAAGACACCCGCTTTCTCCGGTTATATTCAATAAGGAACAATGCTGGATCGACAATGGAGAAACTCCAGAAAAGGAAGAGTCAGAATTGCTGATTCCTTTACTTGATTTCAAAGAATTATAAAGAAAAGAAAAGAAAAGGAATGAGACAGGTGGCCAGTAATCAAAACTATCAGTTCACATTAACAATTAAACATACGGACTATATTGTCAGGGATCACCGGGTGCATGGCACCCGGATTATACCCGGTGTTACATTTTTAGATATGATATACCGTATGGCGCTGAGCAAAGGTTTGCCTATTGAAGAACTCGAGTGTCAGAATATTTTGTATTTGGAACCTGTAGCAACATCGGATACTTTTGACAGAGAAATCCGCATCCGTTTTCAGGGATTGGAACAGGGATGGGAAATTCAGGCGAAGAGCAGAAAGGTAAAAGATGACCGCATTCTGGATGAAAGCTGGGATGAGAATATGAACTGCAGGCTCATGCAGAAATTCCCGGAAAGCATGAGTTCAATTCATATCGATGAAATCAAACATGCCTCCGTCCGTGAAGCCGATATGGAGATATGTTATGACTATTTAAAAAAGGTTGATATAGAGCATTTTGAATTTATGAAGAGTCTGGGGAAGGTTTATGCGTCTGATCATTCTGTACTTGCAGAGTTGTCGCTCAGCCAAATTGCCAAACAATATACCGGCTATTTTCAATTGCATCCCACTTTTCTTGATGCGTCTACCATCATATCGATCCTTTATCAGGCATGTCCCGAATATTTTACACAAGGATCTCCGGCAAGCCGGATGAAAACGTATATTCCCATTCATATTGAATCTTTCCGTATGACGAAGCGCCTGGAAGACAGGTGTTATGTGTACATAGAGAAGCAAGACCAACATCATGATTCAGGGGATGTCATCCAAGTCAGTTACGGTTTGTACGATGCACACGGGGAGATGATCGCTTATTTTACGCGGCTGTCTGTGAAACATATTCGCTCAAAAGATTTAATTGAAAATCTGAAGCAGACTCGTTTGGAAACTGAAGCGGCTTCTCAGCCAAAAGACGGCCTGATCAGAAAAGATTCAATCATAGATCGAAGCGAAAGCATTGAGACACACCTTAAAGAATTAATATCCGGGGTTTCAAATCTAGATCTGCGTGACATAAGGACAGACATTGGTTTTTATGAACAAGGCCTGGATTCCGCTTCTTTGCTTGCCATTGTCAAAGAACTTGAAAACAAAACAGGAGAACAGCTGTATCCTACACTCCTGTTTGAGCAGAAAACGATCCGGGAACTCGCCGCGTATATTAAAGAAAATAAAAAAATGTCCAGTTATTTCTTAACGCAAAATCAACCGGCTGAACTGCCTGACATGAAAGAAAGTAAGAACCAAAATCTTTCCGCTCTTATAACAGAAGGAGACATTCAGCAGCTGATCGCAGACATCAAAGGGACTGCCCCTGAAACACTCTCTGTGGTAAAAGGTTTTTATGAACAAGGCCTGGATTCCGTCACACTAATGCAAGCCGTAAAAGCATTGGAGGAGAAAACAGGCAGGGAACTGTATCCTACTTTATTGTTTGAGTATCCGACGATTCAAAAACTTGCAAATTATTTTGCAGAGAGCGGCGAAAAAACTTCCGTTGAAAAAGACCTCCCTCTTCATCATGGAGAGAATCATACGGCTTTGACCTATTTAACGCCGCATTGGAGCCAAAAGGCTGCGGCTTGGGACCCGAATTGCGGAAATAAAAAGAAAAGAACATGCCTGCTGTTTCAATATGACAGAGAGCTTTTTCATTTTATGCGGGAAAATGCTGAAAATGGATTCGAAAATACACAGATCATTCTCGTTTTATCAGGGAATCGTTTCTCCTATCACGGAGACGGTGTTTATGAGATAGATCACAGGGAGGAAGCTCACTTTGACAGGCTTGCAGCTGATCTGAAAAAAAGGGGGCAAATGCCCGACACCGTGGTTTACGGGTGGCCGGAAGGGTCATTTGCCGGCCCGGAAAAAATAAGTGAACAGCTTTCTAAGGGGGCTTACCCGCTATTCTTTTTCAGCCGGGCATTGATGCGCAGCAAGACGGAAAAAAAGGTTGTATCGCTTTTCCTTTATCCGGCGGATCATAAAAATGATCAGCCGCTTTACGCTTCAGTCCATGGCGCAGGGCAGTCTATTGTGCTTGAGAACCCGAAACTGGCCCTTAAGACAATCGGGATATCAGTTTCAGACAAGTCATCGTTGACGGAACTTACAGCTGAAATCATCAGAGTCGAATCTACGGAAGCGCATCCGGGAGAAACCGATCTTTATTATGAAGGAAATGTGCGCTGGGTCCGTGCCTTACGGGAAGCAGAACCGGCTCCAAACTCAGATTTCTCCTTTAAAGAAAACGGAGTATACATGATTACAGGAGGGGCCGGCGGCTTAGGCCTTATATTTGCAGAACATATCGCAGCCCAAACGAAAGCCAATATTATTTTAGCGGGCCGTTCTGAACTTACGGAAGACAAAAAGAACAAAATCAGCCGAATGAAAGCAGGCGGTTCTTCGGTTCAATATATAAGAGGTGATTTTTCAGATAGCCGCGATGCAGAGCGAATCATAAAAACCATTAAAAGGCAATTCGGAGAAATCAACGGTGTGATACACAGTGCCGGTGTGACGCACGACGCTTTATTGATTCAAAAATCAAAAGATGAAATTCAGGAAGTGATCGCTCCGAAAATAAATGGGACGGTCTTATTGGACAGCTTGCTGCAAACCGAACCTTTGGACTTCTTTGTGATGTTTTCATCAAGCACCTCGATGTACGGGAATATCGGACAGACGGATTACGCATTGGCCAACCGGTTCATCGATCTTTTCGCTGAGTGGCGTGAAGGAATGAGGCGGAAAAAAGAACGCTCCGGCGTCTCAGTAGCCATCGGCTGGCCGCTATGGGAAGACGGCGGCATGAAAGTGGATAAACAAACTGAAAAATGGATGAAACAAAAAATCGGTATGGTTCCCCTTAGTAAAACCAATGGGATCAAAGCTTTTCAAGATTCACTCTCTCTGAACGCATCACAGCTGATCGTGTTTGAAGGTGACAAAGAAAAATTGGAATCTGCACTTCAAGATACCTTCATAGAGGATGAAAGCCGTGAGATCCAAATAAATGAAACAGCTGATACAAGGCATGAGGACATTGCCATTATCGGATTAAGCGGGAAGTATCCGATGGCTGAAGACTTACCTGAATTTTGGGAGAATTTAAAGAGCGGAAAAGATTGTATTACAGAAATCCCGCCTGACCGCTGGAATATGGATGATTTCTTCAGCGAAGACAGAGATATGAAAGGAAAGTCTTACAGCAAGTGGGGAGGTTTTATCAGCGGAGCCGATCAATTTGATCCGCTTTACTTTCATATTTCCCCAAGGGAAGCAGAACTTATGGATCCCCAGGAAAGGCTCTTTTTAGAAACGGCCAAACATTGTTTTGAAGACTCAGGGTACCCGAGAAACATGCTGGAAAAGATGAAAGTCGGTGTATTTGTCGGTGCAATGTGGGGCCAATATCAACTATTTGAAGGAGAAGAAAATGGAGTGGCTTTCTCGCCGGCGTCCGTCTATTCTTCAATTGCCAATCGGGTGTCTTATTATTTTCATTTAAAAGGTCCGAGTTTGGCTCTGGATACAATGTGCTCTTCATCACTGACCTCTATTCATTACGCATGCCAAAGCATACATTGCGGAGAGAGCGATATGGCATTAGCCGGCGGAGTGAATTTGTCAATACATCCGAATAAATATAAGTTCCTCAGTATGGGACAGTTTCTATCAAGTGACGGCAGATGCCGGAGTTTTGGAAAAGACGGAAGCGGTTATGTTCCCGGTGAGGGAGTCGGGGCCGTATTGTTAAAACCATTGAAAAAAGCAATAGAAGATCAAGATCAAATATACGGTGTGATTAAGGGAAGCGCCGTTAACCATGGAGGAAAGACGAGCGGGTATTCCATACCGAATCCGGATGCACAGGCGGAGGTCATTTCAGAAGCGCTTCGTAAAGCTGACATTGATCCGAATACCGTCAATTATATTGAAGCGCATGGAACGGGTACGTCATTAGGCGATCCGATTGAAATTCAAGGACTGAAAGATTCCTATCAATTGAACCATCCTTGCGCCATCGGTTCGGTGAAATCAAATATCGGACATTTAGAATCTGCGGCAGGAATCGCTGCGGTAACGAAAGTGCTTCTCCAAATGAAGAATAAGCAGCTTGTTCCTTCTCTGCATTCCGATATTGTTAATCCGTTTATAGATTTTGATCAGGTTCCTTTTCAAGTGCAGCGGAAAGCGGCTGAATGGAATATTCCGCAAAACAGCAATGCTGTTCATCCTTTGAGAGCCGGGGTAAGCGCTTTTGGGGCAGGAGGAACAAACGCGCATCTTATATTGGAAGCGTATGAGCCGCCAAAAGCTTTTGATCATCAAAGCGGCCGAGTGATCTTTGTTTTATCGGCTCAAGACAAACAACGGCTGATAAAATATGCGGAGGTTATGGCTGATTTTCTATCAGAAAATGAATCGAAGGATAACAATGATAAACTGCGTCTTCAGGATATTGCCTATACACTTCAGACGGGACGCGATCATATGGAAGAACGGCTGGCGATAGTGGCAGATTCCGGGCGGGTCATTGCTGAAGAGCTCTCAGCTTATATCAGGGGTGAAAAAAGCAGCTTGAGCTATACCGGTAATACATTCGAATCAGAAGTTCACAATGAAATGCCTCACGTTTGTTCAGATTACGCCGAAGCAGCATCCAAATGGGTAAATGGAAGAAAGATAGATTGGGAGACTTTTGAGGTGAAGCGGAATGCTCGCAGGATTTCTATTCCGGGACAACCGCTGATCAAACAGCGGTATTGGATAGCGGAAAAAGGGGAAGCACTTGTTTCAGCGGATATGAGTAAGCCGGGTCACCCTTTCTTGGGGAGTAACACGTCCGATTTTAATCAGTTCAGTTTCACGAAAAAAATCACCCGTAATCATCCGTTCGCACTAAGTCTGTCTGAAGGAAACGTGTCCTTTTTCCCTTATGCATCTTTGGCTGAAATGGCTATCGTCAATGCAGCGGCGGCATTTGGACAACCAGTTCAAACATTGACTGATTTATTGTGGACCGAAAGCATGAACGGAATAACTGATATACGGGAACTGATAATTACGCTGACGCCTGAGCGCGACTTTGCGCGGTTTGACATATATGCAAACACAAAAGATGAGAATAAAGTACGTCTTGCCAGGGGAAATGCGCATATTGTTAAGCCTGAAAGCGGTATGCTTCCTGAAGCGCTTGATATTGCTGAAGTCAAATCAAAAATGACTGAACATCCGGCTGAAGCGCCTTTTGTCATTGAATCAGCGAAAAACAGTGACGGAATGCTGTCGCTTCATTCATTGCCGGATGAGCTTTATGCAAAAAGAGAGAATTTTACGATCTCTCCTGAAGCGCTTGAGTCCGCGATTCAAGCCAGTGCGTTTTTTGTCAGCGGAGAAACCTTCCCGGAATTGATCGGAATGGGAGCGGCGGATGTCTATCACCCTCTCGCTCAAAATTTTTATGTCTATACTCAAAAAGAGAACCGGCAGAACAGCCGTGATGTAACGTGTCATATGACGTTTACAGATAAAAACGGAAGCATTCTGGCAGAGTGCAGAGATGTGAGATTCAGATATGGTCATGAAAAAGACACTGTTCAGACGGACGACGAACTCATTCGTCTCCTGCGTCAATTGGAAACCAATGATATTGATCAGAAGGCTGTATTGAAACAATTAATGGGGGAAGAATGATGAACGGAAAACGTGAACAACTCAGCGATATTCTTGATCTGATTCAAACAGGACAAATGTCGGCTGACGAAGGCTATGCCCGTGTGACATCCATTCAGAATCAAAAATCACGGGCATCGAACCATCCGCTTTTATATTACAAGCCGGAATGGACTGAATCGTTCATTCAGAGTAAGAAGAGCGTACCCTTGACGGGATTGCTCCTGATTTTTGCAGAAAATGAACGGCAAATACAAGAATTGAGCGGTTTGTTTAAGGACTGTACTCTCTTGTTTGTCATCCGCGGAAAAGAATTTGCTGTTTTACATGATGATACGATTTGTATGAACCACGTGAAAAAAGACGATTATCTAAAGCTGTTCCGATACATTCATGATCATTATCAGCTGCCCGAAAAGATTCTTCACTTGTGGTCTGATTCTCAGGCTGACATGAGTAAGGGAGGTATACAGAAACAATTGGAAAACGGATTGTTTTCTCTTCTGTATATTACACAGGCGCTGATTGAACTGAAATGGAAAAAGATAATAAAACTGACGCATATTTTTCAAACAGAGAATAAAGAACAACTGCCGCTGCATCATGCTCTCGGCGGATTGGTGAAAACCGTTCACCAGGAACACCCCAATTTTCACTACCAGATTATCAATATCACTCAATCAGAGGGTGCGGGAGCCGCTCTTCCAGCAATAGCTGATATATATCAGAGAGAGTGTGACGAAAAACGGGATAGCCATTTTGAAGTGCGCTATGAAAACGGCAGACGTTTTACGAAAAGCTATAATAAAGCCAGCTCATTCGATTTAACCCAGCCGCTGAAACATCATGGGAATTATCTGATTACAGGAGGCCTGGGCGGTCTCGGTTATATACTGGCAAAACATCTGTCGGAAAAATGGAAAGCGAATCTCATATTGACAGGGCGCTCTGATTTAACTGAAGAGCAGAAAAAAAAGATCGAATATTTAAGAAGTTCAGGTTCAACAGTTGAATATATCCGATCTGATGTTTCAAAACAAAGTGATGCTGAACGGATGTTTGCTTTTGCAAAAGAGCAGTTCGGCACCTTACATGGCGTATTTCACAGTGCCGGCGTACTCCGTGACTCTTTTATCTTAAGAAAGACAAAAGAAGAAATTGATCAAGTCACAGGTTCGAAAGTTTATGGCACGCTGTGGCTGGCGGAAGAAATCAAAAAAATGAAAGTTGAATTACTTGTCTTGTTTTCATCCACATCGGCAGTCTTCGGCTCAGCCGGCCAATGTGACTATGCTTTCGCCAATGCCTGTTTGGATCAGTATGCAGCAGTTATGACCGCAAAAGAGTCTGCCGGAAGGGTAGTGTCAGTCAATTGGCCGCTATGGACTTCCGGCGGGATGAATATTGACGATGAAGGAATATCCTACATGAAACAGGAACTCGGTCTTGACCCGTTAGATGACGGTGACGGAATACAGGCTCTGGAGAACAGCTTGTGTCAATCATCTGAACAGCTGATTGCCCTGAAAGGCCGAAAAGAAAAGATTGAGGATGTGCTGAAGCGTGCCGGCACAATCAGCTTACATTCAGACCAGCAGGAAGATGCCGATTTGCAAAACGATGAATTAAGACAAAATATCATCAGTTATCTGAAAAATATAATGTCAGAGGAATTGAAATTACCGGTCTCACTCATAGATGAGAAACAATACCTAGAGAAATACGGCATTGATTCAGTAATGATCATGCGTCTGACCAAAAAGCTGGAGCAAAGTATCGGCAGATTGTCGAAAACATTATTTTTTGAATATCATTCAATATCGCAGTTAGCCGAATATTTCCTGAGTCATCACAGCGAACGAATGATGAAACTGCTGAAACCGGCCGGAACATCTGAACTTGTCTCATATCAAAAAAAGCCAAAAAGAAAACCATTGGAATCAAAAGCGCCGGTACGCTCTGAAGGAGAAGGTTCAAAAGAGCACATTGCGGCCGATCCCCTTTCTGCTGATATAGCCATTATCGGTGTCAGCGGCAGATACCCGGGTGCGGAAAACATCAGGGAGTTCCAGAATGTGCTGATGAATGGACGGGATTGCGTAAGCGAAATTCCTGATGACCGGAAAGAAATGCTGGAGGGAAGCTGCTATAAGTGGGGAGGTTTTCTGAAAAATCCAGACCGGTTTGATCCTTTATTTTTCCGGATATCACCGAAAGAAGCGGCTTTTCTTGATCCTCAGGAACGTCTCTTTTTAGAGACAGTGTACAATACCATAGAGGATGCGGGTTATAAACCTTCAGATCTGACCCGCAAAAAGGTTGGAGTATTTGCAGGCGTCACATATGGAAGCTATCAATTTTTCGGCGTTGAAGAATCACTTAAAGGAAATGAACTGGCCGTCGGGTCTCCATTTTCTGCAATAGCAAACAGAATATCATATTTCTTTAACTTTAAGGGGCCGAGTATGGCGGTTGATACAATGTGTTCATCCTCTCTTAACGCCATTCACTTAGCCTGTGAAAGTATACGAAGAGGAGAAAGCACACTTGCTGTTGCGGGCGGGGTCAATCTTACGCTTCATTCCAATAAATATACATTATTAAATCAAAGCCGCTTCTTTGCAAGTGATGGCCGATGCCGTACATTCGGCGAGGGCGGTGACGGTTATGTACCGGGAGAAGGAGTGGGATCCGTACTTTTAAAGCCGGCGGCGGAAGCGGTAAGGGATGGAGATCATATTTATGCGCTGATTAAAGCGACAGCGGTCAATCACGGAGGAAGAACAAACGGTTTTACGGTTCCTAATCCAAATGGTCAGTCTGAACTGATACAGGAAGCGCTTCAGAAAGCTTGTATTGACCCTCGTACAATTAGTTATATTGAAGCTCACGGAACGGGAACTTCTCTGGGCGACCCGATTGAGATCACCGGGTTAACAAAAGCGTTTCGGGAATTTACGGAGCACACTCAATATTGTTCCATCGGTTCTGTCAAATCAAATATCGGCCATCTTGAGGCCGCAGCGGGAATTGCCGGTTTGACAAAGGTTCTTTTGCAAATGAAACTGAAAAAACTGTTTCCTTCCATACATGCGGAGACGTTGAATCCAAATATTGATTTTAAAGCATCTCCCTTTTATGTACAGCAGTCATTGCAAGATTGGAAGAAACCGAAACTGCAGGAAAACGGAAAAACAGTAACTGTTCCGAGAAGAGCGGGGATCAGCTCATTCGGAGCGGGAGGAACGAATGTTCATATCATTATAGAAGAATATGAAGAAACAAACGTCTCAACAGAACATGTTGAGAACGAACCGCATATTGTCCTGTTATCTGCCAAAGACAATGAACGTCTTCTTGAGTATGCCGAAAACATGAGAGATTTTATCCAACGTTCACTAAGTCCTGAAGTAAAGGATAAGCAGCCTGATATGAAAGAAAAGGTGTATGAAGTACTCAAACCGTTTGTTTCGGAATTGCTTCATATCCATCCGGAAGAAATTAATATTGCTGATCACCTGAGTGAATTTGGCGTAGGGCCTTTGGAATTAAGCCGGGTGGCGGATTTTATTAACGAAATGTTTCATATTGAACTCACGATGTATGAATTAACTGATTGCCCTTCCATTCAAGCGGTTACTGAATACTTATTGAAGGAATATGCCGGAGCGATAAGAAACCTGTTCCCGAATGAAGTGATGGAAGGCAGCCAATCGGAAAGCGTCGTTTTACGGGATCTGGCATACACTACACAATCGGGAAGAGAAGCGATGGAGGCCAGAGCGGCGATTACCGGTACGTCTCTTAAAGAAATCAAAGATAAATTATTTGAGTTTTGCCGCGGTGACAAGCAAGTTCCAGGCGTATATGTTCATCAGCAATCAGCAGATGCATTTGCTGAAAAAATGAAGGCGTTAACGGAAGGCACAGCAGGTGAATTGTTTGTAAAGACTATTATTGAGAACGGTGAAGCGGAAAAGCTGGCTCAATTATGGGTTTGGGGGGCGGATATCGACTGGAAATCCGTTCATCAACATTTAAAGCAGCCGGGTAAACGGATCTCAATTCCGACTTATCCGTTTGCAAAAGAACGTTATTGGGTTCCGTTCAGGACTGAGAAGACAGAGATCCCTCAGCATTCTTTTCAACATCACTTGCAAAAAAAATGGAGGGAAAATCCGTTTGTCAATCCATCCGAAACAAAAGAGTACGGACTGACAGTAGCATTTGTAAATCAAGACACAGAATCAATTGCCCGCTCCATTTGTTCGGATATAGATCAGGAGAATCTGATTGTCATCAAACATCACTCTTCATTTATAAAACACTCTGATCAAATGTTTGAGTGTTCTTTATTAGATGAAAACCACGCATACGACGTTATCCGTGAGATCTTCTCGGGCGGTGAGCGGCAGGTCCAAAATATATTTGATTTCTCAGATATCGGAAACCAGAGTGACAATCAGAACGGCATCCCATATGGTAAATTCTTATTTATACAAGAAATAATTAAGCGGAGTAAAAAGGAAACACCATTATCCATTTTACAAATCACCAATGGCTTGCAGGTATTTAAAGCGGAAAAACCAAAGCTGACGGGTGCAGAATCAGCGGCTTTTCTGAAAGCCCTTTCTGCGGAATACGGCTTTGTTCATGTGAAAACAATAGATATAGACAGCATGAAAGAAACGCATGAGCTGAAACAAATCATTGAGAATGAAAGGGCGCAATGTACCGGAGAGAATGAAGTATGCTACCGCAGCGGCGTCAGATATGTTCCGTATTTTGAAGAAGAAAGAATCCATACCGGCGGGCCTGTTTCATTTCCTGCGGATAAAGCCATCGTGATTACCGGCGGGACAGGGGGCATTGGCAGAGCAATAGCTGAAGATTTGGTGAAACGGGGAGTGAAAAAACTCGTGCTGACGGGTACGCGTCCATTACCTTTGCGAAGTGAATGGGATCATTTGCTGAAAGAGGGCAGACAGGACGAAAAGACAGTCAGCAATATAAAACTGTTTCAAAGTTTTGAAGAGAAAGGTGTCAACTATATGTATTACAGCGGTTCTCTCACAAATGAAGAGAAGCTGCGTTCATTCTTTCACCAAGTAAGCCTTGAATTTAAAGATATAAGCGGTGTCATACACTGTGCCGGACTGCACAGCGGCGGAAATCCGGCCTTTATTCATAAAAGAATGAGTGAATTTAAGACGGTGTACGGGCCGAAAGTCACTGGACTTCAGAATTTGGAGCGGATTTTTAATAATAGGCCGCTGGATTTCTTTATTCTATTTTCATCAATTGCAGCACAGTCACCCAAACTGTCGAAAGGAATGACTGATTACGCGTCTGCAAACGCATATATGGACTATTTCGCGGCTTATCATTTTCAAAAGGGGAGAACGTATTTCACGTCCATCAATTGGCCGAGCTGGAAAGAAGTCGGAATGGGTACTGTGACGAGTCCTTTATATGATGAATTGGGACTGGACTCTCTATCCACACGGGAAGGACTGGCGATTTTGTATCATGCACTGGAGAGAAAATCGGCCAATATCATTCCTATCGTGAAAAAAGGAACAGTGTTTCATGCAGACAGTCTCCTGAACATCAATAAAACCGGCGGAGCTTCGGTTCCAGTCCGAAGACAGGAGACTCCCGACACTTTTGATCATTCAGAAGGGCTTGTCAGTGAACTTTCTGCCGTATTTGCCGAGGAATTGAGCATTCCCCTTGAAAAGCTTAACCCAAATACGGATTTTCAGGAATACGGTGTGGATTCTATACTACTTGTCAGCATTATACATCGAATAGAAGCAATGATTCAGAAAAAAATTGACCCTACTGTGCTTCTTGAACACAACACGATTCATGGTCTTGCGGAATATATCGGTAAGACGGCGCCGCCGTTGAAGAAACAAATCGAACAGACTGATTCTCAAAGCAGCAATCAGCAAGATATGCAAGATATGCAGTCTGTGACGATCCGAAATACAGAACCGCAGACGGCTTCCTCTGCAAAGATAGCTGTTATCGGAATCGGATGTAAGTTCCCTGGAGCGGCTGATAAAGAGGAATTTTGGGACAATCTGAGAAAAGGGAAGAATCATATTAAAGAAGTACCTGATTCCCGGTGGAATATAGAAGAAAATTACTCTCCGGTGCAGCAAAAGGGAAAAAGCATCAGCAAATGGGGAGGATTTATCAATGGAATCGGCAGCTTCGATCCGGAGTATTTCCGCATGGAAGAGGAGAAAGCCATCCAAACGGACCCGCTGATAAGACATTTCTTAGAAACGAGTGTACAGACTGTACGGGATGCCGGTTATGAAGAAACAGAATTATCGGGAAAAAAAGTCGGCGTATTTGTCGGTTCCAGAATGGGCGGTTACGGTCACAAACTGCCGAAAGAAAGCAGCAGCCACATCGTCGGGCTTAGTCAAAACTTTATTGCTTCACATGTGTCGCATTTCTTTAATTTTCACGGTCCAAGCATGGTTTCTGATACCGCTTGTTCTTCTTCATTAGTCAGCATTCATTTAGCCTGCCAAAGCATAAAAAACGGTGATTCAGAGATGGCGCTGGCAGGAGGGGCGGATCTCCTTTTGGATGAAATTCCTTACCTGATGTTAACAGAAGGAGGAGCTCTTTCGCCGGACGGTCAGTGTTTTACTTTTGATGAAAGGGCAAACGGTTTTGTACCCGGAGAGGGTTTTGGCGCTGTTCTGTTAAAACCGCTGGAGAAAGCGAAAGCTGACGGAGATCGGATATACGGTATCATTGAAGCATCAGCTATTAATAACGACGGTGCGACAATGGGAATTACGACCCCGAATCCTAAGCTTCAAGAGCAGGTTATTCAAGATGCATTTGAAAAAGCCGATATCACTCCCGGATCAGTCAGCTACGTCGAAACTCACGGCACAGGCACGATGATTGGAGATCCGATTGAGCTTCAGGCTCTGACAAAAGTATTCCGAAGAGACACAAACAAAACGCAATTTTGCGGAGTAGGAAGTGTGAAAACCAATATCGGACACTTATTAAGCGCTGCCGGAGCGGCAAGTTTCATTAAAGTGATTTTATCAATATGGCATAAGGAAATTCCGCCTACATTGAATTGTGAAACGCCAAATCCCCGCTTTGAATTTGAAAAGTCGCCTTTTTATCCGAATACAGAGCTGAGAAGCTGGAAGGATGGAAAACGGAGGGCGGGCATCAGCGCTTTCGGTTTTGGCGGAACAAACGCCCACCTTTTGGTAAGCGGCCTGGATGATTCATATCATTCCGTCAGAACTCCGCTGCCGCCTGCCGAGTTTGTCAGAAAAGAGTACTGGCCGGATTCAAATCGGAAAAAACAAATCAAACAGAATAAAAAACGGCTTCTTGAAATTATTGATGAAACAGAGTAGCACCTGCTCTGTTTCTTTACTTTGTAAAAGAAGAAAGGTTGTCGAGTTGCATGAGGTTCAGCGTATTAGTCAAACATGACGATTATATTGTTTCAGACCATGTCCTTCATCAAGTGCGTACGATACCCGGCGTAACGTATCTGGATTTAATAACACGATTTTTAGCTGAGAAAGGGATATCACCCCGAAGTTTTGAAATCAAACATGTTTTATTCCGTGAACCTGTTGCGACGTCAGTCCATTTTGATAAAAAAGTCACCTTCCAGTTTACGAAACAAGAAAACGGCTGGCTTGTTGAAACAACAAGCAGGAAATGGGTCGCTGAAAAGGCGGAAGGTGAAGCGTCAGTCAACTTGCAGGCGGAAATCATAAGAAAAAATGCGATAAAAGAAAAGACAATTTCAATCGAAGAATTAAAGAAAGGGGCCGTCCGGACTTCGGATGCTGAATCCGCCTATCGTAATTTGCGCAGGGGCGGCCTGATTCATAAAGATTTTATGAAATTGGAAGGTACAGTATATGAAGGTGAAAATTATATTCTGGGAGAGGTCAGTTTAAGCGGACTTTCAAAAGAATATACAGATGACTTTTACATGCATCCCGCATTTTTGGATGGGTCTCTCAGCTTGTTGGGAATCCTTACATCAGACTTGCCGGATGAAGGAACAAATGCGTTTATCCCAATATATATTGAGACATTCCGGGCACTGCATAAAACAACTGGGTCTTGTTTTGTGTATATTAATAAAACCAGTATAACGCAGCCGCCTTCAAAAGATATTTTATATGCGGACATAGAAGTATACAGGCCTGATGGAGAGCTTGCTTTTTATTATGAGCGATTCGGTGTGAAAAGAGTCAGAAATGAAAAATCAATACAAAGGCTGGAGCATTCCCAAAAAGCTAAAGAGGTCGGCAGCGTAGCGAACAATAAAGAAATGATTAGAAATAATTTGATCCAAGAGATAGCCGGCATGATTGAAAAACCTGCTGAAACAGTGAAGAATGATATTTCCTTTTACGAGATGGGCTTGGATTCTAAACAATTATTAGACTTATCCAAAAAATTAGAACTGATGTTAGGTTCAAAGCTGTACCCGACTTTATTATTTGATTACTCCACAATCGGTGAATTGACGGAATTTCTGCAGGAGAAATACGGAGCCGACATTACAGACTCTATCTCTGATACAGTTCAGCACCAAGACAGTCATAAAACATTAACAGATGAGCTGTCATCCATTATTGGAGAGGTTACAAACACACCGCCAAATAAAGCGGACAAACACCAATCTTTTTACGAACTGGGTCTTGACTCAAAACAGCTGCTGCATATATCGAAAATGCTCGAGGAAAGATTGGATACACAATTGTATCCGACATTGCTTTTTGATTATAACAATATTCATGATTTAGCGGCTTATTTAGAAGAAAAATATGATGTGCGTAATACGCCGGCCGCAGCTTTTAAAGAAAAAACGCAAACGAAAGAGCCGTCTGAAAAGCCGGTGCTTGAATCTTTATATTTACAAAAAGAATGGATAGAATCGCCATTAAAGTCCGGAGAAGTACCTAAGGAAAATACACTGATTTTCGATTTCGACAGTTCATTGAGTGATGAAATCCGAAAGTACATCGGCAGTGAAAATGTTATTTATGCGGAAGCCGCCGCTGAATATGAAATGGTAAATGAAAAGCATTATAAATTTAATCTGGAGCAGTCTGCTCATTACTCCAGACTGTTAGAAGATATGAAAAAGTCCGGAGCATTTCCGGCGTCAATCATTCATTACCTGTCAAAAAAAGCTTATACTGAGGCAGCGTTAGATCTGACTCACAGCTTTTATTCAATTCTTTATTTGAGTAAAGCTTTGATCCATCAAAAAGTAAAAGAAAACATCAACATTCTGTACGTACATGACAAGGGTCAATATACAAATCCGGTTTACGCCGCGATTGGAGGCTTTTTTAAAACGCTGAATGCGGAGCAGCCGAATATAAAGTGTAAAACGGTTGAGATTTCTTCAAGACAAACCATTGAAAAAGCACCTTTGCTTCTCAATGAATTAAGTGCCGGACATCATCAGGCTGTGAAATATGACGGCGATCAAAAAAGGCGGGTGACAGCATATAAAGACGCTTCGTCGCAAACAGGACAAAAGGCCGCCAAGTTTGCAAAAAACGGGGTGTATCTCATCATTGGAGGATTAAGCGGCATCGGCTGGATTATTTCAGCGTTTCTTTATGCAAATCACGGAGCCAGCGTTATCATTGCCGGGCGATCGAAAATGACAGCAGACATGGAAGAAAAATTAGACAGCATCCGATATGACGGGGCAAGCATTTCTTATATCCAGGCTGACATGTCAGATAAGCAGCAGGTCATCAAGTTAGCGGAAAAAATTCATGCTGATTATTCCGAAATCAACGGGGTCATTTACAGTGCAGGCGTGTTAAAAGACTCTCTCATTATGAATAAAACAGACGCGGAAGCTCAAGCGGTGCTGCAATCAAAGGTCAATGGTGTGATTCATTTGGATGAAGCGCTCAGAGATATGCCTTTAGACTTTTTTGTTTTGTTTTCTTCCATCTCCTCAGAAATCGGAAGTCTGGGTCAAGCCGATTACGCCTACGCCAATCGTTTTCTGGAGCATTTTGCCGAGTGGAGGGAATGTATGAGAAAGGCGGGGGGAAGATCTGGAAAAACCATCGCTGTAAATTGGCCTTTCTGGAAAGACGGAGGCATGTCAGTTGATCCCGGCATTCAAGACATTATGAAAACGGAGTACGGACTTCACCCATTAGAAAATACTGCCGGAATCAAAGCTTTTGAACACTCGCTTCTCGGCCGAGGCCACCAGCTGATCGTGTTATACGGAGAAAAAGAAAAAATACAAAACGATTTCAAGCCGTTATCCGCCCGTTCAGCACCGCCTCTGGTAAGAGATTCAGCGATTGCAGCCGATTTTGATGCTTCGTCAATCGTTACGGGAGAAGCTGAAAGTCCTTTCCGGATACTCGGCACAGCTTCCAATCATCATCTCGACGATTATTTGCATTATTGGAGCAGACTGAAGAAAGGAGCCCTTCAGCACAATCAAAGCGATGCCGCAAAAAAACTCATCGCTTTTTACCAGACAGAAGAAACGGAAACCGTTCATTTTCTGGCAAACACAGAAAATGCCCGGCATATGGAAATATTGATGAGCGGTAAGGGTGAAACAATTTTACTGATTTGCGGTTTTGCTACCACTGCTTACATGTGGAAAGAACAAATGAAGGAGTGGGCAGATCAATTTAATGTAATTGTCATACACACACCGGGTTACGGGCTGAGTGAGGGGAGCGCCGATTTTACACTGAGCGGGCTGGCTCAGACTTTTATCGAAGTGCTGAACGAGATAGGGGTTGCTTGGCCGATCCACATTGCGGCAGCTTCTTGGGGAGGCATGATAGGGCAGAGGATAGCCTATGAATACCCTGAAAAAGTAAAAACACTCATTCTTTCCGGAAGTTACACCGCATACGAAGAAGACCCTGAAAGCAGTGTCGAGGAAAAACTGAAAAATGATTTTATAGCTATAGGAAAGTCGCATGAATATGAAAGTTTATACAGTAATCAATTCTTAAATGCTTCTATTGAACGTTTTATGAAGATACATCAACAAGAAGGCTATTCTACAATCGGCTTTTTAAAAGACATTCATACAAGAACGCTTATCCTTACGGGTGAGAAGGAAAGCGTAGTTGATCAGAAAGAAACAAAAAGGCTGCAGAAACTGCTGAGCAATGCAGAATTAAAGAAAATTAAGGGAGCGGGGCATCTTCCGAACATTACACATCCGGAAGAATTTAATAAAACGGTGTCAGAATTCATCAAGAAATCAGTAAGTAAGGGATGAAAACGATACATACAGTACAGGGGGAGAAAACAATGAAACAAACAATAAGCAATCCGGCATTTAATATGAAACAAATTAACGCTCTTAACGGCCATTATCAGACGATGATAGACAATGGAGATCTGCAATGTGCGAGTTATATGATGTCAAGAGGAGGTGAGGTTTTTGCAGCTGAGTCGTTAGGGGAATTTACCGGCGGACAAAAAGAAAAGCAAACATTTCAGCTTGATACAATCAGAGAAATCGGTTCTTTGACAAAAGTGTTTACCGCTGTAGCCGTCATGCAGCTCGTCGAAAAAGGTTTGCTCGATCTGAAAATGCCGGTCAAGCTCATTTTGCCAGCGTTTGATAAACCGGGTTTCGGAGAAATTAAAATTTTGCACCTTTTGACTCATACGGCGGGATTAAGTTTTGAGCTGGATATTCAAAAGGCTGAAGGCATTGACTTAACGAATGAGGAAGAATGGATAAACTATCTCGTCAGTACGCCTTTGGAGTACGGAGTGGATGAAGCATGGAACTATTCCAGAACCGGTTTTGTTATACTTGGCATCATTATTTCAAAAGTAACAGGCGTATCCTACGAACAGTATGTAACAAAGCATATTATTGAAGCGCTCGGATTAGAAAGAACGTATTTTTATGTGCCTGATGCTTTAAAAGAAGAAGTTTGTGTGATCAATGAGCACGAGTGCGTACAGCTGGAAAAAAGTCATCACCCGTATTTTCCGAATAAAGCGACAAGCGGTCTGTACTCTTCATTGCGAGATATTTGGAAGTTAGCTGAAATGTTTAGAAATAAAGGCAGATTGAAAGATAAGAAGCTGCTTGGAAGAAAAACAGTCGAAGCGATGCTGAGAAATCAAATAAAGCCCGGTCTTCCTTTTTACTTCTTCGGAGCGCCCAGAGAGGAAGGCGGCTTTGGTTTAGGCATTAATTTGTGGCCGGCCGGTGACCATTATTTCATGACAGAAGGCACCTTCTCACATCTTGGAATGGGGTGGTGCGGCATGTTTTCTGATCCAGCCGAAGATTTTACGTATGTATTTTTCACTCCGATTTCCGAGTTTCATCCTCATGCCGTGCTGACGCCGCTGAATATCGTGTGGGCGGGTATTGAATAATTAGACAAAAGCGTCGTCCCGTCTGTTCTGCAGGCGGGACGATTGCTAACTGCCCGTTTTTATCCCGCGGCATCTTTTCAAAGCCCGCCCCTAAGTTAAATAACTTAATTTACTCTTTGTAATTTTTTTTAATTATAGTACAGTAGAGCATTTTTATAATACAGTTTAAAGTCTTTTATAGTACAGTTTGGCGCAGTATGATCTTAAGCTTTATAAGCGGTTTCAAAATAAGGTTATAAATAATTGACGGCTTTGTTTAATTACTGTAAACTATGGTTGTTGATCATATTGTACTAATAAAAAATCTTTTTTTATTAGTACAGTTTAAACGTCATTATCTTTGCTTAAGCGCTATGTGAATTTCTGAATGATTAATTTTAGAATTGCAGAGCATGATAAGACTGTTTTTAATACGGATGGCTAAACGGTATCCTAACCCTGTTAAATCAAAAGAAGAGGTGGTTTAAAAAATGGCTGCAAAGACAAAAACTTCAATTGTTGATAGCAAAAAACAATTTGATGCTATTCATAAGCAGTTTGAAACGTTCCAAATTTTAAATGCTGAAGGAGAAGTCGTAAATAAAGACGCAATGCCTGATCTTTCAGATGATCAGTTAAAAGAATTAATGAGAAGAATGGTGTATATCCGCATTTTAGACCAGCGTTCAATTTCTCTTTCCCGTCAAGGACGTTTAGGTTTCTATGCACCGACAGCGGGCCAGGAAGCTTCTCAAATTGCATCACACTTCGCGCTTGAACAGGACGACTTTATCCTTCCGGGTTATCGAGACGTTCCTCAGCTGATTTGGCACGGGCTTCCTTTACATCAGGCATTCCTTTTCTCAAGAGGCCATTTTAAAGGTAATCAGATGCCTGAGGGAGTAAATGCTTTATCACCTCAAATTATTATCGGTGCTCAAATTATTCAAACCGCAGGTGTAGCTTTAGGTCTTAAAAAGCGCGGTAAAAAAGCGGTTGCTATTACTTACACTGGTGACGGCGGAGCTTCTCAAGGTGACTTCTATGAAGGAATGAACTTTGCCGGAGCTTTTAAAGCGCCAGCGATCTTCGTTGTTCAGAATAACCGCTATGCGATTTCAACTCCTGTAGAAAAGCAATCATCCGCACAGACAATTGCCCAAAAAGCAGTTGCCGTCGGTATTACAGGTGTTCAAGTAGACGGAATGGACGCACTAGCCGTTTACGCTGCAACTGCAGAAGCACGCCAGCGCGCAATTAACGGTGAAGGTCCGACTCTGATTGAAACTCTTACATTCCGTTACGGACCTCATACAATGTCCGGTGACGATCCGACTAAATACCGTACGAAAGAAATAGAAAATGAATGGGAGCAAAAAGACCCGCTCGTACGTTTCCGCAAGTTCTTGGAAAACAAAGGACTATGGTCTGAAGAAGAAGAGAACAAAGTGATTGAACAGGCCAAAGAAGAAATCAAACAAGCTATCAAAAAGGCTGACGGCGAATCAAAACCGAAAGTAACAGAGCTGATTGAGAATATGTTTGAAGAGCCGACGTTCAACTTGAAAGAACAACTTGAAATTTACAAAGCGAAGGAGTCGAAGTAAGCCATGGCGCAAATGACAATGATTCAAGCGATCACTGATGCGTTACGCACAGAACTGAAAAACAATGAAAACGTTCTGCTTTTCGGGGAAGATGTAGGCGTTGCCGGAGGCGTATTCCGTGCAACTGAAGGCCTTCAAAAAGAATTCGGTGAGGACCGCGTATTTGACACGCCGCTTGCTGAATCCGGTATCGGCGGTCTCGCTCTCGGTTTAGGCCTGCAAGATTACCGTCCTGTTATGGAAATCCAATTCTTCGGATTCGTATATGAAGTAATGGATTCAATCTCAGGACAAATGGCTCGTCTCCGCTACCGTTCCGGCGGACGCTGGACTTCTCCGGTGACAATCCGTTCTCCATTCGGCGGAGGGGTTCATACACCTGAACTTCACGCTGACAGTTTGGAAGGCCTTATCGCTCAGCAGCCGGGTATTAAAGTTGTTATCCCTTCCACTCCTTACGATGCAAAAGGACTGCTGATTGCCTCTATCAGAGACAATGATCCGGTTGTTTTCTTAGAGCATATGAAACTTTACCGTTCTTTCCGTCAGGAAGTTCCTGAGGAGGAATACACAATCGAGCTTGGCAAAGCTGATGTGAAACGCGAAGGTACTGACCTTTCTATCATCACATACGGCGCGATGGTTCATGAGTCGCTTAAGGCTGCTGAAGAGCTTGAAAAAGAAGGCGTTTCTGCTGAAGTTATCGACCTTCGCACTGTAAGCCCGCTTGATATTGATACGATTATTGCTTCTGTTGAAAAAACAGGCCGCGCAATTGTCGTGCAGGAAGCTCAAAAACAAGCCGGCATCGCTGCCAACGTTGTAGCTGAAATCAATGACCGCGCGATTCTGAGCCTGGAAGCTCCGGTTCTGCGTGTTGCGGCGCCTGATACAGTATTTCCTTTCTCGCTTGCTGAGAGCGTATGGCTTCCAAACCATAAAGACGTTCTTGAAACTGCGAAAAAAGTTCTTGAATTTTAATCAGGCATCATAAAAGACGGTAAAGAGAGTCCTTTTCTCTTATATGAAGGAATCTGTTTACTAGGTTCAATGCTTGCGAATGCATAACTAAAATTTGCTTAATCAACTAGGAGGTCGAAAACTGTGGCATTTGAATTTAAACTTCCGGATATCGGGGAAGGTATCCACGAAGGCGAAATCGTAAAATGGTTTGTTAAGCCGAACGACGAGGTAGAAGAAGACGATGTTCTGGCTGAAGTGCAAAATGATAAAGCAGTGGTAGAAATTCCTTCACCTGTTAAAGGAAAAGTATTAGAATTAAAAGTTGAAGAGGGAACAGTTGCAACTGTTGGACAAACGATTATTACGTTTGACGCACCTGGTTACGAAGATCTTCAATTTAAAGGAAGCCATGATTCAGGAGATGCGAAAACTGAAGCTCAAGTTCAGTCGTCTGCTGAAGCAGGGCAGGATATCTCTAAAGAAGAGACTCCTAAAGAGCCTGCAAAAGAAACCGGCGCAGGACAGCAGGACCAAGTGGAAGCTGATCCGAACAAACGCGTGATTGCGATGCCTTCCGTACGCAAATATGCCCGTGAAAAAGGCGTGGATATCCGTAAAGTAACAGGTTCAGGCAATAACGGACGTGTTGTAAAAGAAGATATCGACAGCTTTGCAAATGGAGGAGCGGCTCAAGAAGCGGCACCGCAAGAAACAGCTGCACCTCAGGAAACAGCTAAACCTGCAGCGGCTCAGGCTCCTGAAGGCGAATTCCCTGAAACACGCGAAAAAATGAGCGGTATCCGTAAAGCGATCGCGAAAGCAATGGTGAACTCTAAGCATACTGCACCGCACGTAACTCTTATGGATGAAGTTGACGTAACAAATCTTGTTGCTCACCGCAAACAGTTCAAACAAGTTGCTGCTGATCAAGGCATCAAGCTGACTTATCTGCCTTACGTCGTCAAAGCATTAACATCCGCTTTGAAAAAATTCCCTGTTTTAAACACATCTATTGATGATAAAACAGATGAAGTGATCCAAAAACATTACTTCAACATCGGAATTGCAGCGGATACCGAAAAAGGCCTGCTTGTGCCGGTAGTGAAAAATGCCGACCGTAAAGCCGTTTTCGAAATCTCTGATGAAATCAACAGCCTTGCTACAAAAGCGCGTGAAGGCAAGCTTGCACCTGCGGAAATGAAAGGCGCTTCTTGCACGATCACAAATATCGGTTCTGCCGGAGGCCAATGGTTCACACCGGTTATCAACCACCCAGAGGTTGCGATTCTCGGTATCGGCCGTATTGCTGAAAAAGCGATCGTCCGTGACGGTGAAATTGTAGCTGCTCCTGTCTTAGCTCTTTCTCTCAGCTTTGACCACCGTATGATTGACGGAGCAACTGCACAAAATGCGTTAAACCACATCAAGCGTTTACTGAACGATCCACAACTTATTTTAATGGAGGCGTAATGTTATGGTAGTAGGAGATTTCCCTATTGAAACAGATACTCTTGTGATTGGTGCGGGACCTGGCGGCTATGTAGCTGCCATCCGCGCTGCTCAGCTTGGACAAAAAGTAACAGTCGTTGAAAAAGCAACTCTTGGAGGCGTTTGTCTGAACGTCGGCTGTATTCCTTCAAAAGCGCTCATCAATGCAGGCCATCGTTACGAGAATGCAAAACATTCAGATGACATGGGAATCACTGCTGAGAACGTAACGGTTGACTTTACAAAAGTCCAAGAATGGAAAGCTTCTGTTGTAAATAAGCTTACCGGCGGTGTTGCAGGTCTTTTAAAAGGAAATAAAGTGGACGTTATAAAAGGGGAAGCTTATTTCGTAGACAGCAACTCTGTCCGCGTAATGGATGAGAACTCTGCGCAAACATACACATTTAAAAACGCAATCATTGCTACCGGTTCTCGCCCTATCGAATTGCCAAACTTCAAATATAGCGAACGCGTTCTGAACTCTACAGGCGCACTTGCGCTTAAAGAAATTCCGAAAAAGCTCGTTGTTATCGGCGGCGGATATATCGGTACTGAGCTTGGAACAGCGTATGCGAACTTCGGAACTGAATTGGTTATTTTAGAAGGCGGAGATGAAATTCTTCCTGGCTTCGAAAAACAAATGAGTTCTCTCGTTACCCGCAGACTGAAGAAAAAAGGCAACGTTGAAATCCATACAAGCGCTATGGCTAAAGGCGTTGAAGAAAGACCTGACGGCGTAACAGTTACATTCGAAGTAAAAGGCGAAGAAAAAACGGTTGATGCTGATTACGTATTAATCACTGTCGGACGCCGTCCGAACACTGACGAGCTCGGCCTTGAGCAAGTCGGTATCGAAATGACTGACCGCGGTGTCATTAAAACAGACAAGCAGTGCCGCACAAACGTACCGAACATTTACGCAATCGGTGACATCATTGACGGACCTCCATTGGCTCACAAAGCGTCTTACGAAGGTAAAATCGCTGCGGAAGCTATTTCAGGAGAGCCGGCTGAAATCGATTACCTCGGTATTCCGGCGGTTGTATTCTCTGAGCCTGAACTGGCTTCTGTCGGTTACACTGAAGCACAGGCGAAAGAAGAAGGCATTGAAGTCGTTGCAGCTAAGTTCCCGTTTGCAGCAAACGGACGTGCGCTGTCTCTTAACGAAACTGACGGCTTCATGAAGCTGATCACTCGTAAAGAAGACGGTCTTGTAATCGGTGCGCAAATTGCCGGCGCAAGCGCTTCTGACATGATTTCTGAATTGAGCCTGGCGATCGAAGGCGGAATGACTGCTGAAGATATCGCAATGACAATTCACGCTCACCCGACATTGGGCGAAATCACTATGGAAGCTGCCGAAGTAGCAATCGGAAGCCCGATCCATATCGTAAAATAATAATGTAGCAAAGAAACAGCCCCCGTTTGTAAAAGCGGGGGCTGTTTTTATTGTGCAAGCACATGCTGCATAGGTTTGATGATATCCTCTTTTTTCTTTACGGATCCCTCAATCTTCATGACCACATGCCGATGATTGATCACCATCAGCGCAGGGAACGTGTTGATTTCCTCTTCCCATCCCTTTCTGTTGTCATAAACCTTCATTTGATCGACATGATGGGGATATTTCTTTTCTAAATCAAGGATCGCATCGTAATAAGGCACTTCTTTATCTATATGATTTTCATCGGAAAAAAACAAGATTTGAGTGTGATGAATGCTGTCGATCCGGTTTTTTTTGAATGGACTGACAGTAGAAACCGAACAGCTTGACAGAACGAACAGCATCAAAAAAAAGGGAATCACCGTACGGTAGCGCATCTATCTTACTCCTCTGTTTTATATAATATATTGGTTCATCCATTTATAAGGACTATATCAAGTGTATCACGAGAGGTGAAAAACCTAAGGCTTGTTACTGAATTGTTATATAATTGAAACCGTTTTTAATGAAGAAATAATACGTGTGACAACTTGCGCAGCCGATGTGTAAAAAAGGCACATTGTTTTTCGTGAGAGCGCTGTTTTTTCGTTATACTGGGAGAAAAACCATATCAGGAGGGATTGTCATGTATAAAGCCGCTGCAGCTGTCATATGTATGTGCTTACTCGCCGGCTGCCAATCAAATGAAAAGATGCAAACAAACAAACCCCATTCTCAAGCCGCGGCCAATCATGCCAAACGGGAAAACCACTATACAAAAGAGGAAAAACAGAAAAAACAGAAGGCGGAGCCCCGTTACTATATCAATCCGAAAAGCTTTTCTGTGGAAAAAATGGATGAACAGAAAGAGAAAAAACCGATCGCATTGGTAACGATCGATGACGCGCCTGATCAGCATGCCGCTGAGATTGCGGACAAACTGCACGATCTCAATGCGTCAGCGATCTTTTTTGTAAACGGACATTTTTTGAAAAAAGATGAAAATAAGAAAGCGCTTAAGCATATTCATGAGTTAGGTTTTATGATCGGTAATCATACAATGACTCATCAAAACTTAAAAGATCTTTCCGAACAAAAACAACGGGAAGAAATCATTGGCGTCAATAAAGCGGTTGAAAAGGTAATAGGAGAGAAACCCGCATTTTTCAGGGCGCCTTTCGGAAGCAATACGGACTACAGTGACAGACTTATAAAAAAAGAAGGTATGGTGAAAATGAACTGGACCTTCGGGTATGATTGGGATCAGAAATATCAATCTAAAAAAGCGCTTACCGATATCACACTGAACAGTCCTTATCTGCGGGACGGGGCCAACATATTGATGCATGACCGGAAATGGACGGCGGAAGCCATGCCGGACATTGTAAAAGGATTGCGTCATAAAGGATATACCGTGATTGACCCTCGAGCTATAAAAAGACCGTAAAAAATAAATGTGTTATACAATTTATCAGTTGACATATTAAATGTGACATAATAATATAATAACAACAAGTAAAAATTAAGCGTTTTCAAATTCTGAGAAATGGGGAATGACAGATGGGTACAATTGTTTGCCAAGACTGTAACGAAGCGATTCATTACTTTGAGGATGAGAAGGTCACGACGTTATACGGAACATGCTGCGGACAATGCCAGTGTCATCTTGAAGAAGAGTAAAAAGCGTAAAAAGGCCCGAAACGATTTCGTTTCGGGCTTCTTTATGTTTATTGGATGGCTTTTTGCTCTTTGATGACTCTGATCATTTCAAGCGTTGCATCTTCGGGACCCTGCACAGGAAGGCCGGCGTCCAAGTTTTTAAAAATGTAGCTGATATTTTCTTCAGTAATGATCTCACCCGGAATAAAGATCGGAATTCCCGGCGGGTACACCATGACAAACTCTGCGATGATCCGTCCTGCGGATTCTTTTAACGGAATGACTTCCGTATTTGCGTAAAACGCGTCTCTTGGCGTCATCGCTAACAGAGGAATCTCAGGAAGCAGAACTTCGGTTTGCTGATGAGCATAGTCATTGTCGGAAGCCTGCTTTGAAATGTCTGTAAGCGCGCTTACAAGACGGTCGGCATCTCCCGCTCTGTCGCCGGGGGTGAAAATACATAAAATATTATACAAATCGGACAGCTCGACTTCGATATTATATGATTCGCGGAGCCATTTTTCAACGTCATGACCCGTCAGGCCGAGGTTTTTGACCGAAATGATTAATTTAGTCGGATCATAACTGAATGCAGCTTTAGACCCTGTGATTTCTTCGCCGACACAGCGGATGCCTTCAATTTGATTGAGGCGTTCCCGTGTCTGATCCGCCAGCAGAATCGTATCTTCAAGAAGATCGCGGCCTTCTGTAGCGAGGCGTTTTCTTGCGACATCAAGTGAAGCGAGAAGCAGATAGGATGTTGACGTTGTCGTCAGCATGCTTAAAATCGACTGTACTCTTTCTTTGGAAACAAGGCCTTCTCTCACATTTAATATGGAGCTCTGCGTCAGGGAGCCTCCCAATTTGTGCACGCTAGTAGCTGCCATATCAGCGCCCGCCTGCATGGCGGACAGAGGAAGCTTATCATGAAAATGAATATGCACGCCGTGCGCTTCATCGACAAGCACAGGCACATCGAAAGAATGCGCGAGCTTTACAATGCTGCTCAAGTCAGCTGCCACACCGAAGTACGTCGGATTTATGACAAGCAGGCCTTTTGCGTCAGGGTGCTCCGTCAAAGCCCGCTCGGCGGACTCGAGCGTAATGCCGTGAGAAATTCCGAGCTCATCGTCAATTTCCGGGTGTATAAAAATCGGCACCGCTCCGGAAAATACAATGGCCGACATAATGGATTTATGAACGTTTCTCGGGATGATGATTTTATCTCCGGGTCCGCATACGGCCATGACCATCGTCATAATGGCGCCGCTCGTCCCTTGTACGGAAAAGAAGGTATGGTCTGCGCCGAATGCTCGAGCGGCCAGATCCTGGGCTTCTTTAATGATGCCCTTTGGCGCATGTAAATCATCCAGAGGTTCGATATTAATTAAATCTATGCTTAACGCGTTTTCTCCGATAAATTGTCTGAATTCCGGATCCATTCCCGCGCCTTTTTTATGGCCCGGAATGTGGAATTGGACAGGCTGTCTGTCCGCGTGCTTTTTCAGTCCGCTGTACAGGGGTGTTTCATGTTGCGGCAATTGTTTTCCCACCTTTATCATAATACCTACGGATTAGTTTGTATTACATTCAGTTTTATTACCCGTTTTTTAAACGTAAAACAAATGAATTATATTATGAACTTGAAAGAAAGTAAAGAACAATTTATGATCTATGGAAGATGCTTATTTTGAGCATGATTATAAAGGAGTGAAGACATTTGGAATATCAATATCCGATGAATGAGGACTGGACGACAGAGGAGGCCGTGGATGTTATTGCTTTTTTTCAGCAGGTGGAAAACGCCTATGAAAAAGGAGCTGACCGAGACAGACTTCTGAATGCGTACCGCCGCTTTAAAGAAATCGTTCCCGGGAAAGCGGAAGAAAAGAAAATCTGCAGCCAATTTGAAGCTGACAGCACCTATTCCCCGTATCGGACTGTGAAACAGGCGAAACAATCAGATCAAGCGATTATCAAAATGTAGACAAAGCGAGCCGGCAATCGGCCCGCTTTTTATGTTATGAGACTTTCTGAGTCAGTGTGTATAAAAAGGAAAGCTTCCTAAAAGCATCTTCAATGGTTTGCAGGAATTCATTGTTGTTCATGTTGATCACGTCTTCTTTTTGCAGCTGAATGCCGCACAAAAGCTCTGCTTTTTTCACTGTCTGCAGGCGTTCAAATAATGTTTTCAGCTGCTCCTGATCCATGTCGGACTGCTTGTACGCCCCTGGCTTCGTATGATCCGGCGACCATACAAAATGACCGGGAATCTGTTTTGTGATGTCCTCCTGCTTCGCTTCCAGCAATCTGCCGTATTCCTCTTTTATCGGAGATTCATAAATGATGGCAAACCATACAAACATATGGGTGTCCCATAAACCGATCTGAAAGTGAGGGAGTTTCTTATACCCGCGTTTGCTGTTGGCAAAGGCAACCCAGCTGTCAGCCGGCGGGTTGACAGATCTTCTCGCGTGCTTGGCGACATGCGGGAACATTTCATCTCCTGTCAATGCTGACAATGTCGGTGCGAAATGCTCTCCTAACAAGGTCAGCTTCGGACGGACTTGTTCTTTTAACACCTCCATGCGCGGATCTAAACCTTCTATTGTAAATGTATCGAAGTCTTCTTTTGTAAAACGCATCTGAGTCATCTTTTTCCTCCTTATCGTAAGTATTCATATTTTACCACAGCCGCCGCCGGCCGCAAAAACATTGAGAACGTTTGAGCCGAGAGGATTGGTGGTAAAAAACGAATAGGTAAACACACAATTTTAAGAATGTTGTTACAGCCGAATATAAGTTTCCATACGATATAAGAAGTATCATTAATAAATTGGAAAATGGGATGCTTTTTTAACAAATGATCTCTGGAAGGGGCGAAAGACAATGAGGCAAGTGGTGAAGGAAGGATTCAGGGAGGAAAAAAATAACCGTGTAGCTGTCTGGAGACTAGAGGTTGATTATGAATTGGCAACCCTGTATGAGGCCATGCAAAAAGAGAATGAAGATCAAATCGATCTCAGCAAAAGAAAACTGGAACGTCTCAGAAAAGAATGGATTCGGCTTAACGGATAAAGAATAGTAAAAACGAACCGCAGGAATTGGTTCGTTTTTACGTGAGAAGGCATTTTTTTCATTTTCCTTGCTTTTTCATCGCCTTTATCAGTATGCTATAGAATAAGCTATACATAGAAAAGAGGTACACGGTATGACAAATTGGACGGAAATTGATGATATCGCAAAACAATGGGTAAAAGAAGCCGGAACGAGAATCAGACAATCCATGCAGGAAAGCTTGACGATTGAAACAAAATCAAATCCGAATGATTTAGTCACAAATATTGATAAAGAGACGGAGCGCTTTTTCATTGACCGTATACAAGGAACTTTTCCCGGACACCGGATTCTCGGAGAAGAAGGGCAGGGGGATAAACTCCGCTCCCTTGACGGAATCGTCTGGATCATTGATCCGATTGACGGAACGATGAATTTTGTCCATCAAAAGCGGCATTTCGCGATCTCCATCGGCATCTTTGAAGACGGAAAAGGCAAAATCGGCTTAATTTATGATGTGATGCAGGACGAACTGTATCACGCATTCAGCGGAAAAGGGGCTTATCTGAACGACACGCCGCTTGCTCCTTTAAAAGAAGCTTCCATTGAAGAAGCCATTATTGCAATCAATGCCACATGGGTGACGGAAAACAGAAGGATTGACCCGAGTATTTTGGCGCCGCTCGTAAAACGGGTCAGAGGAACGCGTTCCTACGGTTCGGCGGCACTTGAGCTGGCCAGTGTTGCGGCCGGCCGCATTGACGCATACATTACGATGAGGCTCGCGCCGTGGGATTACGCTGCCGGCTGCGTGCTGCTGAACGAAGTCGGGGGCATTTACACGACCACAGACGGCGAACCGTTTACGTTTTTAGACAACCACAGCGTGCTTGCGGGCAATCCGGCAATACATAAAATTATCTTTGACGACTATTTACATGCTGACAGGTAGAGATTTTGAAGAAGAAGATCTCGGGTTTCTGGAGCAGCTGGCGACATCACACCCGGTGTGGAAAAACGAAGAGTTCGGAACAAAAAATGCGGCGGAGTTTATGCTTGCATACTCCATGTACAATGGAACATGGCTCGTATGGGAGATTGACGGCGCTCCTGCCGCCGTCAGTTTTCATTTGGAATGGGCGCCTTCAAACGGAAAACCGTGGCTCGGAACCGTGGCCGTCGCTCCGGAAGCAAAAGAGAAAGGAATCGGACGCGCGGTCATTGAAGAGATTGCGGGCCGGCTGAGAGGGGAGCATAAAGCGATGTTTTCAGCCGTTCCCCTGGACAGGCAGGAATGGGTTTTGTTTTTAAGCCAATGCGGCTTTGAACAGCTTAAGCTTGAAAAAGACGATCGTGAAAAGACATATATGATCATGGTGAAGCCATTGTGAAATGTTTCAGATATAAAAAAGAGACCGGATTTCTCCGGTCTCTTTTCTTGTTTACAAGCCGACCGCATTCCAGGCCGCTTCTACGCTTGCAGCGTCTTGAGAGCCGTAAAGGTCCCGCGCTGATTGAATCAAAGCTGCTTTTGCATCTTTAAAGTTTGATGACGGAGTGAGATATACCGTCAGTGCGCGGTAGTAAATCTGCTCTGCTTTTTTCACGCCGATTTTTGTAATCGTGTTGTAAGCGGCTTTGTTCGGAATTCCGCTGTTTGTATGCACGCCGCCGTAGTCGCCGGCATCAGTGTTCGGAAGGTTTTGATAATTTTTGTAATGGTCGGGCTGTCCGTATTTTGTCGGAGTGGATAAACTGCGGAGAGCCGGCTGGCTGACCGTAATATCTTCACCGATATCCCAGTCCTCAGTATCATTGAAGTATCCGAATACATCAGAGAAGGATTCGTTTAAAGCGCCCGGCTGATTTTCATAGTTCAGGTTGGCTGTTTCCTGTGTAACACCGTGTGTCATTTCATGGGCCGTTACGTCCATTGAACCGGAAAGAGGCGAGAAGAATGAGCCGTCACCGTCACCGTAAATCATTTGGTCGCCGATCCAGGCCGCGTTATTGTATTTGCTGCCGTAATGAACGGAAGATACGATTTTGCCGCCTTTATTGTCGTAACTGTTGCGTTTAAACGTCTGATAGAAATAATCGTACACTTTGCCGAGATTGTAATGCGCATCAACGGCAGCGCGCTGAGAAGAAGTTGTGAACTGGTTGGTAGTGCTTGATACGAGCGTGCCCGGCAGGTTATATTGTCGGTTTTGCAGATCGTACGTAATAATTTGCGTTCCGGTAGGTTTAGAAAGATCACGCATTACATATTTGCCGCTTTCAGAAGAAATATTTAATGAGACCGTTTTTCCTTTAAGAGTCGTACCTGTTCCGGTTGCAGCGGCATGCTCCACTTTATTTTGCTTTTTCAGGACTTTCCCTGTCTCCGCATCAACGGTTACTTCCCAGTTAGCTGGTTCCGGTTCGATGTAGCGGATGGTTACATCATAGGCGAGGCGGTATTTACCGTCTTTTGTGGCCGCTGCTTTCAGCTCGGCTTTGTTTTTGTTTGCAACGTTGCCGTTAGAGACGGCTTCAGGTGATTTGCCGATTGCTTTAAAAGCATGATCCAGCGCCTGATTTGCAGATAATTTTTTGCTGTTTGCCGTTTTGGCAGAAGCATCGTTGTTTAATTCACCGTTAATCGCATAGACATTGTTGGATTTATCGACGTGAATAATGACTTGCGAGTCTTTCACAGGCACACCGTTAACGACAGGCACATAACGGAAGTGCTTGTAGCCGAGATCATCGGTCGTGTGGTCAATCAGCTTCAGTCTCTCAGAAGGGTTGCCTTTGAAGACTTTGCCGTTTTGTTTCAAGTATTGCTTGATTGCTTTGTCACTGACTGAAGGCAACTCAGACTGCACCAGAGAATGCTTCGGCACAAAGTTCGTCAGGTTTTCTTTAAGCTGAGGATTCTCAGCGGCCTGAACACCCGGAAGACTGATAGTTAAACTCATAAAAGAAGCGGCGACAGCAACAGACAATTTCTTACCTAAACCCACAATAAATCCCCCTTTTTGAAAATAATGAAAACTTATATTGTTATAATAAACCAGCATTCTCTCATTCTGCAATATAAAACTAGACTCCGCTGATGAATTGATAGAATCGTCCCGGAAAGGCTTCCGGCGGCCGGCATCGGGGGATAAGCCGAGAGGCACGTGTTGAATCAGACATGAGTCGAATGATGCGATTTATTCTGAAAAAAATGACAAATGAAGTCGGGAAAAATGATAGGGGAAAAATGTTCCGATCTGTAAAACTTTTTTTATAGCCGTTTGTCTAAATGGGTGAGGCCTTAATAAACGAAAAGGATTGTTTCAGATGTCAGAGATTTTCAGTCATTTTATTCAGCATTTCGACAGGTATTTCATTTTAAGCAGACAGAGCGTGTTGATCATTCAGTGGTCAGCCGTCTGCCTTGCTGTTTTATACGCGCTGACTTTTCATCCGAAAATCAGCCGTGAGAGAGTTTGGTTTTATTCAGGAATTCTGCTCAGGGCCGTATTATTAGCGGGCATAACAGTTGAATTGGTTCATCAGGTGCAGAGTACTTACTTTAGCGCGCACTATTTGATATCGGAAGAAAGAGAGCTTCTTCCGATCGTTCATCTCTTAATGTATGGGTATGTGCTGCTCACCGCGTTTCACTATATGCTCATGACGCGGGAGCAGAGGGGAAAGGGCATGTTTTATACGTTTGATCTCGCTGTGGTGACACTGCCCGTCATTCAGCTGATCTTCAGCTTTTTCACTTTCTGGAATATCAGTCCCGATGCGATGGCGGGGGAGGATATAGTTTCGATGCTATGTTTTATTACGATTGTTTTACTTCTGCTGATTTCTATGAATGTTTTATTCTTTAAAATGTATTGGAAACCGAGACCTGTTTTTATCGGAGTGTTTTATGTTGGAGTCATCGGGCTGTTGGTGTGGGTGCTCGCTGCGCCCTCGGCAGGTGTAACAAAAGATTACGGCAGACTTCTCCCATTTACGGTGTATTTAACGATGGCCGGTTTTCTGATGACCCATCATTTATTTCATCGGTCAGACAGGATCAGACAGCGGACGAAAAGCTTTCTTGCGGGAGCAACGGCCGCTGGTTTTATTGTCTTTTTGAATCCGGTATACAATGCGGGAGATGCCGCTTTTGCGGTTTCAAAGCCAATGGCTGAAGATACTGTTGAGGATGTTGGTGGACATATCACTTCAGACCAAGCGGAACGGATCCTTACATCATTTTTTCCGGCAGAGAATCCGATTTATTTAACAGAAACCAATCAGGATCTCCATTACTTTTACCGTTTTAAAACGAAAGATTATGAAGCGGAAGTGGACGAGGTTTCCCGATTGATTACAAATTACCAATATCTTAAAAAACCGGAAGGCCGCACTTTAACAGAAGAGGAATACCGGAAAAAGTCGCTGGATTTCTTGTCGGCACACGGCCGAAAAATAAAAACACAAGGCATTCAGACAACAGTGAGAAAAGAAAACGGACAGTTTGTCGTGGAGATTGCGCCGAAAACACAAGGGACGAAACACGAAGATTCGGGCACAGTATTTTACTGGGAAAAAGACACCATTATGGGTTTTTCAGAAGACCCGTCTATTTATCAGCTTGAGTCACTGCCGCAGGTGCATATGACGGAAAAAGACATAGTGAAAGCATCAAAAGCCGCCTTTCGTACGCTTCAAATGCCTGATCAGACATTTGAAATCACAAATACAGATATAAACAGCCTGATCGGCAGCAGTTTGACCGTAACTGCGAATAACGGAACGGAGCTGATATTTGATGCAGTATCCGGACGTCTTATGAAAATCAGAGTCTCACCTGACAGCACCGTTTTAACAAAAACAGAACTTCAGAAGAAGCTTTTTTCATTGCTGGACGCGGATACTTCAAAGCTTAGACAAATTGATAAATCGGAAGGCAATCTCGTTTTTGAAAACTCTGAAGGCACATTCGTTTATACGCTCCGGAATGAAGAAGGCATGAAAGAGGCCTCATTCTACGGACAGGTAAGTGCCAAAACATTCCCGCATACATACAGAGACGGACAAACAGCCTTCAACAAAGTGGCGGCAGCTTATAACGGCACCATTTACAAAAAGCGGGTGAAGCCTGTCATAGCGGTGAAAGACGGCGTAACATATAACGCATGGCTCGTCATTATTCAGCCGTTCGGTTCAAACCGTCATGACGCATATGTAGTGAACGCGGATACTTACGAGGCGGTGAACCTTTATGAACAATAAAGAAAAAAAGGCTGTCTTCTTCGATTTATACGACCTATATAAGGAGGGGGAACTTGAAGGCGGCACGCTCCAGTGGATGAAAGAACATGAGCATTTATTCGGAGCTGAGGCGGAAAACAGAAAAGGGCAGTATGAACATGGTTTGAATGCGCCGTCCGGCGATATCCGCCAGATTAAATACATGAAATGCCTGACGTATGGATTGTACGGATTCTTCATTGTGCTCTCAATCTGGATGACAGTGTGGTTTTATTTTTAAATGAAAAACAAGATGTCAATTGAACAGCTGTATCGTGAACATTATCAAGATATTATGTATTACCTTTACAGACGCACACATCATGCTGAGACCGCTAAAGACCTCGCTCAGGATACATTTATGAAAGCATTTAACGGGCTTGATTCGTTTAAGGGCCATTCGTCTATCAGAACGTGGCTCTATGCAATTGCGCATCATACCTTCATCAATTGGTACAGACGTGATAGAAAATATCAATTTTCAGATATCACCCTGAATGAAGGGCTTCAGCAAACAACATATGAACTGCCGGAGCATTACGTCGCCCGGACAGACACTCAGAATGCGCTGACCGGGCAGATTCAGCGTCTGAAAAGCGATCAGCAGACCGTTTTAATTTTAAGGGAATTTCAAGAGCTGTCTTACGAAGAGATTGCTGATGTTTTGGACTGGAGTCTTTCGAAGGTGAAGAGCACCCTGTACAGGGCGAGAATGCAGCTGAAACAGCACTTTGGGGAAAAAAGGAAGGACGGACAGATATGACTTGCTGTTTAGTGAGAGATTTACTCCCTTTATATATTGAAGGCGATTGTGAAACAGAAACGGAGCGGTTTATTTCCCGCCATCTTGAATCATGCGGTAAGTGCGGGAGTTTATATCATATGATGAAGGAGCCGCTTGACCTCGGCAGCCCTGAGATGAAGGCGCCAGCCTGTTATGCAGAAGAAGAAAGGCGGTTTAAGGAACGGTATTACGGAAAGCTGCTGATAAAAGCAGCCTGTTTGTTCGGCGCTGTATTTCTTATCATGCTGGTCCTTAAACTGCTGATTTAAAAAAACGCCCGGCTGAATGACCGGGCGTTCTAATCCGTTTACTCAGCCGGATGAAAGGCTGTATAAATGCCTTCAAGCAATTCCTGGGGCAGTGAATTAAAGAATCCGGCACACAGCTTTGCTTCTTTTTTTCCTGCTCCTGCTTTTTCAGCAAGTTCCTGATCAAATGTATACACACCGTCTTCTTCAATCAGCGCAGATTGAAGGATATGAAGACTTTGGGAAAAAGCGGTGAACAGCTGATCAACGATAAGGGCCTCTTTTTCCGTAAAGCCGAGCTCCACCGCTTTTTCTTTATTAAATGTATATTCGCCGTCCGTTTTCTCAATACATTGGGAAAGTACGGTTAAAAATTCGGTTGAACTGTCCCACAGCTTTTGAATGATCTGGGCTTGTTCTTGATCTAATCCCAATTCAACCGCTTTTTCACCGTCAAAATAATAGACACCGTCTTTTTCGTAAATCGATTGGCTGATGATGTCAATGAGTTTTGCCGCGTCTTCCGGTGTTTTCTCTGCGGAAGCCTGCAGGGCATGCGGTTCATTTGCTTGAATCGTTTTTGCGCCGGCAGAATCAAGCGGACTGAATGCAAGCAAGGCGGCTGAGGCGGTTGCGGCGGCAGTTACAGCGGTTTTCTTCAAAAAAGATGTTTTCATTTCGTTCTCTCCTTGTCATGTGTATTTGCTTACAGCCACAAGTATAAAAAGACAATGATGGAATTGAAATAGGAGGTATGGTATTTTCTGCATAACGATGCCGGACTATTTCAGACTGCATATTCTGAGGGAATCTGCTGATGTAACTAGAATGGGAGCTGTCATTTCCGGCTTCCTGACTAGGCGGCGGGGGAGATAAGCCTTACATCTCAGCCTGTTTTGAGGATGTAAAAAAGCCTGAATCTTTGATTCAGGCTTCATTAGATATTTTCTTTCCATGTTTACGGAATTTTGCAAAGGGTCATGCTTTTAATCAAGCAGTCCCTGTTCGCGCATTTTTTTCTTTACAGTGAAACCGCTTCCCATCATGGCGATAACGAGAACAATGCTTCCGATGATGCCCCATGCGCTTTTCTCAGCGATTGATACGCCGATCAGCATCATGCTGAAGACTGCTGCGAATGCAAATAATAATAAGAGCCAATTCAATTTTTTCATATTTCCATCCCCTTTAACGTCATACTTTCAGTTTACAGAAAAACGTAACGCTTTTAAAGAGGATGTGTGGTATAATATGAAAGTTATCTAATTTTTTTAGGAGATGAAAATGTGAAACTTCGAAACGATCTTCGCAACATCGCGATTATTGCCCACGTTGACCATGGGAAAACGACTTTGGTAGACCAATTGCTTCACCAAGCCGGAACATTCCGTGCCAACGAAAATATTGCCGAACGCGCAATGGATTCAAACGATCTTGAACGTGAACGCGGTATTACAATTCTTGCGAAAAATACTGCGATTAACTATAAAGATACACGCATTAATATTTTGGACACTCCGGGACACGCCGACTTCGGCGGAGAGGTAGAACGGATTATGAAAATGGTTGACGGTGTTCTGTTAGTCGTTGACGCATATGAAGGCTGCATGCCGCAAACCCGTTTCGTACTGAAAAAAGCGCTTGAGCAGAACTTAAATCCGGTTGTCGTCGTAAACAAAATCGACCGTGATTTCGCCCGCCCGGAAGAAGTCATTGATGAAGTGCTTGATTTGTTCATCGAGCTTGACGCAAACGAACAACAGCTTGAGTTCCCTGTCGTCTACGCTTCTGCGATTAACGGAACGGCAAGTCTGGATCCGAAAAAGCAGGACGAAAATATGGAATCACTGTATGAAACGATTCTTGAACATGTCCCTGCCCCGGTAGATAACGCCGAAGAGCCTCTTCAATTCCAAGTGGCGCTGCTTGATTACAATGATTATGTCGGCCGTATCGGTATCGGACGCGTTTTCCGCGGCACGATGAAAGTGGGTCAGCAGGTTTCATTGATGAAACTTGACGGAACGGTAAAATCATTCCGCGTAACGAAAATCTTCGGTTTCCAAGGATTGAAACGCGTGGAAATTGAAGAAGCGAGAGCGGGAGACCTCGTTGCCGTTTCGGGCATGGAAGACATCAATGTCGGTGAAACGGTTTGTCCGGCTGACCACCATGAGCCGCTGCCGGTTCTGCGCATTGATGAGCCTACGCTTCAAATGACATTTGTCGTAAACAACAGCCCGTTTGCAGGCCGTGAAGGCAAATATGTCACAGCCCGCAAAATTGAAGAGCGTCTGAACGCGCAGCTTCAAACAGACGTCAGTCTTCGTGTCGAACCGACTGCATCACCTGACGCATGGGTTGTTTCAGGACGCGGTGAGCTTCACCTGTCCATTTTAATTGAAAACATGCGCCGTGAAGGCTATGAGCTTCAAGTGTCTAAACCTGAAGTTATCATTAAGGAAATCGACGGCGTAAGCTGCGAGCCTGTTGAGCGCGTGCAGATTGACGTGCCTGAAGAGCATACCGGTTCTGTTATGGAATCAATGGGTGCGAGAAAAGGCGAAATGCTTGATATGATTAATAACGGAAACGGCCAGGTCCGCCTGATCTTTACCGTACCTTCACGTGGACTCATCGGCTATTCTACTGAGTTTCTGTCACTGACACGCGGTTTCGGTATTCTGAACCACACGTTTGACAGCTATCAGCCGATGCAAAAAGGCCAAGTCGGAGGCCGACGTCAGGGTGTGCTCGTTTCCATGGAAAACGGAAAAGCGACATCTTACGGAATTCAAGGTATTGAAGACCGTGGCGTCATCTTCGTTGAGCCCGGAACAGAAGTATATGAAGGCATGATTGTCGGTGAACATAACCGTGACAATGACCTTGTCGTCAATGTCAGCAAAATGAAACAGCAGACAAACGTCCGTTCCGCTACGAAGGATCAAACGACTACGATTAAGAAAGCGCGCATTATGTCGCTTGAAGAATCACTCGAGTACTTAAACGAAGATGAATACTGTGAAGTAACGCCGGAATCCATCCGTTTAAGAAAGAAAATCCTGAATAAAAACGAACGTGAAAAAGCGGCGAAAAAGAAAAAAACAGCAGGAATGTCTTAATCACTTGCAGAATTTGAAAAGGTAGAACCCGAACGGAAAAGGGGAGGGGGATCTTTTTGAATGAAGTAAGTGAACGACTGTCGTTCTTTGCGGCTCTTTACCAAGTGGATGAGCATCCGCTGACGGGAATGTGGCTGTTATACGGAACGATCGTCGTGCTTTCGGTGATTGTATTTAAACTCGGCTTTGCCAAACGGCTGCCGGTGTTGAAGGCTGCGGCAGTTTATCTCTTTCTCGTGCTCGGCTGCACCGTGCTGACTTTTTTCGGTGTGTTTCTGCCGGTCGGAGAAGGGCTTGTTGTCGCCGCCTTGATTTTGATCATTTACAAAATCCGTCTGCACCAGTCCAAAAAAAGCCAGTCAGCTAAACCGCAATAAAAAAATGACCTTGCCTTCCGGCGGGTCATTTTTTATTCGGTTTATTTTTTCAGTTTATCTTTTTTCGCTTTTTGTCCGGGATGAAAGGAAAAGTGTCCGGTATTCAGCCGCGCCTCCGTTTTGACTTTGATTCGGTCATGGCATTCCCGGCACATATATGTATGAATCGGACGATTGCGGAGGCGTTTGGCTGTCAGTGTTTCATCATCAATTTGTTCGATTTTGTCGCAAATGGAACATTTTACTCTCATTGATTTTCACCTCTTTCACTATGACAAGCATTATATCATGGATGCCCCTCCTGCCAAAGGGAAAGAAAGCAGCGCCCTTCCTTTGGAGCGGGCGCTGCTTTTTACCGGCGGTTTTTCATATGATGATCCGATTGATCGTTCTGTTCGTTCTGCAGCTTGTTCTGGTCTCTTTGGTTCAGCTGATCATCATTCGATTGAGTCGGTGATTCTTTTTCATTGTCGGTCACATCATTCGGGACTTCCGGCATGACACGGCCGACGATGGCGGCAAGTTCGTCCAAAATGCCTGAAACGGGGCGGCCGGCCTTAATGTCGCTGCCCATGCCTCTCAGACGGGAAACCGTATCAGGATCAGCCACGACAACGGCATTGGCGCCGTAAGGATCGTTTTTTAACGCCTGGGCAACCGTGTATTTAATGCTCTCCACTTTGCTTCTTTCTAAATTGTCATCCACATCGATACCGACAACGGAGTATCTTCCGAGTACAACCGCAGTGGCATCTGAAATGCCGGGGATTTTTTCGGTTACCTCGACGAGATGCTTAGCGATGTCTGTCCGGCCGGGATTTTCAGCTGTCTCAGGAGCCGTATTTTTCACATGGATCGGTTTTGCATCGCGCTGATCGGCTGATTCGTTCTGAATATTGCGGCCGCGGCCGTCCTGTACAGCAGTGCAGCCGGTAAGGATAAAAAAGGCTTGTATGATAATGAAAAGAATTCGCACGTCAGATTTCCTCCTTGAATGCTTTCATTTATTTTATTGTTGAATTAACCTTCTATCTTTATTCACCAAATCATATATTTTAGCAGGCATCCCCGTTATTCGCGGAAAGAGAAGCACACGATGGGCTTTGATCCTTATTTCAGGAGGCTGAGACTTGAGTAAAATTTATGTGTTAGATACGAATGTACTTTTGCAGGATCCTAACGCCATTTTTTCCTTTGAAGAAAACGAAGTTGTCATCCCCGCCGTCGTGCTGGAAGAGGTCGATTCAAAAAAGCGGTATATGGACGAGGTCGGGAGGAATGCGAGGCACGTATCTAAGCTGATAGACGGGCTCAGGGAGAAAGGAAGGCTGCACGAGAAAGTTCCGCTTGAAAGCGGAGGAACGCTCAGAATTGAACTGAACCACCGGTCATTTCACCAGCTCCAAGAAATTTTTATCGAAAAAACGAATGATAACCGAATTTTGGCGGTGGCAAAAAATTTAAGCCTTGAGGAGGAGACGAAAGAAAACGGCCGCCTCGTCATCCTGGTCAGCAAAGATGTGCTTGTCAGGGTAAAGGCGGATGCCATCGGGCTTTTGGCGGAGGACTTTTTAAACGACAGAGTCGTTGACCATGATGAAATATATAGCGGGTACAAAGATATATTTATGAATAAAGAGCGGTTTGCCTCGTTTTATAGAGACAAACAAATTTCAGTCAAGGAGCTTCAGCAACATCAGGTTTATCCGAATCAATTTGTGCTGATGAAAGATGAATTAGGAGGATCTTCGTCTGCGGTCGGCATGACAGATAAGAAAGGCGAGACCGTAAAAAGACTCGTTTTCGATGATGAGCACGTATGGGGTATCAGGCCGAAGAACGTCCAGCAGACAATGGCGCTTGAACTCCTGCTGAGGGAAGATATCCCGCTTGTCACCCTGATCGGAAAAGCGGGAACGGGAAAAACCTTGCTTGCTCTCGCGGCAGGGCTTCTGCAGACGGAGGATCTCGGTATTTATAAAAAACTGATCGTCGCGCGTCCCATCGTCCCGGTGGGAAAGGATATCGGATATTTGCCGGGCGAAAAAGAGGAAAAGCTCAAGCCGTGGATGCAGCCGATCTTTGATAATCTTGAATTTTTATTCAATGCGAAAAAGCCGGGTGAACTTGAAGCGATTTTGGCAGGAATCGGATCGATTCAGGTGGAGGCGCTGACATACATTCGGGGAAGAAGCATTCCGGATCAGTTTATTATTATTGATGAGGCTCAGAATTTGACGAGGCACGAGGTCAAAACGCTTTTGACTCGGGTGGGAGAGGGCAGCAAAATTGTCCTGATGGGCGATCCGGAGCAAATAGATCACCCATACTTAGACAGTTTAAACAACGGACTTGCTTATGTTGTAGAACGGTTTAAAGAACAAACCGTCTCCGGCAGCGTGAAGCTTGTGAAAGGTGAGAGATCCGGCCTTGCACAGCTTGCCGCCGATTTGTTATAAAACTTCGATTTCTGTGACGCCCGTTATCGGTTTCTCAAAGTCGCCGTCCACGTAAAAATGGACCGGGCCGCCGGCTTGAAGGGGTTTCCCCGCATCGCTGAAATGCGCGATTGCGTCCATCGCCTTTTCGAGCGGCACTTCGGTTCTTTCTGATTTTGAAATAAATGCGCACAGGACAGCGCTTTCTTTCGGCTCGGCATTTGCTAAAACAGCGCCGAGCTTCATGGCGAAGCTGCCGTTCATCAGTCTTTCTTTTTCATAACGTTTTTCGCTTTTTAAAGTCGGCGGCGAAATGCGCCCTTCTCTGATCACCCGTTCCGGATCAAGCGTATGCTCCTGGGTTTCTGCAGAGCCGTCCGGATGAACGGGCTGATTTTTTTCAAACGGAAACTTGCGGTCATCGAAAATCCAGACACTCGGATCAATTGTAATCGGGTATGTAACATTGCCTTTTACTTGAATAACGCTCATGGTGAAGCCCCCCTTTACTTAAAGTATAAAAGTTTTCGCATGAATTGTCACTTTGCGTCGCAAATTAGATGTATACAACGGCAGCGAAGTGAGGATGATCGACATGGTATGCCGGCATTACCAAGAGCTGGACGCATTAGTTCAAGAAGCGAAAAAAAGGACCGAAGAAGGCAAAGTGGCAGACTATATTCCGGCTCTGGCTGAATCTGAACAAGACAGCCTTTCGGTCACAATTTATCATGCGGAAAATACATGTCTGACGGCAGGAGACGCCGACCGGACATTTACGCTGCAGAGCATTTCGAAAGTGCTTTCTCTGGCGCTCGTACTGATGGATTACGGAAAGGAAAAGGTGTTCAGCTGCGTGGGTCAGGAGCCGACCGGCGACCCGTTTAATTCCATGATTAAGCTTGAAACAGTGAATCCGGGCAAGCCTTTAAATCCGATGATTAATGCGGGCGCTCTCGTCGTTACGGGTTTCATTAAAGGGCATTCGCCGAAAGACCGCCTGGATTACCTGCTCGGATTCATCAGAAGACTTGCGAATAATCAGGACATTACATATTGCAGACATGTCGCGGAATCGGAATTCAGTTCATCCATGATTAATCGGGCCATGTGTTATTACATGAAGCAGTATGACATTTTTGAAGGCGATGTAGAAGAGGTCATGGATCTGTATACAAAACAGTGCGCGATTAAGATGAGCAGTCTGGACTTAGCCAAAATCGGCTGCGTATTCGCCCTTGACGGCAAGCATCCGGAAACCGGGGAGCAGGTCATTAAAAAAGATGTGGCGAGAATCTGCAAGACGTTTATGGTGACATGCGGCATGTACAATGCGAGCGGGGAATTCGCGATTAAGGTCGGCATTCCCGCTAAAAGCGGCGTTTCGGGAGGAATCATGGGCATTTCGCCGTACAACTTCGGAATCGGTATATTCGGCCCGGCGCTTGATGAAAAAGGCAACAGCATCGCGGGTGTGAAGCTTTTGGAAATCATGTCTGAGAAATACAGGCTGAGTATTTTTTGAAACATTTTTTATCATAACATCTGCTTAAATCCTCTTGCAATTTCATCTGATACCCTTTATGATAAATAGAAGAATTAGGTACTCGCCTGGGGAACGGAGGGATACTTTTGGCTTCAGAGATTATAGTTGACCATCAGCAGAAAGCATTCGAGCTGTTGAAGTTAGATGCTGAGAAGATTTTGAAGCTGATCCGAGTACAAATGGATAACTTAACGATGCCTCAATGTCCTCTGTATGAAGAGGTCTTGGATACTCAGATGTTCGGACTGTCGAGGGAAATCGATTTTGCTGTCCGCCTGGGATTAGTTGACGAAAACGACGGCAAAGAGCTGCTGGACAGACTTGAAAGAGAACTGTCTGCTTTGCATGACGCGTTTACAGGAAAATAAATGATCAAACTCAAACTATTCAACGGTTTGGGTTTTTTTATAACCGTAAACCGTTTTTTTGCATCTTCTTTTCGTAAGACGGTCTCTTAATCTGCATTTCATCCGAAAAACTATAAAGAAACTGCGTAAAATGTTTATGAATTATAGTAAAATATAATACGCAATAGGTATTAAACGTAAGCTTTAAGCAGGAAAGAGGATGTTATGTTTAAAAGAATGTTAAAATCTTACGATTATTCATTGATATGCGCTATCATTCTGCTGTGCAGTTTCGGATTGGTAATGGTATACAGCTCAAGCATGATTACCGCCGTTATGCGTTACGGCGTGAGCAGCGACTATTTCTTTAAACGGCAGCTGTTCGCCGTCATCGCGGGGTTTGTGCTGTTTATCATCGCAGCCGTTTTTCCGTACAAAGTGTTCGCCCATCAAAAGATCCAGAAATTCATACTGCTTGCGTCAGTGGCTGCGCTTTGCGCGCTGTTTGTTTTCGGACATGTTGCCGGAAACGCGCAAAGCTGGTTTAAAATTGGCGGAATGGCCATTCAGCCGGGGGAATTTGTCAAGCTGACCCTGATACTGTACCTTGCCGCGGTATACGCAAAGAAACAAAGCTACATCGATCAGCTTTTGACGGGGGTTGCTCCGCCGGTGATCGTCACCGTAGTTATTTGTGCGCTTATCGCCATTCAGCCCGACTTCGGAACGGCGATGATTATCGGTCTGATCGCGTTTTGCGTCATTATGTGTTCGGGATTCAGCGGAAGGACCCTGCTCAGGCTGGTGCTCATGGCGGGAATCGTATTGCTCCTTGTCAGCCCGATCATCTATCTGAAATGGGACGATATTTTGACACCCGGGCGTATGAGCCGGTTTGAAAGCCTTGAAAATCCATTTAAATACGCCAGCACATCAGGCCTGCAGATTATAAATTCGTATTATGCGATCGGCTCAGGCGGTTTTTTCGGTCTCGGTCTTGGAGAAGGCATTCAAAAATACGGTTATCTGCCTGAATCGCATACAGACTTTATTATGGCGGTTATTTCAGAGGAGCTCGGCATTTTCGGCGTCCTGTTTGTCATTGTGCTGCTGGCTTTTGTCGTGTTAAAAGGTTTTTATATTGCGAGAAAATGTGAAGATCCGTTCGGGAGCCTTTTGGCAATCGGGATATCCAGCATGATTGCGATACAGACCTTTATCAATCTCGGCGGTGTCAGCGGTTTAATTCCGATCACAGGTGTTCCGCTGCCGTTTATCAGCTACGGGGGCTCATCAATGTTTTTGTTATTAACGAGCGCCGGTATATTGGTGAATGTCAGCATGCATGTCAAGTACTCAGAAAAGAAGAAAAAGAGGGAGCCCGTTCCGTCTAAGGGGGTAAAAAGACGGCAGACGGAAAAATCTGTGTATCTCTAAAAAACAAGTGTATACACAGGACGGATATTCCTTTATTATAAACTACATATTTATTAGGCCAAGGGGGAGAAAAGTTTGTCACAACAATCCATCCAAAAAGTGTTAGTAGCAAACAGGGGAGAAATTGCGATCCGGATTTTCCGGGCGTGCACAGAATTGAACATCAGAACGGTAGCCGTTTATTCAAAAGAAGATTCGGGCTCCTATCATCGCTATAAAGCGGATGAAGCTTATCTAGTGGGAGAAGGCAAAAAACCGATTGACGCGTATCTTGATATTGAAGGGATTATTGAGATCGCAAAAAGAAACGGCGTAGATGCCATTCATCCGGGCTACGGATTTCTCTCTGAAAATATCCAATTTGCGAGACGCTGTGAAGAAGAGGGCATCGTATTTATCGGACCGACGTCAGCGCATTTGGATATGTTCGGAGATAAGGTAAAGGCGAGGGAGCAGGCAGAAAAAGCCGGCATCCCCGTTATTCCGGGGAGTGACGGACCGGCTGAAACATTAAAAGATGTCGAACAATTCGCAAAAGTCCATGGATTTCCGTTTATTATTAAAGCATCGCTCGGAGGCGGAGGGCGCGGAATGAGAATCGTCCGAAGCGAAAGCGAATTGAAAGAATCGTTTGAGCGGGCCAAATCAGAAGCGAAAGCCGCATTCGGAAACGATGAAGTGTATGTTGAAAAACTGATCGAAAATCCTAAGCATATTGAAGTTCAGGTGATCGGAGATAATGAAGGCAATGTCGTCCATCTGTATGAGCGGGACTGTTCCGTTCAGAGACGCCATCAAAAGGTCATTGAGGTGGCGCCGAGTGTATCTTTGCAGCCTGAATTAAGGGACGAAATCTGTGAAGCGGCTGTGGCGCTTGCGAAAAATGTCGGCTATATCAACGCAGGGACCGTGGAATTTCTCGTAGCGGGCGGTGAATTTTACTTTATTGAAGTGAACCCGCGCGTGCAGGTGGAGCATACGATTACGGAAATGATAACGGGGGTTGATATCGTTCAGACGCAAATCCTCGTCGCGCAGGGCCACGGAATGCACAGCCGTGCCGTCAATATCCCTGAGCAGAAAGACATTTTTACAAACGGGTATGCGATACAATCACGTGTGACCACTGAAGATCCGCTGAATGACTTTATGCCTGACACGGGTAAAATTATGGCTTACCGCTCAGGCGGCGGCTTCGGCGTCCGCCTTGATACGGGAAACAGCTTCCAGGGCGCCGTCATCACGCCTTATTATGATTCACTGCTTGTCAAGCTGTCGACATGGGCGCTGACGTTTGAACAGGCATCAGCGAAAATGGTCCGCAACCTGCAGGAATTCAGGATCAGGGGCATTAAGACCAATATTCCGTTTCTTGAAAACGTGGCAAAGCATGAAAAATTCCTGACGGGCCAATACGACACATCGTTTATCGACACAACGCCTGAGCTGTTTGTTTTCCCAAAACAGAAGGACCGCGGAACAAAAATGCTTTCCTATATCGGCAATGTCACGGTGAACGGTTTTCCGGGAATCGGGAAAAAAGAAAAACCTGCATTTGATAAGCCTCAGACCGTTACGTTAGGTATCGGGGAAAAGCCGGCAAGCGGTACGAAACAGATCCTTGATGAAAGAGGCGCTGAGGGGCTTGCTGACTGGGTGAAAGAGCAAAAATCCGTGCTCCTGACCGATACAACGTTCAGGGATGCCCATCAGTCCCTGCTTGCAACCCGGATCAGATCCAATGATTTGAAAAAAATCGCGAATCCTACGGCTGCCCTGTGGCCTGAACTGTTCAGCCTTGAAATGTGGGGAGGCGCGACATTTGATGTAGCGTACCGTTTCTTAAAAGAAGACCCTTGGAAACGCCTTGAAGATCTTCGCAAGGAAGTGCCGAACACATTGTTCCAGATGCTGCTTCGTTCATCAAATGCCGTCGGTTATACAAACTATCCGGACAATGTCATCCAAAAATTTGTCCGGCAGTCAGCGGAGTCAGGTATTGACGTATTCCGGATCTTTGACAGCCTGAACTGGGTAAAAGGGATGACGCTGGCCATCGATGCCGTCCGTGAAACCGGAAAAGTGGCGGAGGCTGCGATTTGTTACACGGGAGATATTCTTGATAAGACCCGGACGAAATATGATTTGCAATATTATCTTTCTATGGCGAAAGAGCTTGAGGCGTCTGGTGCCCACATTCTCGGCATTAAAGACATGGCCGGTCTTTTGAAACCTCAAGCCGCATACGAACTTGTCTCAGCGCTGAAGGAAACGATTGATATTCCCGTTCATCTTCACACGCATGATACGAGCGGCAATGGCGTCTTTCTCTATGCCAAAGCTGTTGAAGCGGGTGTGGACATCGTGGATGTCGCCGTCAGCTCAATGGCGGGTCTGACTTCACAGCCGAGCGCAAGCGGATTTTATCATGCCCTTGAAGGAAACAGCCGCCGTCCTGAAATGGATGTCCGGCAGGTGGAAAGACTGTCGCAATACTGGGAATCCGTCCGTCAGTATTACAGTGAATTTGAAAGCGGGATGAAGTCTCCGCATACTGAGATTTATAATCATGAAATGCCGGGCGGCCAGTACAGTAATCTGCAGCAGCAGGCAAAAGGAGTCGGCCTCGGTGATCGCTGGAATGAGGTGAAAGATATGTACAGCGTCGTCAACCGCATGTTCGGCGACGTCGTGAAAGTAACACCTTCTTCCAAAGTCGTCGGAGATATGGCGCTTTACATGGTGCAAAACAATTTAACAGAACAAGATGTTTATGATAAAGGCGAAACGCTTGATTTTCCGGATTCAGTCGTTGAGCTCTTTAAAGGGCAGATCGGCCAGCCGCACGGCGGATTTCCGGAAAAACTGCAAAAGCTCGTTCTGAAAGGACAGACGCCGATCACGGTAAGACCGGGTGAGCTGCTTGAACCGGTATCTTTTGAAGGTATTAAAGAAGAATGGAAAGAAACGCATCAGATGGAATTGAGTGATCAGGACGCAATCGCGTATGCTCTTTATCCGAAGGTGTTTACTGAATATGTTAAAACGGCGGAACGCTTCGGTGATATTTCCGTATTGGACACACCGACTTTCTTCTATGGCATGACACTCGGTGAAGAAATCGAAGTGGAAATCGAGCGCGGAAAAACGCTGATCGTGAAGCTTGTATCTATCGGTGAACCGCAGCCAGATGCGACACGTGTCGTTTATTTCGAATTGAACGGCCAGCCGCGCGAGGTGGTCATTAAAGATGAAAGCATTAAATCGTCCGTACAGGAAAAATTAAAAGCAGATCGGACAAACCCAAGCCACATTGCGGCATCCATGCCGGGAACCGTCATTAAATTGTTAACGGAAACCGGGGCAAAGGTGAATAAAGGCGATCATCTGATGATTAATGAAGCGATGAAAATGGAGACGACGGTACAGGCGCCGTTCTCCGGGACGATACAGCAGATTCATGTGAAAAACGGTGAACCGATTCAGACAGGCGATTTACTGATCGAAATTGAAAAAGCGTAAAAAATGAACCTAAAAAAACCTGATCCGCCCCCGTGTGCGATCAGGTTTTTTATATGTGAAAAGGCCGAAGCTCTGATGCTTCGGCCTTTTCGTGTGCCTCAGATGTTCCGCTGTTTTGATTCATAGCGGAAGCGGGCGATTAATAATAAGAAATAGCATAAGACGCCGAACAGGCCGGCAATAAAGAGCGAATGGGCAAGTGCAAAGCCGGTGGCCATTTCTGAATAAACAACCATGATTCCGGACAGCGCCTGTAATACAACAAAGGCAAGAGCCGCTATCCAGCCCCCAAGAATCTGTTTTTGGTCTTTGTAGGAGCGCACCGCATGCGCAAAAGCGACAAGAATCCATACGAACAGAAGCAGCGCTGCCGTTCTGTGGCCCATCTGCACCCATTCCTGAAAATGGGACGGAAGCCCGTGATTCAGCCTGCTGCAAAGCGGAACGTCAGGGCAGGCAAGGCTTGATTTCGTATGGCGCACATAAGCCCCCGTATAAACGACGATATACGTGTAAATCGAAAGGCCGATCATATGAAACTGCATTTTTCTGCCGATTCTGAGCGGCTTGACGAGCTTTTTGTCTGATTTATCAGCTTCAAATATGAGAAGCGTCAAAATCAGAACAGAAGCGAAAGAAATCAGCGATATGCCGAAATGAAGCGCCATAACGAGCGCATTTGATCCGAAAACAACCGCTAATGCGCCGAGAAGCGCCTGTAAAAATAAAAAGATAATGGACATAATGGCGAGAAAGGTTGTTTCACGGAAAACAGGCGTGACTTTTCTCCATGCCCAAAAAGCGAGACTCAGCACGAGAACGATTGAGACACCGCTTGCGAGTCTGTGGCTCCATTCAATGATAGAAGCGGCGTTAAGCTCCGGGAAAAACCGGCCGTGGCAAAGCGGCCACTGCCTTCCGCATCCGAGACCCGATCCTGTTTTTGTGACAAGAGCGCCGCCGATCAGCACGACGAGCATAACGAACGTCGTCAGCACGCCGAGCGCTTTCAAAGCTTTATTCATTTTACATTCACCTTCTTAACAAACTGGACAAAATGATATACGTACCAAGTGTAAGCGAATATGTGTTTTGTGGCAATTCTCAATTCTGTTTGTTCACAAAAATATAATAGAATCAGGACTTCTTAGATAATGGGGTTGATTATTCCAGATGGGTCTGATAGAAATAAAGTAACCGCTTTATTATGAAACCGGCGGATTTGGTAAAATTCATAAAAAGTTCACAAATAAATTCCTGTTTCTCGTTTAATATTTAAGAGGATGTTTTTTTACAGGTCATTATCTTGTATGATAGAGTTGCAGGTCTTAAAAAACCTGCTTTAGGTTTGTAAGGGAGGTTTACGTTATGGCTAATTCCAGAATTTTAAACGATACAGCTATAGACGGACAGATTGAAGAGACGACGGCATGGAAGGATTTCCTTTCGCTTATCAAAATAGGAATCGTCAATTCGAATTTAATTACGACTTTTACCGGCATGTGGCTTGCGTTACATATATCCGGTCTGAGTTTTTTAGGCAATTTAAACACCGTGCTTCTTACATTAATAGGATCTTCTTTGATCATCGCCGGTTCTTGTGCGGTTAACAACTATTACGACCGTGATATTGATCATTTAATGGAACGCACGAAAGTAAGACCGACGGTAACCGGAAAGATTCAGCCGAATCAAGCGCTGTGGTCAGGAATTTTACTCATTGCTTTAGGACTTATCATGCTTTTGATGACCACCGTGATGGCAGCAGTCATCGGTTTTATCGGCGTGTTTACGTACGTTGTTCTTTATACAATGTGGACGAAACGCCGTTATACGATTAATACGGTTGTCGGAAGTGTATCAGGCGCCGTGCCGCCGTTAATCGGCTGGACAGCGGTTGAAGGGCACATCGGTGTTGTCGCGTGGGTTTTATTCATGATTTTATTCATCTGGCAGATTCCGCACTTTTTAGCGCTTGCGATTAAAAAGACGGAAGATTACAGAGCAGCGAATATTCCGATGCTTCCGGTAGTGCACGGCTTTGAAGTGACGAAAAGACAGATTATCGTCTGGGTCGCATGCCTGCTGCCGCTTCCGTTTTTCCTCGGCAGTCTCGGTCTTCCGATCGTTATTCTCGGCACTTTGCTTAATGTCGGATGGCTTGTTCTCGGACTGATGGGATTCCGCATGAAAAACATCATGAAGTGGGCAACTCTTATGTTTGTCTATTCGCTTAACTACATGACCATTTATTTTGTAGCGATGGTGGTCTTCACGCTGTTTTAATTGAATAATGAGCTTGTTTGATCGCCAAAACAAACAATGACAACTAGTAAACGCCGCCTTGACCTTTTGTTTAATCAGGCGGCTTTGCTTTTATACATAGATGGAATTTTAAGTAAAAAATCTCATATTTTAAGAAATGAGGAAATGAAGTATTTCGGCTGGAAGCAGATTTACTGCTTGTGCATCTCGTACTGATTCAAAAAAGGGGTTGGGTGAAATGTTAAAGCGTTGGCGTCTTTTATCATTATTAGCCTTAGTGCCGCTTTTATTGAGCGGCTGTGGAAAACCGTTTCTGTCCACACTCAAGCCTGCCGGCGAAGTGGCTGATAAACAATATGATCTGACGGTGCTCAGCACACTTATCATGGTTGTGGTCGTTGCGGTCGTAGCAGTTATTTTCTTTTACGTCATTGTGAGATTCAGACGGTCGCGTATAGGGGAAGACACGATACCGAAACAGGTGGAGGGGAACCGTTTTTTAGAAATCACCTGGACCGTTATTCCGATCCTGCTTTTGATTATTCTTGTCATCCCGGTTGTCATCGATACATTGGCGCTAGCGGATACGTCGCCGATGGATAAGAAAAACCGTAAAGCAGAGGATGCGCTCGTGATTAATGTAAGGGCGAATTTATACTGGTGGGAATTCGAGTATCCTGATTACGGGTTTGTGACAAGTCAGGAGCTGATCGTTCCCACAGATGAACGCGTCTATTTCAAGCTGAAGTCCTCAGATGTGAAACACTCTTTCTGGATTCCGTCAGCGGGGGGGAAAATCGATACGAATACGGATAATGACAATACTTTCTTTCTGACCTTCGATTCTAAACGCAGCAAAGAAGCGGGAGAATATTTCTTCGGAAAATGCGCAGAGCTGTGCGGACCTTCACATGCGCTGATGGATTTCAAAGTGAAACCGCTGCCGTCAAAAGAATTTAAACAATGGACGAAAGCGATGAAAAATTATAAGCATACAACAGATTCCGGTTTAGCCGCGCAAGGAGAAGAGCTGTTTAAGGAAAAAAACTGCCTGAGCTGTCATGCGGTTGAGCCCAATGATAAACGGGCTGAAGCGGCAAGAACGGCTCCGAACCTCGCTACCTTCGGTGAACGGGTCAAAGTGGCCGGTATTAAGGATGCGAATAAAGAGAATATAAAAGCCTGGCTGAAAAATCCGGACAGCATTAAACCGGGCAATAAAATGACAGGCACTTATCCGAAGCTCTCGGACGCTGAAACGGATGCGCTGTATGAATATTTAAAAGGGCTGAAAGCGGAGAACAAGTGAGGACAGGGAGATATCAGGGGGGAGGTCGCAAATGATGAATACGCTTACAGGACAGCAAAGAAAAAGCTCTTTACTTTGGGATTATTTGACGACGGTTGACCATAAGAAAATCGCGATTTTATATATGATCGCCGGGGGATTTTTCTTCGTCGTCGGCGGACTTGAGGCCATGCTTATCAGGATTCAGCTCTTGAGGCCGGGGAACGATTTTATGGGTGCTCAGCAGTTTAATGAAATTATGACGATGCACGGCACGACAATGATCTTCCTGGCGGCGATGCCGCTGTTATTCGGGCTGATGAACGCGGTTGTGCCGCTGCAGATCGGGGCGCGTGACGTATCATTCCCATTTCTGAATGCGCTCGGATTTTGGCTGTTTTTCTTCGGAGGCATCTTTTTGAATCTGAGCTGGTTTTTAGGGGGCGCTCCTGATGCAGGCTGGACGTCGTACGCGTCGCTTGCGCTGAATTCGAAAGGGCACGGCATAGACTTTTTCGTGCTCGGCCTGCAAATATCAGGCTTAGGGACGCTCATTGCGGGGATCAATTTTCTCGCCACAATTATTAATATGAGGGCGCCGGGTTTGACGTATATGAGACTGCCGCTGTTTACGTGGACGACATTTGTGGCGTCGGCTCTCATTTTATTCGCATTTCCTCCGCTCACCGTCGGTTTGGCGCTGATGATGCTGGATCGTTTGTTCGGAACGAATTTCTTTAATCCTGAATTGGGCGGCAATACGATTATCTGGGAGCATCTGTTTTGGATTTTCGGGCATCCGGAAGTATACATTTTAATTCTTCCCGCCTTTGGGATTTTTTCAGAAATCATTCCCGTATTTGCGAGGAAACGTCTGTTCGGTTATTCGTCTATGGTCTTTGCGATCGTGCTGATCGGCTTTCTCGGGTTCATGGTATGGGTTCACCACATGTTTACGACGGGACTCGGACCGATCGCTAATGCGATATTTGCGGTTGCGACGATGGCGATCGCGGTGCCTACCGGCATTAAAATTTTCAACTGGCTTTTGACCATCTGGGGAGGAAACGTCAAATTCACGACGCCTATGCTGTATGCCGTCGCTTTTATTCCCTCTTTCGTACTCGGAGGAGTCACGGGTGTCATGCTGGCGGCCGCAGCGGCAGATTATCAGTTCCACGATACGTATTTTGTCGTAGCGCATTTCCACTACGTCATTATCGGCGGCGTTGTGTTCGGCATCCTGGCGGGCGTGCATTTCTGGTGGCCGAAAATGTTCGGGAAGGTGCTTCATGAAACGATGGGGAAAATTTCGTTCGTCTTATTTTTTCTCGGGTTTCATCTTACCTTCTTCATTCAGCATTTTCTCGGCTTGATGGGAATGCCGCGGCGCGTTTACACATATCTGCCCGGCCAGGGGCTTGATACCGGCAACCTGATCAGTTCAATCGGCGCGTTTTTCATGGCGGGCGCGGCTGCTTTACTCGTCGTCAATATTATTTATACCTCAATAAAGGGGAAATACGTCGGGAACGACCCGTGGCTGGACGGTCGTACGCTTGAATGGGCGGTCTCTTCGCCGCCGCCGGAATATAATTTTAAACAGCTTCCGTTTGTCCGGGGACTTGACCCGCTGTGGATTGAAAAGCAGGCCGGAAATGAAGGGATGGCGCCTGCAGAGCCTGTAGAGGACATTCATATGCCGAACGGCTCCATCATGCCGTTTATCATATCTTTCGGGCTGTTTGTCGCAGCGTTCGGGTTTTTATACCACTCCGATTATTCATGGGGGCTTCCGGTTATCTTCATAGGGCTCGGCATCACATTCTTTACCATGCTGCTTCGCTCTGTGGTCGATGATTACGGCTATCATATTCACAAAGAAGATCTGCCGAATGATGATAAAGGGGTGAAGGCGTAATGCAGCTGCAGGAAAAAATGACGGCTGAAACCTTTCCGGCTTCTCCTGAAAAAGCAACGCTGGAGGGGAAAAATAAGTTTTTGGGATTTTGGCTGTTTCTCGGCGGCGAAACAGTTCTGTTCGCCTCGCTATTTGCGACATTCCTTGCTTTACGGGAATCAAAAGCCGGAGGGCCGTCAACGGCTGAGATGTTTGAGCTGCCGATCGTGTTTATCGCGACGATGCTTCTTTTGACGAGCAGCTTAACGAGTGTGTATGCGATGTATCATATGAAAAATTTCTCCTTTAAAAAAATGCAGGTGTGGCTTCTGGTTACCGTATTATTGGGAGCGGGATTTTTAGGGGTTGAAATCTATGAATTTATGCATTACACTCACGAATTCGGCTTTACCATTACAAGCTCTGCGCTCGGCTCAGCGTTTTACACGCTCGTCGGCACACACGGAGCACACGTGGCGTTCGGGCTGTTGTGGATCAGCGCGCTCATGATCCGGAATGCGAAAAGAGGGCTCAGCCTTTATAATGCGCCGAAATATTATGTGGCCAGCTTATATTGGCATTTTATCGATGTCGTGTGGGTCTTTATCTTTACCGTTGTATATTTGATGGGGATGGTGGGATAACGATGGACGATAACAAAAACAGAGGGACTGTCAGTACGGATCTCGAATATCGGAGAAGGAAAAATGCCGAGGAGATGAAATATCAGGTCATATCCTTCGGTTTGATGATCGGCCTTACGCTTGTCGCGTTTTTGACGGTGGCTGCAGACGGCATTGCCGGATGGTTTACGATGCCGTTTCTGATCCTGCTTGCGGTCATTCAGGTCATCTTTCAGCTGTTTTACTTTATGCATATGAGCCAGAAGGGGCATGAAGCGCCGTCATTATTTCTGTATTCGGGAATATTTGTCGCGTTTATCACCGTGCTTGCATTTGTCACGATTATTTGGTGGTAATCGGGGCGGCGGGGAGTGAGAGATTTGATTAATTTGGAAATGTTCGGGTTTCGCGCAATGTGGAGCCCGTATCTGTTTTGTATAACTGCCGTGATAACAGGTGTTTACTTTTACTGGTGCAGCCGGCATGAAGGACGTGTGGCCGTTAAGGAGAAGGTGCTGTTTGTGCTTTCCGCGCTATTTTTTTACGCGGCTGCGGGAAGTCCGGTTGATTTATTGGGCCATGTGATGTTCAGCGCCCATATGGCGCAGATGGCGGTTCTGTTTTTAGTCGTACCGCCGCTGTTGATCTCCGGAATTCCCGGCTGGGCATGGAAAAAACTGATCTTCCGTCCTGTCGTAAAGCCGCTGTTTTCGTTTTTTTCAATGCCGCTTATCGCTTTAGTGCTGTTTAACGGTATTTTTTCGCTGTATCACATCCCGTTTATATTTGATTTCGTCAAAACGGATTCGCTGTATCACACGCTGATGAACGGACTCATCTTTGTAACGGCGTTTTTTATGTGGTGGCCGCTTGTGCATAAGGTGGACGGTCTGCCCCGTCTCAGCGGTTTAATGAAGCTGGGGTATATTATGGCAGACGGGATTTTGTTAACGCCGGCCTGCGCGCTCATTATGTTCAGCGGGGCACCCATGTACGCCACGTATACAGATCCGGCGGCTTGGGCCGAAGCAATGAAGCTTTGCGTTCCTTTAGATTTGCTGGAGGAGATTCCTTTATCCGGACCGGAGATGTTTAACACGCTGCCTCCTCTGGAAGATCAGCAGCTTGGGGCAGTGCTGATGAAAATCATTCAAGAGGCGGTCTACGGAATATATTTGGCTGTCATCTTTTTTCAGTGGGTCAGAACGGAACGGGAAAAAGATACGCTGTCAGAGCCGCCGTATATCGAGCATACCGTCTCATGAAAAAAAGTACAGCAGAACATGCTGTACTTTTTTATTACATTTGCACTGTTTTTAATGACTCTTCCAATTCAAGCAGTAAAGCTTTGCTTTCAGCGACGACATGTTCCGGAAATTCTTCAGCGCTGCCGTATTCTACGCCGTGCGGATAATAATGCTTTCCTAAAAGAGGGGCCTTCAGCTGAATCACGGCCCGTCTGCCGCCGACATCGCCCTCTTTTGCCGTTCCTTGAATCCGCAGATAAAATGTCCCCTCAGGTACTGAAAACTTTTTGTCGTAAGTCACTCTTTCATAATCCCATTGTCCAGCCAGAATGAGCCCTTTACCTTCCATCAGATCATTCAAGCGGCTGAGCTCCGCTGTTACCCCTTCAAGACCGCTGTTTTCAAACTTCAAACCTTCCCCCTCCTTTTAAAAATGCCCTTTCCTGACAATCATAGTATGAAAGCGTTACACTTTCAATGATTCATACGGTGAAAGTATGCAAAAAGAAAAATTTGACGACAATAGTAGCAGAAAAAAGGAGGAGTTCCGCAATGACAAAGATCAATAAGCTCATGACGTCAGACTTGCAATATTGTACAGTATTAGATAATGTATATGAAGCTGCGGTGAAGATGAAAGACGCGGATGTCGGCGCCATTCCGATAGTGGATGAAGACGGCGCCACACTTGTCGGGATCGTGACAGACAGAGATCTCGTATTACGGGGAATTGCTTCAAAAAAGCCGAACTCTCAAAAAATAACCGACGCAATGACAGAGCGGGTTATCAGTGCAGAAGAAGACGCCTCTGTGGAGGAGGTGCTCCATTTGATGGCTGAACATCAGCTCAGAAGAATTCCCGTCACAAGGGATAAAAAACTGGTCGGCATTGTTACGCTCGGCGATCTTTCGTTGGCCGAGCAATCAAATGAGCAAGCGGGCCGGGCGCTGTCTGACATTTCTGAAGACGGAGGTCCGGAGGGGTTTATCCATTAAACATAAATCACGGACGATGCAAATAGGCTGTACTGTATAAGAGTACACAAAAACAGAACGGTTTGATGATATGGGGGTGAGAGGTTGAAAAATATCGCAAGGGCTCTCGTTATCCTTTTGCTTATTTACGGAGCGTATGTTCTGTTTATACAATATGGATCGGCTCCTCAGAAAAAGACGGATCAGGAGGAGCCTCAGGTTTCCAATGAAGAAGAGAGCGGAAAACGGCTGAAAATGCCGTCATCCGGACTGCTTTCTCTCATGGGGAAATCTGCCGCCGATGTGAAAAAGAAACTTGGGGAACCGTCTCGGAAAGATCCTTCTGCCTACGATTACGAGTGGTGGGTGTACAACCAGGGGAAAGACCAATACGTACAAGTCGGTATTTTGAATGATAAAGCCGTGACTTTATACGCTTCGGGAAGCGGCATCAACGCAAAACCGTTTAAGATCGGCGAATCGACGGGCGAAGTTTTTAAAACGACGCAGGTTTCTCCTTTTGTCAATGTGACTGACAAGGGAAACACGTATCGGTTCGAGTTTTCTGAAGAAGATATCAATACCCGTCCCACCGTTAAGATAGGCGGAATGTATGTTCAGCTGTACATGGACAAATTTGACGGGAATCTGTCAAGCATCAGGGCATTTGATGCGGAAACACTTGTGAAACAAAGGCCGTATGAGGTCATGTACAGAGGAAAGCTGACAGAACCCGAGCCTGTTTCTGATAAAAAATGGAACGACATTGAACGAGCGAGTGAGCAGCAGATTCTCGATATTACAAATGTCATCCGCGTGAAACACGGACTTGCAAGGCTGAAATGGGACGAAGGCGCCGCAAAAGTGGCATTCGGCCACAGCAAGGACATGAAGGATAACAAGTATTTCTCTCACGTCTCAAAGAAATACGGGACTCTGAAGGACCGCTTGGAAAAAGGCGATGTGAAATACCGGGAGGCCGGTGAAAATATTGCCTACAACTATGTGGACGGTCCTGCAGCCGTGGAGGGCTGGCTGAACAGCGAAGGCCACAGAAAGGCGCTGTTAAGCCCGGATTATACGCACCTCGGTGTCGGCGTTGATCAGAAGTATTATACGCAAAACTTCATTAAGCCTTGGCAGTAAAAAACCGCAGAGGGGCGCGTCCCCCGCGGTTTTTTTATGTTTTTTCGCGAGCGGTGCTTCTGGCGAAAAAAACAATTTTTATATATACCTGCTTTTTTTCGCAATTTAGGCGAACATTAAGGCGCATGAACCGATACATTATAGCAGGCAAAACTTTTCGGAGGGGGTGAGAATTGTGGCGAATCAGCAATCACGGCAATCAATCGATGATTTTAAACAATTCGTAAAAAAGCATCCCAAACTGATCCAAAATGTTCGCAAGGAACAAAGAAGCTGGCAGGAAGTCTATGAAAACTGGGTTCTTCTGGGCGAGGATGATCCGATATGGAACCCTTTTAAAGACGAGGCCGTTCAGCCTTCTTCCGACGCGGAAACCAAACAGGAACCAGCTGAAAAAAACGATTTCGTTTCAAAAATGGTCACTGCCGTCAAAAAGATGGATATCAACCAAATGAATGAGCAGATCAATAAAATGAGCCAATCCATTTCATCATTGCAAAGCCTTTTAAGCCAATTTTCGGGGAGCAGCACGAAGCAGCCCCGGCAAGGCTCCGGACAACATCCTTTTTCGTTCAGGAAGGATTAAAGAAGGGGATCGTGTATGCGAAAAGAGGTTCAGGAATTCATATCCGCAGATGAGGAACGGAAACGGTTTATACGGCAGCGCCCCGTCTGGTACCGCAGACTTGCGAGAAAACCGGACGATCTCAATTCCTTTCAGCTTGACATGATGAATTTTTATGAAAAGACGATACCTCATCGGGTAAGCCAATTCTCAAACGGGATTCAAATGGCGCAGATGATGATGCAGATGGTTCACGCCATGCGTTCACAGGATTAAAAAGCGTTTAAACGCCGCATTTTCCAATTGGGTGGTTTCATGGTAAACTAGCAACTGGAGGTGCGTATTTATGTATGCAACAATTGAGTCCGTCAAGCTTCAAAGTGAAGCGGAGCAGCTTGCCGGCATGATTCTGCAGTCTGAGACGGCTGAAAATTACCGCGATTGTTACAAGCGTCTCCGTGAAGATGAAGAGGCAGGGCGGATCATTCGTTCTTTTATGAGCGTTAAAGAGCAGTATGAGGATGTGCAGCGCTTTGGCAAATACCATCCTGATTATAGAGAGATTTCCCGCAAAATGAGAGAAATGAAGCGGGAACTGGATTTAAACGATAAGGTGGCCGAATTTAAAAAAGCGGAGACTGAGCTTCAGTCGCTGCTTGACGAGATCAGCATTGAACTCGGAACGGCCGTCTCGGAGCATGTAAAAGTTCCGACGGGGAATCCTTATTTTGACGGCCTGTCATCCTGCGGCGGCGGCTGCGGTTCCGGCGGCGGCTGCGGATGCAAAGTTTCCTGACGAGACGGCCGTCTCGTCTTTTACATAAAATGAACAGAAAGTCAGGCGGGTGATCATGATGGAAAATAAGCGCCAAGGCATAATCGTATATCTGCATTCTTTAAAACACAGCAAAATGCTGAGAAAATTCGGCAACGTTCATTATGTTTCCAAACGGCTGAAATACGTTGTGCTGTATTGCGATATGGATCTAATCGAAAAAACAATGGAAAAGATTTCTTCTTATTCTTATGTGAAGAAGGTAGAGCCTTCTTATAAACCTTTTTTAAAGCTGGAATTTGAATCAAAGCTTGATAAGGCGAAAGAGTACGATTATAAAGTCGGTATATAAAAAAATCCCCGCAGATACCTGCGGGGTCCTTCTATTCCTTAACAAGTTAAGGAGAAGGAAAAGGGAGAGGAGAAACCGGAGGAAGAACTTATGGGGAAACGTAAGTCTTCTCCGCGGTTGGCAACAACATCATTCATTGATGCTGTTACACGTAGTCTTGACAGGAATGTGAATATGTATACACGTTTTTCACGTTCATTGTTTGAAAGAATGCTTTATGATAAGATAGGGATTGTTTTGATACATAACGGCTCAGCCGATGAGAAACATCAAAGTTTTCAGAAAAAGTGGTGTGAATAATGAGAGTAATTTCCGGTTCAAGAAAAGGACGAGCCTTAAAGGCTGTGCCGGGCACATCAACAAGGCCGACGACGGATAAAGTAAAAGAGTCTATTTTTAATATGATCGGCCCGTATTTTGACGGAGGAACGGGGCTGGATTTGTTTGCGGGGAGCGGCGGTCTCGGGATTGAAGCGCTGTCGCGCGGATTTGACCGCTGTATCTTTGTGGATCGTGATTTCAAAGCCATCCAAACGGTAAAAGCGAATATCAAAGCGCTTGATCTGCTGTCTTCAGCGGAAGTATACCGCAATGATGCAGAGCGGGCCCTCTATGCCGCGGCGAAACGGGAAAAAGGTTTTGACGGAATTTTCTTAGATCCTCCGTATAAGGAACAAAAGCTGAAAGCGCTTATCGAAATGATTGATGAGCAGAACATGCTGAATGAAGACGGTTTTGTCGTAGCCGAGCATGATAAAGCCGTTGCGCTTCCTGAAGCCGTCGGCGCGCTTTCTGTAACAAGAAGGGAAATTTACGGGCTTACAGGAGTGACGATATACCGAAATAGGGGGTAATGATGTGGCAAGTATAGCTGTATGTCCCGGAAGTTTTGATCCCGTCACCTACGGACATCTGGACATTATCAGACGGGGGGCAAACGTGTTTGAGCAGGTGTACGTATGCGTGCTCAATAATTCTTCTAAGCAGCCGCTGTTTACAGTTGAGGAACGATGTGAGCTGTTAAGAGAAGTGACAAAAGACATACCGAATGTTACGGTCGAGACGTCACAGGGACTGTTAATCGACTATGCGAAAAAAAAGCGGGCGAAGGCGATTATCAGGGGGCTCAGAGCCGTTTCTGACTTCGAATATGAGATGCAGGGGACTTCCGTCAACCGCGTGCTCGACGAATCAATAGAAACTTTTTTTATGATGACGAACAATCAGTACTCTTTTTTAAGTTCAAGCATCGTAAAAGAAGTCGCAAAATATAACGGCCCTGTTTCAGAGTTTGTTCCTCCGGAAGTTGAACAGGCGCTGATGCAGAAATATAAAGGATGAGAGCGCTGACTGGCGTCTCATCCTTTTTTTGTCCGTGCTGACAGCCTGTAACAATAAATCAATGCGTACACGGCGAGAGCTGTCAGCGTGATGGCGGGACCGGTTTCAACAAGTGTATTCCATCCGCTGACGGCAGCAGATACCGCGTCCTGATCGCGGAAAGGGAGGAATACGGACTGGTAAGGTTCGTCCAATGCAAGGTAAAGCGGCTTCCACAGTAAGAGAATAAAGAGTGCGGCGTAAATGCCCTGAAGGATACGCGCCGCGAAAAACGGTTTAAAGCGGATATCTGTTTCCGATAAAATGCCGGCTACCTGGGCCTGTACGGAAAGGCCGCTGAACCCGAGAATAAAACTCACAATCATGGCTTTCGGCAGCAAGGCGGCATCAGCTTCACTGACCAGCTTGCTCCCAAGTGTAATTTCAAACATTCCGCTGATAAGAGGGATGTCCAGATTTGCCGGAAGATGAAAAAGCGAAAGCAGCGCGTTTGTAAATACAGAAAGCACATCCATGACTTGTACGATTGATAATAACCGGCTGAAAACCGAAAACAATATAATAAAACCGCCCACCATCAGCAAGGTTTGTACAGAAGAGGTGACGGCGTCGCCCAAAATTTTTCCGAGCGGCCGCTTTTCCGAAAGCCGCGCCTTGTGGAGGGCCAGAAATGCTTCCTTCAGAGAAGGGAGAGCGATCGTCTTTTTACCGGTATACGCCGCTTCTTCTTTCCGTCCGTATGAACGCATCGTCAGGCCGACGGCGATGTTTCCGAGATAGTGAGCCGATGCCAGCAGAATGCCGAGAGACGCGTTATGAAAAAAGCCGACTGCCACCGCAGCGAATATAAATAACGGATTGGATGAATTGGTAAAAGAGACGAGGCGTTCAGCCTCTACTCTGGAGATTTGTTTATCCTGGCGCAGCCGTGCAGTCAGCTTCGCGCCGGCCGGATTGCCTGAAGCCATGCCCATAGCCAGTACAAATCCGCCGACCCCCGGCACTCTGAAAATGGGACGCATAAAGGGTTCGAGTAAAAGGCCGACAAACTTGACAATGCCAAATCCGATTAAAAGCTCAGATAGAATAAAAAACGGAAGCAATGAAGGAAAAACTACCTCCCACCACATGGAAAGGCCGGTTTTGGAGGCTTCGAATGAGGCCTGAGGGTGTGAAATAACCGTCGCCGTCAAAAAAATGAAAAACAATGAAATCAAAAATGTATGAAACTTAGACAAATTCATTCTTACCTCCCCGATGCTAAAATTGCACACTGACATTTATATCATGATAAAATATAGAACAGACCTTAAAGGCGGCCGGGCAAGTACCTATTTGTCATCCTGTACTAATATACGAGCATAGGGGTTCAATTTAGACCATAGAATTCATGTATAGGATGTCTATTAGGGGGTTCGTCGCGTTGGCCAAACCTACAATCGGGTTAGCGTTAGGTTCGGGAGGGGCAAGAGGCATCGCTCATCTCGGAGTGTTATCCAGTTTACATAAGCATCAGATTCCAATTGATATGATTGCCGGCAGCAGCATGGGAGCATTAGTCGGAAGCTTTTATGCGGCCGGGCATGACGTGGCCACGATGAAAAAAGTCGCTAAAGCATTTAAGCGGCGGCTGTACGCGGATTATACGATGCCGAAGCTCGGATTTTTAAAAGGAGACCGCATCAGGCAGCTCGTTCATGCCTATACGTACGGCAAGCCGATAGAAGAACTGCGGATCCCGCTCGGCATCGTGGCCTGCGACCTTCAGACCGGCGAAAAACTCGTTTTTACGAAAGGTTCAGTGTCCGAAGCCGTCCGCGCGAGCATCAGCATACCGGGCGTTTTCGTCCCGCAAAAAATGAACGGACGTATGTTAGTCGACGGCGCGGTGGTCGACAGAATCCCGGTTTCCGCCGTAAAAGATATGGGTGCTGATATCGTCATCGCCTCTGACGTCTCCCGGGTGAAAAAAACGGAAAAGGCGGCACATATTTTTGATGTAATCATGCAAAGTATGGATATACTGCAAAATGAATTGGTCCGTCACCAGACCATTGCCGCAGACGTCATGATCCGCCCTTCTCTTGAATCATTCAGCTCAAGTTCTTTTGCCAACATTGATCATATGATCACAGCGGGCGAAGAAGCCGCAGACCGGATGATCGGCCGGATTAAACAAGAAATAGAGAACTGGGAGGGCTAACTCATATGAAAGCAAAACATTTTCGCTGGGTGTTTATCATCCTGATCTTATTAATCGCTGTTACATTTATTAAGCTTCCGTATTACATCACACAGCCGGGAGAAGCATCAGAGCTGAGACCGCTGATTAAGGTGGACGGAGGCTATCCTGAAAAAGGAAGCCTTTCCTTGATGACTGTCAAAGTAGGCCCCGCCAATCCGTATACATATCTTTGGGCGAAAGTGCATCCTTACGAAGAAATCGTCCCTGATGAAAGCATAAAAGAAGAGGGCGAATCGGACTCGGATTATATGAAGCGCCAGCTGCAAATGATGAAAAGCTCCCAAGAAAACGCGGTCATTGCCGCTTATCAAAAAGCCGGGAAACAGGTGAAATACTCATTTAACGGCATTTATGCCAGCTCAGTCGTCTCTGACATGCCGGCAAAAGGAAAAATAGAGGTCGGTGATAAAATCATCAGCGCGGACGGGAAAACATACGAATCCGCTGAAAAGCTGATTGATTATATCAGCAGCAAGAAAGCGGGGGAAAAAGTAACGTTTCACATTGAACGGGACACGAAAGAAAAGACCGTTGACATTGTGCTGAAATCATTCCCGGACGACCCGAAAAGAGCGGGAATCGGTGTTGCATTATATACGGACCGGAACGTGAAAGTGAAGCCGGATCTCCATTTCAGCATTGAAAACATCGGCGGGCCTTCTGCGGGTCTCATGATGTCTTTAGAAATTTACAACCAGCTGACAAAACCTGACGAAACAAAAGGCTATAATATAGCCGGAACGGGGACAATCGACGTGGACGGCAAAGTCGGACCGATCGGCGGAATCGATCAGAAAGTCGTCGCCGCAGACAAAGCGGGAAAAGATATTTTCTTTGCTCCGAATCAAAACGGAGCTGAAAATTCTGATTACAAAAATGCGGTAAAAACGGCGAAAGCAATCAAGTCCGATATGAAAATCGTCCCTGTCGACACCATGCAGGACGCACTTGACTATTTGGATCAGCTGAAAGTAAAAAGCACCTGATACAGACAGGTGCTTTTTTTACGCATTCAAAAAACGCTTTTCGTCTTCATCATAGCGGATCGGCGCTTGTGAAAATTCCTGTTTCTCAAACAATGTGCGTTCAGGTTCGTTTATCGGCAGGCTGTAAACCCGTCCCGCCAGTATGTCCAGATCCAGAGCGGGATGAGAGAAAGAAGAGAGCTTGCTGACGAGAGGTGCGGTAAGCTCTTTTTTCTTTGCCGACAGGTACGCCTGTCCTTTTTTCGTCATTCCGAGAAGACGGATATAAGGAGCGCTTGAAGGCTGCAAGAGCCGATGCATGTCTTCTTTTTTCGTCCGTGTCAGAATGTGCGTGTTCATCCGCTGCAGCCTCGTCCACGTGTATCGTTTTGTTTTCAATCGTTCCATCATTTCGCGATAGGATCGGGTTTGTCTGATGGTGCGCAGAATTCTGTGCTCAAGGCCTTCTTCCACTTCATAGATTCGGCTCAATTCTTCAGCGGAAAGAGTGCTGAGGCTGTATTTTACATATGAAAAATAGTCTTCCGTGCTGTGCCATATGCCGTATGAATTTCTGTATGCCTCCAGCTCACGCGCAGACGCTTCCGGGAGAAAGCTCCTTACGGCCGCCGTTCCTTTTTCTATCAGCGCTTTCCGGATGCTTGTTGCGCTGGCTATCCGGCTGTTATCTCCGGGAAGCTCGGCGTCATGATATTGGGAAGCGATTCTGGCTGTCGTATAAGGCTTCATAGCGGAACCGGAGGTGTGTATGGCTCTAACGTAGTGAAAACCGAGAATATTGTTCGGCTTGGACAAATCGAGCATGTCCCGCCCTTTGAATATGTGTGAAAAAGCTTTTGAGGCGGCGGCCGGATAGCTGAGACCCTTTTTCAGCTCCTCTTTCAGAATCAGGCTGCAGTCATCTTCCTTTCGGCTGAACGCTTCAGACGCTTCAAGAAAGGATTCGATCCGCCCGTTTTCGCTGCCGAAAAACAAGCTGCTGCATCCTAAATGATGAAGAAGCGAAACGCTGCCGCGCGCGAATAATTCCGCTTTTTGTACGGCATATATATAAGGGAGCTCAATGACGATATCCACGCCGTTTTCCAGCGCCATTTTTGTCCGGGCCCACTTTGAGACGGCGGCCGGTTCCCCGCGCTGCAAAAAAGGGCCGCTCATCACCGCCGCCGCGACGCTGCTGTCCGTTTTGATTTTTGCTTGTTCCGCATGATAGCGGTGTCCGTTATGAAAGGGATTATATTCAACAACCAGGCCGACTGCTTTCATATTTGTCCCGCCTTTCTTGCTATGTTTTGCTTCGTGTGGTACATTTGCAAATGAAGTGCATATTTTAGTCCGTTTCGTTTAGTGTATGCATAGCCTATCCGGCTGTCAACGATTGCATGACGGCGGCATTATGCTGTAAAGAAAAAATATTGACAAAAACATTCTGAAAAGCTATAATCATGTTTGTTGCTTTCCTGAGGTGATACAAATGAAATGGACGATTTATCAGCTTCATCAAATCGCGAAAAAGAGCTTTGAATTTGATGAAACAGTTGAGTTAAATGAGCTGACAAAATTGAATTCTGACATCCGCCGCATTTCTCCCGTCCGGGTGAAGGGCCGCGCGGAGATTGAATCCAAGCAAGTTTCGTTTGACTTTACGATTTCAGGCGAAATGGTTTTGCCGTGCTCAAGAACTTTAGTTGATGTGCCGTATCCATTTACAATCGCGACAAAAGAACTGTTTAGATTTCATAAGTCGGATGATATAGAAGATGAGGACGTTCATTTTGCTGAAGACGATACCGTCGACTTAACTCCGATCATAAAAGAAGAGATTCTTTTAGAAATTCCTATGCAAGTCTTTTGTGAAACTGAACAAAAAGAAGGAGCCGCTCCCCAAGTGGGGAAGGATTGGCAAGTGATTTCTGAGGAAGACAAGAAAAATCAAATCGACCCCAGACTTGCGGATCTGAAAAAGCTCTTAACACAAGATGATGAATCTTAACTCTTTAAGGAGGTGGGAATAATGGCTGTACCTTTTAGAAGAACTTCTAAAATGAAAAAAAGATTGCGCCGTACACATTTCAAACTAAATGTACCTGGTATGACAGAATGCCCGTCATGCGGAGAGATGAAATTGTCTCACCGTGTATGTAAAGCATGCGGATCATACAACGGCAAAGACATAAATGTTAAAAGCAATTAATGTATGAAGAAAAGCGCGGGAATCTCGGTTCCTGCGCTTTTCTTTTTTTTGCCCCTCCGGCCTGCTTCCGCCGAAAAAATTGTGAGCCCCAGTAGTCTATCTAATCTATCAGCGGCATATGTATGAGGTAAATGAGCAAATATGGAGGGAGATACGATTGACGATAACGAGACAAGACGCGTGGACGCAAGATGAAGATTTGCTGCTGGCCGAAGTGGTGCTCAGGCATATTCGGGAAGGCGGGACCCAGCTTTCCGCTTTTGAAGAAGTCGGCAGAGCGCTGACGAGAACGGCTGCCGCCTGCGGGTTCAGATGGAATTCTTATGTCAGAAAACAATATCAGTCAGGGATAGAACTGGCGAAAAAACAGCGGAAGGAATTAAGAAAGCAGATCGGGGTGCATTCCGCCAATCTGCCGGGAACCGTCAAACAGCCTCCGATCCGCAGGGCTGAAGGAGAAAAAGAGCTGTCCATTGATGATGTCATTTTGTTTCTGCAGCAATTTAAAGAGTCGCCAGCCGCAGCGGATATGCGTCATGAAAAAGAAAAACTCACAGAACAGCTGACCGCGCTGCAAAAAGAAGTCGAGGATCTGCGTGAGGAAAATGAAAGCTTGAGAAACAAGCTGGAGATGACGGAAGAAGATTATAAAGCGTTAATTGACATTATGGACAGAGCGAGAAGGATGGTCAATTCAAAAGAAGACGACAGAAAATCGGCGCAGAGCCTGTAAAATGAACCGGCCTGGGGGCGGCGCCCCGCCGGTTTTTTATTATGCCGTTTCTCCGGATGTCATTTCACCGTCCATATCGGGATGCCAGATATAAGGATTTTCTCCTTTATCACGCGCCATATCATATTTAACGGGCTCAAAATTCATCTTATCCCAGAAATCTGCTGATTTCATGCGTGAATTTGTCCTGATCGGCATTCTGAAGGATTTTGCAAAATCAACAAGCGCTTTTCCGTATCCGTTGTTTTGATAGCCCGGAAGAACCTCAAGCTTCCAAAGTTCCAAAAAGTCCTGACGGTGGTCAAAATACGGATTCGCGCCTCCGTTTACCTGATATAAACTCATTCTCGCCACTAGTTTATCCCCGAAGTAAATCCCGTAAAAAGGCGAGGTGCTGTCATTTTCAATGATATTATCCTGAAGATCTTCAAGCATCGACAGCTCCTGCATCCCGTATTCCTTAAACCTTTTAAATTCTTCGAGTGTCTTAAAGTTGATGAGCAGTCGCTCTATTTTCAACACAAACTCCCCCTTTGTTGTGTTCTATCATTATTGTAAACGCTTTAATTGAAAATTCCAACTATAATATGCTTGCCAGTCTTTTTGCTCAAAGCGAAATTGAAGTAATTTGCGGCGGCTTCTGCTATGATAATATGGAAAAATGCAGATATAGGGTGTGACAGTGTGAAAATCGGAATTATCGGCGGCGGAGCGGTAGGCCTTTTATGTGCTTACTACTTATCGTCCCGCCATCAGGTAACGGTCATTACGCGGCGGACGGAGCAGGCTGATGCGATTAACTCAGGCGGTATACGGCTTTTGAAAGACGGAATAGAATGTACGGCGGCATGCAGAGCGCAAACCGGCCTCACTTCCGGATTCGACCTCTTAATCGCAGCCGTTAAACAGCACCAGCTAAGTGCTGTGTTGCGGGATCTTGAGACGATAAAAGGGACGAATGTGCTGTTTTTGCAAAACGGCATGGGACACATACACGACATTAAAGATTGGCATACGGATCATTCGCTTTATGTCGGCACAGTTGAGCACGGAGCAAAAAAGATATCAGATCATGCCGTTGAACATACGGGAGCGGGAGCCGTAAGATGGAGTGTATTCAGCGCATCCCGGCCGGAAACGCTCCAAAGCATCTTTTCCGGCATGCACCGGGATTTTCCCGTATATGATGAGAACGACTGGTATCGGCTGTTAACGGGAAAACTGATCATAAATGTATGCATCAACCCGTTAACTGCATTGCTGCGCGTGAAAAACGGAGAGCTGTTAAGAAATGACGCTTACAAAAAATATATGAGAAACGTGTTTGAAGAAGCGGAGACAATACTTGGCCTCGCCGATAGAGAAAAAGCGTGGAACAAGGTTTGCGAAGTTTGCAGACTGACGGAAAAAAATCATTCTTCCATGCTCGTCGATATCATGGCAGGCAGGCGGACAGAGGCCGATACGATTATCGGCTACCTTGTAAAAGAAGCGGAAAGCCGCGGATTGCCGGCCGTTCATCTCCCGTTTTTACACCGCAGCATAAAAGCGTTAGAAAGAAACTGAAACAAAGTCTTTTGAGGTTTTCCGGTAACATGCTATACTCATTTCGGAAACCTAACTATTTATTGGAGAAAGGAAGTTCCAGACAGATGCAGCTAACTGAACTTTCCATCAAAAGTCAAAATAAGTTTGTGCAGCACTATATAGATGGAGAAAACATGTCTTCATTTTTTGATTATGATATTCATTCAGAGGACGTATGGCAAAAGCGGCTTCACGACTTGTCTTCGCGGCCGTTTGCCAGAGAAGAATTAGCGGATTATTTATCCTCCTATCACGAAAAATTTCACTCCGCCGCCATGCAGGCCTCCATCGAAAAACTGAGAGATCCAAAAAGCGCAGCGGTAGTAGGCGGCCAGCAGGCCGGTCTTTTAACGGGGCCTCTTTACACCATACATAAAATTATCTCCATTATCGTACTTGCCAGACAGCAGGAAGAGGCGTTGCAGATTCCTGTCGTTCCGATTTTCTGGGTGGCGGGTGAAGATCACGATCTGGAAGAAATCAATTTTGTGCATACGTCAACAGAGAATAAAGGTCCGGTGAAACAGAAACTGCCGCAGTCGTACTGGAAAAAAACATCGGCGGCTAAAACCGAGCTTGATCAGGAAAAATGCGCGGCTTGGATTGATGAAGTGTTCGCTGCTTTTGAGGAGACGGATCACACAAACACACTCCTTCAAAACGTGAAGCGATGTTTACGCTCATCAGAGACATTCACGGACTTTTTTGAGCTGTTGATCGCCGACTTGTTTCAAGAAGAAGGCCTTATTCTGATGAATTCGGGAGATCCGGGGATTAAAAAGCTGGAAACGGGTATGTTTCAGCAGATTTTAAAACACAATCATGAGCTTGCCAAAGCCGTGTCAGACCAGCAGCGTCTTATGCGGGAAGCCGGTTATCACCCGATTATTGAATCGGACAAAGATCAGGCCAATCTGTTTTACGAACATGAGGGAGAGCGTTTCTTAATTGAAAAAGAAAACGGCGTTTTTGTCATTAAGGAGCTTGACCTGAAGTGGACGAACGACGAGCTTCATACCCATATGGAAGAAAAACCGGAATGTTTCAGCAATAACGTTGTGACAAGGCCGCTTATGCAGGAGTTTCTCATCCCGACTCTGGCGTTTATCGCGGGACCGGGGGAGATCAATTATTGGGGTGAGCTGAAGCGGGCTTTCTCATTAATGGGCTTTCGCATGACCCCGGTAATGCCGAGACTGAACATTACGATTCTTGAGCGCCATATTGAAAAGAAGCTTTCAGAACGGAATATCCCGCTTCAGGAAGCGATCGAACACGGCACCGGACACCTGAAAGACACTTATTTTGAAGAGCAGATTCCGGAAGAGTTTTCTTCTGTAATGGAACAGGCGAAGTCGCAGATTGAAGCTGTCCATAAACGCGCAAGGGACGAAGCGCTGAAGGTCGATTCAAGCCTTGAGCCGCTCTTACAGAAGAATGCCGCCTTCATTCAAGATCAGCTCTTGTTTTTAGAACGGACGGTAACGAAAAGAATTGAAGAAAAAGAAGGTTTTGTGCTGCGTGACTATGAAAGAATCCAAAACAGCATCAGACCGCTCGGCGCTCCGCAGGAACGGATTTGGAATGTGATGTATTATCTGAACCGCTACGGTCCAAAATTCTTCACAACCTTCAAACATCTGCCATTTTCTTTTCAAAACCAACATCAGATTGTCAAACTTTGAAATAAAGTTTTAAAGAACCCTGAATAGTTCAGGGTTTTTTTTTATGTGTAAACAGTGTAAAATGAGGTTGTGGAGAGAAGTGGCGGATAGTGGTGAGTTTAGGGGAGAAAGTGGGGGTCCTTATCATGTTTATGGGTGAATACCGGCATACTGTTGATGCAAAGGGCCGCATGATCGTACCCGCAAAATTCAGAGAAGGCCTCGGTGAGCAGTTTGTGCTGACAAGAGGACTTGACCAATGCCTTTTCGGCTATCCGATGAATGAATGGAAGCTGATTGAAGAAAAGCTGAAGGCTCTGCCGCTCACCAAAAAAGACGCCCGCGCATTTACCCGATTCTTTTTTTCCGGTGCGACCGAATGCGAACTGGACAAGCAGGGAAGGGTTAATATTGCGTCATCTCTTCTGAATTACGCAAAACTGGAAAAAGAATGTGTTGTCATCGGGGTTTCCAATCGAATTGAATTGTGGAGTAAGGTAATATGGGAACAATACACAGAAGAGCAAGAAGATTCATTCGCTGAAATTGCTGAAAACATGATTGGATTTGATATATAATGGATCTTCGTGCATCACAACAACAACTGACAATTCAATTCATTCCTGATAAAGGTGGGACCGACACAAATGTTTCAGCATAAGACAGTACTTCTTCGTGAAACCGTCGACGGTTTAAATATCAAACCGGACGGAACCTATGTGGACTGCACCCTTGGCGGCGCCGGGCACAGTACATATTTATTGCAGCAATTATCGGAAAAAGGACGCTTGATCGCCTTTGATCAAGATGACACGGCACTTGAAAACGCAAAGAAAACATTGTCCGAATACAAAGGACAGCTTATTCTGGTGAAAAGCAACTTTCGTTATTTAAAAGAGTGTTTACATGAACACGGCATTACGAGTGTCGACGGAATTCTATTTGATTTAGGAGTATCCTCTCCGCAGCTTGATACACCGGAACGGGGATTCAGCTATCATCATGACGCACCGCTGGACATGAGGATGGACCAGTCGGCCGCCCTTACGGCGAAAGAAGTCGTAAATGAATGGCGGTATGAGGACCTTGTGAGGATTTTCTTTAAATACGGAGAAGAAAAATTCAGCAAGCAGATCGCCCGAAAAATTGAAGAGGCAAGAGAAAAATCGCCTATTCAAACAACCGGCCAACTGGTCGATCTAATAAAGGACGCGATACCGGCTCCGGCAAGAAGAAGCGGAGGTCATCCGGCCAAACGTGTATTCCAAGCCATTCGAATCGCCGTAAACGACGAGCTTCAAGTATTTGAAGAGGCCCTCTTGCAAGCGATAGAGGTGCTGAAGCCGGGCGGAAGGGTGTCTGTGATCACTTTTCACTCGCTGGAAGACAGAATGTGCAAGACGACATTCAAGGAAAAATCATCACTTCCCGAACTGCCTCCGGGTCTTCCTGTGATACCGGAAGAATTTGAACCGGAATTAAAACTGATTACAAGAAAGCCCATTACGGCATCAAAAGAGGAGCTTGAAGAAAATAACCGCGCCCGGTCAGCGAAGCTCCGCATTGCGGAGAAACGAATATAAAGGGCAGCAAATGACAACATTAAAGGAGGTCATCAGCCTATGAGCAACTTAGCTTACCAGCAGGAAAAACAACAACGGCCAGTGATAAGTCCCGAAAAAAAGGTGATTGTCAAAAAGAGGGCTTCCATTACACTCGGGGAAAAGGTGCTGCTCGTCCTGTTTGCCATTGCCGTTCTCTCCACATCAATGTTTATCGTATCAAAGGCATACGCGGCGTACCAATCCAATATTGAGGTGCAACAACTGGAGGAGAAAGTATCTGAGAAGAATAAGCAGATCGGTGATCTCGAAAAGACGGCTGCTGACTTAAGCCAGCCGCAGCGCCTGATGGATATCGCTAAAAAGCACGGTTTGAATCTGAAAGATAAAAAAGTGAAAAACATACAGGAATGATAACCCATGCCGAAAAAAAATAAGTTTATGAACAGAGGAGCAGCGATACTCAGTATTTGTTTCGCTCTCTTTTTCTTTGTCATTCTCGGGAGAATGGCGTACATTCAATTAACTGGTAAAGCAAACGGTGTAGAACTTGCAACAAAAGCGACCGAGCAGCACGAAAAAAAGCGGACGATAGAAGCGAGCCGCGGCTCTATTCTTGACCGGAACGGCAAAGTGCTTGCAGAGGACACGGCGACATATAAGCTCATTGCCGTGCTTGATAAAAAAATGACAAGTGATCCGAAGCATCCTCAGCATGTCAAAGACAAAGAGAAAACGGCGGAAAAACTGGCGACCGTTATCAATCTTGATAAAAGCGAGATTCTGGACATCTTAAACAGGGATGGCGCGAAGCAGGTGGAATTCGGTTCAGCCGGCCGCGATATCTCTTATGCGAAAAAACAAAAGATCGAAAAAATGAATCTTCCGGGCATTTCTTTCTTAAGAGATACGAAGCGCTACTATCCGAACGGTGTATTTTTGTCAAATGTTCTCGGCTATGCCGATGTGAATGAAAAAACAAACGAGATACAAGGCTCTTTAGGGCTTGAAAAAATACTGAACAACTATCTGACGGAACGCGACGGATCCGTCACTTACGAAAGTGATAAATCCGGCTGGAAACTTCCGAACAGCAAAGAAAAAATCACCGCACCTAAAAACGGTGACAATGTATATTTAACCATTGATCAGAAAATTCAAACCTTTTTAGAAGACAGCATGACGAAAGTAGCGGAAAAATATAAACCGAAAAAAATTATGGCGGCTGTCGTAGAACCGAAAACAGGCAAAGTGCTTGCGATGGGGCAGCGTCCGAGTTTTGACCCGAATATCAGAAACGTAACCAATTATTACAACGACTTAGTGTCGTACGCGTATGAACCGGGTTCAACGATGAAGATCTTTACGCTTGCCGCGGCGATTCAGGAAAATGTGTTTTCTGCAAACGAGAAATATAAATCAGGAACATATAAAGTGGGAGGCGGACCTGTTAAAGATTGGAACGATGGCGCCGGTTGGGGTATGACAAGCTTCCATGACGGCCTCATGAGGTCATCGAATGTTGCTTTCGCCAAACTGGCCAACGAAAAACTGGGGTTTGACCGGTTTAATGAGTACCTGCACAAATTCGGGCTCTATCAAAAAACAGGGATTGATCTGCCCGGTGAAGTATCAAGTAAAATTAACTACAAATATGATTTTGACAAAGCGTCTACGGCTTACGGCCAAGCATCGGCGATAACGCCGATCCAGCAGCTTCAGGCCGTCACGGCGATTGCCAATAACGGCAAAATGATGAAACCTTACGTCATTGATCATATTGTCGACCCCGATACGAAAAAAGTCGTCAAGCAGACAAAACCAGAGCAGGCAGGCACGCCGATTTCAGCCGATACGGCTAAAAAAGTCCGGAATCTGCTCGGAGAAGTCGTGACGTCAGACATCGGAACCGGAAAACCTTATAAAATTGAAGGATTTGACGTCGCGGGTAAAACGGGAACCGCACAAATTGCCGGGACGGGCGGATATTTAAGAGGAACGAGCAACTATGTGTTTTCATTCATGGGCATGGCGCCGAAAAATGATCCTAAGCTTGTCATCTATGTAGCCGTGCAGCAGCCGCAATTAAAAGCGGGGCAAAGCAGCTCTGATCCTGTCGCGGAAATCTTTAACCCGACGATGAAAAACAGCCTCCACTACATGAATATCGAACCGACGGAAAAAACAGATTCCGGTCAGGAAGAAACGAAAAGCCAAAAGATGCCTGACCTGACAGATAAGACGGTCAAGAGCGCTGAGAAGGAAGCGAAAAATGAACATCTCACACCGATTGTCATCGGCAGCGATGTTGCCGTAAAAGAGCAGTATCCGACAGCCGGAGAAGATGTGATCACCAATCAGAAAATCTTCTTAAAAACAGACGGAAAGATGACGATGCCGGATATGTCCGGATGGTCGAGGCGGGAAGTGCTTCAATTCAGCAAAGTATCAGGCATTCACATTGATGTGAGCGGTGAAGGTTACGCTTCAAGCCAAAGTGTGAAAAAAGGCAAAGAACTGAAAGAAAATACCGTGATCAAGGTGAAATTTAAAAATCCTGATTAACGGGACAGAGAAGTCCGCGGATGCCCGCGGGCTTCTTTTTTATGCGCCGCCGTTCTATGTGTCCAAGCTGAGGCATAAATTGAAACAAGCCTAAATAAGGAGTGGACGGTCCCTTGCGCGTTTCAAATGTAACGGTTCGAAAACGTTTATTACTGGTTTTGCTTTTTGGCGTAATCATTTTTTTGATCATTGACAGCAGATTAGGCTATGTTCAATTTGTGATGGGAGAAAAGCTGACTTCACTGGCTAAGGATTCCTGGAGCCGGAATTTGCCGTTTGAGCCTGAGCGGGGAGAGATTCTTGACCGAAACGGCGTGAAGCTGGCTACTAATAAAAGCGCGCCGACCGTCTTTGTCGTACCGCGCCAGATCCAAAATCCCATCAAAACGGGCAAGCTTCTCGCGTCAGTTTTAAATATGTCGGAAGAGAAGGTCTACAAACATATTACTAAGAAAACCTCCATAGAAAAAATCTCACCCGAGGGGCGGAAAATTTCCAATAAAAAAGCGAAAGAAATCAAAGCGCTCGACTTAAAAGGGGTTTATGTGGCTGAAGACAGCATCCGCCATTATCCGTACGGAAGCTTTTTGTCCCATGTTCTCGGTTTTGCCGGTATTGATAACCAGGGTCTTCTCGGTTTGGAGGCTTATTATGATGATGACTTAAAAGGTGTAAAGGGATCCGTGAAATTTTATACGGATGCCAAGGGGAAGAAAATGCCTGATGAAGCGGATGATTACACCCCTCCGAAAGACGGACTTGATATGAAACTGACGATTGACGCCAAGGTTCAGACGATTATAGAAAGAGAGCTCGACAATGCAGCGGCGAAATATAACCCGGACGGAATGATTGCGGTCGCAATGAATCCGAAAAACGGGGAAGTGCTCGGCATGTCAAGCCGTCCTGATTTTGATCCGGCTGACTATCAATCGGTGGATCCGTCTGTTTACAACCGGAACCTGCCGGTATGGAGCACATATGAACCGGGTTCGACCTTTAAGATTATTACGCTTGCGGCGGCTCTTCAAGAGCAAAAAGTAAACTTGCAAAGAGACCACTTTTATGACAAAGGTTTTGCCGAGGTCGACGGCGCCCGCCTCCGATGCTGGAAAAAGGGCGGCCACGGTTCGCAATCTTATCTTGAAGTCGTTCAAAATTCCTGCAACCCCGGGTTTGTACAGCTGGGGGAACGGCTCGGAAAACAAAAGCTGTTTCAATATATTAAGGACTTCGGCTTTGGAAAGAAAACAGGCATTGATCTGCAAGGGGAAGGAACGGGGATCTTATTCCCGCTTGACAGAGTCGGCCCGGTCGAACAGGCGACAACCGCTTTCGGACAAGGGGTTTCCGTCACGCCGATTCAGCAGGTGGCAGCCGTTTCCGCAGCAATAAACGGCGGAACGCTTTATACTCCATTTATCGCCAAAGAGTGGGTTGATCCCGTTACGAAAAAAACCGTTAAGAAACAATCGCCGATTGCGAAAAGGCAAGTTATTTCCCAGGAAACGTCAAAGCAGATCAGATATGCTTTAGAAAGCGTCGTCGCTCAGGGAACGGGGCGGAATGCCTTCGTGGAAGGATATCGCGTCGGCGGAAAAACAGGTACCGCACAAAAGGTCAAAGACGGCAAATATCTCGAAAACAACCATATCGTCTCTTTTATCGGTTTTGCGCCGGCCGATGACCCGAGCCTTGTCGTGTATGTCGCGGTTGATAATCCGAAAGGCACGATTCAATTCGGGGGAACCGTCGCCGCGCCGATTGTCGGAAATATGATGAGAGACAGTCTGCCTGAGCTCGGCGTGAAACCGCGAAAAAATCAAATCGAGAAAAAATATCAATGGAACGACACAAAAACAATAGAGGTTCCGAATGTTGTAGGGATGTCTGTCTCTGATCTTGAGTCGCTGCTTGTCAATTTGAATATTGACTCCTCAGGAAAAGGAAGCAAAATTGTGAAACAATCACCTGCAGCCGGAACGAAAGTAAAAGAAGGCTCAAAGATCCGTGTTTACTTGAGTGAAGAATGAGTCTTTTTGAGGCAGCCGATTGTTTTCGGCTGCCTCTTATCATAAAGAGAAAAAAAGAAGATAACTTTTAAGATTAACTGGATGTATCCTTTTATTTACGCTAAAATATGAACTGTATGTTTAAAAGCCATTCTGACTTTTATAAACGGTTATCATGATAAAAGAATGAATAGAATTTCTGAGAGGTTTGATACAATGAAACTTACAAAGCTGCTTACATATTTAATGGCCGAACCTGTTCAAAATGACTTTCATGACCCTGACATAACTTCAATTGAGATGGACTCCAGGGAAGTGAGAAAAGGGAGTCTTTTTGTGTGTATAAAAGGGTATACGGTAGACGGACATGATTTTGCCCAAAAAGCCGCAGAAAACGGCGCAGCGGCCATCGTTGCCGAGAAAGAGCTTGACGTCGATGTTCCTGTCATTATTGTCCGCCGGTCACAGCGGGCGCTCAGCGTTCTTTCTGACGCGTTTTACGGGCAGCCGACAAAGCAGCTTCAGCTTATCGGCATCACCGGCACAAACGGCAAAACATCAACGACGCACATGGTTGATGAGATTTTCAAAAAAGCGGGAAGACAGACCGGTTTAATCGGAACGATGTACATTAAAATCGGGGATGAGACATTCCCGGTCAAAAATACAACGCCCGAAAGCGTCACACTGCAAAAAACGTTCAAGAAAATGAATGATGAGCATGTTGACACAGCTATTATGGAAGTGTCTTCTCACGCTCTGTCACTCGGCAGGGTTCACGGCTGCGATTATGATATCGCCGTATTCACGAACCTGACGCAGGACCATTTAGATTATCACAAGACGATGGAAGACTACAGACAGGCTAAAAGCCTCCTGTTTTCCCAGCTGGGCGGCTCCTTTAATCACGAAAAGCCGAAGCGGGCCGTTTTAAACGCAGATGACAAAGCCAGTGCTTATTTTGAAAAAGTGACGGCGGCGCACATCCTTACATACGGAATCGAGAATGATGCCGATGTCATGGCGAAACAAATCGAGATCTCTGCGCAAGGCACAAGCTTTGAACTCGTTACGCCAAAAGGAACAAAGCAGATCACGGTTTCACTCGTCGGCCGCTTCAACGTGTATAACGTACTGGCTGCAGCGGCGACAGCGATCGCAGCGGGTCTGCCGTTTGATACGATCACAAGCGCTCTTGAAGAGCTGCAAGGTGTCAGAGGCCGGTTTGAACTGGTGAATCACAATCAGCCGTTTCCTGTGGTCGTCGATTACGCGCACACGCCTGACAGTCTGGAAAACGTCCTGAATACATGTAAAGACATGACAGAGGGCAAGCTTTTCGTCGTCGTCGGCTGCGGCGGAGACCGGGACAAAACGAAACGCCCGAAAATGGCGGAAATTGCGGTGCGGATTGCCGACGAACCGATTTTCACTTCAGATAACCCGAGAAGCGAGGACCCGCTGGCCATATTAAGAGATATGGAAAGAGGGGTAGAAGGCACTTACTATCACAGTATCGCAAACCGCGAGCAGGCTATCTTTTTTGCCATTGCCAACGCGAAAAAGGGAGATGTGGTTCTGATTGCCGGGAAAGGGCATGAAACCTATCAGCAGATCGGCAATGAAACATTCGACTTTGATGACGCCGAAGTAGCGGGAAGAGCTATTGTTGAGCTGAATAAAAAGTAAAACAGGAAAGAGTGTTAGAATGAGGGAAATGAAAAGAATTACGGGGACACAATGTGAATATGATAAATACGTATGTCGTTTGAACGAAACGGGAGGAGAAAAGAGCAATGCTTGAGCAAGTGATTTTATTTACAATAATAATGGGATTTTTAATCAGTGTTCTGATATCTCCGATTCTTATCCCGTTTTTAAGACGTTTAAAATTCGGCCAAAGTATCAGGGAAGAGGGGCCGAAATCACATATGAAAAAATCAGGGACGCCGACGATGGGCGGGGTCATGATTATTGTATCCATCGCCATTACGGCGATTGTCATGACGCAGAAATTTTCGCATCTGAGCGCGGAAATGTTTCTTCTGCTGTTTGTCACGATCGGATACGGCCTGCTCGGCTTTCTGGATGACTATATTAAAGTAGTAATGAAACGGAATCTCGGATTGACGTCGAAGCAGAAATTGATCGGCCAGATCATTATTGCCATTGTATTTTACGGAGTATATCATTATTGCCATTTTTCAACCGGCATCAGGGTGCCAGGCACACATCTGTCAATCGATCTCGGCTGGGGATACTTTATCCTCGTTCTCTTTATGCTTGTCGGAGGTTCAAATGCCGTCAACCTGACAGACGGTCTGGACGGTCTCTTGTCCGGTACCGCGGCTATCGCATTCGGCGCTTTCGCCATCCTTGCGTGGAACCAGTCACAATATGACGTTGCGATTTTCTCGGTTGCCGTTGTCGGCGCCGTTCTCGGTTTTCTTGTATTCAACGCCCATCCCGCCAAGGTATTTATGGGGGATACCGGTTCGCTTGCGCTCGGAGGAGCGATCGTGACCGTTGCCATTCTGACGAAGCTTGAAATTCTGCTCGTCATTATCGGCGGAGTATTTGTTATTGAGACCTTATCTGTTATCTTACAAGTCATCAGCTTTAAAACGACAGGAAAACGAATCTTTAAGATGAGTCCGCTTCACCACCATTACGAATTGGTCGGATGGTCTGAATGGAGAGTTGTCGTCACATTCTGGACTGCGGGACTGCTGCTTGCCGTTTTAGGAATTTACATCGAGGTGTGGTTATAAGTGGAAAACGAACTTTTTTTGCAAAAACAAAACTTTCTGGTCCTCGGACTGGCGAAAAGCGGATATGCGGCTGCGTCGATTCTTCATGAAAAAGGCATTAACGTCGTCGTGAATGATCAAAAAGCCTTTGAAGAGAACGAACCTGCCCAAAGGCTTGCAGAAAGAGGAATTGAAGTCATCTGCGGTGAGCATCCGACGTCACTTTTTGATCAGCATCACATCACCATTCTGATCAAAAATCCCGGAATCCCGTATGAAAATATCATGGTGGAGGAAGCGCAAAGAAGAGGCATCCCGGTCTGGACGGAAATCGAGCTTGCGTATTATATCACCAATGCAAAATTCATCGGCATTACAGGTTCAAACGGGAAAACAACAACGACGACCCTAATTTATGAAATGCTGAAAGCTGATTCGATAAAGACGCTGATCGCAGGGAATATCGGCACTGTCGCCAGTGAAGTGGCTTATCATGCTGACGGTGATGAATGGATCGTCACAGAGCTTTCTTCGTTCCAGCTGATGGGGACTCATGCGTTCAGACCTGAAATCGGCCTGATTTTAAATGTGTTCGACGCTCATTTGGATTACCATCACAGCCGTGAAAACTATGAAAAAGCCAAGCAGAACGTGTATCTTCATCAGCTTGAGAGTGATACGGCCATCGTGAATCAGAGCGATGAAACAGTCGTGCGGCTTGCCGAAAGCGGAAAAGCCGGCACCGTTCCGTTTTCAGTTCACCAGGAACTGTCAAGCGGCGCATTCATTAAAGACGGAATGCTGATGTTCGGCGATGAAGCGATTCTGCCTGTTGATGACATCGTACTGCCGGGCGCGCACAATTTAGAAAATATTTTAGCCGCTGTAGCCGCGGCAAAAACGGCGGGCGCGTCTAATAAAGCGATTCAGAAGGTGCTGACAAGCTTTACCGGTGTCAAACACCGTCTGCAGTATGTAACTGCGATCCAGAATCGTAGATTTTATAATGACAGCAAAGCGACGAATATTTTGGCCACAAGCAAAGCGCTCTCGGCGTTCAAAGCACCGGTTATTCTGCTTGCAGGCGGACTGGACCGCGGCAACGGTTTTGACGACCTGAAACCGTATATGGACAATGTCAAAGCGGTCCTGACGTTCGGACAGACAGCGCCGAAGATAGAAAAACTGGGCAATGAGCTGGGAATACAACATGTCAAACGTGTCGATAATGTTGAACAAGCAGTATCTGCGGCGTTTGCGCTCTCAAATGAAGGAGACGTCATCCTCTTGTCACCCGCGTGTGCAAGCTGGGATCAGTTCAAAACATTTGAAGAACGCGGTGACATGTTTATAGATGCCGTGCATATGCTTAAGTAAGGGCTTGTCTCTGTTCATCGGCAGCCCTAAATGACTTATGCTTGGGGTGTCGATTGCTTTGACTACTAAAAAAACAGCGCCTGATTTGTTATTAGTTATCATTACGTTATTGCTTTTAACAATAGGATTAATTATGGTCTACAGTGCAAGTGCGGTATGGGCGGATTATAAATTTGACGACTCGTTTTTCTTCGCGAAACGGCAGCTGCTGTTTGCGGGGATCGGCGTCATTGCCATGTTTTTCATTATGAATGTGGATTATTGGACATGGCGCACATGGTCGAAGCTGCTTCTGATCATTTGTTTTTTTCTGCTTGTGCTTGTGCTGATTCCGGGAGTCGGAATGGTGCGGAACGGTTCAAGAAGCTGGATCGGAGTGGGAGCGTTCAGCATTCAGCCTTCGGAGTTTATGAAACTCGCGATGATTGCGTTTCTGGCTAAATTTCTTTCTGAAAAACAGAAGAATATTACGTCATTCAGACGCGGATTCGTTCCCGCGCTCGGAATCGTGTTTTCTGCATTTATTATTATTATGTGCCAGCCAGACCTGGGAACGGGGACGGTAATGGTGGGCACGTGCATCGTGATGATTTTTGTTTCCGGTGCGCGAATCGCTCATTTTGCGTTCCTCGGACTCATCGGTTTAAGCGGATTTGCGGCACTAGTTCTGTCCGCTCCTTATCGGATTAAACGGATTACCTCTTACTTAAACCCGTGGGAGGATCCGCTTGGAAGCGGATTTCAGATCATTCAGTCGCTCTATGCCGTAGGTCCGGGCGGTCTGTTCGGGATGGGGCTCGGTCAAAGCCGGCAAAAGTTTTTTTACCTGCCGGAGCCGCAAACCGATTTCATTTTTGCTATTTTATCTGAGGAACTCGGCTTTATCGGCGGTTCGCTCATATTGCTGCTGTTCAGTATTTTATTATGGCGGGGCGTCAGAATTGCCCTCGGCGCGCCGGATTTATACGGAAGCTTTGTCGCCATCGGTATTATTTCTATGATAGCTATTCAAGTCATGATTAATATCGGCGTTGTGACGGGGCTGATCCCGGTAACAGGAATTACGCTGCCGTTTTTAAGCTACGGAGGCTCATCACTGACGCTGATGCTCGCAGCGGTCGGCGTACTTTTAAATGTCAGCCGGTACTCGAGGTATTGATCTGTATCTTGCCTCATCACTCATGATTTATTCGTTATCTATAAAAAAACAGACAACATCAATAACCCTGTCCTAAAAAACAGGGTTATCGCTATGTGATTAAGGGGGACATACGAATGCGTATTGCAGTAAGCGGAGGCGGAACCGGAGGACATATTTATCCGGCCCTGGCCTTTATTAAAGAAGTTCAGCGCCGGCATCCGGATGTGGAATTTTTGTATATCGGAACAGAGAACGGTCTTGAGAAAAAAATTGTTGAACGGGAAAATATCCCGTTCCGCGCCATTGAAATTACAGGTTTCAAACGAAAACTTTCTTTTGAAAATGTAAAAACCGTCATGCGTTTCTTAAAAGGCGTGAAGAAAAGCAAATCATATTTAAAAGAGTTTAAACCGGATGCCGTTATCGGTACAGGCGGCTATGTATGCGGTCCGGTCGTATACGCGGCGGCAAAAATGGGAATTCCGACGATCATTCATGAGCAAAACAGCCTGCCCGGCATCACAAATAAGTTTCTCTCGAAATATGTTAATAAGGTGGCAATTTGCTTTGAAGAGGCAAAATCGCATTTTCCTGCTGAAAAAGTTGTGTTTACGGGAAACCCGAGAGCCTCTGAAGTCGTCTCAATTAAGACAGGCCGCTCATTAACTGAGTTCGGGCTGAAAGACAATCAAAAAACGGTGCTCATTTTCGGCGGAAGCAGAGGCGCGGCTCCCATTAACCGTGCCGTTATAGATATGCAGGAAGAATTGAAAACGAGACCTTACCAAGTGCTTTATATTACCGGGGAAGTACATTACGAGAAGGTAACGGCTGAGCTGAAAGGCGGAAAAGCCGCTGATAATATGGTGACAAAACCGTTTTTGCACCAAATGCCGGAGTACTTACAATCAATTGATGTCATTGTGGCCAGAGCCGGAGCGACGACGATTGCGGAAATCACCGCTCTCGGCATTCCGAGCGTGCTTATTCCGAGCCCGTATGTGACAGCCAATCACCAGGAAGTCAATGCGAAGGCGCTCAGCCAGCATGACGCTGCAATTGTACTGAAGGAAACCGAGCTCAGCGGAGAAAAACTGATCGCTGCGCTGGACAAAATCGTCTTGAATGAAGAAACCTTAAAAGACATGAGTGAGCGGACAAAATCACTCGGTGTTCCGGATGCGGCAGCCAGACTGTACAGTATCATGGAAGACATAAAAAAATAGAGCAAATGGAATGCGGAGGTTTATGATGGAGAACGTAATTCAGGAATTAAGAGACCGCGAAGTCGGCAAAGTGCTGGAACAAGAACCGCTCGCGAACCATACAACGATGAAAATCGGCGGTCCGGCGGACATTTTAATCATCCCCAACCGTGTGGAAGCAGTCAAAGATATTATGGATATTGTGAAGAAACATGATCTGCCATGGACGGTTATCGGCCGCGGTTCAAATCTGCTCGTGCTTGATGAAGGCATAAGAGGAGTTGTCATCAAGCTGGGAGCGGGTCTGGATCATTTGGAGATTGACGGTGATCAGGTGACGGTCGGAGGCGGCTATTCGGTCGTCCGGCTTGCGACTTCCATGAGTAAAAAAGGAATGTCCGGTCTTGAATTTGCAGCGGGCATTCCCGGATCAATCGGCGGAGCCGTCTATATGAATGCCGGGGCGCACGGATCTGATATGAGTGAGATTCTTGTGAAAGCCCGTATCTTATTTGAAGACGGCACAATCGAATGGCTGACAAACGAAGAGATGGATTTCAGCTACAGAACGTCTGTTTTGCAGAAAAAACGCCCCGGCGTCTGTCTCGAGGCAGTTCTTCAGCTTGAGCAAAAGGAACGGGAAGCCATTACGTCGCAAATGCAGCAGAACAAAGATTACAGAAAAAACACTCAGCCGTATTCAAGCCCATGCGCCGGAAGCATATTCAGAAATCCGCTGCCGGATCATGCCGGAAACCTCGTTGAAAAAGCGGGATTAAAAGGACATCAGATCGGCGGAGCAAAAGTGTCCGAAATGCACGGGAATTTTATCGTCAATGCCGGCGGAGCGACTGCCAAGGACGTTCTCGACCTGATTGAATATGTGAAAAAGACAATCCGTGAGCAGTATGATGTTGACATGCATACAGAAGTTGAAATCATCGGAGGGAATCGTTAAAAGGTTCTCTGATTACATGAGCTCATGTGATATACTTTTAACAAATGTCAAACGGCATCACAGCATGCCGTTTGTTTTTCAATCAGACGAATGTCAAGCTGTTTCATTCTTAGTGAGGTGGACAGGCAGTGAACCCAAATCATGAAAGAGAAAAAATTGTAAATATTGAAGAGCGGATTCCGAAAATCAAAGAGCAGCGGAAGCAAAAAGCAAACCGCCGGCTGATTTCATTCATTGTGCTCTTTTTTATGATGGTGCTGATCATCGTGTACTTGCAGATGCCGATCAGCAAAGTGTCTTCTGTCACCGTTTCCGGAAACGAAAACGTGTCTGTAAAAGAGATCAACGCGCTTTCTGATATACATAACGGACAAACCGAGTTCTGGAGTCTGAACAAGAAAAAAACAGAAGAAAAGATTGAGCAGAATAAGCTGGTGAAAAAGGCGGAACTTTCAAAAGTATTTCCTAACAAAGTCAGCATTCACATTGAAGAATACAAGACGATCGCGTATCTGCAGCGACATGATGTATATTATGAAGTGCTCGAAAACGGCTCTGTGCTGCCGAACGAAGTCACGCCGGATGACGCGGGCCCGATTTTGGTTGACTGGACAAACGCGAAAAAGCGGGTCAAAATGGCGGAGCAGCTTGATAAGCTTTCCGGTTCGCTAAAGCAGTCGATTTCTGAAATCTATTATACACCGGTAAAAATGGATCAGGATCGGATCAAGCTGTATATGAACGACGGGTATGTAGTTACCGCTTCTATTAAAACGTTTGCCGGCCGGATGAAGACCTATCCTTCTATCGTTTCCCAGCTGGACGGCGGGAAAAAGGGGATTATCCACTTAGAAGTCGCTACGTATTTTGAAGAATTTAACAAAGGTAAATCCGGCAAGAAAAAAGAAAATGATTAATAGTTCTAAAGAACTAATTTCAAGGTGGTTCAAAAGAATCTATTACAATCAGCGGGGCAGCCGATATAACCGATAGCGGAATCATTATGACTATGTTTGTTTTTGCCCGGGATATGGCTGCCGGACAAGCGGAAAATTCTCAATGCAATGGGCGTGTCTTCTGCAATGAGCATTGCATTTGGAATTTTCCTCCTGTTTCTTCTTTTTTCGGATGTTTCTGGCAATATCTATAGCTTTTCTGGAGGTTCATCTTAGTGTAGACTAATGGAAAGCGGGTATATTTGCATCTGGTTTGCACAGTATGGCACCGTGACAGGAAATCTTACGGTAAGGTGGGCCGTCTCTAAAAAAAATAAAAAAAATACGATATAAAAGAGGATATACATAGAATATAACGAATAGTTTCATTAAACATAAATTGTGAGAAATCAGATAAGAATTTGTTGATGCTGTTGTTTTTGTTACACACTTGTAAAGCCACATTCATTGTATTGTTGTTCCGCAAATAATAGAATAGAATTTGATCGAAATGTGAGGAGGTGCCATAGAATGAACAACAATGAACTTTACGTCAGTCTTGACATCGGTACGTCCAATACAAAAGTGATCGTCGGAGAAATGACAGATGATTCCCTTAACATTATCGGAGTGGGAAATGTACCGTCTGAAGGGTTGAAAAAAGGCTCAATCGTTGATATAGATGAAACCGTTCATTCTATAAGAAAAGCGTTTGACCAAGCTGAAAGAATGGTAGGTTTTCCGCTGAAAAAAGCCATTGTCGGCGTTAATGGAAATTATATTCATATTCAAGATACGAACGGCGTTGTCGCTGTTTCCAGTGAAAACAAAGAAATTCACGTTGAAGACGTCCGCAGGGTAATGGAAGCGGCACAGGTCGTGTCAGTTCCGCATGAGCAGCTGATCGTAGACGTCGTTCCGAAACAGTTTATTGTTGACGGAAGAGACGAAATTACCGATCCGAAAAAAATGCTCGGCGTGCGCCTGGAAGTAGAAGGCACGCTGATTACCGGCTCCAAAACGATCTTACATAATTTACTTCGCTGTGTGGAGAGAGCGGGCGTTGAAATTACTGATATCTGCCTGCAGCCGCTTGCGGCCGGTTCGGCGGCTTTGTCAAAAGACGAAAAAAACCTCGGAGTCGCCATGATTGATATCGGCGGCGGCTCGACGACGGTGGCGGTATTTGAACAGGGGCACCTGAAGGAGACAGCCGTCATTCCGCTCGGAGGCGAAAACATCACGAAAGATGTATCGATCGGATTGCGCACTTCCACCGAAGAGGCTGAAAGAGTAAAAAAACAATTCGGACATGCATTCTACGATGAGGCTTCAGAAGATGAAGTATTTGAAGTCACCGTCATAGGAACGAATCAAAAGCAATCTTTTACACAGCAGGAAATTGCCAATATTATTGAAGCAAGAGTGGAAGAGATTCTTGAGATTGCCGCAGCCGAAATTGAGCATATGGGAATTACAGATCTGCCCGGCGGCTTTGTGCTGACCGGCGGACAGGCCGCAATGCCCGGAGTGCTTTCATTGGCACAGGAAGTGCTGAGGCACAATGTAAGGGTCGCAAGCCCGAATTATATCGGTGTAAGAGACCCTCAGTATATGACGGGTGTCGGCTTGATACAATTTGCCTGCCGAAATGCCAGAATTCAGGGAAGAAAAATAGGCTTTCATATGCCGGAAGAAGCCGTGCAGGAAATCGCGGTCTCTCACGAAGAAGAACATCATCAGCGGCCAGAGGCGCAGCAGCGTCCAAAAGCAAAACAAAAAACACAAGCCGAACACAACAAACCGAGCAAAATGAAAAAACTATTAAGCATGTTTTGGGAATAGATTGATAGTCATTCGGCAGATTAGGAGGATTTAGCATGTTGGATTTCGAAACAAACATAGACGGCTTAGCATCAATTAAAGTAATCGGAGTAGGAGGCGGCGGTAATAACGCGGTCAACCGAATGATTGAAAATGAAGTGCAGGGTGTAGAGTACATTGCGGTAAACACGGACGCGCAAGCTCTTAACCTGTCAAAAGCGGAAGTGAAAATGCAGATCGGGGAAAAGCTGACCCGCGGTCTCGGAGCGGGAGCGAATCCGGAAGTCGGCAAAAAAGCCGCTGAAGAAAGTAAGGAACAAATCGAAGAAGCGCTAAAAGGCGCTGACATGGTGTTCGTTACAGCCGGAATGGGAGGCGGTACCGGAACGGGAGCCGCACCGGTTATCGCGCAAATCGCAAAGGACTTAGGCGCTTTGACTGTCGGTGTCGTAACAAGACCGTTTACATTTGAAGGAAGAAAACGCCAGCTGCAGGCTGCAGGCGGTATCACGGCAATGAAAGAAGCCGTTGACACACTGATCGTTATTCCGAATGACCGCATTCTTGAAATTGTCGATAAAAACACACCGATGCTTGAAGCATTCCGTGAAGCTGATAACGTGCTTCGCCAAGGGGTGCAAGGTATCTCTGACCTCATCGCGACGCCTGGTTTAATCAACTTGGACTTTGCCGATGTCAAAACCATCATGTCCAACAAAGGTTCAGCATTGATGGGTATCGGGATCGCTACGGGCGAAAGCCGTGCTGCTGAAGCCGCCAAAAAGGCGATCTCCAGTCCGTTACTGGAAGCGGCAATCGACGGAGCGCAAGGTGTTTTGATGAACATTACGGGAGGTACAAACCTGAGCCTCTACGAAGTGCAGGAAGCAGCCGACATCGTCGCTTCTGCATCTGACCCTGATGTCAACATGATTTTCGGTTCAGTTATCAATGAAAATCTGAAAGATGAAATCGTCGTCACCGTTATTGCGACCGGTTTTATCGAACAGGAAAAAGATGACTCAAAACCGCAGCGTCCGACTTTAAACCAAGGATTGAAGTCTCAAAGCCAAAACGCTGCGAAACGTGAGCCGAAACGAGAAGAAACACAGCATCAAAACACGGTGAACCGCCATACATCACAGCCGGCGGATGATGCCCTCGACATTCCTACATTTTTAAGAAACCGCAACAAACGCGGCTGATGTAAAAAAGGACAAGACCACATGGTTTTGTCCTTTTTCTTTTTTGTGTACAGTCTTCCTTCCTATCCCCATGATCTATACAGCGAAAAAAGCAACTTTATACCTATGACGAATTGATTGTTTTTTAGTTTCATACGGCTTTCTACAGAATGTGACAATATCTGGATGGAAGATTGTCTACATTTAACGTACAGCATCGAAAATGACAAACGATTCCAATTATGAAGGAGGGATACACATTTTATAGGGCGTTACCAAATAAGGGGGGATACGATTGAAGAAAAAAACGAGAAACAGATGGACAGGCTCCGTTTTAAGCGCGATTGTCGTCAGTTCCCTGTTGTTTCCGGGTGCAGCCGGAGCGAACAGCACACCGGGGGCAGTTTCTTTCACCAAAGATCTTTCTTCCTCTAAGAGCATTCAGCATAAGATTTCCGATTCAGTCAAGAAGCGTTTTGAAAAAAATGATAAAGTCACGTTTCTTATCAAATTTAAAGAGAAAGCCAATACGAAAAAAGCGGTCAAAGAAGCAGAAAAAAACGCCAAGTCTCAATCGCTTTCCGCAGCAAAAACCGAATATCAAAAGCGGTCAGCCGTCGTTTCTTCTTTAAAACTGGCGGCTCATGATGCGCAGCAGAATCTGAAAACATATTTGGAAAAACAAAAAAAGAAAGGCAAGGCTGATCACATCCATTCCTATTATATTGTCAACGGAATGGCAGTCACTGCTTCGAAAGAGGTAATGGAAAAAGCCGCCTCATTTCCTGAAGTAGAAAAAGTTCTTCCGAATGAAAAACGTCAGCTTACTCAACGACAATCAAAAGCTCCTTTTCAAATGAAGAAAAAACAAAAAGAGATCAAAGCAAAGGAAGGCATCGAATGGAATATCAGCCAAATTGGTGCGCCGCAGGCCTGGGCCTCAGGATACGACGGAACCGGCACGGTTGTCGCCTCCATTGATACGGGAGTTCAGTGGGATCATCCGGCGCTTAAAGAAAAATACCGGGGTTACGATCCTGAAAATCCCGCAGCGCCGAATCATGAAATGAACTGGTATGATGCCGTGTCCCATAAAGACGCTCCCTACGATGACCTTGAACACGGCACTCATGTAACAGGGACCATGACGGGTTCAGAACCTGACGGCTCAAATCAAATCGGTGTGGCTCCGGGGGCGAAATGGATCGCAGTAAAAGCATTTTCAGATGACGGAGGAACTGATGCCGATATTTTGGATGCCGGTGAATGGGTGCTCGCGCCTAAAGATAAAAACGGCACGCCCCATCCCGAGATGGCGCCGGATGTTGTCAATAATTCCTGGGCAGGCGGTTCGGGAATGGACGAGTGGTACCGCGATATGGTGAATGCGTGGAGAGCGGCAGGGATTTTTCCGGAATTCTCTGCGGGAAATGAAGACTTATTTACACCGGGAGGACCGGGTTCAATCGCAAACCCGGCCAATTATCCTGAAGCATTTGCGACAGGTGCGACTGACATCGACAAGAAACTCGCTGATTTCTCACTTCAAGGCCCCTCACCGTATCATGAAACAAAACCGGACATTTCGGCTCCGGGAGTGAATATCCGTTCTTCGATTCCTGGAGGAACATACGAAGGCGGCTGGGACGGAACTTCAATGGCCGGGCCGCATGTGGCGGCGACAGCGGCTTTGTTAAGGCAGGCGAACGCCTCTATTACGGTCGATGAAATGGAAGACGTTTTGACGCGCACCGCCGAAAAGCTGACAGATTCCGTTTTTCCGGAATCACCGAATAACGGTTACGGCCACGGTCTCGTTAACGCTTTTGATGCCGTTTCTGCCGTAACGGACGGAATCGGAAGCGTAGAAGGCAAGGTCTCTTCTGCGGGCGAAGATCACAATCCGCCCAGCTTTCACCATGAACCGGTCTCAGCGGCTTACAAAGGGGCAAACCTTCCGTTGACGGTTACAGCAGAAGACGATGTAAGCGTAACTGAAGTCAGCCTTTCCTATCAGTTTGATGAAGGAGAGTGGAAAACGACAGCCGCCGTTCAAAAAAGCGGTGATGAAAAAAAGGGAACATACCAGGCGGAAATTCCGGATGTAACGGGAAGCAAGGTAAGTTATAAATGGACCATAAAAGATTTCGGAGGTCATTCTGTAGAATCTGATACGTACCGGGCTGACGTGAAACCGAGCATTACGGCGGGATACAAAGAGGATTTTGAATCACAGCCGGCGGGCTGGTCCAGTTACGGGACACATGACCAATGGGAATGGGGTATCCCGGGTTCAGGGCCCGGCACCGCATTTTCCGGAGATAAAGTGTATGCGACGAATCTGTCCGGCCCTTATGCCGATTCAGCCAACATGAATTTGGTGATGCCTCCGATTCAAGTTCCGGAAACAGGACGGCTGTTTTTGCAATTTAAAAGCTGGCACAAGCTCGAAGAATTTTTTGATTACGGGTATGTGTTCGTTCTTCCGGAAGGAAAATCAAATTGGGAGCAGGCGGCCGTTTACAATGGTGACTCCGCAGGATGGAACGATGAAGAGGCAGATTTATCTGCGTATAAAGGCCAAAACATAAAGCTCATGTTTAATATGCAGTCAGACGAAGTACTCAATGAAGACGGATGGTATATCGATGATGTCCGGCTTTCAAGCAGCCCTCTCGGCAAGGCGGCTAAAAAAAGTAAACACAATAGGCAAACACCTCCCGGCCACCTGAAGAAAAAAGCCGTCAGTCCGAAACAGGCTAAACCGGCAGTGAAATCACCCGGAAAAAGAGTAAAACGTGAAACAAACCTCCTCCCTCTCAGAGCGCAAATCAGTGTCGCCGAGACGGGGAAATCCGTATATTCCGACCCTGCAAGCGGAAGCTACAGCCTGTCGCATAAGGCGGGAAGCTATACGCTGAAAGCCGAGGCTTACGGATTTAAGTCCGCTTCGAAACAAGTTTCTATTCAATCAGACAAAACCGCACAGGCAGACTTTACACTGGAGCAAATGCCGTCCGGCACGCTAAAAGGAACCATCACCAATCAGTCAACAGGCGAACCGGTAAAAGGGGCTGCGCTTTATGTGGCTGAGGATGCCGCAATTGAACCGGCGGTGACAAACGATAAAGGGGAATATTCGCTTAAGGCGTACGAAGGCTCCTACACAATCAAAGTAGCGGCAAAAGGCTTTTACAATAGCGAATTTTCCGTTGACATCAAAGGAGATGCTGAAAAAAACGTCAAGCTTAAGCCGTATATTGGTTATGAAGGGGAAATTGCCTATGATAACGGAACGGAAGAAGCCGCGCTGTCATATTTTAAAGCCGGCAGCAAATCTGCCGTTAAGATGACGCTTAAAGACGGAAAAGAACACGGTATGCTGACAGGAGGCCTTTTTAAATTTTGGGGCGCCGACTGGCCTGATCCGGGCGGTACCGAATTTCAAGCAGAAGTATATGATGCATCTGGCCCTGATGGAGCTCCGGGCAGCAAAATTGCCGGCCCGTTCCAAGCTGAAGCGCTTCGAAACGGCGAATGGACCAAAGTGGATCTCAGCTCAAAAGGAATCGCGGTCGGAAAGGATTTTTATCTTGTGTTCCGCCAGACGAAACCCGATCCTTATACACCTGCCCTGTCATCTGATGACGGCAGTCCGTACTCGAACAGAAACTGGCAATACCTTGACGGCCGCTGGTCAAAAGCCGATAAATCAGACGGAAACTTTATGATCAGGGCTTTGGTCGACTACGAAGCTTCTGTGCCTGACATAATGTCGCCTGAAGACCGGTCATTTACAAACAAGAAGTCAATCACGGTGAAAGGAACAGCTTCACCAAAAACCGCTGTCCGTCTTACCAATAACGGTAAAACCGCCGCAGAAACGAAAGCAGATGCAGACGGCAATTTCCAGGCCGGCGTCACACTCACTGAAGATGCCAATCGGCTGACGGCGGCATCTGTGACAGACAGCGGGTCAACCGATGAGTCACGCCCTGTCACGGTCATACTGGATGAGGATAAGCCGGATGTGACGATTGACAGTCCGGCAAACGGTGATAAAACAAATAAAGAAGCAGTGACCGTAAAAGGAAAAGTGCACGACGCCCATTTAAAATGGGTAAAGGTGAACGGAAAAAAAGCTGAGGTAAATAACGGTTCTTATCAAGCGAGAACCCTTCTGGAAAACGGCAGCAATGAGATCAAGGTCACGGCCTCAGATGAAGCGGGTAACAAAACAACGAAAAAGACGGTGATCGATGTCAATTACAATGCTCCCGTCATTTCCGGATTGGTTCCCGGAGCGGATAAGGAATTAAAAGCCGGAGAATCAGTGAAAATCGCTTTTTCAAGCGGAAAGAAATTAGACGCTTCCTTCGTTATCCGTCTGCCTCTGACAAACGCCCGGGCAGGGAGCCAAAACGCAACAGAGCTTCCGCTGAGAGAAATTTCTCCGGGACGATATGAGGGTTACTGGACGGCGACCTCTTCCATCAAAGCAAGCGGAGCAAAAATTGACGTTATCGCAAGAGATGACTACGGAAATGAAACGAGACAGACGGCTAAAGGAAAACTTTATATCAATGAGTAAAAACAGAGCGCTGCCAGATCACGGCAGCGCTTTTTTAGTTGAAGCGGACAATAGGAAATCAACCCTTTCGGCCCTCGACAAATAAAACGGTTATCCCTTAAAAATTGTACTTTACCCTCAACATTAATTGACAGACTTTCCCACAGAGCTTGCTTTATACTTATGAAACAAGAGAGAGAAACAGATAAGTAAGACAAAAGAGGAAAGGGGTCAGATGTGAAAATCTATCTGGATGTCATTTGGCTGTTGAACTTTTGTTTTGATTCTCTTTTGCTTTTATTGACCGCCTTTATTTTAAAACGCCAGGTAAAAAAAAGAAGAGTGGCCGCCGGCGGTTTCATCGGGTCAGCCATTGTGCTTCTGATGTTTACGCCTGTTTCTCCCTTTGTGGAGCATCCGGCGGGAAAAATGGCGTTTTCAGTAGTCATCGTGCTTGCGGCTTTTGGCTTTAAACGGTTCCGATACTTTTTTCAAAATTTGTTCGCCTTTTATTTCGCGACTTTTCTCGTCGGCGGGGGAATGATCGGCGTACATTCCCTGCTGCAGACAGAATCAATTGTGCAGCAAGGCGTAATGGTCACAAGCCAGACCGGATTCGGCGACCCGATCAGCTGGATGTTTGTAGTTATCGGATTTCCGGCCATATGGTTTTTTTCGAAAAAGAGAATTGAAGACATCGAGACGAAGTCCATTCAGTACGATGAACTTGTCATGGTGCAGGCGGAATTCAGCGGACAGACAATCCGCGCGAAAGGATTGGTGGATTCCGGGAATCAGCTGTATGATCCGCTGACGAAAACGCCGGTCATGATCCTTCACATTGACAAATTCGCTCCGATTCTCAGCGAAAAGGAAACGGCCCTCATCAAATCCGCCAGTCCGCTTGAAGTGATAGAGCAGCTTGATGATTCGTTCCGCCATGCGGATAAGCTGAGGCTGATTCCGTACAGGGGCGTCGGCCAGGACAATCAATTTTTACTCTGTTTAAAGCCGGATTACGTCACGATTTTAACAAAAGACGAAATGATCGCTTGTGAAAAATGCCTGATCGGCATCAGCACGAAACCATTATCCGCGGACGGTGAATTTGACGGAATCGTTCATCCGAAGATGCTGACAGGGAAGGCTGTAAAACATGTTTCCTGACGAAAAGTCTGTTATTCATCATACTCAAAACGCGTTGTATTTAGAAGGGGGAGGAAGATGAAAAAACTTAAGCTGCGTCTGACATATTTGTGGTATAAATGGCTGATGAAACTCGGACTGAAAAGCGATGAAGTGTATTACATAGGAGGAAGCGAGGCGCTGCCGCCGCCTTTGTCTAAAGAAGAGGAGCAGGTGCTCTTATTAAAGCTGCCGAGCGGGGATCAGGCGGCGCGGGCCATCCTGATTGAGAGAAACTTACGTCTTGTCGTTTACATTGCCCGCAAATTCGAAAATACCGGCATCAACATCGAGGACTTAATCAGCATCGGCACCATCGGTTTGATCAAAGCGGTAAACACTTTTAATCCGGAAAAGAAAATCAAACTCGCCACCTACGCGTCGCGATGTATCGAAAACGAAATTTTAATGTACTTGCGCCGAAACAATAAAATCCGTTCAGAGGTGTCCTTTGATGAACCGCTGAACATTGATTGGGACGGAAACGAACTGCTGCTTTCGGATGTGCTCGGCACAGATGATGATATTATTACAAAAGACATTGAAGCCAATGTGGATAAAAAACTTTTGAAAAAAGCGCTTGAGCAATTAAACGAAAGAGAAAAGCAGATTATGGAACTGCGTTTCGGGCTTGTCGGAGAAGAAGAAAAAACACAAAAAGATGTAGCCGACATGATGGGGATTTCACAATCTTATATCTCCCGGCTCGAAAAGCGGATTATCAAAAGACTGAGAAAAGAGTTTAACAAAATGGTGTAAATTTTTTTCCATCTGACAGCCCTTACTGCTGCAAGGATTGCCGCAGCCGGATGTTTATTTCTGTAAAATGGCGGTGCATATTTTTCCCACCCGAGGAGATACTTAACGTTGTACAGCAGCTCCTAGTGGGAGGGAAAAACGTGTCAAGAAATAAAGTCGAAATTTGCGGGGTGGATACCTCCAAATTACCGGTGCTCAAGAATGAAGAGATGAGAAAGCTGTTTAGGCAATTACAGGATGAGGGCGATGATTCAGCGAGGGAAAAGCTTGTAAACGGCAATCTGCGCCTTGTCTTAAGCGTCATTCAGAGGTTTAACAACAGAGGAGAGTATGTTGATGACTTATTTCAGGTCGGCTGCATCGGACTAATGAAATCCATTGATAATTTTGACCTAAGCCATAATGTTAAGTTTTCAACATACGCTGTACCGATGATCATCGGAGAAATCCGCAGATATTTGCGGGATAATAATCCGATCCGCGTCTCGAGGTCGCTTCGCGATATCGCATATAAAGCGCTTCAAGTAAGAGAGCGGTTAATCAGTGAGACAAGCAGGGAGCCGACAGCAGAGGAAATCGCCAAAGTTCTTGAAGTGCCCCATGAAGAAATTGTGTTTGCCCTTGACGCCATCCAGGATCCGGTTTCACTGTTTGAGCCGATTTATAATGACGGCGGCGATCCGATTTACGTGATGGACCAGATCAGCGATGAGCGCAATAAGGATACACAATGGATTGAGGAGCTCGCTCTGAAAGAAGGCATGAGAAGACTGAACGAACGGGAAAAAATGATTTTGCGAAAGCGCTTTTTCCAAGGGAAAACCCAAATGGAGGTCGCTGAAGAAATCGGCATATCCCAAGCTCAGGTCTCAAGGCTTGAAAAAGCAGCCATTAAACAAATGAATAAGAATATCCATCAATAACGGAAAAAGCCTTTAAACCTTGTTTAAAGGCTTTTTTCATGCGATGGTTTACGTTTGCAAAAAAGTGATGTATTCTAATGTGTAAAAGTTTTTAGAAAATTTAAACAAAGTAAACGGGGGAAACGCAATGATTTTACAGCTGGACAGTGTGTCATTAAAAAGAAACGGGAAATGGATTTTGAAAGATATTAACTGGCGCGTCGAGAAAAACGAAAATTGGGTGCTGTACGGATTAAACGGAGCCGGAAAAACGGCTTTGCTGAACATGTTATGCTCTTATTACTTCCCCACTTCAGGAGAGATGCAGGTGCTCGGCCATCAATTCGGCAAAACAGAGCTCGGTGACAGGCTCAGAAGGAAAATCGGCCTTGTTTCGGCCGGTCTTCAGCACAAATTATATGCCGCGGACTCCGCTTTTGAAATCGCCCTCAGCGGCGCGTACGCCTCAATCGGGCTGTACGAAACTCCGAGTGAGCAGGTAAGGGAAAAAGCGATCGGTCTTCTGAAGGATTTGGGCGCCATCGGTTACGCCGACAGACGGTATGAAACATTATCACAAGGGGAAAGACAAAGAGCGCTGATTGCGCGGGCGCTTATGGCTGATCCGGAACTGCTGATTTTGGACGAACCCGTGACGGGTCTTGATTTTATGGCAAGGGAGCAGCTGCTGGACACGATTACGTCGATCGCCGAAAAAGAAAATGCGCCGTCCATCCTTTATGTCACCCATCACGCTGAAGAAATTCTGCCGGTATTTGATCAGGCGCTTCTTTTAAAACAAGGCGAGGTGTTCGCCTCCGGGAAAATCAGGGACATGCTTTCTGACGAGCGCCTTACTGCGTTTTTCGATATGCCTGTCAATGTCTTATGGAACAATGGCCGCCCGTTTTTAACACGTGCAAAAGAGGCATCATCCGTAAAATAACATAAATTCACCCTGGGGGTGCTGCCATGCGGCTGAGAGAGACGTTTGTCTCAACCCTTAACGGACCTGATCCGGATCATGCCGGCGGAGGGAAGCGGTGAAAAAAGCGGAGGAAGATCCGTTTTTTACCCGTTTCATTTCATGAATGAAATGGGTTTTTTGATACAGCCAAAGGGGAGATTTCCAATGCATCAGATTGATATGCTGTTACACCAGGCGGAGAAACGGCGGCACGACTTCATACATATTGCTGAAAGATTGATAGCCTTTCCGACTCCGGCCCCGCCAGCAAGAAATACGGCAGAAGCCCAAAAGTGGGTGGCCGGCTTTTTAAAAGAAACGGGCTGCTCGGTCGATATGTGGGATGTGTATCCGGAAGACCCGAATGTAGTCGGTGTTTTAAAAGGGACAGATTCAAGCAGGCATCAAAGCCTGATTTTAAACGGACACATTGATGTGGCAGAAGCCGGGGGCGAAGACTGGCACTCTGACCCGTTTCAGCCGATCGTAAAAGACGGCATGCTGATCGGAAGGGGCGCCGCTGATATGAAAGGGGGGTTGGCGTGTGTACTTTTCTCTCTGAAGCTGATCCATGATGCCGGCATTGAGCTTCCGGGCGACCTCATTGTACAGTCTGTAATCGGAGAAGAAGTCGGTGAGGCGGGGACGCTGGAATGCTGTAAACGCGGCTATCACGCGGATTTTGCCGTTGTCGCGGATACGAGCAGCCTGCATATTCAAGGGCAGGGCGGAGTCATCACCGGCTGGATAGAATTGAAAAGCAAACAAACATTTCATGACGGCATGAGGCGCAATATGATTCATGCGGGCGGAGGCACATTCGGAGCGAGCGCCATCGAAAAAATGGCGAAAATCATCGCTGCCTTGGGAGAGCTGGAGCGCCACTGGGCGGTAACGAAAAGCTATCCCGGCTTTGCGCCCGGCACCAATACGATCAACCCCGCCGTCATTGAAGGCGGAAGACATGCAGCGTTTGTCGCCGATGAATGCCGGTTATGGATCACCGTCCACTTTTATCCGAACGAAACGCACGAACAAGCAGCCGCAGAAATCGAAGACTATATTAATCGTGTCGCTGACAGTGATCTGTGGCTCAAAGAAAACAGGCCGGTGTTCAAATGGGGCGGATCTTCGATGATTGAAGACAGAGGAGAGGTGTTCCCGGCGCTGGAAATCGACCCGGATCATCCGGCAGTTTCTGTCTTGGCTGCATCACACTCAGCCGTCAAAAAACAGGAGCCCGTCATTGATGTTTCACAAACCGTAACTGACGGAGGGTGGCTTTATCATGCCGGGATTCCGAGCGTCATATACGGTCCCGGCGATTTAAAAAACGCCCACTCCGTAAACGAGGAAGTGTCCGTTGATGAGCTTATGGACTATACGAAAATCATGTTGAGATTTATCCTCGGCTGGTGCAGCCGCAAAAAAGATTGCCCGATGTGACAAGGTTCAGCCCGGCCGTTCATATAATAGGAAAAAGAACGGGCAAAGGGCGTGATACGGATGATCAGCATATCTGAATTTCAAATAAAAGATGTGGTAAACGTGTCGAACGGAAAAAAACTCGGAAGCATCGGTGATATTGATATTAACGTGACAACGGGAAAAATTCAGGCGATTATTTTAGGCGGCAGCGGAAAAGTTCTCGGTTTTTTCGGAAAAGAAGAGGAAATGATCATTCCTTGGCGAAATATAGTTAAAATTGGGGAAGATGTCATCTTAGTGCGTGTAAACGAACCAAAGGGGGGAGCGTAATCCTCCCTTTACTTGTAAAAAGCCGGAAATCTCAATGTTTCCGGCACATTTATTTATCTCATTTTTCAATCAGCCGCTAAACGTATGCTTAAAATTGTGTTAAAATGAGTGGGAAATTACGCTTTTTTAATGTTTGTCGAAAGGTTGGATCTCCATGAATACATATCACCCGTTTAGTCTTACCACCCCCTCGGCACTCATGATAGAAGACTGGAACTGTGTGAATCAGCTTAACACAAAGGTCATCGCCGGATTCACAACGAAAAACGGCGGTGTCAGCAATCCTCCGTATGAGTCATTAAATACCGGATTGCACGTCCGGGACAAAGCTCATGATGTTGTGACAAACCGTGAAGTCATAGCGTCCTTATGCGGTACTGATCTGGATTCCTGGGTATTCGCCGACCAGACACATGAAAACCGCGTCCGCCGCGTGACAGCCGGGGATAAAGGAAAAGGGGCGAGAGACTATTCTTCCGCATTCCGCGGGACGGATGGGCTCTACACGAAAGATGCGAATCTTTTTTTGGCCCTTTGTTTTGCGGACTGTGTGCCCTTGTATTTTTATGACCCGGTGAAATCCATTATCGGCGCTGCCCATGCCGGATGGAAGGGGACGGTCAAACAAATCGGACGCATCATGACGGAACGCTGGGTAAACGAAGAAGGCTCCCGTTTAACAGATATTCAGGCTGTCATCGGTCCGTCCATCAGCGCGGGAAGCTATACAGTCGACGACCGCGTCATCAATGAAGTGCGGGCGCTGCCTTTTACGGCTGAATCCGCCATATGCGAAACGGAAAAAGGCCAGTATCAGCTTGATTTAAAAGAGGTCAACCGTCTTCTTCTGATACATTGCGGCATTCCGGAAGAAAACATTTCAGTCAGCGGTTTATGCACCGAACGAGAGCGTGAACTATTCTTTTCACACCGCCGCGACAAAGGGAAAACGGGACGCATGATGTCCTTTATCGGAATGAAGGAGGCGTAAGATCTTGCGTGTTGCTGATCAATTACGACATATAAACGAAAGAATAAACGAAGCATGTAACAGATCGGGCCGAAGCCCCGAAGATGTTACCGTCATCGCGGTTACAAAATACGTATCAGCTGAAAGGGCTCAAGAGGCCGTTGATGCCGGTATTACAAGTCTGGGAGAAAACCGGGATGCCGAGCTTATCCATAAGCAGGAAGTCATCAAAGGCAGCCCGGAGTGGCACTTTATCGGCAGTCTTCAGTCCAGAAAGGTGAAGGCCGTCGTTGACCGTGTATCTTATATTCATTCCTTAGACAGACTGTCATTGGCAAAAGAGATTGAAAAACGGGCGCAGCATGCAGTTCGCTGTTTTGTGCAGGTGAATACTTCGCTTGAGCCGTCTAAGCACGGTTTGAAAACAGAGGAGGTCATCCCCTTTATCAGAGAGCTTTCTGAGTTTAGAAACATTTCTGTAGAGGGCCTGATGACGATGGCTCCCCTGACAGACGATACAGAAACGATCAGAGCCTGCTTCCGGCAATTGCGTGATCTGAGGGATCAGGTGCAAAAACTGAATCAGACAAACGCACCGTGCCGGGAACTGTCAATGGGCATGTCAAATGATTATGAAATCGCTGTTGAAGAGGGCGCAACTTTTATCAGAATCGGCTCTTCATTAGTCGGAAATGAACCGGGGGTGTAAACAAATGAGCATGAAAAATAAACTGAAAAACTTTTTCTCAATGGATGAGGAGGAGTACGAGTACGAATACATTGAAACGGAGCAGGATCATCCGGAAGAGCATGAACAGCAGAAAGATAAACAGCCTGCTTACGCTCAGAAGCCGCAGGGCAAGCAGAACGTAGTAAGCTTGCAAAGTGTTCAGAAATCCTCTAAAGTGGTGTTGAGTGAACCGCGTGTTTATGCGGAAGCGCAGGAAATCGCCGATCATTTAAAGAACAGGCGGGCGGTTGTCGTCAATCTGCAGCGCATCCAGCATGATCAGGCGAAAAGAATCGTCGACTTTTTAAGCGGTACCGTCTACGCCATCGGCGGCGACATTCAGAGAATCGGTTCAGATATTTTTCTGTGCACGCCTGATAATGTCGACGTTTCCGGCACGATTTCGGAGCTTATAAATGAAGACGAACATCAGAGGTGGTAAAGCAGGATGATTCTTTATCAAATTTTTTCCGTTCTGAGTTATTTAATTTACATCTACTCGTTTGCCCTGATCATCTATATCTTTATGTCATGGGTGCCGAGTACGAGAGAAACGGCGGTCGGACGGTTTCTCGCAGCGATTTGCGAACCGTATTTAGAGCCGTTCAGAAGGATCATTCCGCCCATTGCCATGCTGGATATATCCCCGATTGTAGCGATTATCGTGCTTCGGTTTGCCACGACGGGACTTTGGGGCCTATACCGCATGATCGCAATGTATACTTGAATGCGACAGTTTGATACGGGCTTGGCACCAGCCAAGCCTCTTTACATAGAAAGGAAAGAACATGAGCGATATTTACCAGCACTTCAGACAAGACGAGCGGCCTTTTATTGATCAGGTGCTTGAATGGAAACAGATTGTCCTGGACCAGTATCGGATGAAGCTGACTGATTTCTTAGATCCCAGAGAACAGGTCATTGTAAAAGCCGTTATCGGCGATGCCTGCGGTCTTGCGTTTTTCGGAGGATATGACAGAGCTGAGCGCAAACGCGCGATTTTATACCCTGAATATATGGAACCTGAACAGGATGATTTTGAGCTTCGGGCTTTTGACGTTCAATACGCTGAAAAATTCGTCAGCATTGACCACCGCTCTCTTCTCGGATCATTAATGGGGATCGGCTTAAAGCGGCAGAAATACGGCGATCTGATTTTCTCTGAGGAAGCCGTGCAGCTGATCGTCTCCGGTGAAATCGCCGATTTTGTCAGCACTCAGCTGACCAAGGCGGGCAAAGCGCCGGTAAAGCTTGAGAAAATCGAGCTTTCCGCTCTTCACATTCCCGCTTCAGATGTCGAAATAAGGGATGACACGGTTTCTTCATTGCGTCTCGACGCCGTCTGCGCTTCAATGAGCAGGCAATCCAGGCAGAAAGCGCAGGCGCTTGTGAAAAACGGGCTCGTTAAGGTGAATTGGAAAGCCATTGAAGATCCGTCTTATCAGGTTGCTGAAGGGGACATGCTCTCGATTCGCGGCTTCGGACGATGCAGTTTGGCAAAAGTTGACGGAAAAACGAAAAAAGACAAATGGAAAGTTACATTTGAACGGCAAAAATGAGTCGTTTTTTCAGTTTTTTTCTCCATCTGTGCCGTATTTGTTTTATAATGTGAACTAGATAACCGTACTGAAATGTAAAATGGAGGTGGCAATATGCCATTAACGCCGAATGATATCCATAACAAAACGTTTACAAAAGGTTTTCGCGGATATGATGAAGATGAAGTAAATGAATTTTTAATGCAGGTCAGAAAAGATTATGAAATCGCACTCCGTAAAAAAACGGAGCTTGAGGCGAAAGTGAACGAGCTGGACGAAAAAATCGGCCACTTTGCCAATATCGAAGAAACGCTGAATAAATCAATTCTCGTAGCTCAGGAAGCCGCAGAAGACGTAAAGCGCAACTCGCAGAAAGAAGCGAAGCTGATCGTCCGTGAAGCAGAAAAAAATGCTGATCGCATCATCAATGAGTCGCTTTCCAAATCAAGAAAAATCGCAATGGAAATTGAAGAGCTGAAAAAACAGTCTAAAGTCTTCAGAACACGTTTCCAAATGCTGATTGAAGCGCAGCTCGACCTGCTGAAGAACGATGATTGGGATCATCTGCTGGAATACGAAGTCGACGCGGTTTTTGAGGAAAAAGAATAATTTTCTGATTTTCTTGACATTCTCCGGCCCGTTCGAATATAATACGTTCATAAATTCAGATGAAAAGACGATTGAAAGGGACCGGCATGAATCAAAACAGGCTATAAAGCGACCCGGGGAAGGTGAAAGCCCGGGATGGCCGGAATCATGCAGATCAGCCCTTTAGTTTCCTTTCTGAACCGAGAGTAGGAAAGGACGTTCCATCACGTTACGATGTTCGAGAGGAAAAGACGGATGATCCGTTTTTTCTAAAAGGGTGGTACCGCGAGATAAGCTTTCTCGTCCCTTATGGGATGAGAGGGCTTTTTTTATTTTCTGAAAAATGTTGTGGAGGAATGAAAATGGATTACAAAGATACGCTGTTAATGCCGAAAACAGATTTTCCGATGCGCGGAAATCTGCCGAATCGTGAGCCGGACATGCAAAAAGACTGGGAGGAGCAGGACATTTACCGTCTTGTTCAAGAACGGACGAAAGACCGCCCGAAATTCGTGCTGCATGACGGACCTCCTTATGCAAACGGAGACATCCACATGGGCCATGCCCTGAACAAAATCCTGAAAGACTTCATCGTCCGCTATAAATCAATGAGCGGCTACAACGCACCGTACGTGCCGGGCTGGGATACGCACGGACTGCCGATTGAAACGGCGCTGACGAAAAACAAAAAAGTAAACCGGAAAGAAATGTCAGTAGCAGAATTCCGCAAACTATGTGAAGAGTACGCTTGGAAGCAAATCGAGGGACAGCGTGAGCAATTCAAACGTCTTGGTGTCCGCGGTGACTGGGAAAACCCATACGTGACATTAAAACCGGAATACGAAGCGCAGCAAATCCGCGTATTTGGTGAAATGGCAAAACGAGGCTACATTTACAAAGGCCTTAAACCGGTTAACTGGTCACCTTCAAGTGAGTCTGCTCTGGCTGAAGCCGAGATCGAATATCAAGACAAACGTTCAGCATCTATTTACGTCGCTTTTGGTGTAAAAGACGGAAAAGGCGTTCTTGAAAACGGCGAGCGCATCATCATTTGGACAACAACGCCTTGGACAATTCCGGCGAACCTCGGAATCTCAGTGCACCCTGATCTTGAGTACAGCGTGATTGCAGTAGGTGAAGACCGCTTTGTCGTAGCAAGTGCCTTAGTCGAAAGTGTTGCATCAGCATGCGGATTTGATCAGTATGAAGTGACAAGAACGGTCAAAGGAAAAGACCTTGAGAACATTATCGCTGAACACCCGCTATATGGCAGAGACTCTCTCGTTATGCTTGGTGAACACGTAACAACTGATGCCGGAACAGGCTGTGTTCATACAGCGCCAGGACATGGGGAAGATGACTTTATCATTGGCCAAAAATACGGTTTAGATGTGCTTTGCCCGGTCGATGAAAAAGGTGTAATGACAAGCGAAGCTCCTGGGTTTGAAGGCATGTTCTATGATGATGCAAACAAAGCGATCACACAGCAGCTCGATGAAAAAGCCGCACTTGTGAAGCTTGAATTCATTACTCACTCTTATCCGCATGATTGGAGAACAAAAAAACCAACCATTTTCAGAGCGACAGCGCAATGGTTTGCGTCTATTAAAGATTTCAGATCAGACCTGCTGGATGCCATTAAAGAAACCAAATGGGTTCCTGAATGGGGTGAGCAGCGTTTGCACAACATGGTTCGGGACCGCGGAGACTGGTGTATTTCCAGACAGCGTGCGTGGGGTGTGCCGATTCCGGTATTTTACGCTGAAAACGGAGAACCGATTATTACAGATGAAACCATTGAACATGTTTCTGAATTGTTCAGACAGCACGGATCAAACATTTGGTTTGAAAAAGAAGCAAAGGATCTTCTTCCGGAAGGCTTTACGCATCCTGGCAGCCCGAACGGCACATTTACAAAAGAACAGGATATCATGGATGTTTGGTTTGATTCAGGCTCTTCACATCAAGCAGTGCTTGAAGAACGTGATGACCTAATTCGCCCGGCTGATTTATACCTAGAGGGATCTGACCAATATCGCGGCTGGTTTAACTCTTCTCTTTCTACAGCAGTAGCCGTAACAGGAAAAGCGCCGTATAAAGGTGTGCTCAGCCATGGGTTCGCACTGGATGGAGAAGGACGCAAGATGAGTAAATCAATCGGTAACGTTGTTGTTCCGGCTAAAGTCATGAAACAGCTTGGTGCCGACATCTTAAGATTATGGGTATCGTCAGTGGATTATCAGGCGGACGTTCGCGTGTCTGACGCCATTCTGAAGCAGGTCGCGGAAGTATACCGGAAAGTCCGCAACACGTTCCGCTTCCTTCACGGCAACCTGTTCGATTTCAATCCAAGCGTCAATGCCGTGGATGTAAAAGATCTCCGCGAAGTGGATCAATATATGCTGATCAAGCTGAATAAGCTGATCGATAAGGTGAAAAAAGCGTACGATGAATATGAATTTGCGGTTGTTTATCACAGCATTCACAATTTCTGTACGATCGAGCTCAGCTCCTTCTATCTTGATTTTGCAAAAGATGTTGTGTACATCGAGCATGCGGATCATCCGGACCGCCGCAGCATGCAGACCGTCTTCTATGAAACGCTGCTGGCGTTAGTGAAGCTGACGGCGCCGATTCTCCCGCATACGGCGGATGAAATGTGGTCTCACTTATCATTTGTTGAAGAAGCGAGCGTGCAGCTGACAGATATGCCGGAAACCATCGCTGTTCCGGACAGTCAAGCGACAGAAGAAAAGTTCGACAGCTTCATGGAGCTTCGAAACGACGTGCTGAAAGCTTTGGAAACAGCCCGTAACGAAAAAATTATCGGAAGATCATTGGAAGCGAGCCTGACTTTGTATCCGAACAAAGAAAACCGCGACCTCTTGTCATCCATTAAAGAAAATATCGCGCAGCTGTTTATCGTCTCAGAACTGACAGTAAAAGACGAAAGTGAAGCGCCTGAAAACGCGCAAAGTTTCACAACAGGAAAAATGACCGTAGAAAAAGCGGAAGGCCAGATGTGTGAACGTTCCCGCGTAATTTCTAAAGATGTCGGAGCCAATCCGAAATATCCGACATTATCACTGCGCAATGCGGAAATCGTTGAAAAATATTATCAAAAATAATGAATGAGAAAGCGCCCGGTGACAGCCGGGCGCTTTTTTTAGATGCCACTAATGTCATCGATTAGAACGACAGGAAAAATCTTATGGGCTTCAAATGGCGCTCTGGGGGCAACAATAAAGCCATAACATCAAGAGCAGGAGTTGTGATGAATGAATGATCAACTGACCGCAATCCACACGGAGCTTCTCATGATGAAAGAAGAACTTCAATCAAGATTATTCGAATATTCTTGCTTTCAAATGTCAGCATCTGTTGAACCTTCAATGAACGACCAAGAAGCAACTCTGATCTATCATATAAAAGAAGAACTTCAGGACGTTCTTCTTGCCCTGTCTAAGTTTGAAAACAATACGTACGGTTATTGTGAAAAAACAGGCGACCCCATTCCGATTGAAAAACTTGCGGTGCTGCCGACGGCCAGAACCGCTGATGATTTTTATTATCCCGCTCAATTTGAAAAGAAAACCCTTCCATATTGGGAACCCGGAGATTATGCATATGATCAGGCGCTGTATGAGTGACAGCGTCTGTTTGCATGCGCTTATGATCTGCCTTTACTCTGGCATCTTTTACTGATAAAATTCATAAAGGATAAAAGTAACTGTATACTGGAGGAACGTGTGTGCTTTATTATCTTATCGCTCTTTTTATTATTATTGCCGACCAATTGACCAAATGGCTTGTCGTCAGCCATATGGAATTGGGACAAAGCATACCTGTCATCGATCAGGTGCTTTATATCACATCTCATCGCAACACGGGAGCGGCGTGGGGGATTTTAGCCGGCCAAATGTGGTTTTTCTACGTCATTACCATCGCCGTGATTATCGGAATCGTTTATTACATACAGCGTTATGCAAAAGGGCAGATGTTACTCGGAATTTCTCTCGGCTTAATGCTGGGCGGTGCGGCCGGAAACTTTATAGACCGGGCGGCGCGCCAGGAAGTGGTGGATTTTATTCATGTCATCATCGTGGATTATCACTATCCGATTTTTAATATCGCGGACTCCTCACTGTGCGTCGGTGTAATACTTTTATTTATTCATATGCTGTTTGACAGCGGGAAAAAGAAGGAGCAATAACATGAATCAATTTGAGATAACCGTTCAGCCTGAACAAAAGAGCGAACGGATTGATAAATTTTTGGCTTCAACGGGAGAAAACTGGTCACGCACTCAAGTGCAGCAATGGGTAAAAGAGGGATTGGTATCCGTTAACGGCAAATCCGTAAAAGCGAATTATAAAATGCAGCCCGGCGATCAGGTAAACGTCACCATTCCTGAACCGGAAGAATTGGACGTGCTTGCAGAGCCGATGGATTTGGACATTTACTATGAGGATCAGGACGTCTTGGTTGTGAACAAACCGCGGGGCATGGTTGTACACCCGGCGCCCGGCCATGTGACAGGGACGCTTGTAAACGGACTGATGGCTCACTGCAACGACCTTTCCGGCATTAACGGCGTCATGCGCCCGGGAATCGTCCACCGGATTGATAAAGATACTTCCGGTCTGTTAATGGTCGCTAAAAACGATATGGCGCATGAATCACTCGTTAATCAGCTCGTCGATAAAACCGTGACCAGAAAGTACAGAGCGGTTGTCCACGGGGTGATTTCACATGATGACGGAACGATTGACGCTCCGATCGGGAGAGATAAAAAAGACCGTCAAAGCATGACCGTAACAAGAGAAAGCAGCAAAAACGCCGTCACGCATTTCCACGTGCTTGAGCGTTTTCAAGATTTCACGCTCGTAGAGTGCCGTCTTGAGACCGGAAGAACGCATCAGATCCGTGTTCATATGAAATATATCGGGTTTCCTTTGGCAGGCGACCCGAAGTACGGACCGAGAAAAACCATTGATTTCAATGGTCAGGCGCTTCATGCCGGAATATTAGGTTTTGATCATCCGCGGACGGGAGAATACATGGAGTTTGAAGCGCCCCTTCCTGAAGATATGAAAAAACTCATTGAAGATTTAAGAAATAGCCATTGACAGCGACTTTCTTTTCTGAAATAATAAAAACAAGCTGAATAGATTCTTTAACACAGTCCAGAGAGGCTGAGAAGGATAACGGATAGGACAGAAGAGATACACGTGTGTCTTCGTCCTGGAAAGGAACCCCTCTATGCTCTGGCAGGAGGGGTTTTTTCTTCTTATATACGAATGGAGAGGTGTCACGAGTGAATCAAAAAGCTGTTATTCTCGACGAACAGGCAATCAGGCGGGCGCTGACAAGGATAGCCCATGAAATGATCGAACGGAATAAAGGAATGAATGACTGCATTCTTGTAGGAATTAAAACAAGAGGCATTTATTTAGCGAAGCGGCTGGCCGAGCGGATCGAACAGATTGAAGGGAATCCGGTCACCGTCGGGGAAATCGATATCACCCTTTACCGTGACGACCTGACGAAAAAAACGAGCAATGAAGAGCCGCTTGTAAAAGGCGCGGACATTCCGGCCGATATCACAGACCAAAAGGTCATTGTGGTTGATGATGTGCTTTATACCGGCCGGACGGTGAGAGCTGCGATGGATGCCCTCGTTGATGTCGGGCGGCCGTCATCGATACAGCTTGCCGTGCTTGTCGACAGAGGGCACCGGGAGCTGCCGATCAGAGCGGACTATATCGGGAAAAACATTCCGACCTCAAAAGCTGAAAAAGTGATGGTTCAGCTGAGCGAAGTTGATCTGACTGATATGGTCGCCATTTACGAAAATGAATAATCACCCTTTTTAAATGCATTCCAGAGAGTTTGCGAAGAGGATTTTAAAACACAAAGCCGGGCGGATCGACGCGGCCGGGTTTTGTATGCCTCTTTGCGCAAAAAGCAAAGAGGTTTTTTTATACCATTTGAAAGTCAACCGGGAGGAAAACGCCATGAGTAAGAAAAAAGTAAACCTGGGAGTCAGGGACGTCCCCAATCCATTGTCCTGGCTGTCATTCAGCCTGCAGCATTTATTCGCCATGTTCGGTTCAACCATACTCGTGCCGAAACTGGTCGGAATGAGCCCGGCAGTGGCGCTTGTCACGAGCGGAATCGGGACACTCGCCTATCTCTTGGTGACAAAAGGCCAGATTCCCGCTTATCTCGGCTCATCATTCGCCTTTATATCACCGATTATCTTGGTGAAGGCGACGGGAGGGCCGGGGGCTGCCATGGTCGGCGCTTTCCTGGCGGGAATTGTGTACGGCCTGATCGCACTGCTCATCAGGCAGCTTGGAACGGGGTGGCTGATGAAGCTATTGCCCCCGGTGGTCGTCGGGCCGGTCATCATCGTCATCGGCCTCGGACTGGCAAGCACAGCCGTCAATATGGCAATGTATGCCGATCCGAATGCAAAGGAACTCGTCTACAGCTTGAAACATTTCAGTGTAGCCGGCGTCACTTTGGCCATCACCATTATCTGCGCCATCTTTTTACGGGGATTTTTAAGCCTGATTCCGGTATTGATCGGCATTATAGGCGGCTATCTGTTTGCGCTGACACAGGGCATCGTCAATTTCCAGCCGGTCATTGATGCAAAGTGGTTCGCCGTTCCTGAATTTATCATCCCTTTCAAAGACTATACGCCGTCAGTGACATTGGGCATTGCGGCTGCGATGGTGCCGGTCGCTTTCGTGACGATGTCAGAACATATCGGCCACCAAATGGTGCTGAGTAAAGTCGTCGGACAGGATTTCATTAAAAAGCCGGGACTGCACCGCTCCATAATGGGGGACAGTGTTGCGACGATCATCGCTTCGTTAATCGGCGGCCCGCCGACGACGACATACGGCGAGAACATCGGAGTACTGGCAATTACGAGAGTTTTCAGCGTCTTTGTCATCGGCGGCGCGGGTGTGATTGCGCTGTGCTTCGGATTTATCGGAAAAGTATCAGCGCTGATCAGCTCTGTTCCGTCCGCGGTTATGGGAGGCGTTTCCTTCCTGCTCTTCGGAATTATCGCCTCCAGCGGCTTAAGAATGCTGATTGACAACAACATTGATTATGAAAACAAGCGAAATTTAATTATCACATCCGTCATCCTCGTGATCGGCGTCGGCGGTGCGTTCATTCAAGTATCAAAAGGCGGGTTCCAAATATCCGGCATGGCGCTTGCGGCAATCGTCGGAGTCATCCTGAACCTTATCCTGCCGCATGCAAATGAAGAAGACGCGATTGCATCAGAAAAACAAAATCATATGTAAAACCTTTTAAAGAAAGTCCAGAGAGGCTTGGAAGGGTTATAACGGGAAGAAGCTGTACGCTGCTTCTCTCTTTAACCGCACCCCGAGTCTATAGACCGGGGTGTTTTTTTACGGCCTTCAAGCGGAAACGGAGGAGAAAAACATGAATCATTTAACGGCGATGTCTGAACTGAGCGCAGCTGAAATTACAGAACTGCTGCGTGAGGCAAAAGCGATAAAAGAGGGAACAGTCCGCCCCGATCTCGCGGGAAAATTCGTTGCGAATCTGTTTTTTGAACCGAGCACGAGAACGCGGTTCAGCTTTGAAGTGGCGGAAAAGAAACTCGGGATGAACGTGCTCAGCTTAGACGATACGAGCACAAGCGTTCAAAAAGGCGAGTCCTTATACGACACGGTCAAAACTCTGGAATCAATCGGAGCGGACGCCTGCGTCATCAGGCACAGCACGGATGAATATTACAAAGATCTGACCGGCAGAGTCAATATTCCGATCTTAAACGCCGGCGACGGCTGCGGCCAGCACCCGACTCAGTCATTACTCGATTTAATGACGATTCAAGAGGAATTTGAGACCTTTCAGGGCCTGACGGTTTCCATTCATGGCGATATCAAACACAGCAGGGTGGCAAGGTCAAATGCCGAGGTGCTGACAAGGCTCGGCGCACGCGTGCTGTTTTCAGGGCCGCCGCAATGGCAGGATGAGAAAAACGCCTTCGGCACCTGTGTACAGACGGATGAAGCCATACAAGCTTCAGATGTCGTCATGCTGCTCCGCATCCAAAATGAAAGGCATCAGACAGAAGCCGACCAAAAAGGCTACCTGGAAGCATACGGGCTGACCGCAAAGCGGGCGGAGAGCATGAAGCGGCATGCCATCATCATGCATCCCGCACCGGTGAACAGAGGAGTCGAAATTGACACAACATTAGTGGAATGCGGAAAATCAAGAATCTTTAAACAAATGGAAAATGGTGTGTATATCAGAATGGCAGTCTTAAAAAGAGCACTGCAAACCAATGTGAAAAGGGGAGAAGCGGCTTATGTCTTATCTCATTAAAAACGGCTGGATGTTAAATGAACAGGGAGAAAAAGTGGCACAGGATATCCGGGTAACGGGTGAATTCATTTCGGAAACCGGGCTTCTGACAGCGAAAGACGGAGAAACGGTGATCGACGCTGGGGGACTGTTCGTTTCACCGGGACTCGTAGACCTTCATGTCCACTTCAGAGAACCGGGCGGCGAGAAAAAAGAAACCATTGAGACGGGCTCTAAAGCTGCGGCGCGGGGCGGCTTTACCACAGTCGCAGCCATGCCGAATACAAGGCCGGTACCGGATACGAAAGAGCAGATGGAATGGCTGCAAAACCGGATCAAAGAAACCTCATCTGTCAGGGTCCTTCCTTACGCATCCATTACGATCAGACAAACCGGCGAAGAAATGACAGATTTTGAGGCGCTTCATGAAGCCGGCGCATTCGCCTTCACCGATGATGGCGTCGGCGTTCAGACGGCCGGAATGATGTATGAAGCCATGAAACGGGCGGCTTCAATAAATAAAGCGATTGTCGCTCATTGTGAGGATAACTCGCTTATTTACGGAGGGAGCGTTCATGAAGGTTCTTTTTCAAAAGCGAACGGCCTGAACGGCATACCTTCCATTTGTGAAGCTGTACATATCGCCCGTGACGTCCTGCTGGCGGAAGCGGCGGGCTGCCATTACCACGTGTGTCATATCAGCACGAAAGAATCCGTCAGAGCCGTAAGAGACGCAAAAAAAGCGGGAATCCGCGTGACGGCGGAAGTGTCGCCGCACCACCTGCTGCTTTGTGAGGAAGATATCCCGGGACTTGATACCAATTTTAAAATGAATCCGCCGCTTCGCAGCAAAGAGGACAGAGAGGCGTTGATTGAAGGGCTTTTAGACGGTACGATTGATTTCATCGCCACTGACCATGCGCCGCATACAGAAGAAGAGAAAAACACGGATATGAAGCTTGCGCCTTTCGGGATCGTCGGTTTAGAAACAGCCTTTCCGCTTCTGTACACACATTTTGTGAAAAACGGGGCGTGGACGCTGAAGCAGCTGGTTGATTTCATGACGGTAAAACCTTGCGAGGCATTTGATCTTCCGTACGGAACGCTTGCACCGGGGGCGCCGGCTGACATCACCCTGATTGATCTGGAAAAAGAAGCAGCCATTGACAAAGATACATTTTTATCTAAAGGAAAAAATACGCCATTCAACAAGATGAAGTGCTTCGGCTGGCCTGTTGCAACGATGGCTGCCGGTAAGCTTGCATACGAAGAAGGGAGACTCGTCAAATGAAAAGAAGACTAGTGCTGGAAAATGGAGCGGTATTTGAGGGTGAAGCATTCGGGAGCCTGGAGCATACCGCGGGTGAAGTCGTATTCAACACGGGGATGACCGGTTATCAGGAAATTTTATCAGACCCTTCTTACTGCGGGCAGATCGTGACGCTGACGTATCCTCTGATCGGCAACTACGGAATTAACAGAGATGACTTTGAATCCATCACTCCTTTTGTAAAAGGGCTGATCGTAAAAGAACTGTGCGAGCTGCCTTCCAACTGGCGTTCGGCTTACACGCTTGACGAGTATTTGAAAATGAAAAATATCCCCGGCTTACAAGGGATTGACACGAGAAAGCTCACAAGAATGATCCGCACGGCCGGCGCATTAAAAGGAACGTTTGCTTCAAGTGAGGAGAATGTCGGAGAGGTTCTTGCAGGGCTGAAAGAAACGGAACTGCCGAGAAATCAAGTCGCTCAAGTATCTGCGAAAACGGCATATCCGAGTCCGGGCCGCGGCAAACGCATCGTACTCGTCGATTTCGGTATGAAGCACGGCATTTTAAGAGAGTTAAACAAAAGAAAATGCGATGTCATCGTTGTGCCGTACAATGTAACGGCGGAAGAAGTGCTTCAGCTCAAGCCGGACGGCATCATGCTTTCTAACGGACCCGGAGATCCGAAAGATGTGCCGGAAGCCATTGAAATGATAAAAGGAATACTCGGGAAGGTGCCGTTATTCGGAATCTGCCTCGGCCACCAATTATTTGCGCTGGCATCCGGAGCGGAAACGGAAAAAATGAAATTCGGACACAGGGGTTCCAATCATCCGGTTAAAGAGCTTGCGACAGGGAAAGTCGCTTTAACCGCCCAAAACCACGGATATACAGTTTCTTCAATAGATGAGACAGAGCTTGAAGTGACGCACATTGCGATCAATGATCAAACGATCGAAGGACTCAAGCATAAAACATTGCCGGCATTTACGGTTCAGTACCACCCTGAAGCTTCACCGGGGCCGGAAGACGCCAATCATTTATTTGACAGATTCATTGACTTGATCGAAACAACTGAGAAAGAAGGGGAAGCGGTATGCCAAAACGCGTAGATATTAAAAAGATTTTAGTGATCGGATCAGGCCCGATTATTATCGGACAGGCGGCGGAATTTGATTATGCGGGCACACAGGCGTGTCTCGCTTTAAAGGAAGAAGGCTATGAAGTTATTCTCGTCAACTCGAATCCGGCAACGATTATGACGGATACGGAAATGGCTGATCGGGTATACATAGAACCGCTGACGCCGGAGTTTCTCACGCGTATTATCAGAAAAGAACGGCCGGACGCCATCCTGCCGACTCTGGGAGGACAGACCGGACTGAATCTTGCCGTTGAGCTGTCTGAACTCGGGGTTCTTGAGGAATGCGGGGTGGAAGTGCTCGGCACAAAGCTGTCCGCCATCCAGCAGGCGGAAGACCGCGACTTATTCCGTACGCTGATGAATGAGCTGAATGAACCGGTGCCGGAAAGTGAGATCATTCGCACTTTACAGGAAGCCGAGGAATTTGTCGGCCGGATCGGGTTTCCGGTTATTGTGCGCCCCGCTTACACATTAGGCGGAACGGGCGGCGGCATCTGCTCGAATGAAGCAGAACTGAAAGAGATCGTCGAAAACGGATTAAAACTCAGCCCCGTCCATCAATGCCTTCTGGAAAAAAGCATTGCCGGTTACAAAGAGATCGAATATGAAGTCATGAGAGACAGCAGAGATCACGCGATCGTCGTCTGCAACATGGAAAATATCGATCCAGTCGGCATCCATACGGGTGACAGCATCGTCGTTGCCCCGAGCCAGACTTTGAGCGACCGGGAATACCAGCTTTTGCGCAATGTTTCATTAAAGCTGATCCGCGCGCTCGGCATTGAAGGCGGCTGTAATGTTCAGCTCGCGCTCGATCCCGACAGCTTCCAATATTACATTATCGAAGTGAATCCGCGGGTGAGCCGCTCATCTGCCCTCGCCTCAAAAGCGACGGGTTACCCGATCGCAAAGCTTGCGGCGAAAATCGCAGTCGGGCTTTCTCTTGATGAAATGATGAATCCCGTAACGGGAAAAACATATGCGGCTTTTGAGCCCGCGCTTGACTATGTCGTTTCTAAAATCCCGCGCTGGCCGTTCGACAAATTTGAGTCGGCAAACCGCAGGCTCGGGACGCAAATGAAAGCCACCGGAGAGGTCATGGCCATCGGACGCACCCTTGAAGAATCGCTGTTAAAGGCGGTCCGCTCACTGGAAGCCGATGTCTATCACCTGGAACTGAAGGATGCGGAAGAGATTTCTGACGGGCTTTTGGAAAAACGGATCAGAAAGGCCGGAGATGAACGGCTGTTTTATCTTGCTGAAGCGTTCAGAAGAGGCTACACAGTCGAGCAGCTTCATGAGTTTTCCGCAATTGACGTATTCTTTTTGCACAAGCTCTGTAAGCTGGTCGCTTTTGAAACAGAGCTGAAAGCGGAAAAAGGCAGCCTCGCCGTCCTTCAGACAGCGAAGGAACTCGGTTTCTCCGACAAATATATCAGCCGGGAATGGAATATGCCGGAACAAGAGCTGTATCAAATGCGAAAAGAAGCAGCCATCAAGCCTGTATATAAAATGGTGGATACATGCGCGGCGGAATTCGAATCAGAAACCCCGTACTTCTACAGCACATATGAGGAAGAAAATGAGTCTGAGGTTACATCAAGAAAAAGCGTCGTCGTCCTCGGTTCCGGGCCGATCCGTATCGGACAGGGCGTCGAATTTGACTATGCGACCGTTCATTCTGTCTGGGCCATCAAACAGGCAGGCTATGAAGCGATTATTATCAACAACAACCCTGAGACGGTGTCCACTGATTTCAGCATATCAGACAAACTGTATTTTGAACCGCTGACGGTAGAAGATGTCATGCACATCATCGATTTGGAACAGCCGGAAGGCGTTGTCGTCCAATTCGGCGGCCAGACGGCGATCAATCTTGCGGAAGAATTGAGCGCCCGCGGCGTCAAAATCCTCGGCACATCACTTGAAGATTTAGACCGTGCGGAAGACCGGGATAAGTTTGAGCAGGCGCTTGAGGCGCTGAATGTGCCGCAGCCGCTCGGAAAAACCGCTGTGTCGGTGAACGAAGCGGTCAAAATTGCCGCATCCATCGGCTATCCGGTACTTGTCCGCCCTTCGTATGTGCTCGGCGGCCGGGCGATGGAAATCGTCTATCACGAAGAAGAGCTGCTTCACTATATGAAAAATGCGGTCAAAATCAACCCGCAGCATCCGGTGTTAATCGACCGTTATCTGACGGGGAAAGAAATCGAAGTCGATGCCGTATCTGACGGCGAAACAGTCGTTATTCCGGGAATTATGGAGCATATCGAGCGGGCCGGCGTCCATTCAGGGGATTCAATCGCCGTCTATCCGCCTCAGTCTTTAAGCGAAGACATTAAGAAAAAAATCGAACAATACACTGTAGCCTTGGCAAAAGGCCTTAACATCATCGGGTTGCTGAACATCCAGTTCGTACTGTCGCAAGGTGAAGTGTATGTGCTTGAGGTAAATCCGCGGTCAAGCAGAACCGTGCCGTTCTTAAGCAAAATCACAAAGATTCCGATGGCGAATCTGGCGACAAAGGTCATTCTCGGCCAAAAGCTTGCTAATTTCGGCTATCAAGAGGGGCTGCAGCCTGAACAGGAGGGGGTATTCGTGAAAGCGCCTGTCTTCTCATTCGCGAAGCTGAGAAGAGTAGATATTACGTTAGGCCCTGAAATGAAGTCGACGGGAGAGGTCATGGGCAAAGATTCAACCCTGGAAAAAGCGCTCTATAAAGCGCTGATTGCCTCTGGCATTCAAATCCCGAACTACGGCTCAGTGCTGTTGACTGTTGCCGATAAAGATAAAGAAGAAGGACTGCTGATCGCGAAGCGGTTCCACGCCATCGGCTATAAAATCTTGGCAACGGAAGGAACGGCGGCTTATTTGAAAGACGCTCAGGTTCCGGCTCAGGTCGTCGGAAAAATCGGCGAAGAAGGGAAAAATCTGCTCGATGTGATCAGAAACGGCGAAGCGCAATTTGTCATCAATACGCTGACAAAAGGCAAACAGCCGGCCAGAGACGGCTTCAGAATCCGCCGCGAATCCGTTGAGAACGGAGTCGCCTGCCTGACATCTTTAGATACGGCCGAAGCCATTTTGCGGGTATTGGAAAGCATGACATTCCGGGCGGATCATATGCCTGCATCCGAAACCAATCAAAAGGCGGCAGTCACGATATGAAGAAAGCGCATTTGACTGTTCAATCCAACTTAGAAATTGCCGACCGGATTTATAAGATGGTGCTGAAAGGAGAGCTTGTCCGGCACCTTACCGAGCCGGGTCAATTTCTTCATCTGAAGGTGAGTGACGCGGTCACGCCGCTATTAAGAAGACCGCTCAGCATTGCGGACGTCGATTTCGCCGCGAATGAAGTATCCGTTATCTACAGAGCTGACGGTGAGGGAACGCGTCTTTTGGCCGGGAAAAAAGAGGGCGGCAGGATAGACGTTCTCGGCCCTCTCGGCAACGGATTCCCCGTCCGGCGGATTGAACCCGGCAAAACCGCGCTGTTAGTCGGAGGCGGAGTGGGGGTTCCGCCTTTGCAGGAACTGTCAAAGCGCCTGACGGAAAAAGGCGTAAACGTCATTCATGTGCTTGGATTTCAATCAGCAAAGGATGTTTTTTACGAACAGGAATGTCGTGCGTACGGAGACACCTATGTGGCGACGGCTGACGGAACATATGGAGAGAAAGGGTTTGTCACCGATGTCATCCGTGAAAAGCAGCTCGAATTTGATGTCCTGCTAAGCTGCGGACCGACACCGATGCTGAAAGCTCTGAAGCAGCAGTACGGCCATAAAGAGGTTTATCTTTCGATGGAAGAGCGGATGGGCTGCGGCATCGGAGCCTGCTTCGCCTGCGTGTGCCGCACGGGTGAAAGCGATACATCCTATGTAAAGGTCTGCCTTGACGGGCCGGTATTTAAAGCTGAGGAGGTGGCGCTGTAATGTTAGAAGTGAATCTGCCGGGTCTCCAATTGAAAAATCCGATCATCCCCGCTTCCGGATGTTTCGGTTTCGGGAAAGAATATGCCGGATTTTACGATTTATCATGCCTCGGAGGCATTATGATTAAAGCCACGACGAACGAAGCCCGCTTCGGAAATCCGACGCCGAGAGTGGCGGAGACAAGCGCGGGAATGCTGAATGCCATCGGACTGCAAAACCCCGGCCTTGAGCATGTGCTCAATCATGAGCTGCCTTGGCTCGAACAATTTGACACGCCGATTATCGCAAATGTCGCCGGTTCTCAGGTGGACGACTATAAAGAAGTGGCCGAGCACATCAGCCAAGCGCCGAATGTGCATGCGCTTGAGCTTAACATTTCATGTCCGAATGTCAAAACGGGGGGGATTGCTTTTGGTACTGATCCCGTCATGGCGGCCGAACTGACAAAAGCGGTGAAAGAAGTTTCCGCAGTGCCTGTGTATGTGAAGCTTTCGCCTAATGTCGCAAACATAACCGAGATTGCCAAAGCGATTGAAGCGGCCGGTGCTGACGGTCTGACGATGATTAATACACTCATCGGGATGAGGCTCGATCTCAAGACGGGACGGCCGATCTTAGCAAATAAAACGGGCGGACTGTCAGGCCCGGCGATCAAACCGGTCGCCATCCGGATGGTATACGAAGTCAGCCAGGCCGTTCAAATCCCGATTATCGGGATGGGCGGCGTTCAGACCGCAGAGGATGCATTAGAATTTCTTCTTGCGGGAGCGAGTGCGGTTGCCGTCGGCACGGCAAACTTCGTCAATCCGTTCGTCTGCCCGGAAATCATAGAACAGCTCCCCCGTGTACTGCGCCAACACGGCTTTCAATCTGTAAGTGAATGCATCGGAAGGAGCTGGAAACATGAAAAACAACCTGCCCATCATCGCGCTTGATTTTGCATCAGGGGAAGAGACTTTAACGTTTTTAGACTTGTTTGAAAAGGAAAGGCTTTTTGTCAAAACGGGGATGGAACTTTTTTATCAGGAAGGCCCCGCCATCATTCACCAATTAAAAGAACGGAACTGTGATATATTTTTAGATTTAAAGCTTCATGATATCCCGACTACGGTCAATAAAGCGATGAAGCGGCTGGCCGGCCTCGGCGTTGATCTCGTCAATGTGCATGCGGCAGGGGGCGCACGCATGATGCGCGCGGCCCTAGAGGGGCTTGAAGAAGGCACGCCGACAGGCAGAAAACGCCCGTCTTTAATCGCGGTGACTCAGCTGACCAGCACTTCAGAGCAGGTGGCGAAGGAAGAGCTTCTGCTGCATAAGCCGCTGTTAGAAACGGTCGTGCATTACGGCAAAATGGCGGAAGAGTGCGGGCTGGACGGAGTGGTATGTTCGGTGCATGAAACAAAAGCCATTTATGAAGCGGTCCGGCCTTCATTTCTGACAGTCACACCGGGCATCCGCACGGCCAGTGACGCAGCTGACGATCAAGTCCGGACGGCGACTCCGTCATTTGCGAAAGAAAACGGTTCGTCAGCCATCGTCGTGGGCCGCTCAATTACAAAAACGGAAAACCCCGTTGAAGCATATGAAGCAATTAAACTGGAATGGGAGGGCGTTCGCCGATGAAACAGGCTATCGCAAAACATCTATTACACATTGAAGCTGTCTTTTTACGCCCGAATGAGCCGTTTACGTGGGCGAGCGGTATTTTATCACCGATCTATTGTGACAACCGTCTGACATTGTCGTATCCAAAAGTGAGAAATGATGTGGCGGACGGGCTCGGCAAACTGCTGAAAGAGCATTTTCCCGAGGCGGAGATGATCGCGGGCACTGCAACGGCGGGCATTCCGCATGCTGCGCTTCTCGCAGATCGTACAGGCGCGCCGATGTGCTACGTCAGAAGCAAACCGAAAGCGCATGGCAAAGGAAATCAAATAGAAGGCGCCATTAAAAAAGGGCAAAAAACAGTCGTGATTGAAGACTTGATTTCTACCGGGGGCAGCGTGCTTGAAGCTGCGGCGGCCCTTCAAAGAGAGGGCGCGGAAGTCCTCGGCGTCATTTCCATTTTTACATACGGACTGCCGAAAGCAAAAGAAGCCTTTAAAAAAGCGGGTCTTCCTTATTACTCGTTAACGGATTATGACACGCTGATTGAAGTCGCGCTTGAAAACGGAACGATTCATTCAGATGACATTGAGAAACTGAAATCATGGAAACAGAATCCCGAGTCAAAAGATTGGTTTAAAAAATAATGACAATAAAAACAGGCCTCAGGGCCTGTTTTATTATTCCTATCAAAAAACTCGGGTTGACTTCTGTTAGAATTGTGCTAAAATTTAGTACAAATCTAAAAAGCTTATCAAGAGCGGCTGAGGGACTGGACCGATGACGCCCGGCAACCTGCGTGTCATGCAAGGTGCCGCATCCAGAAAAATGCACAGCATTTTGAAGATAAGGGCTATACCGGGTCACTGTCTTTCATTCCGCTGGATTGAAAGTTTTTTATATGAAAAAAAGATTGAGGGATAAGACAACCGGCAGAAAACAACAGCTGTTTGATTGTCTCCGGGAGGAGGAAAGGAAAAATGCTAACGTATGACACATGGGAAGAGCCGGCGATTACATTTCCGGAAGACGATTCCTATAAAGGCGCGCTGTCCGTTTTAAAATGGGCATACGGCCACTACGGAGACCAGCTTGTTTACGCGTGCAGCTTCGGGATTGAAGGCATCGTCCTGATCGATTTAATTTCTAAAGTAAAGAAAGACGCGGAAATCGTGTTTCTCGATACGGGTCTTCACTTTAAAGAAACATATGAAACGATCGAAAAAGTGAAAGAGCGTTACCCGGGACTGAACATTATCCTGAAAAAGCCAAGCCTTACTCTTGAAGAACAGGCCGAGGCTCACGGAGATAAACTGTGGGAAAGAGAACCGAACCAGTGCTGCTACATCAGAAAAATTCTGCCGTTAAGAGAAGCGCTCGCAGGACATCCGGCATGGCTGTCCGGTCTTCGCCGGGATCAAGGGCCGAGCCGGGCGAATACGAATTTCCTGAATAAAGACGACAAGTTTCAATCGATTAAAGTATGCCCGCTGATCCATTGGACATGGAAAGACATCTGGAGATATACTTCCAAGCATGAGCTGGATTACAATATCCTCCATGATCAGGGGTATCCGAGCATCGGCTGTGAACCGTGCACTTCACCTGCGTTTACCGCGGAAGATTTGCGGAGCGGCAGATGGAACGGCATGGCGAAAACAGAATGCGGACTGCATGAATAAAGGAGCTGCACGATGGAATTAGCCGCTATTTTATTCTGCCTGTTTTTTGCCATGAATATCGGAGCAAGCGGAGCCGCGGCTTCAATGGGAGTCGCTTATGGGTCCGGCGCCGTTAAAAAGAAAACGTATGCGCTGATCATCTGCGCGGCCGGAGTCCTGTCAGGGGCGGTTATCGGCGGCGGAGAAGTCGTTAAAACGATCAGCGGCGGAATCATTCCCGAACAAACCATTACGCTCACCATTGTCTGCATTATTATCGGATCGGCGGCGCTATCATTATTCACGGCGAATGTGCTCGGCATTCCGCTGTCGACGAGTGAGGTCACTGTCGGGGCGATTGTCGGTGTCGGCGTCGCGTACAAAGTATTGTTTTTACAGCATCTTTTGGTCATCGTGATTTTTTGGGTGCTTGTACCGTTTGTCGCGTTCTGTTTCACGTTTCTCGTCTCGAAGGTATTCAGTTCTCTGAATATTCGAGTCATTTCGAGTCGGAAACAGAAGATTTTAGGGATTGTGCTGCTGATTGCGGGGTTTTGGGAAGCTTTTTCAGCCGGAATGAACAATGTCGCAAATGCGGTGGGCCCTTTGGTTGCTGCGGGCGTGCTCAGCGTGTCCAAAGGAACGCTGTACGGAGGCATCTTTGTCGCTCTCGGCGCTCTGCTTTTAGGACGCAAAGTGCTTGAAACCAACGGGAAAAAGATTACGAGATTTTCAGCCGGAGAAGGCATACTGCTTTCAGGAACCGGCGCGGGGCTTGTCATTATCAGTTCCGTCTTCGGTCTGCCGGTCCCATTGGCGCAAGTCACATCATCATCAATTATCGGTATCGGAATGGCCAAAAACGGGCCGAACGTTTTTCATAAAGAAGTCGTGAAAACGATGCTCAAAGTATGGGTCGTTTCACCGTTTTTGTCACTGTCGATTTCGTATTTGCTTGTCTCCCTGCTGTTAAAAGGAGATTATTATTCCATCTTTATGATGGCCAGCGTGCTTTTGGCAGCTGGCGGAGCCGCCAGTCTGATGAAAGCCATCCGAAAAGAGAAACGCTCTGTCCATGAACAAGGCGGAGGCATTTAACTATTAATCTGAGTTTATTTATCTGTTAACTGGGAGGAATCATGTATTATGAGTTTAGCACCGCACGGAGGAACATTAATTAATCGGGTAAATGAGCAGTATGATCTTACATCCGTCCAAAAAGAAATTGAGCTTGATTTGATTTCGTTCGCTGATTTAGAGCTGATCGGGATCGGGGGGTACAGCCCGATTGAAGGATTTTTCACAGAAAAAGATTACGTGTCAGTCGTTGAAAATATGCGTCTGGCATCCGGGGTTGTCTGGTCCCTGCCGATCACGCTTCCGGTCGATTCAGAAAAAGCGGCTGAGCTTGCCGTCGGCGACACGGTGAAACTGACTTACGGCGGAGAAACATACGGCGTAGTCGACATCGAAGATATTTATACGCCGGATAAACAAAAAGAAGCCGTTCACGTATATAAAACCGATGATGCCGCGCATCCGGGCGTGAAAAAATTATTTTCACGCGGCGATACGTATGTCGGCGGGCCGATCACATTAATTAAAAAAGCGTCAAAGCAGTTTCCCGAGTTTACATTTGAACCTGCCGATACAAGACGAAGCTTCGAAGAAAAGGGCTGGAAAACCATTGTCGGTTTCCAAACGAGAAATCCGGTTCACCGCGCCCACGAATATATCCAAAAAACCGCGCTTGAGACGGTTGACGGCCTGTTTTTGAACCCGCTCGTCGGTGAAACAAAATCAGATGACATTCCGGCGGATGTCAGAATGGAAAGCTACCAGGTGCTGCTCGATCATTATTATCCGAAAGACCGCGTGTTCCTCGGCGTATTTTTGGCGGCTATGCGGTATGCGGGGCCGAGAGAAGCCATTTTCCACGCGCTTGTCCGCAAAAACTACGGCTGCACGCATTTTATCGTCGGCCGCGATCATGCCGGCGTCGGTGATTACTACGGCACATATGAAGCGCAAGAGCTGTTTGATCAATTTACAGCGGATGAACTCGGGATTACACCGATGAAATTCGAGCACAGCTTCTTCTGCCGGAAATGCGGCAACATGGGAACGGCCAAAACATGCCCGCATGACAGAGAAGACCACGTCATTCTGTCAGGAACAAAGGTCAGAGAAATGCTGCGAAGCGGCGTCATGCCGCCGGCGGAATTCAGCCGTCCTGAAGTTGTCGAGGTGTTGATTAAAGGGCTGAAAACGAAAGAAGAAGCAGGCGTTTCTTAAGGAGGAAAATAGAGTGACAAATCGTGATATCGTGTGGCATGAAGCCTCAATAACGAAAGAAGAATACCAGCAGAAAAACAAGCATAAAAGCTCTATCCTCTGGCTGACGGGCTTAAGCGGTTCAGGTAAATCCACGATTGCAAACGCCGCAGCGCGCGAGCTGTTTGAACAAGGCTATCAAGTCATCGTGCTTGATGGTGATAACATCCGCCACGGCTTAAACAAGGACTTAGGTTTTTCCGATGATGACCGCAAGGAAAATATACGCCGCATCGGGGAAGTGGCGAAGCTTTTCGTTCAGCAGGGAACCATCGTCATCACGGCTTTTATTTCTCCGTTCCGTGAGGACAGAGATCAGGTGAGAGAGCTTGTAGCGGAGGGCGAATTTAATGAAATCTATGTGAAATGCGACCTCGATATATGTGAAAAGCGCGATCCGAAAGGTTTATATAAAAAAGCAAGAAATGGTGAAATTCCGTTCTTTACGGGGATCGACTCACCGTATGAAGAGCCGAAAGCGCCAGAGCTCGTACTTGATTCAGGCAAATGTGAACGCGAAGAATGCACCGGAAGACTGGTTGACTTTGTGAAAAACAGCTTAGCATAATAGGTCCAAAAAGGCCGCGCAATCAGCCGGATATCCCCCGCAATGGCGGGATATGGTAAAATAGCTGAAGTGCGGCCTCGCGGCTGTTCTGGGAAGATTTCAAAACGGATCGGGGAGACATGCTATGGGGAAAGTATTTATCGTTGGAGCCGGTCCGGGAGATCCGGACTTATTAACGGTGAAGGCAATGAAAGCCATACAGAAAGCGGACGTTATATTATATGACAGATTGGTAAGCAAAGAGATTTTACAGTATGCCGGAGAAGAAGCGGATCTGATTTACTGCGGAAAGCTCCCGGATTTTCACATTATGAAACAGGATACGATCAACCATTTCCTTGTGAAGTATGCGAAAAAGGGGAAAACCGTTGTAAGGCTCAAGGGAGGCGACCCGTTTGTTTTCGGCCGCGGAGGCGAAGAAGCGGAGGCTCTCGCGCAAAACGCCATTCCGTTTGAGATCGTTCCCGGCATTACATCAGGAATCGCGGCTGCTGCTTATGCCGGCATTCCCGTGACGCACAGAGAGGCGAGCTCCAATGTCGCATTCGTTACGGGACATTATAAACAAGAAGACGACTTTGAAGAAAAATGGAAAGCGCTGGCGACGGGCATTGATACGCTGGTGATTTATATGGGAATTAAAAATATCCGGCAGATTGAAAGAATGCTGCTGGAAAACGGCAGAGACGGCGGCACCCCGGCAGCCTTTATTCATTGGGGAACGACGGACAGGCAAAAAACAGTCGTCTGCACCGTCGGCACGCTTTCAGACACAGTGATAAAAGAAGAAATCAAAAACCCGAGCTTAATTGTTATCGGTGATGTCGTCAATTATCACTGTAAACTGGACTGGTATGCATCTGATCAGAAAAATCTGGATTTGAGCGAGGCGTTGTAAATGAAGCAGGCGATTTTATACATCGGGCACGGAAGCAGGCTGAAAAAAGCGCAGACAGAGTCGGCGGCGTTTTTAAAAGGGTGCATGCCGCACGCTGACGCTCCCATTCAGGAAATTTGTTTTTTAGAACTGCAGGAACCGTCTATTGAAGCGGGATTTGAAGCATGTGTCAGACAAGGCGCCACTCATATTGCGGCCGTGCCTTTACTGCTGTTGACCGCTGCCCACGCAAAACATGACATTCCGGCTGAAATCGCCCGTGCGGCGGCCCTGCATCCCGATATAAAAGTGACATATGGTGTTCCGATCGGAGTGGACGATGAAGTCGTAAAAGCGGTGCATCATCGCATTGAAGATACCGGAGTGCCCATTGAGCAGGCGAAAGTGGTGCTGATCGGAAGAGGAAGCACAGATCCGGCAGTTAAGAACGCAGTCAGTGAGATTGCCGGAAAACTTGAGGCGATTACACCTGTTAAAGAAGTCATCCCTTGTTTTTTAACAGCATGTGATCCGCACTATAAAGAAGTGTTTGCCGGCCTTGAAGAGGATGACGGAGCACCCGTTTTTATCGTTCCATATCTTCTGTTTACCGGGCTTTTAATGACTGAGATTGAACGGGAAGTTCAAAAGCTTCAAACGGTCAATCAAAATGTTCATCTCGCTTCATACTTAGGTTTTCACCCGCATATTAAGCAGGCGTTTTTGAACCGTGTGTCAGAAGCTGTTCGAAACCCCGGCGGTCAGTTTGATTTTAAGGGGGGACAGTATGCTGCCTCTGCACATTAATTTAAGCGGAAAAAGAATTATCATCGCGGGCGGAGGCAATGTTGCCTTAAGAAGGCTCAAAACGGTGCTTCCGGAAGGCGCGGATATTACTGTAATCAGTCCCGATGCCCTGCCCGAAATTAAACAGCTGGCGGATGAAGGGCGCATCCGCTGGGTTTCCCGTAAAATTGAAATGAAGGATCTCGCGCCCGCTTTTTTCATCATTGCCGCGACAAATGACCGCAGCGTAAATCAGGAGATAGCCGCGAGCGCTTCTGAAACGCAGCTGGTCAATTGTGTAAGCGAGGCTGAACAGGGCAGCGTGTATATGCCGAAGATCATCCGCAAAGGGCGCATTCAAGTATCCGTATCAACAAGCGGCGCAAGCCCGGCACATACGAAAAGACTGGCTGAGGACATAGAGCCTCTCATTACTGCTGATTTGGCTGAAGAAGTGGATCGATTATTTGAGAAAAGAAGAAGACCATAAAAAACACCTTGTCTGTCATCAGGCAGGGTGTTTTTTATACTGTTCTCACAGTCCCCGAATGTGAACAATTCAAAACGAAAGCGGGCAGTTTGAACGGTATATGCCGGCAAGAGGTCAGAATTGCGAAGTGATGCGGAATATGTATCTGATCCCAATGCCGCCTGGATTCCGCCCGCATACAAAGGAACGGTCAGAGACCCGGCATGATTATATTGACTGCCCGGATGTGCTCAGGTGCGGCGAGGGAAGGTGACAGTATCCGCCGCCAAATCAGGTGTGACCGTTTTAATCAGAGACGGCCCGGCGGATCAGGCAGACATGACGGGGAACTGAACAGATATTGTAAAAATCGGTTCTGACGGCTGGGAGAGTTTCGTCTCCGTTTATACGTAATAAAAAACACCTCCAAGCTGAGTGCGGGTTTCAGCTTGGAGGTGCGTTTATTTTTTCAGCCGTATGACAAGGTCGGCATCAGGTGTGACAAATACGGTATGCTGGCTGTCATAGGTGACAAATCCGGGCTTTGCGCCGTTTGGCTTTTTCACGTGTCTGATTTTTGTATAATCAACGGGAACGGAGCCGGAATCTTTCGCCTTGGAAAAATAAGCGGCGATCGCAGCCGCCTCCAGTATGGATTGTTCATCCGGATCGCTGCTTTTAATCACAACGTGGGAACCCGGAATGTCTTTCGTGTGGAACCATAAATCATCCCTTGCGGCAGCTTTTGTCGTTAAGTACTCATTTTGTTTATTGTTTTTGCCGACAAGAATCGTCAATCCCCGTGAAGATTCATATTGCTCCAAAACAGGAACGTGCTGCTTCTGTTTTTTCTGTCCTCGCTGCTGTTTCGGTCGCAGATATTTGCCTTCCACGAGCTCCTCCCTTATTTCGTGAATATCCTTTGTGGAGGCGGAGGAGAGCTGCTGGATCAGCTGATCGAAATAAGCGATTTCCTCCTCAGCCAGACGGATCTGTTCTTTTACCACCTCGACGGAATTCTTCGCCTTTTGATACTTTGTAAAATACATCTGCGCGTTTTCTGACGGTGTTTTGTTCGGATTTAAAGGGATGGTCACTGTCTTACTTTCTTCATCATAATAATTGATGACTTCCGCTTCTTTGTCACCTTTTTTCAGCATGTACAAATTCGCCGTCAGCAGTTCGCCGTATAGCTGGAATTCCTTCGCATTTTCTGAGTAGTCGAGCGTCTTTTCCAGCTTTTTTATCTTATTGGCGTTCTTTTTCCGTTCATTTGCGACAAACCGCTCGAGATCCTGAGCCTGCTGTTTGACGCGGTCGCGTTCCGCCTTGCCGAAATAAAACCGGTCCAACAGTTCACTCAGCGAGTGAAAGGTGCGCTCCTCACCGTTTACATGTGTGAGAGACAGGAGATAAAAGTATTCCTTTCCGCCGGCTGTCGTAATGTTCGGTGTAAACCTGCAATCTTTCACGGCATGGAACATTTCAATCAGCGTCTTCGGCAGCGTTATTTTGTTAGCGAGGCCCGCTCTGTGCACGGCTTCTTTTGCAAACAGCGGAGAAACACCGGAGAAATGTCTGACGATCTGCTGGTCAAGCCGTCCTTCTTGAAAACTGAGATAACGCAAAACGTCCTCTTCATCCGCGGCAAGCGGCGAAATTTTTTCCTGAGCGGGAGGAAGCTTGTAATCATAGCCCGGCAGAACGGTCCGGTAGCTGTTCATCGACGGAGATAAATGCTTCAGCCCGTCGATGATGGCTCCTTCTCCGTCAGTCAGAATAATATTGCTGTGCCGTCCCATAATTTCAACATACAGCGTTCTGACGGTTTCGTCGCCGATTTCATTTCTGCTTTTTATCCGGAATATCATAATCCGGTCTAATCCGGCCTGTTCTATTTTCTCAATAAATCCGCCTTCTATATGCTTTCTGAGCAGCATACAAAACATCGGCGGCTCGCTCGGATTTTCATAGGCCTGGTTTGTCATGTGCACCCGTGAATAGCTCGGATGCGCCGATAATAATAATTTATGGTTTTTTCCGTTAGCGCGGATATGAAATATCACATCATGCTTAAAAGGCTGATGGACTCTCGTAATCCGGCCTCCGGCGATCCGGCTGTTTAATTCATGTGTCATTCCGTATGTAAACATGCCATCAAAAGACATATAAAACACCCTTTCCTTCTTCCTGCATTCGATAATTATAGCATGAAAAGGGACGAGTCAGAATAAGCTTGTTTACAGAGTGACATCTCTAAAGCGAGGCAGGGGAGTGGACGAGAAGAATGAAGTTTCATGAAATGGGACAAACCGATTTGCTGAAAGCAACAAATACGTCCATTAAACAGGGGTTGACCGAAAAAGAGGTGAAAAAACGCCTTGAAAAGCACGGACCGAACGAGCTTCAGGAGGGCAAGAGGACACCGGCGATCGCCGTGTTTTTCGCCCAATTTAAAGATTTTATGGTGCTTGTGCTGCTGGCGGCAACCTTAATATCCGGGTTTTTAGGCGAATATGTAGATGCCGTAGCGATTATGGCGATTGTATTTGTCAATGGGGTTCTCGGTTTTTTTCAAGAGCGGCGTGCGGAAAAGTCTTTACACGCATTAAAAGAGCTGTCAACGCCGTATGTGTCAGCGTTGCGGGACGGGAGCTGGAAGAAAATTCAGTCCAAGGAGCTCGTTCCCGGCGATATCATGAAATTTTCAAGCGGCGACCGGATTGGCGCGGATGTGCGGATTGTTGAAGCGAAAAGCCTTGAAATTGAGGAATCGGCGCTGACCGGGGAATCAATTCCGGTGGTTAAACAAGCTGATAAACTGAGAAAGCCGGATGTTTCGTTAGGCGACATCAGCAATATGGCGTTTATGGGTACGATCGTAACGCGCGGCAGCGGTGTCGGCGTCGTCGTCGGTACAGGAATGAATACGGCAATGGGGAAAATCGCCGATATGCTGGAATCCGCCGGCAGCCTTTCAACACCGCTGCAGCGAAGACTTGAAGAGCTCGGCAAAATTTTAATTATCGTCGCGCTCCTTTTAACGGTATTGGTCGTTGCAGTCGGCGTCTTACAGGGACATGAGCTTTACAGCATGTTTTTGGCCGGGGTGTCATTGGCCGTCGCCGCGATTCCGGAAGGGCTTCCCGCTATTGTTACGGTGGCATTATCAATCGGCGTCCAGCGCATGATCAAACAAAAATCAATTGTCAGAAAGCTCCCGGCGGTTGAAACATTGGGCTGCGCCTCTGTCATTTGTTCTGATAAAACCGGCACGCTGACACAAAACAAAATGACCGTCACCCATATGTGGTCAGGGGGAAAAACATTTAAAGTGTCAGGCATCGGCTATGAGCCGGAGGGCGTTTTCACCCGAGATGAGCGGGAAATCAAGCCGAAAGATGAGAAGATTCTTGAACAGATGCTGGTTTTCGGCGCGTTGTGCAACACATCCGAAATCGCACTGAAAGACGGCCATTATGTACTCGACGGCGATCCGACAGAAGGAGCGCTGCTGACGGCTGCAAGAAAGGGCGGCTATTCAAACGATTGGCTCAGCGGGCACTACCGCGTGGTTGCCGAGTTTCCGTTTGACTCCGTCCGCAAAATGATGACCGTCATTGTAGAGGATCAGGAAAAAAAGCAGTTCGTCATCACTAAAGGAGCGCCCGATGTGCTGATTGACCGCTCGTCACATCTGATGTACGACGCAAGAAGCGCGCCATTTTCAGGAGAAAAGAAAGCAGAAACGGAAGCGGTTCTGAAAGAGCTGGCGTCGCAAGCTTTGCGTACGATCGCGATTGCTTATAAACCGCTTAAGCCCGGAGAAAAGCCGACAATGGAGCAGGCGGAAAAAAATCTGACGATACTCGGCTTGTCAGGCATGATTGATCCGCCCCGTCCGGAGGTCAGACAGGCGATTAAAGAATGCCGTGAAGCCGGCATTAAAACGGTTATGATCACAGGGGATCACGTCGAAACGGCAAAGGCCATTGCAAAAGATTTGCGTCTTCTTCCGAAAAAGGGGCGTGTGATGGACGGCAAGACGCTGAATGAGCTTACGGAGAAAGAACTTATCGAAACAGTCGATGATGTCTACGTCTTCGCACGCGTGTCGCCTGAACATAAATTGAAAATCGTCAAAGCGTTCCAGGAAAACGGACACGTCGTCGCCATGACGGGAGACGGGGTTAATGACGCGCCGGCCATAAAGCAGGCAGATATCGGCGTTGCCATGGGCGTGACGGGAACGGATGTGGCAAAGGAAGCCTCTTCTCTCATTCTGGTAGATGATAACTTTGCTACGATTAAATCAGCCATAAAAGAGGGACGGAATATCTATGAAAATATAAGAAAATTCGTCCGTTATTTGCTCGCCTCCAACGTCGGTGAAATTTTAGTGATGCTGTTTGCGATGCTTCTCGCTCTGCCGCTGCCGCTCGTTCCGATTCAGATACTGTGGGTGAACTTAGTCACTGACGGGCTGCCGGCGATGGCCCTCGGTATGGATCAGCCGGAAGGAGACCTGATGAGGCGGAAGCCGCGGCACCCGAAAGAAGGAGTGTTTGCGAGAAAACTGGGCTGGAAAGTCGTATCAAGAGGGTTTTTAATCGGAGCTGCAACCATTTTAGCGTTTATCATCGTCTATCACCGCAATCCTGAAAATCTGCCCTACGCACAGACCGTTGCATTCGCGACTCTTGTCCTGGCTCAGCTTATACACGTGTTTGACTGCCGGAGCGAAACGTCTGTTTTCTCCCGGAATCCGTTTGAAAATATCTATCTGCTCGGGGCCATCATTTCTTCTATCTTCCTGATGGTCATCGTCATCTATTATCCGCCGCTGCAGCCGATTTTCAAAACAGTGCCGATTACGCCGGGCGATTGGATGCTGATTATCGGTATGTCGGGCATACCTACTTTTTTGCTGGCGGGTTCACTTTTGACAAGAAAAAAATAATTCCATATGATATAATCTTAGGGGTAATAGCATATCTATTGCCCTTTTATTTTGATAACGGGAAAGAATTGGGTGTTTCATATGATACGGAGTATGACAGGCTTCGGCAGCGCAAGCAGCACAAAAGGCGATCTCTCGGCAACCGTTGAATTGAAATCCGTCAATTACCGGTTCAAAGAAGTGAACGCCCGCCTGCCACGGCCTTTGCTATATGTAGAGGATAAGCTGAAACAAACGATATTGCAGCATATACAGCGCGGAAGAGTAGAGCTGTTTCTCACTGTAAACAGTGACGCGCTCATAAAAAGAAGCCTGAACATCGATTGGGAGCTCCTTGATGAATATGTGAGCGCCGCACGCGTCATGAAAGAGCGCTACAGCCTGGCCGCAGAACCCGATGCAATGGAGTTCTTTAAATTTGAACATATTGCGCAGATACACGAAGAACAGATGCGTGATGACAAGCTTGAAGAAGTCATCAGGGAAGCCGCTGAGCTGGCTGTAAAGGAACTTTGTGACATGAGGGAAAAAGAAGGACGGCTTTTGGCGGAAGACTGCTTTCTGCACATCGAGCGGCTTGAGACGCTGTCCGAACAGGTGAAAGAGCGCGCTTCGGCCGTTGTTATTCAATACCGCGAGCGTCTTTACGCCCGAATGAAGGAATGGACGGAGGATGCGCTCGACGAAAGCAGGCTGATCACGGAATGCGCCATTTTCGCCGATCGTTCTGATATAACGGAAGAAATTACCAGATTGAAGAGCCATTTTGTTCAATTCCGTGATATATTAAAAGAAGGCGGGGCAGTCGGCCGCAAACTTGATTTCCTTGTTCAGGAGCTTAACCGGGAAGCGAATACGATCGGCTCAAAAGCCAATGATCATCAAATCACAAAGCTTGTCGTTGAAATGAAAAGTTCTATTGAAAAATTGAAGGAACAAGTGCAAAATATAGAATAGCGACTGTGCGTATTGTTTACAGACGGCCTCTTCAGGTTACACTAGAGACGTCTATTTTACAGGGGGAACGTAGAAGATGACGATTAAACTGATTAATATCGGATTTGGCAATATCATCTCCGCCAATCGGATGATTTCGATTGTCAGCCCGGAGTCTGCGCCAATAAAGCGAATGATCCAGGATGCAAGAGACCGCGGAATGCTAATAGACGCTACATACGGACGAAGAACCCGTGCAGTTGTCGTCATGGATAGTGATCACATTATCTTATCTGCCGTCCAGCCTGAGACAGTTGCACACAGACTTTCTGTGAAAGAAGAAATTATGGATGAAGGGCAGGGGTAATTGCCGCATGAAAGAAAGAGGGTTATTAATCGTTCTCTCAGGTCCCTCCGGAGTTGGAAAAGGAACGGTTCGGCAAGCAATATTTTCACAACAGGACACGAAATTTGAATACTCAATTTCAGTCACGACGAGAAACCCGAGAGAGGGCGAGGTCGATGGCGTCGATTATTTCTTTAAATCCAGAGATGAATTCGAACGCATGATTGAAAACAACAAACTGCTTGAGTGGGCAGAATATGTCGGCAACTATTACGGAACGCCCGTTGATTATGTCGAACAGACGCTTCAAGAAGGAAAAGACGTCTTCTTAGAGATTGAAGTGCAGGGCGCGCTCCAAGTGCGGAATGCATTTCCGGAAGGCCTGTTTATCTTCTTAGCGCCGCCGAGTCTTTCTGAGCTGAAAAACAGAATCGTGACAAGAGGAACTGAAACCGACGATTTAATCGAAAACAGAATGAATGCCGCAAAAGCTGAAATCGAAATGATGGACGCGTATGATTATGTCGTTGAAAACGACGATATCCAAACGGCTTGTGATAAGATTAACGCAATCGTTCTCGCCGAGCACTTAAAACGTGAACGCGTCGCTCCGAGATATAAGAAAATGCTGGAGGTAGAATAACTTATGTTAGATCCGTCAATTGACTCTTTAATGAATAAATTAGATTCTAAATATACGCTGGTGACCGTGTCTGCAAGACGCGCGCGTGAAATGCAGATCAAAAAAGACCAGCAGATTGAACATACCATTTCTCACAAATATGTAGGCAAAGCTTTAGAAGAAATTGACGCGGGCCTGCTTTCGTTTGAAAGAGAAGACAGCGAATAACAAGCACACGTAGCAACCTATCTCTACATAGGTTGTTATTTTTTTCCGTTTGGGATTTGTCCAATGCTTTCATAAAGGGGAGAAGACTTCATGAAAAACCGAAACATTTTGCTATGCGTAAGCGGAGGAATTGCCGTTTATAAAGCTTCCGCACTCACGAGCAAGCTGGTTCAGGCCGGCGCAAACGTCAAAGTGATTATGACTGAGTCCGCGCGTGAGTTTGTTTCTCCGCTGACATTTCAGGCGCTGAGCCGGAATGAAGTATATACAGATACATTTAATGAACAAAATCCGAAGGTGATTTCTCATATTGATGCCGCTGACTGGGCGGATTTAATTATTGTCGCGCCCGCTACGGCAAATATCATCGGCAAGCTTGCCAACGGAATTGCTGACGATATGCTCACAACGACGGTGCTGGCGGCTGAGGCCCCGGTCTGGGTGGCGCCTGCGATGAATGTCCATATGTATGATCATCCGGCGGTGAAACGGAACATCTCTGTGCTTTATCAGGACGGGGTCCGCTTTATCGAACCGAGTGAAGGCTATTTGGCATGCGGATATGTCGGCAAAGGAAGGCTGGAGGAGCCGGAGCTTATTGTTGAGCGTGTCAGAGAGCATTTTAAGGAGCCTGAAGACGATGCGCCGCTGAAAGGAAAACATATTGTCATTACGGCCGGTCCGACGCGCGAAGCCGTGGACCCTGTCCGCTTCTTCACAAATAAATCCACCGGCAAAATGGGCTACGCCGCTGCTGAAGCCGCTGTCCGTCTCGGGGCGCGGGTGACGCTGATTTCAGGCCCGGTGTCAATAGAGCCGCCAGTCGGGCTGTATCAGTTTCTTCCTGTGCAATCGGCAGCCGATATGAGAGAAGCCGTGCTTTCTGTGTTTGATTCATGCGACATGGTGATTAAGACGGCGGCCGTGGCCGATTTTACGCCGGCGGCTGTTTCTGATCACAAAATGAAGAAGAAAGACGGTTCGCTCGTGATCGAATTCAACCGTACGGCAGACATACTGAAAGAACTCGGCGAACGGAAAACACACCAGCTGCTGGTCGGATTTGCGGCTGAAACGCAAGACGTCGAACGCTATGCGCGCAGAAAACTCGAACAGAAAAACCTTGATATGATCGTTGCGAATGATGTGAAAGCAGAAGGGGCCGGATTTGGCACGGATACGAATGTCGTCACCTTCTATTTCCGGGACGGAAGAAAACGGGAGCTTGCGCTTATGTCTAAACTTGACGTTTCCTTTGAAATGCTGAAGGAAATGACCGCTTTGAAAGCCGAGGACCGAAAACCCGTATGAATGTAGCAGAAGTCATTGTCGATGTCAGCTCCAAAAACATTGACAGACCCTTTGATTACAAAATTCCCGATCATTTAAAAGGGATGATCGAAGTCGGCATGCGGGTGATTGTCCCGTTTGGCCCGCGCAAGCTTCAAGGATTTGTGACCGGTTTGAAAGATTCGTCTGAATTAAACGGCGGCTCAATGAAGGAAGTCGAGAAGCTTCTTGATTTGACGCCCGTTCTGACTGAGGAACTGATGCAGCTGTCTTCATGGCTTTCTGACAAAACGCTGTCGTTTAAAATCACGGCGCTTCAGGCAATGCTGCCCGCCGCACTGAAGGCGAAGTACGAGAAAGAGCTGAAAGTTGTTGACGAAGAAGCGCTGACACCGGACATCAAACAGCTTTTCAGGAATCAAAAAAGTCTTCTGTACTCGGATATTACCGATGAAAGCATTCTTTCGTCACTTCAAAAATTCGTGCGCAAAGGAAGCATTGATGTCACATATAAAGTCGCCCAAAAAACGAATAAAAAAATGATCCGCATGATCGAAGCGGGGGCGGACAAAGAAGAACTCGCCCGGCACGCAGATGCATTGACAAAGCAGGCTTCTAAACAGCTCGCCGTGCTTACTTATTTTATCGGCGGGGGAGCAAAGATTTCCGCGGCCGAGCTTTGCAAAAAGACCGATTCCAGTTCCGCGACGCTGAAAACGCTTCTTAAAAAGGGGCTTCTTACGGAAAGCTATGAGGAGGTTTACCGCGATCCTTATCAGGACAGAATGTTCAAAAAAACAGAGCCGCTCTCTCTTACAGAAGAGCAGCAGGCCGCTTTTGAGCCGATTAAACAAGCTGTAGCCGATCAAGTCCATCACGTCTTTCTGCTTCACGGCGTCACGGGAAGCGGCAAAACGGAAATTTACCTGCAATCCATTGAAAAAGTGCTGGCAAAAGGACAAGAAGCCATCGTGCTCGTTCCGGAAATCTCGTTGACACCGCAAATGGTCAACCGTTTTAAAGGCCGCTTCGGCTCACAGGTTGCGGTCATGCACAGCGGATTATCCACAGGTGAAAAATACGATGAATGGCGGAAGATTCAGCGCAAGGAAGTCCGGCTTGTCGTCGGAGCCAGATCGGCCATCTTTGCCCCGTTTGAAAATCTCGGCATGATCATTATTGATGAAGAGCACGAATCTTCCTATAAGCAGGAGGAAATGCCGCGGTATCATGCAAAGGACGTAGCCATCCGCCGGGCCGAGCATCACAGCTGTCCGGTCGTCCTCGGGAGCGCCACGCCGACATTGGAGTCATTTGCGCGGGCGAAAAAAGGCGTTTATGAGCTGCTTCCATTAAAACATCGCGTAAATCGCCAGCTCATGCCTGACGTTTCTCTCGTTGATATGAGAGAAGAACTGAGAAACGGCAACAGATCAATGTTTTCAAGAGAGCTGATGGAACAGCTGGAAGAGAAGCTTGCAAAAAAAGAGCAGGCCGTCCTTTTTCTGAATAAACGGGGGTATTCCTCGTTTGTGATGTGCCGGGACTGCGGTTATGTGCCGCAATGTCCGCATTGCGACATTTCGATGACTTATCACCGCTACGGACAAAGGCTGAAATGCCATTACTGCGGCCATGAGGAACCTGTCCCGGGAACATGCCCGGAATGCGGCAGCGAACATATCCGCTTTTTCGGCACGGGCACGCAGCGTGTGGAGGAGGAGCTTACCAAAGTGCTGCCTCAGGCGCGCGTGATCAGGATGGATGTGGACACCACTTCAAGAAAAGGCGCCCATGAAAAACTGTTGTCAGCGTTCGGTGAAGGGAAGGCGGATATCCTGCTCGGTACGCAAATGATCGCAAAAGGGCTTGATTTTCCGAACGTGACGCTCGTCGGAGTATTAAGCGCAGATACGACGCTTCACATCCCTGATTTCAGGGCCGCGGAGAAGACATTCCAGCTGCTGACGCAGGTAAGCGGACGGGCCGGGCGGCATGAAAAGCCGGGAACGGTGGTCATTCAAACGTATACACCGTCTCATTACAGCATTCAGCTGACGAAAACGCACGACTATGAAACTTTTTTTCAGCAGGAAATGGCGCACAGAAGGGCCCAGTCATACCCGCCTTATTATTACGTGGCGCTGGTGACCGTTTCTCATGAAGAAGCGGCAAAAGCCGCGGTCACCGCAGAAAAGATTACAAACTATTTAAGAGCGGGATGCGGGCCTGATACGAAAATTCTCGGGCCGGCGGCTTCCCCGATCGCCAGGATCAAAGATAGATATCGCTATCAATGCGTGATAAAATACAGACAGGAAAACGAGTTGCAGATTCAGTTGAAAAAGATACTGGAGCACTATAAACGCGACATTGCGCAAAAGCATGTAATGATTTCAATCGATATGAATCCGTACATGCTGATGTAACATTAGTTTTTGGAGGGCAAAATTTTGGCTGTGAAAAAAATCGTCACACACCCGGCGGAGGTTCTGGAAACACCTGCCGATGAAGTGACAGTATTTGATAAAAAATTAAAAAAACTGCTTGACGATATGTACGATACGATGCTCGAAATGGATGGCGTCGGCCTCGCCGCGCCGCAAATCGGCATTTTAAAAAGAGCGGCCGTCGTGGACATCGGTGAAGAAAGCGGCCGGATCGACCTTGTAAATCCGGTTATTCTTGAAAAGAGCGGTGAACAGACCGGAGTCGAGGGCTGCTTAAGCTTTCCCGGGGTTTACGGCGATGTCACCCGCCCGGATTACGTAAAGGTAAAAGCCCACGACCGTAAAGGAAAACCGTTTATTTTAGAAGCGGAGGGTTTTTTGGCCAGAGCCGTTCAGCATGAAATGGATCATTTAGACGGCATTTTATTCACATCAAAAATTACGGCTTACTACACTGAAGAAGAACTGGCAGAAATGGAAGGATGATTGGATGACAAGGATCGTTTTTATGGGAACGCCCGACTTTTCAGTTCCCGTCCTGCGCACGCTTATTGAAGACGGGTATGAAGTGGTTGGTGTCGTTACGCAGCCTGACCGCCCGAAAGGCAGAAAAAAAATCATGACGCCCCCTCCTGTAAAGGCTGAAGCTGAACGTCACGGCATTCCCGTGCTTCAACCCGAAAAAGTAAGGCTCGAAGAAGAAATAGAAAAAGTGCTCAGCCTGAAGCCGGACCTGATTGTTACGGCGGCATTCGGACAGATCCTGCCCAAGCAGCTGCTGGACGGCCCGAAATACGGCTGTATCAACGTACACGCGTCACTATTGCCTGAATTAAGAGGCGGAGCGCCGATACATTATTCGATTCTCCAAGGCAAGAAGAAAACGGGCGTGACAATCATGTATATGGTTGAAAAGCTTGATGCGGGCGATATGATTTCGAAAATCGAAGTGGAAATTGATGAAACGGATAACGTCGGCACGCTTCACGACAAATTAAGCATAGCGGGGGCAAAGCTTTTGTCAGAGACCGTCCCGAACGTCATTTCCGGAAATATTAAACCGATCAAACAGGACGAATCAAAAGCGACTTACGCGCCTAACATTAAGCGTGAGCAGGAGCGGATTGATTGGGCAAAGCCCGGAGAAGAGATCTACAACCAGATCAGAGGTTTAAACCCTTGGCCTGTCGCCTATACAACTTTGAACGGTCAAAATATGAAAGTATGGGCTTCTGAAAAAGTTGCGGCAAAAACTGAAGCTGCGCCCGGAACAGTCATCCGCACGGAGCAAAACGGCATTGTCGTCGCATCAGGAAACAGCACCGCACTTTTAATTACTGAGCTGCAGCCGGCGGGAAAAAAACGGATGAAGGGCGAAGATTTTGTAAGAGGCAAAAATGTGCAGCCCGGTGACGTGTTAGGAGAAGCAAATGAAGAAAATTAATGTCCGGGAGCTCGCCCTTGAAGCGCTTGAGAAGCTTGAGCAAAATCAGGCATACAGCAACCTGCTTCTTACATCGGTTATCAAAACGAACACGCTCAGCGATCAGGACAGAGGACTGCTGACAGAGCTTGTCTACGGAACACTGCAAAATAAAATCGCCTTAGACTACATGCTGAAGCCTTTTATCCGCAAGCCGAATAAAGTGAAGCCATGGGTGATTCAGCTGCTTCGTCTGTCCGCGTATCAAATGGAGTATTTAGAAAAAATACCGGATCGCGCCGCCATTCATGAAGCGGTTGAGATCGCCAAAAAACGCGGGCATAAGGGCATTGCGTCCTTTGTCAACGGCATCCTCCGCTCCCTGCAGCGTGAAGGGGCGCCGTCATTCGCTGAAATTGAAGACCCGGTTCTCCGTCTTTCCACAGAGACAAGCCATCCCGAGTGGCTCGTAAAAGAGTGGGTCGAGGCGTACGGCTTTGAGGCAGCTGAAAAGATCTGCCGGATTCATCTCATTCCGCCGAAGCAGACGCTCCGTGTCAATCACATAAAGAGCGACAGGGAAACGGTGCTGAATGAGATGGAGAATGCCGGTCTTGAAGCTGAAGCCGGAGACCTTTCTCCTGATGCGATTAAGCTTTTAAAAGGAAGTATCGCGAACACGGCATTTTTCCAAAACGGCCGGGTATCCATACAGGATGAAAGCTCAATGCTTGTCGCGCGGGCGCTGGACCCGAAGCCGGGCGAAACCGTTTTAGACGCATGCGCCGCACCGGGCGGAAAGTCGGCTCACATTGCGGAACTGATGGAGAACGAGGGGAGCCTCACATCGCTTGATCTTCACCGCCATAAAGTGAAGCTGATTAAAGAGGGCGCAGAACGGCTCGGGCTTACGATCATCGACGCACAAACGATGGATGCGCGAAAAGCGGGAGAGGCCTTTGGCGCAGAACGGTTTGACCGTGTTCTCGTTGATGCCCCTTGCTCAGGTTTCGGCGTCATCAGAAGAAAACCCGATATGAAATATACGAAGACGCCGGAGGACAGCAGACGGCTGTCAGAAATCCAGCTCGGCATTTTAAGGGAAATCGCCCCATTAGTAAAAAAAGGTGGCACACTCGTATACAGTACGTGTACAATGGACCGGACAGAAAATGAAGAAGTTATGCATGCGTTTATACAAGAACACCCTGAGTTTGAACCCGATTTGTCTCTTGAAAAGCGGCTGCCTGAAAAGGCGAGACCCTTTGTTCAGGATGGAAGCCTTCAAATTCTTCCGCATTATTTCGGAACAGACGGTTTCTTTATTAGCAGCATGAGAAAGAAGGGATAAAAAATGACACAATTAAAAAAGACAAGCGTACGGAAAGAGCTGCGGACTGAGCAGCCGTCCATTTACTCTTTTGAATTAGATGAAATCAAACAATGGCTGACCGAGAATGGCGAAAAGCCGTTCCGCGCAGCACAGATTTTTGAATGGCTCTATGAAAAGCGGGTTTCTTCATTTGATGAAATGACAAACCTCTCAAAAAGCCTGCGTGAAAAACTCGAGAGCAATTTTGTGCTGACAACGCTGAAAACGGCTGTAAAACAGACATCTCAAGACGGCACGATGAAATTTTTATTTGAGCTTCATGACGGTTATACGATCGAAACGGTTTTAATGAGACACGAGTATGGTAATTCTGTATGTGTAACGACACAGGTCGGCTGCCGGATCGGCTGCACATTTTGCGCGTCAACGCTCGGCGGACTGAAACGGAATCTTGAAGCGGGAGAAATCGTCGCTCAAGTCGTGAAAGTGCAAAAGGCGCTTGATGAAACGGATGAACGCGTCAGCTCAGTCGTCATCATGGGAATCGGAGAGCCGTTTGATAATTTCAATGAAATGCTCGCTTTCTTAAAAATCATTAACCACGATAAAGGGCTGAACATCGGAGCGCGTCATATCACAGTTTCCACCAGCGGAATCATTCCGAAGATTTACGATTTCGCGGATCAAAAAATGCAGATCAATTTCGCGATTTCTCTGCATGCTCCGAATACAGAAATCAGAAGCCGTCTGATGCCGATTAATAAAGCCTATAAGCTTCCTGACCTTATGGAGGCCGTCAAATATTACATCGAGAAAACAGGCAGACGGATCAGCTTTGAATACGGGCTGTTCGGCGGCGTAAATGATCAGGTCGAACATGCAGAAGAGCTTGCAGAACTGTTAAAAGACGTGAAATGCCATGTCAATTTAATTCCGGTAAACTATGTGCCTGAACGGGATTACGTCCGCACACCGAGAGATCAGATTTTCGCATTTGAAAAAACGTTAAAATCCCGCGGTGTAAATGTCACGATCAGAAGAGAGCAAGGCCATGACATTGACGCGGCCTGCGGTCAGCTTCGCGCGAAGGAGCGTCAAGACGAGACGAGGTGAAGAGGTTGATTACAGCCTTGAAAACAGATACAGGTAAAGTCCGCCGGCATAATGAAGATGCGGCGGGCATTTTCACAAAAGAAGACGCGGTGCTTGCGGTTGTCGCCGACGGCATGGGCGGTCATCTTGCCGGAGATGTAGCGAGCAGGATGGCGGTTGCGGCGATGGAAGAGCAGTGGAACCGGACCGAAACGGTTCCTTCTCTGCCGTCTGCTTGCGAGGATTGGCTGAAAGACCGGATTCATGAGGCGAATGTTAAAGTACATGACCACGCTAAAGCGAATGAAGAATGCCGGGGAATGGGCACCACTGTTGTTTGCGCCTTATTCACGGGGAAGTTTGTCACTGTGGCTCATATCGGTGACAGCCGGTGCTACCTGCTTCAAGAGGGGGAATTCACTCAGCTGACTGAAGACCATTCGCTTGTGAATGAGCTGGTCAAGACAGGAGAAATTTCGAAAGAGGACGCCGAGCACCATCCGCGGAAAAATGTATTGACGAGAGCGCTGGGGACAGATGAAACCATCAGTCCCGACGCCCGTTCTTTTGAACTGTCTGACGGCGATCAGCTGCTTTTATGCTCTGACGGACTGTCAAATAAAATAGAAGATCACGAGATCAAACAAATGCTTCAAGCCGAATCTGATCCTCAGGAAAAAGTAGACCTTCTCATCAGCAAAGCGAATCAAAACGGCGGCGAAGATAACATCACGGCTGTGTTGATTGAGTTTTCCGCAGATGCAAAAGAGGGTGAAGACAAGTGCTAACCGGCAAGCGGATCAGCGGGCGTTATCATATCCTCCGGCCCATTGGCGGCGGCGGAATGGCAAACGTTTTTTTAGCTGAGGACATCATTCTCGAACGTGAAGTCGCAATTAAAATTCTGCGGTTTGACTTTGTGAATGACATTGATTTTATCAGGCGTTTCAGAAGAGAAGCACAGTCGGCATCAAGCCTCGATCATCCGAATATCGTCAGTATTTACGATATCGGGGAGGAAGGCGATATTTATTACATTGTCATGGAATATGTGGAAGGCATGACATTAAAGGAATACATAAACGCACACGGACCGCTTCATCCGAAAGAAGCGCTGTCCGTTATGGAGCAGATCGTCTCGGCCATCGCCCATGCCCATCAAAACCATATCGTGCACCGGGATATTAAACCGCACAATATATTGATAGATCATTTAGGGCATATCAAGGTGACGGATTTCGGCATCGCCACAGCGCTTACGTCTACGACAATCACACATACGAATTCTGTGCTGGGCTCGGTTCATTATTTGTCTCCGGAGCAGGCGAGAGGCGGTCTGGCAACGAAAAAATCAGATATTTACGCGCTCGGCATCGTGCTGTTTGAGCTTTTAACAGGTAAAATTCCTTTTGACGGAGAATCAGCCGTCAGTATAGCGCTAAAGCATCTGCAAACAGAAACGCCTTCCGCCAGAAAGTGGAACCCTTCCATTCCGCAGAGCGTCGAAAACATTATTTTAAAGGCAACCGCTAAAGACCCGTTTCACCGCTATGAAAGCGCCGAGGACATGGAAGCGGACATCAGAACGGCTTTTGACGCCGGCAGGCTGAATGAACAAAAATTTTCCGTGCAGGATGATGAGGAAATGACAAAAGCCATTCCCGTTATTACTGACGGCGCAAAAGCCGCGCCTCAGGCGGAAACGCCGGGGGAGACGGATGATAAGGAACAGCAGCCCGCCAAAAAGAAAAAACGGAAATGGCCGTGGGTTTTGCTGGCCGTCTGTTTCATTTTCATTATGGCAGCTGTTCTTGCGGTTACCGTGTTTCCGTCTTTGTTTATGCCTAAAGATGTAAGCGTCCCCGACGTACGGGGCATGAAGTACGAAAAAGCGGAAGCCCTGCTTGAAAAGAACGGGCTCCGGGCGGATCCTGATATAACGGACATTGAAGATGAAAAAATAGAAGAGGAATTAATGGTCAAAACGGACCCAAAAGCGGGGTCTACCGTTAAAGAAGGCTCTTCTGTAAAACTGTACAAAAGCATCGGAAAACCGAAAACCCAGCTGATCGACGTGAAAGGACGGCAGATCGGCGACGCAAAAAAAGCGCTGAAGGAAAAAGGCTTCAAACATGTCAATGTCAAAGAAGAGAACGATGACAGCGAGGCCGGCACCGTAATTGATCAGAACCCGTCAGCCGGCACCGACATGGTCGCAAGCGACGATGAAGTCAATCTAACGGTCAGCCTCGGCCCCGCGGATGTTACGCTGAGGGACTTAAAGACTTACAGCAAAGAAGCGGCTTCAGGGTATCTTGAAGATAACGGCCTGCAGCTTGTTGAAAAACAAGCCCATTCAGATGACGTGCCGGAAGGACAAGTCATGAAGCAAGAGCCGGCAGCCGGCACTGCGGTTAAGCCGGGAAGTAATGTTGAAGTGACGTTCTCGCTCGGACCTGAAGAAAAACCGGCGAAAACGGTAAAAGAAAAAATCAGCATTCCTTACGAACCCGAACATGAAGGGGACGAGCTTGAAGTGCAAATCGCCATCGATGATAAGGACCACAGCATCTCTGATACGTATGACTCATTTAAAATAAAAGAGCCGACTGAAAAAACAATTGAACTGAAGATTGATCAGGGACAGAAGGGGTATTATCAAGTGATGGTCGATCATAAAGTCGTCAGCTACAAAACGATTGAATACCCGAAAGATAATGACTGACAAGGAGGGACCCTATGCCTGAGGGCAAAATTATAAAAGCGTTAAGCGGATTCTATTATGTCTTGGATGAATCACAGGACAAGATCATTCAATGCAGGGGCCGGGGCATTTTCAGAAAAAATAAAATAACGCCCCTGGTCGGCGATTATGCCGTTTATCAGGCTGAAAATGATAAAGAAGGCTACCTGCTGGAAATCAAAGAACGAACAAACGAGCTGATCAGGCCGCCGATTTCAAATGTCGATCAGGCCGTTCTCGTCTTTTCTGCCGTTCAGCCGGCGTTCAGCACGTCTTTATTGGACCGTTTTCTCGTCCTTGTGGAAGCCAACGGCATTCACCCGATCATCTGCATAACCAAAATGGACTTAGCTGCAGACGGGGAATCGAAAGAGGCGATACTTTCTTACGTGAAAGACTATCAGGCGATCGGTTATGACGTATATGTGACGTCATCAAAAGAAAACAGCGGTTTAACAGGCATTGTGAAACACTTCGAGAACAAAACGACGGTGTTTGCCGGTCAGTCCGGAGTCGGAAAATCTTCGCTTTTAAATGCGATCAGCCCGGAGCTTGAGCTGAAAACAAACGAGATTTCCGCGCATTTGGGACGCGGAAAACATACGACGCGCCATGTGGAGCTCATTCATACATCAGGCGGTCTGGTGGCGGATACTCCGGGGTTCAGTTCGCTTGAATTTACCGGCATTGAGGAAGAAGAGCTGGGCAGCACGTTCCCTGAGATCAGAGAAATAAGCGCCTCTTGCAAATTCAGAGGCTGTCTGCATCTTAAAGAGCCGAAATGCGCGGTAAAGCAAGCGGTGGAAGAAGGAGAGATTCAGCCGTACCGCTATGAGCATTACAAAGAATTTATGCAGGAAATAAAAGAGAGAAAGCCGAGGTATTAATATGATTAAGGTTGCGCCATCAATTCTTTCCGCCGATTTTGCTTCACTGGGCGAGGAAATTAAAGACGTGGAAAAAGGAGGGGCGGACTATATCCATATTGATGTCATGGATGGCCATTTCGTCCCTAACATTACAATCGGGCCGCTTATCGTTGAAGCCGTCCGTCCGGTGACTGATCTGCCGCTGGATGTCCATCTTATGATTGAAAACCCGGACCGCTACATCCCGGCATTCGCAAAAGCCGGTGCGGACATCCTTTCCGTTCATGCTGAAGCGTGTCCGCATCTTCACTGGACCATTCAATTGATAAAAGAGCAGGGAGTAAAAGCGGGAGTTGTGCTCAATCCGCATACGCCCGTCCAAATGATTGAACATGTGATCGAGGAGCTTGACCTTGTGCTGTTAATGACGGTTAACCCCGGTTTTGGCGGACAGCGCTTCATTCATTCGGTTCTGCCGAAAATCCGTCAGGTCAAACAGCTGGCTGAGGAGAAAGGCCTGTCTGAGCTTTTAATCGAGGTGGACGGAGGCGTTAATAAAGAAACAGCCCCTTTATGCGCTGAAGCGGGCGCCAATCTGCTTGTTGCCGGGTCTGCCGTATATAATCAGCCGGATCGGAAAAAAGCCATCGCTGACATCCGAAACGCGTAATAAACATGCTGAAAAAGAGCCCGGTGAAAGCCGCCGGCTCTTTTCGCGTCTAAGAGAGAGGAAAACATATGAAGACAATCAATATCGTTGCGGGCGGCCCGCGGGAGCTTATTCCCGATCTATCCGAATACACAGACGGAGATACGACGTGGGTCGGAGTCGATAAAGGGACGGTTGCTCTTTTGGAGGCCGGAATCATTCCGCAGGAAGCTTTCGGTGATTTTGACAGCATTACGGAAGAGGAGCTCAAGCAGATTCAAAAAGCGGCGCCGGCCCTCCATGTGTTTCAGGCGGAAAAAGATTATACCGATCTTGAACTCGCCCTTGACTGGGCTTTACAAAAAGAACCGGAAACCATTCGGATATTCGGTGTGACGGGCGGAAGAGCCGATCACTTTTTAGGGAACATCCAGCTGCTGTATAAAGCCTTACATAAGAATACCGATGTCGAGCTGATCGACCGGCAGAATGACATTCAGATGTTCGGGCCCGGCCGTTATACAATTGAAGAAAAAGCGCGCAGACGCTATATTTCTTTCATTCCGTTTACGGAAGCGGCAGACGGCCTGACACTCGACGGTTTTAAATATCCCCTTGATAATTGTCATATTCCTCTGGGTTCCACACTATGTATTAGTAACGAACTCATTCATTCACGAGGTACTTTTTCGTTTGCAAAAGGCATATTAATAATGGTAAGGAGCGCGGATTAGAAAAGCGGCTTCTGCCATATGCGGAAAAAACCATGAATCCTAAAGTGATGAACGCAGCGGATACGGGACTTATAGGAGGGGACAAAATGAAATTTTATACCATTAAATTGCCGAAGTTTTTAGGAGGAATTGTCCGGGCGATGCTGGGCTCATTTAGAAAAGAGTAGGCCCAAGAAACTGAAATTGCCCTCTTTGAACGCATAAAAAACGCCTGCCGCATAAAAGGGCAGGCGTTCATTTTTGCTTATACACGCTCAACTTTACCGGATTTTAAAGCCCGGGCAGATACATATACTTTTTTAGGTTTGCCGTCAACGAGGATGCGGACCTTTTGAAGGTTGGCGCCCCAAGTACGCTTAGAAGCGTTCATTGCGTGAGAACGGTTGTTTCCGGCTTTTGTTTTTTTACCTGTAATAAAACATTTACGTGCCATTTGTTTCCCTCCTAACTGCGCGAAACATCTTTTCAAACATAGTGTCTCAGATGCTTTCGTTATACAATACTTTAAATAATTTACCACAGCTAAAAACCGTTTGCAACTATTGTTTCCCTTACTTTCAAGAAAAATCACTTGACATGTAAAACCAATCACATTTCCGCGCTGAAGGCCGCTGTCTGTATCTTTTCTTTTCATAATGGGATACATATAGTAGAATAATGATAACTCTATGCACCTGAAGGAGGAACCTGTGTGTCCATTGAAATGAAGACAAAATACGGACAGATTGATATATCCAACGAAGTCATCGCAATGGTTGCCGGAGGCGCTGCCATTGACTGTTACGGAATAGTGGGGATGGCCTCAAAAAACCAGATTAAAGACGGTTTGTCTGAAATCCTCCGGAGAGAGAACTTCGCAAAAGGCGTACATGTCCGTCAGGAAGCCGAACAAATACATATCGACATGTACATTATTGTCAGCTACGGCACTAAAATATCCGAAGTAGCCCACAATGTTCAGACGAAGGTAAAATACACAGTAAATCAAACAATCGGACTTGCAGTTGATTCTGTAAATATTTATGTCCAAGGCGTACGAGTAACGAACCCGTAGTGAGGAGGATGAGTATTGTCTAGACGAAACTTAGATGGGAGAGCTTTTGCGGCAATGATTCTGGCGGGGGCTGAGACATTGTCTCAAAACGCGTCCGCGGTGGATGCGCTGAACGTGTTTCCCGTGCCTGACGGCGATACCGGAACAAATATGAATTTATCGATGTCATCCGGTGCAAGAGAGGTAGAGCACATTGACTCACCCGACATCGGCAAAGTCGGCATCGCCCTGTCAAAAGGCCTGCTTATGGGAGCGAGAGGAAACTCAGGGGTGATCTTGTCCCAATTGTTCAGAGGTTTCACAAAGAGCATTGAAAACAAAAATCAAATAGACGCCCAAGAATTTGCCGCAGCACTCCAAGCGGGAGTGGATATGGCATATAAGGCGGTCATGAAACCGGTTGAAGGAACGATTTTAACCGTGGCCAAGGATGCGGCTAAAAAAGCGGTCGCCTCGGCCAAAGAAGAAACCGATATTATTTCGGTCATGGAGGCCGTTATTGAAGAAGCGGAAGCGTCGCTGAACCGCACGCCGGATCTGCTTCCTGTTTTAAAGGACGTCGGTGTCGTTGACAGCGGCGGAAAAGGTCTGCTTTGTGTATATGAAGGCTTTTTGGCTGCTTTAAAAGGAGAGGCCGTACCGAAAAAAGCGGTTCTTCCGGCACTCGATGATATGGTGAATGCCGAGCATCATAAAAGCGCGCAGAGCATGCTGAGTACAGAAGACATTGAATTCGGATTTTGTACGGAAGTGATGGTGAGGCTGGATCAAGATAAACGGACGTTCAAGGAAGAGACGTTCAGAAACGAACTGAGCCGTTTCGGCGATTCATTGCTGGTCGTGGCTGATGATACGCTTGCGAAAGTTCATATTCATGCCGAAGAACCAGGGAACGTACTCAATCTCGCACAGCGTTACGGCGATTTGATTAAAATTAAAATTGAAAACATGAGGGAACAGCATACTTCAATCATCAGTCAAGAACATGATGAAAAAAAGCCGGCCGGCGTTATGAAAGAAGCCCGCAAGCCTTTTGGCATCGTGACTGTGGCAATGGGAGAGGGCATTTCTGAATTGTTTACGAGCATCGGCGCTTCACACGTAATCGAAGGCGGCCAGACAATGAATCCGAGCACGGAAGATATTGTTGAAGCCGTTCAGTCTGTCAATGCGGAGACGGTTTTCATTCTTCCGAACAATTCCAATATTGTGATGGCTGCCAATCAGGCGGCGAGCGTGGCTGAAGAAAATGTCATTGTCATTCCGGCAAAAACGGTCCCTCAAGGCATGACCGCCCTGCTTGCGTTTAACCCTGACCAGCCGGCTGATGTAAATAAAGCCAATATGCTTGAGGCCATCCGGAATGTGAAAAGCGGACAGGTGACATATTCAGTCAGAGACACCCATATCGACGGCAAGGATATTAAAAAAGGTGATTTTATCGGCATTTTAAACAGTTCAATTATCGGCAGCGCCGAAGATCGGATAAGTGCGGCGAAATTGCTGCTGGATGAAATGATCGGGGAAGAAGATGAAATCGTCACCATCCTGTACGGAGAGGACGCGCCGGAAGAAGAAGCTGAGAAACTTGCTGAGTATATTGCAAGCGTCTATGAAGATATCGAGGTTGAAATCCATAACGGCAGACAGCCTCTGTATCCATATATATTTGCGGCAGAATAGAAGGGCTTATCAGGCCCTTCTATTCTTATGCCTTTATTTACCTGCGGCAGTGCGGCAGTGTGCCTGCTTGCCAATTGAGAAATGTTCAATTAGTCTAAAGAAAAGCGCTGAATAAAGTGATGTTAAGGAGGAACAAACCAGCATGAAGTATAGAAGCGTTTTTGATATTATCGGCCCGGTAATGATCGGTCCGTCCAGTTCACATACCGCAGGCGCCGCCCGGATCGGCAGAGTGGCCAGAAGCTTATTCAGGCGGGAGCCCCGCCGGATCGTTGTGTCTTTTTACGGATCATTTGCGGAGACGTATAAGGGTCACGGCACTGATGTCGCGATTATCGGCGGCCTGCTTGATTTTGATACATTTGATGAGCGGATTAAAACAGCGATTCAAATTGCGGAAGAGAAGGGCATATATGTAGAGTTCCGTACAGAGGATGCCGTGCCCGTTCATCCGAATACAGCGCGCATCGTCATTTCTGATGATGAGGGAGAGCTTGCCCTTACCGGTATTTCCATCGGCGGCGGAAAAATAGAAATCACGGAGCTCAACGGCTTTGAGCTGCGTTTGTCCGGAAACCATCCGGCTATTTTAGTCGTTCACAATGATAAATTCGGCACGATTGCAGGCGTTGCCAATGTGCTTGCGAAATTCTCCATCAACGTCGGACATATGGAAGTGGCGCGTAAGGACGTCGGCCAGCTTGCGCTGATGACGATTGAGGTCGATCAGAATATTGAAGAAGAAGTGCTTGACGAGCTTTCAACACTTCCTAATATTATACAGGTTACTAAGATAGCTGACTAAAAAGTCAGGAGGAAAATGACATGTTTCGTAATGTAAAAGAATTAATAGAAATCACTCAAGAAAAACAAATTCCGATTTCGGAAGTGATGATCACCCAAGAGATGGAAGTGACGCAAAAAACGCGGGAAGAAATCTTTCAAGGAATGGAGCGCAATCTCTCCGTCATGGAAGCAGCTGTTGAAAAAGGGCTGAAGGGCGTCACGAGTCAGACCGGTTTAACAGGCGGAGATGCCGTGAAACTTCAAGCATACATCCAATCGGGAAGAAGCCTGTCGGGCAATCTGATTTTAGACGCCGTTTCTAAAGCTGTGGCGACAAATGAAGTCAATGCGGCGATGGGAACGATCTGCGCTACACCGACCGCCGGCTCTGCCGGGGTCGTGCCGGGAACGTTATTCGCCGTAAAGCATAAGCTGAACCCTACGACAGAACAAATGATCCGTTTTCTGTTTACAGCCGGCGCGTTCGGTTTTGTCGTAGCAAATAATGCGAGTATTTCAGGAGCGGCAGGAGGCTGTCAGGCGGAAGTCGGGTCAGCATCAGGCATGGCAGCGGCTGCGATTGTGGAAATGGCGGGCGGAACGCCTCAGCAATCAGCGGAAGCAATGGCGATTACATTGAAAAATATGCTCGGTCTCGTATGTGACCCGGTTGCCGGATTGGTAGAAGTGCCGTGTGTCAAACGAAACGCAATGGGAGCATCCAACGCAATGATCGCGGCGGATATGGCGCTGGCCGGAATTACAAGCCGCATTCCTTGCGATGAGGTGATTGACGCGATGTACAAAATCGGCCAGACAATGCCGACAGCACTGCGTGAAACCGGACAAGGCGGTTTAGCCGCGACACCGACGGGAAGAGAATTAGAGAAAAAAATTTTCGGAGGAGCGCTGAAATCAAGTGACACACCATCAGCAAACTAGTATAGCGGAAATTAAGGGCATTGGGCCGGAAACAGAAAAAACATTGCACGAACTTGGTATCTATGACATTTCTGATCTTCTGAATTATTTCCCTTACCGTTATGACGACTATGAGCTGAGGGATTTAGAAGAAGTAAAACATGAAGAAAGAGTGACGGTAGAAGGGAAGGTTCATTCAGAACCTTCTCTTACCTATTACGGCAAAAAACGAAACAGGCTGACATTCAGAGTGCTTGTCGGCAATTATTTAATTACCGCGGTCTGCTTTAACCGTCCCTACTTAAAAAAGAAACTGACGTTAGGTTCTGTCGTCACGATATCCGGGAAATGGGATAAACACAGACAGACCGTTTCCGTGCAGGAATTAAAAAACGGTCCTCATCAAGAAGATAAAAGCATTGAGCCTGTTTATTCCGTTAAAGAAAACGTCACCGTAAAAATGATGAGACGGTTTATTAAGGAAGCGCTGCAGCATCATTTGGACAGTGCGGCCGATCCGCTTCCTGAAAAATTGAGAATCCGCTACAAGCTGCCTGATTACAAACATGCCCTGCAGACGATGCATCAGCCTGAAACAAGGGAATCGTTACAGCAGGCAAGACGCCGGTTTGTTTACGAGGAATTCTTATTATTTCAGCTGAAAATGCAGGCGTTCCGTAAAGCGGAAAGGGAACAGTCAAAAGGCATCAGCCATGTGTTTCCTGCTGAAAAGCTCGCCGCTTTCACAGACGGCCTGCCGTTTTCGCTCACGACCGCACAGACGCGTGTGCTTCGGGAAATTACCGCTGATATGACATCCCCTTACCGAATGAACCGTCTACTGCAAGGTGATGTCGGTTCAGGGAAAACGGCCGTCGCCGCCATCGCTTTGTACGCTGCGATTTTGTCGGGGTATCAGGGGGCATTAATGGTGCCGACTGAAATTTTGGCCGAACAGCATGCAGATTCTCTCGTATCGTTGTTTGCAAATGAAGATGTAAATATCGCGCTTTTGACGAGTTCTGTCAAAGGAAAGCGGCGCAGGGAGCTTTTGGAGCGGCTTGCTCTCGGAGAGATTGATATTTTAGTAGGGACCCATGCTTTAATCCAGGATGAAGTGGAATTCAAAGCGCTGAGCCTTGTTATTACGGACGAGCAGCACCGGTTTGGGGTCGAACAGCGCAAAAAACTCAAGAATAAAGGTCAGGATCCGGATGTGCTGTTTATGACAGCTACTCCGATTCCGAGAACGCTGGCCATTACCGTCTTCGGAGAAATGGATGTTTCCGTGATAGATGAAATGCCCGCGGGACGAAAACAAATCGAAACGTATTGGGTGAAACACGACATGCTGGAGCGGATTTTGGCTTTTATAGAAAAAGAGCTGAAGCAGGGAAGGCAAGCCTATATTATCTGCCCGCTCATTGAAGAGTCGGATAAACTGGATGTACAGAATGCGATTGACGTATATAACATGCTGTCTGACGTTTACCGCGGTAAATGGAATGTCGGCCTGATGCACGGGAAGCTCCATTCTGATGAAAAAGATCAGGTGATGAGAGAATTCAGCGCCAATCAATGTCAGGTACTTGTGTCAACAACCGTCGTAGAAGTCGGGGTGAACGTGCCGAATGCGACGATTATGGTCATCTATGACGCCGACCGTTTCGGATTATCTCAGCTCCATCAGCTCCGCGGCCGGGTCGGGCGGGGAGACCACCAATCTTTCTGCATCTTGATGGCAGATCCGAAATCCGAAACCGGGAAGGAACGGATGAGAATCATGTCGGAGACAAACGACGGCTTCGAGCTGTCTGAAAAGGACCTTGAACTGCGCGGCCCCGGTGATTTCTTCGGAAAAAAACAGAGCGGTATGCCCGAGTTCAAGGTGGCGGATATGGTTCATGACTACAGAGCTTTGGAAACGGCCCGCCAGGATGCGGCCAATCTGGTGTCTTCAGAGGCGTTTTGGAAAGATGACGAATACCGCATGCTGCGCGGTCAATTACTTTCAAGCGGCGTCCTGGAAGGGGAGAAGTTAAGCTGATTCTGCAAAATTCGGCAGCTTTCAAAAAACAATCATTGCATTCCAATCTATGAGATTATATACTACTATTAGTACCTAGTCTTAATTGTCCGGATGGTGTTTACAGATGAGAAGAAGCAAGAAAGAACGCCAAAAATTATTGCAGCAGACGATCAAATCGACACCCTTCATCACAGATGAAGAATTAGCGGGGAAATTCGGCGTCAGCATTCAGACGATCCGTTTAGACCGCTTAGAGCTCTCAATACCGGAGCTGAGGGAAAGAATTAAAAACGTGGCAGAACAAACGCTTGATGATGAAGTGAAATCACTGTCTTTAGACGAAGTGATCGGTGAAATTATTGATCTGGAGCTTGACGGCCAGGCCATTTCCATATTAGAAGTAAGACGCGAGCATGTCTTCAGCCGCAATCAAATTGCGCGGGGGCATCATTTGTTTGCGCAGGCGAACTCACTCGCCGTAGCCGTCATTGATGATGAGCTGGCGCTGACCGCAAGCGCAAATATCCGCTTTACAAGACAGGTGAAAGAAGGCGAGCGCGTCGTTGCGAAAGCCAAAGTGACGGCAGTCGAAAAAGAAAAAGGCAGAACGGTAGTCGAAGTCAACAGCTATGTGGGAGAAGAAGTCGTGTTCTCCGGCAGCTTTGACATGTACCGTTCAAAACAATCATAAAGGTGGAGCATGCATGAGAATAGCTGTAGATGCAATGGGAGGCGACAACGCACCCAAAGCTGTTATTGACGGAGTAATGAAGAGTATTGAGGCATTTGACGATCTTCATATTACGCTGGTCGGTGACAAGACAACGATAGAATCACACTTGCCAACAACATCAGACCGCATCACTGTGTTGCACGCCGATGAAGTGATTGAACCGACGGATGAACCGGTCCGCGCCGTACGCAGAAAGAAAAACTCTTCTATGGTGCTGATGGCGCAGGAAGTGGCTGAAAACAGAGCGGACGCCTGCATCTCAGCGGGGAATACGGGCGCACTCATGACAGCGGGACTGTTTATCGTCGGCAGAATTAAAGGAATCGACCGGCCTGCGCTTGCGCCGACGCTTCCGACCGTTTCAGGCGACGGTTTCCTTCTTTTGGACGTGGGAGCCAATGTCGATGCCAAACCGGAGCATCTCGTCCAGTACGGAATTATGGGATCTGTATATGCCCGGCAGGTTCTCGGAATCAGCTCGCCCCGCGTCGGATTGTTAAATGTCGGCACGGAAGAAAAGAAAGGAAACGACCTGACAAAAAAGACGTTTGAACTATTAAAAGAAACAAACGTGAATTTTGTCGGAAACGTTGAGGCGAGAGACTTGCTCGAAGGCGCTGCTGACGTCATCGTCACAGACGGCTTTACGGGCAACGTCACATTGAAAACATTGGAAGGTTCAGCGTTATCGATTTTCAAAATGCTGAAAGATACACTGACTTCAAGTTTTGTTTCTAAGCTCGCAGCGGGAGTGCTGAAGCCGAAGCTGATGGAAATGAAACTGAAAATGGACTATTCTGAGTACGGCGGGGCGAGTCTTTTCGGTTTGAAAGCGCCCGTCGTTAAAGCGCACGGCTCTTCTGACGCACGCGCTGTTTACCATGCGCTGCGCCAGGCGAGAGAAATGGTCAGCCAAAACGTGGCCGCATTTATAGAAGAAGAAGTAAAAGAAGAAAAAACAGATGAGTAGTCTGGAGGTTACCGCATCATGAGTAAGATTGCATTTTTATTTCCCGGACAGGGATCACAATATATCGGTATGGGAAAAGACCTGTACGAACGCGAAGAAGCGTCAAAACGTATTTTTGATGAAGCGGACGAAACGCTTGAAACAAAGCTGAGCTCGCTCATTTTTGAAGGTGACGCCGAAGAATTAACCCTTACATACAATGCGCAGCCTGCGCTGTTGACAACGAGCATTGCCGTATTGGAAAAGTTTAAAGAATCCGGCATCACGCCTGATTTCACCGCCGGCCACAGCCTCGGAGAATATTCGGCGCTTGTTGCGGCGGGAGCGATGACATTTAAAGATGCCGTTTACACGGTAAGAAAACGGGGAGAATTCATGAATGAAGCCGTGCCGGCCGGAGAAGGCGCCATGGCCGCTATTCTCGGCATGGATGCGGAGTCATTGAAAAAGGTGACGGATCAAGTGACGGAAAACGGTCATCTTGTACAGCTTGCAAACTTGAACTGCCCCGGCCAGATCGTAATTTCCGGAACGGCAAAAGGCGTGGAGCTGGCTTCAGAGGAAGCGAAAAACAACGGAGCAAAACGGGCAATCCCATTAGAAGTAAGCGGACCGTTCCATTCTGAATTAATGAAGCCGGCAGCGCAAAAACTCGAGGAGGTGCTCAGCGCCTGTGAGTTAAAAAATGCGGCTGTTCCCGTGATTTCAAACGTTTCGGCTGACGTTATGACAGAAAAAGACGATATCAAGAAAAAACTGATCGAACAGCTGTACTCACCTGTTCGCTTTGAAGAAACCATTAACAAACTGATTGACGAAGGCGTCACGACGTTTGTTGAAATCGGGCCGGGAAAAGTGCTTTCAGGCCTTGTGAAAAAAGTGAACCGCCGCCTTAAAACAATCGCGGTTTCTGACCATGAAACCATCGAACTGGCGATTCAAACGCTGAAGGAGGAGAATCAGGATGCTTAATGAAAAAACAGCAGTGGTAACGGGAGCGTCCCGCGGAATCGGGCGGGCGATCGCGCTTGATCTTGCGAAAAACGGCTGTAACGTAGTAGTCAACTACTCCGGGAATGAAGCGAAAGCGAACGAAGTCGTAGATGAAATCAAATCTTTGGGCCGAAACGCGATCGCGGTAAAAGCTGATGTATCAAATTCCGAAGAAGTACAAAACATGATGAAAGAGGCTGTCGCTGCATTTTCTTCAATCGACATTCTCGTGAACAATGCGGGGATCACAAAAGACAATCTTCTGATGAGAATGAAAGAAAATGAATGGGATGATGTCATTAACATTAACCTAAAAGGTGTATTCAACTGCACGAAAGCCGTGACAAGACAGATGATGAAACAGCGCTCCGGCCGGATTATCAACGTATCATCAATCGTCGGCGTCAGCGGAAACCCCGGCCAGGCAAACTATGTGGCGGCAAAAGCCGGTGTAATCGGCTTAACGAAGTCATCAGCCAAAGAGCTTGCGAGCCGAAATATTACGGTCAATGCCATTGCTCCGGGCTTTATTTCCACGGATATGACGGACAAGCTTTCTAAAGAAGTCCAAGATGAAATGCTGAAGCAGATTCCGCTCGCGCGTTTCGGTGATCCTTCCGATATCAGCAGCGTTGTTACGTTCCTTGCTTCTGAAGGATCGCGTTATATGACGGGCCAAACCCTTCATATTGACGGCGGAATGGTGATGTAAAGATTTGTTTTTAAAATTTCATCCTAGTTTCTCTAGTTTTTTAAAAACGAATCCTCTATAATACTTGAGGGGAGGTGAATTGCTATGGCAGATACATTAGAGCGTGTAACGAAAATCATCGTAGACCGCCTTGGCGTTGATGAAGCTGACGTCAAACTTGAAGCTTCTTTCAAGGAAGACTTAGGTGCTGATTCCCTAGATGTAGTTGAGCTTGTTATGGAACTTGAAGACGAGTTTGATATGGAGATTTCTGACGAAGATGCTGAAAAGATTGCAACAGTCGGCGACGCTGTGAACTACATACAAAACCAGCAATAAGCTGATGCTAAAAGTCCCGCCTGACAGCGGGGCTTTAGCCCTTTAATCGTTCGGTTACCGGCGTCTGACGCTGTACGCGCTGCCGATTCCGTTTACGGCGGGGAGCGCGGTGAACCTGATGTGCCTATGGAGGTTACTATGTCAAAACACTCACATTTTAAAGATAAAAAAAAGTTCTATAAAAAAATAGAGCAATTTAAAGAGTTCCAAGAACGGATTTCGGTTCATTTTCAAAACGAGAAACTTTTGTATCAAGCATTTACACATTCATCTTATGTGAATGAGCATCGGAAAAAGCCGTATGAAGACAATGAAAGGCTTGAATTTTTAGGTGACGCTGTTTTGGAACTGACGATCTCCCAATTCTTATTTGCCAAATATCCGGCCATGAGTGAAGGAGATTTGACGAAGCTGAGAGCCGCTATCGTATGCGAGCCGTCACTCGTCTCACTTGCCCATGAATTGTCATTCGGCGATCTTGTTCTCTTGGGAAAAGGAGAAGAAATGACGGGCGGCAGAAAGCGTCCTGCGCTTTTAGCGGATGTGTTTGAAGCGTTTATCGGCGCACTGTATCTGGATCAGGGCCTTGACCCGGTTCAGCAATTCCTGAAAGTGTACGTGTTCCCTAAAATAAACGATGGTGCTTTTTCTCATGTGATGGATTTCAAAAGCCAGCTTCAAGAATTTGTACAGCGGGACGGAAAAGGATCGCTTGAGTACAAAATTCTCAATGAAAAAGGGCCTGCCCACAACCGGGAATTCGAGGCGCTAGTCTCCCTTAAAGGTGAGGCGCTCGGTATCGGGAACGGACGTTCCAAAAAAGAAGCCGAGCAGCATGCGGCACAGGAAGCTCTTGCAAAAATGCAAAAACATCATACGAAACAATAAAATCCCCCTGTTTCCCTAGGGGGATTTCAGTATGTCTGCGCCTGATATAAGCGGGTGATTATGATAATATTGAGATACTTATACGATAAGGAGGATCTGGGATGTTCCTCAAACGTTTAGACGTTATAGGATTTAAATCATTTGCAGAACGGATATCCGTTGACTTTGTAAAAGGCGTCACGGCCGTTGTCGGTCCGAACGGCAGCGGGAAGAGCAACATTACCGAAGCCATCCGCTGGGTGCTCGGCGAACAATCAGCCCGCTCGCTTCGGGGCGGAAAAATGGAAGATATCATTTTTGCGGGAAGTGATTCGCGCAAGCGGCTGAACCTTGCCGAAGTCACGTTAACGCTTGATAATGAAGATCATTTTCTCCCGATCGATTACCACGAAGTCAGCGTGACGAGACGGGTGTACCGCTCCGGAGAAAGTGAATTTCTCATCAACAATCAGCAGTGCCGTTTGAAAGACATCATTGACTTATTTATGGACTCCGGGCTCGGAAAAGAAGCATTCTCTATTATCAGCCAGGGGAAAGTCGAAGAGATTCTCAGCAGCAAAGCGGAAGACCGCCGCAGTATTTTTGAAGAAGCGGCCGGCGTGCTGAAATATAAAACAAGAAAGAAAAAAGCGGAAAACAAACTGTTTGAGACGCAGGATAACTTAAACAGGGTGGAAGATATTCTCCATGAGCTTGAAGATCAGGTCGAACCGCTGAAAATCCAGGCATCAATCGCCAAAGACTACTTAGAAAAAAAGAAAGAGCTTGAGCATGTCGAAATTGCCCTTACCGCCTTTGACATCGAACAACTGCATGGCAGATGGTCGGGTTTAAAAGACAAGGTGCAGGCTGCTAAAGAAGAAGAATTGGCGGAATCATCGGCTCTATCCGCAAAAGAAGCGATGATAGAAGAGACGAGAGATAAAATCCTCGCGCTTGATGAATCCGTCAACGAGCTGCAGCAGGTTCTGCTCGTGACAAGTGAAGAGCTGGAAAAGCTGGAAGGCCGGAAAGAAGTGCTGAAAGAGCGCAAAAAAAATGCCGCGCAAAACCGGGAACAGCTTGAGGAATCCGTTACACATTACACGAACAAAGAAGCCGAACTGAAAGCCGACATTGAAAAACAGTCTGCCGTCTATGATAAGCTGCGTGCGGAAGTGAAGCGGTTAAACGCCCAAGTGAAAGAAAAGCAGCAGGCTCTCAGTCTGCATAATGAAAATGTAGAAGAGAAAATTGAACAATTAAAAAGCGATTACTTTGAATTGTTAAACAGCCAGGCGTCGATTCGCAACGAGCTGCAGCTTTTAGATGACCAGATGTCCCAATCTGCGGTCCAGCAGGCGAGACTGACCGCAAACAATGAAAAATATCTTGAAGAACGTAACGATATTGCAGTCCGCAAAGCGGCGTGCGAAGAAGAATTGGCCGCCGTTGAAGAGGATATTCACAATCAGGTCGTCCGCTTTCGCGAAGTCCAGACAGCATATGAACAGAAAAAACGCCAATATGAAAAGAAAGAATCTGCGCTGTATCAGGCATATCAATTCGTCCAGCAGGCCAGATCCAAAAAAGATATGCTTGAAACGATGCAAGGCGATTTTTCAGGATTTTACCAAGGCGTAAAAGAAGTGCTGAAGCAGAAAGAGAAGCTCGGCGGCATCCGCGGCGCCGTTCTCGAACTGATTGCCACCGAACAAAAGTATGAAACGGCGATCGAGATTGCACTCGGCGCAGCGGCGCAGCACGTTGTCACAGACGACGAGCAGGCGGCGCGGAAAGCGATTCAATATTTAAAACAGAATTCATTCGGCCGCGCGACGTTCCTGCCGCTTACGGTTATGAAACCGCGCCAGCTCCAAACCCGTGATGAACAGACGGCTCAGAAGCATCCGTCTTTCCTCGGCACAGCGAGCGGGCTTGTCACATATGATGCCGCGTATCGGAATGTCATTCAAAACCTTCTCGGCACCGTGCTGATCACTGAAGATTTAAAAGGCGCGAATGAACTGGCCAAGCTTCTCGGGCACCGCTACCGCATCGTGACGCTTGAGGGCGATGTCGTCAATCCAGGCGGATCAATGACAGGCGGCGCGGTCAAAAAGAAAAACAATTCTCTGCTCGGCAGAAGCCGTGAGCTTGAGACGGTGACTGCGCGGCTTGCCGAAATGGAAGAAAAAACAGCTCTGCTCGAAAAAGAGGTCAAAACGCTGAAGCAGGCCATTCAAGAGCTTGAACATACGCTGAGCGGTCTCCGTGAAGACGGTGAAGCTTTCAGAACAAAGCAGCAGGATGTAAAAGGCAGGCTGTATGAACTCGAAGTCGCTGAAAAGAACATCAATACCCATCTGGAGCTTTACGATCAGGAGAAAGCATCACTGACGGAAAGCAGCCGGGAAAAAGAGACGCGCAAATCAGCTCTGGAAGAACAGCTGAGTGAGGCATCCGGCCAGCTGAAAGAGCTTGAGGAAGAGATGGAAAGGCTGACAAAACAAAAGCAGACCCTATCCTCAACAAAAGAAACGCTCTCTCATGAACTGACGGAATGTAAAGTGGCCGCTGCGAAAAAAGAACAGGCGTGCTCGAGTGAGGAAGACAACCTCAAAAGGCTGAAAAAAGAGCTTGAAGAAACACAGCTCGCTCTGAAAGAAACACGGGAAGATTTAAGCCTCCTGACCTCAGAGATGACGTCCAGCACAAGCGGTGAGGAGCAGCTTGAAGAAGCAGCCCATCACAAGCTTCACGATAAAACGAGAACGATCGAATTGATCGCCAGCCGGCGCGACCAGCGTGTGAAGCTCCAGCGGGCTCTTGATACGAACGAACTTGAGCTGAAAGAGATGAAGCGTCTGTACAAGCAAAAAACAGACATTCTGAAAGATGAAGAGGTAAAACTCGGCCGGATGGAAGTTGAGCTTGATAATCTCTTGCAGTATTTACGCGAGGAGTACAGCTTATCCTTTGAAGGAGCAAAAGAACAATATCAGCTCGAACTCGAGCCTGAAGAGGCGAGAAAACGGGTCAAACTGATCAAGCTTTCAATTGAAGAGCTCGGAACGGTCAATCTCGGCAGCATCGATGAATTTGAAAGAGTAAACGAACGGTATCAGTTTTTAACAGAGCAGAAAAATGACCTGACGGAAGCGAAAAATACACTGTTTCAAGTCATTGAAGAAATGGATTCTGAAATGACGAAGCGATTCCATGAAACGTTTATCCAGATCCGTTCTCAATTCAACGACGTGTTCCGTTCTTTATTCGGAGGAGGACGGGCTGAACTGAAGCTGACTGATCCGAATGATCTTCTTAATTCCGGGGTGGACATTATCGCGCAGCCTCCGGGCAAAAAACTGCAAAACTTAAATCTTTTGTCAGGGGGAGAACGGGCGCTGACTGCCATTGCCCTTTTATTCTCCATTCTGAAAGTAAGGCCCGTGCCGTTCTGCGTCCTTGATGAAGTGGAAGCTGCGCTTGATGAAGCCAATGTATTCAGGTTTGCGCAATATTTAAAAAAATACAGCGGCGACAGCCAGTTTATCGTCATCACCCACAGAAAAGGCACCATGGAAGAAGCGGATGTCCTCTACGGTGTTACGATGCAGGAATCCGGCGTTTCCCGAATGGTTTCGGTCAAACTGGAAGAAACAAAAGAATTCGTTCAGTAACGAGGAAAGAGGTTGAAAGATGAGCTTTTTTAAAAAATTAAAAGAGAAAATCACGAAACAGACAGACTCCGTCTCTGAAAAATTTAAAGATGGTCTTGAAAAAACAAGAAATTCCTTCTCAAATAAAGTGAACGAACTCGTCTCCCGCTACCGGAAAGTCGACGAGGATTTCTTCGAGGAGCTTGAGGAAGTGCTGATTGGCGCTGACGTAGGTTTTACAACCGTTATGGAGCTGATTGATGAGCTCAAAAAAGAAGTGAAGCTGAAAAACATCCAGGATCCTCAGGAAGTGCAGTCCGTCATTTCTGAAAAGCTTGTCGACATTTATAACAGCGGCGACGAACAGATTTCTGAATTAAATATTCAGGACGGGCGCCTGAACGTTATTCTGCTTGTCGGGGTAAACGGCGTCGGAAAAACGACAACGATCGGAAAACTTGCCCATAAGCTGAAGAATGAAGGCAAATCCGTTGTGCTCGCTGCCGGAGACACCTTCAGAGCCGGGGCGATTGAACAGCTTGAAGTGTGGGGGGAGCGTACAGGCGTGCCTGTCATTAAGCAGGCTGCCGGAAGCGACCCTGCTGCGGTTATTTATGATGCCGTACACGCGGCTAAAGCAAGAGGAGCGGATGTGCTGATTTGTGATACGGCCGGCCGCCTTCAGAATAAAGTAAACTTAATGAAAGAGCTTGAAAAAGTCAAACGCGTCATCGAACGCGAAGTGCCTGAGGCTCCGCATGAGGTTCTCCTTGCGCTGGACGCGACGACAGGCCAAAATGCGATGGCGCAGGCGAAAGAATTCTCCAAAGCGACGAATGTGACGGGTATCGCGTTAACGAAGCTTGACGGCACCGCAAAAGGCGGTATCGTCCTGGCGATCCGCAATGAGCTTCACATCCCCGTGAAACTGGTCGGCCTCGGAGAAAAGGTTGACGATCTCCAGCGGTTTGATGCAGAATCTTACGTATACGGTCTCTTTTCTGATTTAGTTGAAAAAGCCGAGGATTAATGAATAAAAAACGAGTGTAAAATGGACGGTTTTATACTCGTTTTTTTATACGCATTGATAGATCGGAATGGAGGGGGCAATTGTTGGACAAATGGCTGAAAGCTGAATTGGAAAGTAAGATCGGCGCGATAAACCATATGTCGCTGCTGGATGAACAGGGAGGCACTTCAACCGTTCGAAAAATAGTGGCCGGCCAAGACGCATTTCTGCTGAAAAGTTCTTTTCAACAGAAGTATCGGGAATGGTTAATGAGAGAAGCCTTCGTTTTACAAAAACTGACGGAAACTCGTCGTCTGCCTGTTCCTATTTATTATGGGATGATACAGGAACAGCATGCCAGCCATATCATCATGTCATTTGAGGATGGAATCACCCTGACTTCGGCTTTAAGAAAAGCAAAAGGGGATACTGAAAAGAAAAAGCTGATCAAAAGTTTCGGCCAGTTTCTGCAACGTCTGCATGAAACCGAAATGGTCCCTGGTTTACAGCCGGAATCAGACTGGCTCGATCTGCAAATCAAACGAGCCGGGGAATATATCAAAAAAGGACAGGCTGAAGGAAGTGCAGAGCTTTTGAAGGAATTGGACAGGTACAGGCCTGTTCCTGTTCAGCAGACAATGATACACGGTGACTGCACGACTGATAATGTGCTGGTGAAAGACGGAGAGGTCTATCTGTTTATCGATACTGCGGGAATATCGGCGGGAGATCCGCGATATGATGAATCATTAGCGATCAGTCATTTTGTCACAAATGAAGCATGCCTCAATGCTTTTTACGAAGGCTATTGCCGCTATCGTGTATCAAAACAAGAATTCGAGTATTTTAACGACGGTCTATATGAATTTTTTTGAAAAAACTTATTATGTAAAAAGAGCATCATGCTTTGACAAGATAAAAACTTGACACACGCTCTGAAACCATGTAAACTAAGTTTTTGTAAAGGGATTTGACTTAACAAAGGGGAGAGCTCAAATGTCGCTCGAAAAAACGACGAGAATGAACTATTTATTTGACTTCTATCAGTCGTTGCTGACGTCAAAACAAAAGAGCTATATGTCGCTTTATTATCTGGACGATTTCTCCCTTGGTGAAATAGCCGAAGAGTATGACGTTTCAAGGCAAGCCGTTTACGATAACATCAAACGGACTGAAGCGATGCTTGAACAATATGAAGAAAAACTGCTCCTTTTTAAAAAGTTTCAGGAGCGTAAAGAAATGTTTACAAAGCTGAAAGAGCTTGCTTCCGGGTTGCAGGAAGAGGAAAAAATGACGGCTCTGATTGAAGCGCTTGAGAAATTAGATTAGGAGGCGGCAAACAATGGCATTTGAAGGATTAGCCGACCGACTGCAAAAGACGATTTCAAAAATCCGCGGAAAAGGAAAAGTCAGCGAACAAGACGTAAAAGAGATGATGCGTGAAGTTCGTCTTGCGCTTCTTGAGGCTGACGTTAACTTTAAAGTCGTAAAGGATTTTGTGAAAAAAGTAAGTGAACGGGCTGTCGGACAGGACGTTATGCAGAGTCTGACACCCGGTCAGCAGGTTATTAAAGTCGTAAAAGAAGAGCTTACCGAGCTGATGGGCGGCGAAGAAAGCAAAATTGCCGTCGCCAAACGCCCGCCGACCGTTATTATGATGGTCGGGCTCCAAGGTGCCGGTAAAACGACAACCACGGGGAAGCTTGCCAACCTGCTGCGCAAAAAACATAACCGCAAACCGCTGCTCGTGGCTGCGGATATTTACCGCCCCGCCGCGATTAAACAGCTGGAAACCCTGGGGAAACAGCTTGATATGCCGGTCTTTTCGCTTGGCGATCAGGTCAGCCCGGTGGAAATTGCCAGACAGGCGATTGAAAAAGCGAAGGAAGAGCATCATGATTATGTGATTTTAGACACCGCCGGACGGCTGCACATCGATCATGAACTGATGGATGAGCTCTCCGGCGTAAAGGAAGTCGCAAATCCTGAGGAAATTTTCCTTGTCGTCGACTCAATGACCGGTCAGGATGCGGTAAACGTCGCCAAAAGCTTTAATGACCAGCTCGGTTTAACGGGTGTCATTTTAACAAAGCTTGACGGGGATACCCGCGGAGGTGCGGCGCTTTCTATCCGCGCGGTCACCGAAACGCCGATTAAATTCGCCGGAATGGGAGAAAAGCTCGATGCTCTTGAAGCGTTCCATCCTGAACGGATGGCATCCCGGATTCTCGGAATGGGTGACGTGCTGACCTTGATTGAAAAAGCTCAGGCGACTGTTGATGAAGACAAAGCCAAAGAGCTTGAGCAGAAAATGAGAACGATGAGCTTCACATTGGATGATTTTCTGGAGCAGCTCGGCCAGGTCCGAAACATGGGGCCTCTTGACGAACTGCTGCAAATGATGCCCGGCGCAGGCAAAATGAAAGGCTTAAAAAACATCCAAGTCGATGAAAAACAGCTGAATCATGTGGAAGCGATCATTAAATCAATGACTGTTCTTGAAAAAGAACAGCCGGATGTCATTAACGCCAGCCGGCGGAAGCGGATTGCCAAAGGAAGCGGAACATCCGTTCAGGAAGTCAACCGTCTTTTAAAGCAGTTTGAGGAAATGAAAAAAATGATGAAGCAGATGACCAACATGACAAAAGGGAAGAAAAAAGGCTTTAAATTACCTTTTATGTAATCGGTTATACATGATAAAACCGTTGTTAAGAAAAAACACTTTACAAACACTTTTATCATTGTTAATATACTATCTTGTTGAAATATTTTCGGAGGTGCTAGTAAAATGGCAGTAAAAATTCGTTTAAAACGTATGGGAGCAAAAAAATCTCCTTTCTATCGTATTGTTGTAGCAGATTCTCGTTCACCGCGTGACGGCCGTTTCATCGAAACAGTCGGCACATACAACCCGGTTGCAAAGCCGGCTGAAGTGAAAATCAACGAAGAGCTTGCTCTTAAATGGCTTCAAACAGGAGCTAAACCTTCTGATACAGTCCGCAACTTGTTCTCAAGCCAAGGAATTATGGAAAAATTCCACAACGCTAAACAAGGCAAGTAATGACTGATCAGAACTTGGAAGATTTGATTGTCAGCATTGTGGCTCCGCTTGTCGACCATCCGGAAGACATAACGGTCACAAAGGAAGAGACTGATCAAAAGATTGCGCTGCGCTTATCTGTCAATAAGTCAGATACCGGTAAGATTATCGGAAAGCAAGGCCGGACTGCAAGAGCGATTCGAACCGTCGTTTTTGCAGCTGGCGCACAGTCTTCTAAGAAAGTTCAATTTGAAATATTTGACTGAAAAAGGGAGAGGGCCGGCACCTCCCCTTTTTTTACACGTAAAAAAGGCAAATGAACAGAAATATGTTGGAAGAGTGGGGAGTCTGGTCCTATGCAGATTATTCACAGGGTAACCGTTATGCAGGTTCTGACCGAGCAAAGCAAGGAAAAGCTTTTGGCCTCTTTTGCAGAAAAAAAGCAAACGCTTGAACGAGAATGCAGCCAGCTCTATTTTCAGCTTAGAAAACATGAAAAAGATCAGCAGAATCCCGATGTAGCGGAATCTTTTAAAAAAGCCATTGAGAAAAGACAAGACAAAATCAAAATGATCGATTTCCAAATAAGCCAGACAAAGTCGCTCCCGCTTGGAAGCGAAGTGAAGGAAAAGGAGATCGATGCGCTGCTTTCAATCAACGTCGGTGATAACTGGCATGAAAAAACAGCGGCAAATACCATCGTCATAAAAGACGGGGTAGTAATTGAAATCCGCCCGAGGTGATAATATGACAAACAGATGGTTTAATGTAGGCAAAATTGTAAATACCCACGGCATTAAAGGCGAAGTGCGGGTCATTTCTAAAACGGACTTTGCCGAAGAACGGTACAAGCCCGGCAATACGCTCTATTTGTTTGCGGAAGGGGCTGCGGAGCCAATTAAAGTAACGGTCAGCGCCCACAGGCTTCACAAGCAGTTTCACCTGCTGCAATTCAAAGAAATGCCGAGTCTCAATGAAGTCGAACACCTAAGAAACATGGTGATCAAAGTCCCTGAAGAAGACTTGGGAGAGCTTGAAGAAGATGAATTTTATTTTCATGAAATCATCGGCTGCGAGGTTGTGTCAGAAGACGGGGAACTGATCGGCACAGTGAAGGAAATCTTGACGCCCGGGGCTAATGACGTATGGGTGGTTGCAAGAAAAGGCAAAAAAGATGCGCTCATTCCGTATATTGCTTCTGTGGTAAAGGATATTAATATAAATGAGAAGAAAATTAAGATTCATGTAATGGAAGGGTTAATAGACGAATGAAAATCGACTTTTTAACACTGTTTCCCGAAATGTTTCAAGGGGTGCTCGGCTCATCCATTCTGCAAAAAGCACAGGAAAAAGAGGCTGTCCGTTTTGACGTCATCAATTTCCGGGCTTTTTCGGATAATAAACACCAAACGGTTGATGATTACCCGTACGGCGGGGGAGCCGGGATGGTGTTAAAGCCGCAGCCTGTATTTGATGCGGTTGAAAAGCTGACAGCCGGTACGGACGCCAAGCCGCGCATTATTCTCGTCTGCCCGCAAGGTGAGCGTTATACGCAGAAGAAAGCCGAGGAGCTGGCACAAGAGGAACATCTCATGTTTATTTGCGGACATTATGAAGGGTATGATGAACGGATCCGGGAACATCTTGTCACTGATGAAATCTCCATCGGGGATTTTGTGCTGACCGGGGGAGAGCTCCCTGCCATGATGATCGCCGACAGTGTTGTCAGGCTTTTGCCGGGCGTCCTCGGAAAAGAAGCATCCCACGTGGAGGATTCCTTCAGCACGGGGCTTTTAGAGCATCCTCACTATACGAGGCCAGCAGATTATAAAGGCTTAAAAGTGCCTGAGACTCTTCTGTCCGGCAACCATGCCAAAATACAAGAATGGCGCAATAAAGAATCAATCAGAAGAACCTTTTTAAGACGTCCCGATCTTCTTGAAAACTATCCTCTCACTGATGAGCAAAGAAAATGGATTTCCGAGTGGGAAAACGAATAGATTCTATTGCGCAGGCGATGAAGATATGATAAGATACTACTTGTGGCTTAAGGAGGCTTATCCTTCAGAAGCTTGAAAACGATGTTCCGCTGTGCCTTGCAGTTGTGGCCAAGAGCATCTGTTGGAAGGAGTTGAAAACGATGCAAAAACTAATTCAAGATATCACAAAAGAACAGCTTCGCACTGATCTTCCTGCGTTCCGTCCTGGTGACACTTTACGTGTACACGTAAAAGTTGTTGAGGGTAACCGTGAGCGTATCCAGATCTTCGAAGGTGTTGTGATCAAGCGTCGTGGTGGTGGAATCAGCGAAACGTTCACAGTTCGTAAGATTTCTTACGGTGTTGGCGTTGAACGTACATTCCCTGTACACACACCAAAAATCGCGAAAATCGAAGTTGTACGTTACGGTAAAGTACGTCGCGCTAAGCTTTACTACCTGCGTGAACTTCGCGGAAAAGCGGCTCGTATTAAAGAAATCAGACGATAATGATAACGAACGAAAAGAGCTTGTTACCCGTAACAGGCTCTTTTTTTATATGAAATTTGTAAAAGCAGAACAAGCAACGTAAAATACATAAGAGATCATCGGAACATCCGGTTCCGGTAAATAAGGCAGGTGTCGAAGTCACATGACCATTCAATGGTTCCCGGGCCATATGGCTAAAGCGAGACGGGAAGTAACAGAAAAACTGAAATTAATTGATATCGTATACGAATTGGTGGATGCGAGAATTCCGATGTCATCGAGAAATCCGATGATTGAGGAGATTTTAAAAAATAAGCCGCGCATTATGCTTTTAAATAAAGCCGATAAGGCGGATGCGGCTGTGACTGCCCAGTGGAAGGACCACTTTCAGGAACAGGGCATTCCCTCTCTTTCAATAAACTCCGTTAACGGGCAGGGACTGCATCAAATCGTGCCGTCCTCAAAAGAGCTGCTGAAGGATAAGTTCGATAAAATGAAAGCAAAAGGCATTAGGCCAAGAGCAATCCGCGCATTAATCATCGGCATTCCGAATGTCGGCAAATCAACGCTCATTAACCGGCTGGCCAAGAAAAACATTGCCAAGACGGGAGACAGGCCCGGCATTACCACTTCACAGCAGTGGGTAAAGGTAGGCAAGGAATTAGAGCTGCTCGATACACCGGGAATTTTATGGCCTAAATTTGAAGATGAGCTTGTCGGCTTGCGCCTGGCGATCACCGGGGCGATTAAAGATACGATTATCAACCTGCAGGATGTGGCCGTCTTCGGGCTGCGCTTTCTGGAAGAGCATTATCCCGACCGCTTGATGGAGCGCTACGGACTTCAGGAAATCCCTGAGGATATCGCCGCTCTTTTCGACGCGATCGGTGAAAAACGCGGCTGTTTGATGGGCGGCGGAATGGTTGACTATGATAAAACAACGGAAGTCATCATTCGGGACATCCGGACGGAAAAATTCGGCAGGCTTTCATTTGAAACACCATCAGAATAAAGACGCGCAGCGATGCGGGTCTTTATTTTTTCCGCAGAATACCGATATACATAATGTAAGGGAGAAGAGAACGTGAATACATTAACCGTAAAAAGCGTAAAAGAACGCCTGCAAGAGGTCAGGGACGAAAGCGACCCCTTCCTTGCCCAATGTGAGAAAGACCCGAGAAAAAGCGTACAGACGCTTTTAGAGCAATGGCTGAAAAAGCACGCGAAGGAAAAAGCTCTTAAAGAGCAATGGCTGAACATGACGGCATACGAAAGACTGTCATCCAAAAAGGGCTTCCGCCTGATTGCGGGTGTTGACGAAGCCGGAAGAGGGCCGCTTGCCGGACCGGTTGTCGCCGGCGCCGTCATTTTGCCGGCAGAATGCGAGATTCTCGGTCTCACGGACTCGAAGAAATTGTCGGAAAAGAAGCTCGAGGAGTATTACAGCCGGATCACGGAAGAAGCGGCGGCTGTAGGAGTCGGCATTGTCCATGCGGACGTCATTGACCGGATCAACATTTATGAGGCCGCGAGACTGGCGATGGTAAAAGCCGTCAATGCTTTAACGGAAACACCTGATTATCTGCTTGTTGATGCCATGACCCTTCCGCTTGACATTCCGCAGTCATCAGTTATAAAAGGGGATGCCAAAAGCGTGTCAATTGCCGCCGGAGCCTGCATCGCAAAAGTAACGCGGGACCGTCTCATGGCTGAGTACGCCAAAACCTACCCCATGTACGGCTTTGAAAAAAATAAAGGCTACGGAACGAAAGAACATCTTGAAGCTCTTCAGGCATACGGACCGACAACTATTCACCGAAAAACGTTCGCTCCCGTTCAATCTTATTGTTAGAAAAGAGGCTTAAGACATGAACATAAGCGGCGAAATCCAAGCGGCTTTCAGACAGCTGACGGCGGAAATCCCTCCGGACCGGCAAGACGGCGGTAAAGACAGCGGCGCTCAAAGGCTGCTGTTAGGGAAGGTTCTCCGTTTGCTGGACGATCAAAGCGCTTTTATCCAAATCGGCGGCCGGACGATGCAGGGAAAACTTGAAACCGCCCTTCGTCCGCAGGCGTATTACTGGTTCTCTTATGACAAACAGCCGGCGGAAAAAACAGGCCGGCTTCATGTCATCGACCAATTCGAAGGAAGCCCGAAAACCGTTCAGGAAGCGGCGGGAAGACTGTTAAACGCTCTTTCTGTCAAACTAGGCCCTGTGTCTCTGCAGATTGCCGAAACGTTTATGCAGCAGAAGCTGCCGATGACGGAAAACAGCCTCAAAGCTTGCATCCGCTGGGCTGAATCGCTTCCGGCCGCCGAATTGAAAAAAGCGGCGGAAACAATCGTATTTGCGCTGAAACGGGAACTGCCCGCACATCCGGAAGTCTTGTCCGCCATTCATGCCGTTAAATATCCGGTTCCGACCCGGCGCCTCCTCTCAGGACTGCTTCAGGCAATCAATCAGGCTCCGCAATCGGCAAAAGAGCTGTCTGTGCTCAAAGAGGCGGTTTCTGACGTGTTAAACGCGGAAACGGATCTTCATGCAGAACGTCTCTTGAAGAAGCTTGCCGAGGCTGCACGCATGCCGCTCTCAGAAACCGGGCTGATGGATGAAGGAGAACGGACGGAATCAAAACAATCACCATTTGTCCGAGAGACTCGTGAAAACGGAAAGGCAGTCTCAAGCCAGCCTTCTCCTCCGAGTGCACGGACAGATCCGGAACTTCCTGAAAAAACGGCAAAACAGATTATAGAGAAATTAATGACATCGGCAGAAAAAACTGAAAACCGTCCCGTAAAAGTAACGGCGGAGATCATTAAGGCTTTCATTTCTCAAGAAAAAACATTGAAAACAGCGCCTGTTCTTCAAAACGCACATCTGACAGAACAGGAGGCGGCTGTTTTCGAAAAAGCCGCTCAGCTCACCGAATTGAAATATGCAGAAAAACATGATGTATTAAGCCTTTTGCAGAAAATCAAAAAAGGACTGGGCACGCGTGATGAATTATCATTCATTACAGCGCTTGAAAAAGGCGTATCTCCGCAGCCGGAGAAACAAGCGCTGAAAACGGCCCTCCAAGCCGTCCGGACGCTTCAAGAGGCGCCCCAATCCGTTAAACAAGAGGCGGAACCGCTTATTCATAAATTAAACGGCCAGCTGTTTATTGAGCAGCATAACCCTTCTTTTACGCAGATGGTGCTGTCATTTCCGCTGGGAGCGTCCGCGTATGAGAATGACATCACAGTTCTCTTTAAAGGACGGAAGAAGCCGGACGGAAAACTCGATCCGTCACATTGCAGGCTCCTGTTTTTGCTGCACCTTGAAACACTGCAAGAAACCGTTGTGGACTGCATGATTCAGCAAAATGTAATGACCATTACGGTTGAGACTGATTTTGAGCTTCAGGCGGCCATCGACCCTCTCGTACCGGCTTTAAAAGAAGCCGTAAAAGAAACGGGCTTCAGCCTGTCAGGCGTCACGGCTAAAAAACGGCGCCCGAAAGACCAGAGCGCTCTTGTGGGAGAGTTTATAGAAAAAGACGGCGGAAGAAAAGTGGATGTGAAAATATGAAAGAGCAAACGCCGTTAAGAAGAGCTGTCGCCCTGCATTACGACCGGCAGAAAGACCAAGCCCCGAAGGTTGTCGCAACAGGCAGGGGGCACGTGGCGGAAAATATCATAAAAGAAGCTGAGAAGGCGGGGGTTCCCATTCAGGAAGACAGAACTCTTGTCGAATTAATGCGCCATTTGACGGTTGACGATCAGATACCGGAGGCGCTTTATGAAACCGTTGCCGAAATTTTTTCATTTGTTTACAAACTGGACGAAACCCTGAAAAACGAAAAATAAGGACCATTCATTTCCCGGACTCCGTTTAAATTTATATTTTCAATAAAATAAAAGTTAGAATGTTTGGAAGGATATAAAGATTTTGTTTTGAACCCTAGACAATTCTTCCAGTATTATATAGAATGAAAGCGCAGTCTATTTTTAGTTTTGCTACATAAGTTAGGAGGATGGGAAATGAATATCCATGAGTACCAGGGAAAAGAAGTCCTCAGAAAATACGGGGTGTCTGTTCCTGAAGGTAAAGTGGCTTTTACAGCAGAGGAAGCAGTTGAAAAAGCAGAGAGCCTGTCAAGCTCGGTTTATGTCGTAAAGGCGCAAATCCATGCTGGCGGCCGCGGCAAAGCTGGTGGGGTAAAGATTGCAAAAACAAAAGATGAAGTGAAAGAGTATGCCGAAGAACTGTTAGGCAAGACGCTCGTCACACATCAAACGGGTCCGGACGGACAAGTAATAAAACGCTTACTTATTGAAGAAGGCTGCGATATTAAAAAGGAATACTATGTCGGGCTTGTACTTGACCGCGCTACTTCAAGAATCGTTTTAATGGCGTCTGAAGAAGGCGGAACGGAGATTGAAGAAGTAGCGGAAAAAACACCTGAAAAAATTAAAAAAGCGGTAATTGATCCGGCTGTCGGCCTTCAGGGCTATCAGGCAAGGGAAATTGCATTCGCAATTAACATCCCGAAAGAGCTTGTCGGCAAAGCCGCTAAATTTATGCTCGGTTTATATAAAGCATTTGTTGAGAAGGACTGCTCCATCGCCGAGATCAACCCTCTCGTCGTTACGGGGGACGGAAACGTCATGGCGCTGGATGCTAAGCTGAACTTCGACAGCAATGCGTTATACAGACAAAAAGACATTATGGAATACAGAGATTTAGATGAAGAAGATCCGAAAGAAATCGAAGCGTCAAAATACGATTTAAGCTACATTTCCCTTGATGGAAATATCGGCTGTATGGTAAACGGCGCGGGTCTTGCAATGTCTACTATGGATATCATTAAACACTACGGCGGAGAACCTGCAAACTTCCTTGATGTCGGGGGCGGCGCAACCGCAGAAAAAGTTACGGAAGCTTTTAAAATCATTCTTTCCGATCAAAACGTAAAAGGAATTTTCGTCAATATTTTCGGAGGCATCATGAAGTGTGATGTCATCGCCGAGGGCGTTGTTGAAGCGACGAGACAAGTCGGATTGACATTGCCGCTGGTCGTGCGCCTTGAAGGGACAAACGTAGATTTAGGAAAGAAAATCCTGAATGAATCAGGCTTAAACATCACATCTGCGGAATCAATGGCAGACGGCGCACAGAAAATAGTATCCTTAGTTTAGGAAAGAATGAAAGGCAGGGGACCAGATAATGAGTGTTTTTATCAATAAAGATACAAGAGTTATTGTACAGGGGATTACAGGTTCTACCGCTTTATTTCATACAAAGCAGATGCTGGAATACGGCACGAATATCGTTGGCGGTGTAACACCTGGAAAAGGCGGAACGGAAGCGGAAGGCGTACCGGTATTCAATACGGTCGCAGAAGCGGTTCATACAACGGGCGCAGATGCGTCAGTTATTTACGTGCCGGCTCCGTTTGCGGCGGACGCAATTATGGAAGCGGTTGACGCGGAAATTGATCTTGTCATTTGTATCACTGAGCACATTCCGGTTTTGGACATGGTGAAAGTGAAGCGCTTTATGGAAGGCAAGAAAACGAGATTAATAGGGCCGAACTGCCCTGGTGTTATTACACCTGAAGAATGCAAGATCGGCATTATGCCGGGATACATTCATAAAAAGGGTCATGTAGGCGTTGTGTCCCGTTCAGGAACATTGACATACGAGGCTGTCCATCAGCTTTCAGAAGCCGGCGTAGGCCAATCTACCGCTGTAGGGATCGGCGGCGATCCGGTCAACGGCACGAACTTTATTGACGTGTTAAAAGCGTTCAACGAAGATCCTGAAACACATGCCGTCATCATGATCGGAGAAATCGGCGGCACAGCTGAAGAAGAAGCGGCTGAGTGGGTGAAAGCGAACATGACGAAGCCTGTTGTCGGCTTTATCGGCGGTAAAACCGCGCCTCCGGGAAAACGCATGGGCCATGCGGGCGCCATCATCTCCGGAGGAAAAGGCACGGCAGAAGAAAAAGTCAAAACGATGAACGCCTGCGGAATTGAAGTCGCGGAAACCCCTTCTGTAATGGGTGAAACGCTGATTAAGGTGTTAAAAGAAAAAGGCTTATTTGAAACGTGCAAAACGCACTGATCGAAGCAGGGGCAGCCGTAACGGCTGTTCCTGTTTTTGCTGAAAAAAAGAGGAGGTTTCCAGATTTGGATCAAGCATCGCGCTGTTTAATGGTCTGCAGTATTAATCAAATCATTTCCCCGTCTCTTCTATTAAAATGGTGGAAAGCTGATCATTCTCTGTCTTTTTTACCGGATCCGCATTCATTAACTGTTTTATCAGAAGGGAAAACAGCCCCGGAAGCAATTTTTCGGGAAATAGAGCGCAAGGATCCGGAACTTGATGAAGTTCTGTCCGATTACCGCCGCGAAGGCATCACTGTCATTCCGATTTCATCAAGCCGCTATCCAACATGGCTTAAAGCGATTTATGATCCGCCGGCTGTCTTGTATGCAAAAGGGAACACGCTGCTTCTTGAAAAAGGCAGAAAAATCGGGATTGTAGGAACGCGGAAACCGACGGAAGACGGAATAAAAGCGGTTGGGCATCTTTCCGCCGAACTCTCAAAAAAAGGCTGGGTCATTGTAAGCGGGCTTGCATCCGGTATAGACGGATTGTCTCATAAGGCGAGCATCAGGGCAAAAGGGCTTACGATCGGCGTGATAGCCGGCGGATTCCATCACATCTATCCCCGGGAAAATCTCCTGTTAGCAGAATACATGGCTGAACACCATCTCCTACTCTCAGAACATCCTCCTGAAACAAAGCCGAAAAAATGGCACTTTCCGATGAGAAACCGCATAATCAGCGGATTAAGTGAAGGAATTGTGGTCGTGCAGGGAAAAGAAAAAAGCGGTTCATTAATCACAGCTTACCAGGCTCTCGATCAAGGCAGAGAGGTATTTGCCGTTCCGGGTTCCATATTTAATCCATATTCCGGAGGACCTATAAAACTCATTCAAGAAGGGGCGAAAGCTGTATTATGCGCAGAGGATATTGACGGAGAGCTGACCGCCCGATGCGTTCAGTATACGGAACCCTTTTGAAATATCGTTTGACAAACGGTATTGTAATATTTAATAATAGTGAGGATTTAAAGTTGCACATTATTTTCATGTATAAAATGACGTTCATCATAAAGAATGAAATGTTGAAAGCCATAAAAAGGCAGCTCTAAAATGAATTGATACTTGAAAAGAGAGAGAACACCTCTTGAGGGGGATGAAAATGTCTGATTATCTAGTCATCGTGGAATCGCCGGCAAAGGCGAAAACGATTGAACGTTATTTAGGGAAGAAATATAAAGTCAAAGCTTCAATGGGACATGTCCGGGATCTTCCGAAAAGTCAAATGGGAGTTGACATCGAACAGAACTTTGAACCGAAATATATTACGATCCGCGGAAAAGGCCCTGTTTTAAAAGAATTAAAAACAGCGGCAAAGAAAGCAAAAAAAGTCTATCTCGCGGCCGACCCCGACAGAGAAGGGGAAGCGATTGCATGGCATCTCGCACACAGTCTTGATCTGGATCTCAGCTCGGACTGCCGGGTCGTCTTTAATGAAATAACGAAAGACGCCATTAAAGAATCATTTAAACATCCGCGCATGATTAATATGGATCTTGTCGATGCGCAGCAGGCGCGCCGCATACTAGACAGACTCGTCGGATACAAAATCAGCCCGATTCTTTGGAAAAAAGTAAAAAAAGGCCTCAGTGCGGGCCGTGTGCAATCCGTTGCGCTCCGGCTGATCATCGACCGGGAAAAGGAAATCAACGATTTTAAACCTGAAGAGTACTGGACGATTACCGGCTCATTTTTAAAAGGAAAAGAGACGTTTGAAGCCGGATTTTTCGGGAAAAACGGCAAAAAGCTTCCTTTAAAAAGCGAAGAAGACGTAAAAGCCATCCTTGCTCAGCTGAAAGGCAATAAGTATACAGTTGACAAGGTCACGAAAAAAGAGCGCAAACGAAATCCCGCTCTGCCGTTTACAACGTCCACTCTGCAGCAGGAGGCTGCAAGAAAGCTGAATTTCAGAGCGAAGAAAACGATGATGATCGCGCAGCAATTATATGAAGGAATTGATCTCGGCAAAGAAGGGACAGTCGGGCTCATCACGTATATGAGAACGGACTCAACGCGGATTTCCAATACAGCCGTTGAAGAAGCGTCAGCTTTTATTGATCAGGCGTACGGAAAAGAGTACTTAGCGGGAAAACGGAAACCGGCAAAGAAAAATGAAAACGCACAAGATGCTCACGAAGCGATCCGCCCGACTTCGGTGCTCAGAAAACCTGCCGACTTAAAAGCGGTGCTTGGAAGAGACCAGCTCAGATTATATAAGCTGATTTGGGAGCGCTTTGTTGCAAGCCAGATGGCCCCTGCCGTCCTTGATACGATGAGCGTCGATCTCAGCAATAACGGATTGACATTCCGGGCAAACGGAAGTAAAGTCAAATTCGCCGGCTTCATGAAAGTCTATGTAGAGGGTAAAGACGATCAGCTGGAAGAAAAAGACCGCATGCTTCCGGACCTTAAAGAGGGAGACACGGTTTTATCGAAAGATATTGAGCCTGAGCAGCACTTTACTCAGCCGCCTCCGCGTTATACAGAGGCGCGCCTGGTTAAAACGCTTGAAGAACTGGGGATCGGCCGTCCTTCGACATATGCGCCGACTCTTGACACCATCCAGCGCCGCGGTTACGTGGGATTAGACAATAAACGGTTTGTGCCGACTGAGCTTGGGCAGATCGTGCTGGATCTTATCATGGAGTTTTTCCCGGAAATCATTAACGTTGAATTCACGGCTAAAATGGAAAGAGACCTTGACCATGTTGAAGATGGCCAGACAGAATGGGTTCAAATCATTGACAGCTTCTATACTGATTTCGAAAAACGCGTGAAAAAAGCGGAAGCCGAAATGAAAGAAGTGGAAATTGAACCTGAATACGCCGATGAAGATTGTGAGTTATGCGGCTCCCGGATGGTTTATAAAATGGGCCGATACGGCAAATTTATGGCGTGCTCCAATTTCCCTGACTGCCGGAATACAAAACCGATTGTCAAACAAATCGGCGTAAAATGTCCTAAGTGCCATGAAGGAAACATTGTCGAACGAAAATCAAAAAAGAAACGCATCTTTTACGGCTGTGACCGTTATCCTGAATGCGACTTCGTATCTTGGGACAAACCGATTGAACGAAAATGCCCGAAATGTGAAAATATGCTCGTAGAGAAAAAGCTTAAAAAAGGCATACAAGTCCAATGCGTCGAATGCGATTATAAGGAAGAACCACAGAAGTAGCGGTGAGCAGAGCCTTGCTCACCTTCTTTGTGTGGAAGGGACAAACAACAGGAGATGAAAAGAAATGAACCAGCAAACAGTTAATGTAATCGGAGCAGGCCTTGCCGGAAGTGAAGCGGCATGGCAGCTTGCAAAAAGAGGAATTCAAGTGAAACTATATGAAATGCGGCCCGTCAGGCAGACGGCAGCCCATCATACTGATAAATTCGCCGAACTGGTATGCAGCAACTCCCTCCGTTCAAATACACTCGCCAATGCGGTAGGCGTATTAAAAGAAGAAATGCGGGCCCTTGACTCGGCAATCATTCAATCTGCTGATAAATGCTCGGTTCCGGCCGGGGGAGCGCTTGCCGTTGACCGTCATGAATTTGCGCAAAGCGTGACGGATCTCGTGAAAAACCATCCGAACGTAACGGTTCTTACTGAGGAAGTAACAGAGATTCCGGAAGGCCCGACTGTTATCGCGACCGGACCGCTTACGTCAGAATCGCTTTCACAGCAGCTGAAAGAGCTCACGGGAGAAGAGTATCTGTATTTTTATGACGCGGCGGCGCCGATTGTCGAAAAAGACAGCCTCGATATGGAGAAAGTGTACTTAAAATCCCGTTATGACAAGGGAGAAGCGGCGTACTTAAACTGCCCGATGACAGAGGAAGAGTTCGACCGTTTCTATGAAGCATTGACGACGGCTGAGACGGTACCTTTAAAAGAATTCGAGAAAGAAATCTTCTTTGAAGGCTGCATGCCGATTGAAGTCATGGCGAAAAGAGGCAAGAAAACAATGCTGTTCGGACCGATGAAACCGGTCGGACTGGAAGATCCGAAAACAGGCAAGCGCCCTTATGCAGTCGTTCAGCTCAGACAGGATGATGCGGCGGGAACGCTTTATAATATTGTAGGTTTTCAGACACATTTAAAATGGGGAGACCAAAAAGAAGTGCTTAAACTGATCCCCGGTCTTGAAAATGTTGATATCGTCAGATACGGCGTCATGCACAGAAACACATTTATCAACTCGCCGAGCCTTTTGAATCCGACATATCAATTTAAACAGCGGAACGATCTGTTTTTCGCAGGCCAAATGACCGGCGTAGAGGGTTATGTTGAATCTGCCGCTTCAGGTCTTGTAGCGGGAATCAATGCCGCCAAACTTGTGCTCGGTCAGGATCTTGTGACATTCCCGCAGGAGACGGCGATCGGAAGCATGGCTCACTACATTACGACGACAAATCAGAAGAACTTCCAGCCGATGAATGCAAACTTCGGCCTCTTAAAAGAATTGCCTGTAAAAATCAAAAACAAAAAAGAACGAAATGAAGAATACGCTAAACGCGCAATTGAGACTATTCAAACTATTTCGAAAACGATATAGCTTTTCATTGCAACTTCGATGCATTATATGATACCATTTAAAAGCCCTTCGGAGAGGGAGGTCTTCATAATGACTGAGAATGTTAACTTTTTTTTAAAGTTATTCGTTGAATATTTACAAATTGAAAAAAATTATTCACAATATACTATTGTGAATTATGTTAATTCGATTGAAGAATTTGGGATGTTTCTGCATGCTCAAAATATAAATGGAATGAAAGAAGCTGCATATCATGATGTTAGAATATTTTTGACAGAGGCTTATGAAAAAGGCCTGTCAAGAAAAACAATCAGCAAGAAAATTTCAGCTTTGAGAAGCTTCTATAAATTTTTAATGAGGGAAAAGCTTGTTGAAGAGAATCCGTTTCAGCTTGTTCATCTGCCGAAACAAGAGAAACGGATTCCGAAGTTTCTTTATGAAAAAGAACTTGAGGAACTATTCGCTGTTTCAGACAGAAGTCAGCCGTCAGGGATGCGCGATCAGGCCCTGCTTGAGCTTCTTTATGCGACCGGAATGAGGGTCAGTGAGTGCTGTACGCTCACTGTCGGCGATCTTGACCTGTTCATGGATACGGTGCTCGTTCACGGGAAAGGCAAGAAGCAGCGCTATATCCCGTTCGGCTCATATGCCCGTGATGCGCTGGAGCTGTATATCAACAGCGGAAGGCAGTGCCTGCTTGAAAAAGCAAAAGAGCCTCATGATGTGCTGTTTGTCAATCAAAGAGGCGGCCCGCTGACCGCCAGAGGAATCCGGTATATTTTAAGCGGGCTTGTAAAAAAAGCATCCGGCACTTTACATATACACCCGCATATGCTTCGGCACACGTTTGCGACTCATCTGCTGAATGAAGGGGCTGATTTAAGAAGCGTCCAGGAGCTTTTGGGCCATTCCAATCTGTCTTCTACGCAGATATACACACATGTATCGAAGGAAATGCTGAGAAACACATATATGTCCCACCACCCGAGAGCTTTTAAAGAAAATTAAAAGGAGGCCCTTCTCATGTCATCTTTTCATGCGACAACGATTTTTGCCGTCCAGCATAACGGGAAAAGCGCTATGTCAGGAGACGGCCAGGTCACATTCGGTCAGGCTGTAGTCATGAAACATACCGCGAGAAAAGTGAGAAAGCTGTTTAACGGAAAGGTTCTGGCCGGATTTGCGGGATCTGTTGCAGACGCTTTCACACTTTTTGAAATGTTTGAGGCGAAGCTTGAAGAATACAACGGCAATTTAAAACGTGCGTCGGTTGAGCTTGCGAAAGAATGGCGCAGCGATAAAGTGCTGCGCAAGCTGGAAGCCATGCTGATTGTCATGAACCAGGATACCTTGCTTCTCGTATCGGGAACAGGTGAAGTGATTGAGCCGGATGACGGCATTTTGGCAATCGGCTCCGGCGGAAACTACGCCCTGTCAGCAGGAAGAGCGCTGAAAACCTATGCCGGAGAGAATCTGTCCGCCAAAGATATTGCAAAAGCCGCTTTGAAAATCGCGGGCGAGATTTGTGTGTACACAAACGATCAGATCATTGTGGAAGAACTTGAATAGAAAGGACTTGAGGCGCATGGAAAACAAACCGTTAACACCGAGACAAATCGTAGATCGGTTGGATCAATACATTGTAGGACAGCAGGATGCGAAAAAAGCTGTCGCCGTGGCATTAAGAAACCGCTATCGCAGAAGTCTTCTTGATGAAAAACTGAGAGACGAGATCGTTCCCAAAAACATCCTGATGATGGGCCCGACCGGGGTGGGGAAAACAGAGATCGCCAGACGGATCGCCAAGCTTACCGGTGCGCCATTTATAAAAATTGAAGCGACAAAATTTACAGAAGTCGGCTATGTAGGCAGAGATGTCGAATCAATGGTCAGAGACCTCGTTGAGACATCCGTGCGGCTCATTAAAGAAGAAAAAATCAGCGAAGTGAAAGAACAGGCTGAAGAAAATGCAAACAAACGTATAGTGCGGCTTCTCGTTCCGGGAAAGAAAAAACAAGCGGGTGTGAAAAATCCGTTTGAAATGCTTTTCGGAGGAAGCCAGGCGGCAAATGATGATGAAGCCGACCAGCAGGAAGAAGCAAGCCTTGAAGAGAAAAGAAAGCGCATGGCGCATCAGCTCGCGTTGGGAGAGCTCGAAGACCATTACGTCTCCGTAGAGGTGGAAGAGCAGCAGCCGTCGATGTTTGACATGCTGCAAGGCTCCGGGATGGAGCAGATGGGCATGAATATGCAGGATGCGCTGAGCAATCTGGTGCCAAAAAAGAAAAAACGCCGCAAAATGACGGTCAGAGAAGCAAGGAAGGTTCTGACCAATGAAGAGGCAGGCAAATTAATCGATATGGATGAAGTCGGCCAAGAGGCCGTGTTAAGAGCTGAAGAGGGCGGCATTATCTTTATTGACGAAATAGATAAAATCGCAAAAAACGGAGGGGCTTCTTCCTCAGCAGATGTATCGAGAGAAGGCGTTCAAAGAGATATCCTTCCGATTGTCGAAGGATCTACCGTCGTCACGAAATACGGCTCCGTCAAAACAGATCATGTGCTGTTTATCGCAGCCGGGGCATTCCATATGGCCAAACCGTCTGATCTGATTCCGGAGCTGCAGGGCCGCTTTCCGATTCGTGTAGAATTGAGCAAGCTGACGGTAGATGATTTTGTGAAGATTCTCGTCGAACCCGATAACGCGCTGTTAAAACAATATCAAGCTTTATTGCAGACAGAAGGTATATCTCTTGAATTTTCTGACGAAGCTATTCGTAAGATCGCCGAAGTGGCTTATCATGTGAATCAGGATACGGACAACATCGGAGCGAGAAGGCTTCACACGATATTGGAACGTCTCTTGGAAGACCTGTCGTTTGAAGCGCCGGACGTGACGATGGAAAAAGTCGCCATCACGCCGCAATACGTTGAAGAAAAGCTCGGAACGATTGCAAACAACAAAGATCTAAGTCAATTTATATTGTGAAAATTTAATAAGAGGAATTCTAGGAGGATTATTTATCATGGCTTTACTACAAAAAACACGAATTATTAACAGTATGCTGCAGGCTGCGGCAGGCAAACCCGTAAACTTTAAAGAAATGGCTGAAACGCTTCGTGACGTCATTGATTCTAATATTTTCGTCGTCAGCCGCAGAGGAAAGCTTTTGGGCTACTCTATTAATCAGCAGATTGAAAATGACCGCATGAAAAAAATGCTTGAAGACCGCCAGTTCCCGGAAGAGTACACGAGAAATCTGTTCAATGTTCCGGAGACGTCTTCAAACCTTGATATCAACAGCGAATACACGGCGTTTCCTGTGGAAAACAGAGACCTGTTCCAAGCGGGCTTAACAACGATCGTGCCGATCATCGGCGGAGGAGAGAGACTGGGCACGCTCATTCTGTCCCGTCTGCAGGATCAATTTGAAGATGATGATCTCATTCTTGCTGAATACGGAGCAACCGTTGTAGGAATGGAGATTTTAAGAGAAAAAGCGGAAGAAATCGAAGAAGAGGCACGAAGCAAAGCGGTTGTTCAAATGGCGATCAGTTCTCTGTCTTACAGTGAACTTGAAGCGATTGAGCATATCTTTGAAGAGCTTGACGGAAACGAAGGCTTGCTTGTGGCAAGTAAGATTGCGGATCGTGTCGGCATTACGCGTTCAGTAATCGTTAACGCGCTGAGAAAGCTGGAAAGCGCAGGCGTCATTGAATCCAGATCACTGGGAATGAAGGGAACGTACATTAAAGTTCTGAACAACAAATTCCTTATTGAATTGGAAAACCTTAAATCTCATTAAGACAAAAGCAGGATCCCTAAAAATGGGGGTTCTGCTTTTTTTATGGACAATAGGTGAAAAGTTGCAGTTTAAAGTTGCTTATTGGAATCTGATCTGAGATAATCCATCTTGCTGTGCGAAAAAAGGAGGAAGAAACAGAAATTGTGCTATTTTCAGTCTTATATTAAACAAATCCTTGTAGTACAAATATTCTAGGACTTAATACCTACATGCAAAATAGATATAATTGAGCACTTTTTTTTAGCCTAACTTCATAGACTTTAAGCCTGTTATTTCTTACAATAAGCATATGGTTTTACAATTCTCGACAAGGATTTTTAGGAGAAAAATATCTGAAATGGAGGTAAGTGGATTTGGACTTATTTTCTGGAACCATACAAAATCTTGAGAATGCCTTGGGGAGAGCGGACATTAAGCAAAAAGTCTTAACTAATAATATCGCCAATATAGATACACCGAACTATAAGACAAAAAAAGTCTCTTTCCGAAATTTGTTAGATCAGGAAACATCCAATCTTGAGGCTGTAAAAACCGACTATCGGCACGTTGACTTTACGGGTTCGGGGGACGATTATTCTATCGTGTCCAGCAGTGATACATCGTACCAGCAAAACGGAAACAATGTCGATATCGACAAAGAAATGACAGATTTAGCCGAAAACCAAATTAATTATCAGGCTTTGGTTGAAAGAATGAGCGGCAAATTCAATTCTCTGAAAACCGTCTTGACAGGAGGAAAATAATGAGTGGCTTTCAAAGCTTAAATATTTCGGGTTCCGCTTTAACTGCACAGCGTGTCCGGATGGACGTCGTATCGTCCAACCTGGCCAATATGGATACAACGAGAGCGAAGCAGGTAAATGGCGAATGGGTGCCTTACAGAAGAAAGCTGGTATCTCTCCAATCCGGAGGCGAATCATTTTCGTCCCTTTTACATTCCAAGATGAACGGAACAGGAAGCGCGGGAAATGGCGTAAAGGTATCTGGTGTTACGGAAGACCCGTCCGCTTTTAATCTCGTTTATGATCCGGAGAATCCTGATGCGAATAAAGACGGATATGTACAAAAACCAAATGTAGATCCATTAAAGGAAATGGTGGATCTTGTCAGCAGCTCGAGATCATATGAAGCAAACGTAACTGCATTAAACGCCTCCAAAGGCATGCTTTTGAAGGCGTTAGAAATCGGAAAGTAAGGTGATGTAAGTGGTTAACGCTATTACTCCTTTTCAGCTTCAACAAACCCAAAATACTCAAAACGTAACGAATCAATTAAACCAAACTCAAAAAACTGATTCTTCAAACCAAACAAGCTTTTCGGAGCTTTTAAAAAACTCTATTGATTCGTTAAATGAGTCACAAGTGAAATCTGACCAAATAACGAACGAACTGGCTGCAGGAAAGGATGTAAACCTTGACGAGGTCATGATCGCTGCCCAAAAAGCAAATATTTCTCTGACGGCCGCTACCGAATTCCGCAATAAAGCCGTGGAAGCCTATCAGGAAATCATGAGAATGCAGATGTAGTGGTCAGATTGAAGAGAATGACTGGAATGACCGGGGGTTAACATGAATCGTACTCTAATGCAAATGAAAACCAAAACGGCAGCGTTTTGGAACAACAGATCAAAAACACAGAAGATACTCATGGTAAGCGGCTTGGCCGCATTCATTATTTTACTCATCGTCGTTATTATTTTTACTTCGTCTGAAAAGATGGTGCCTCTTTATAAAGATTTGTCCGCAGAAGAAGCGGGGAAGATTAAAGAAGAGCTCGATACGAAAAAGGTGTCTTCTGAACTTGCTGACGGCGGCACGGTCATTAAGGTTCCTGAGAGCCAAGTGGATTCGCTTAAAGTCCAGCTTGCCGCGGAAGGCCTGCCGAAAACGGGATCAATTGATTATTCGTTTTTCGGACAAAATGCGGGCTTCGGCCTGACGGATAATGAGTTTGACGTTTTAAAGGTTGAGGCGACTCAGACCGAATTGTCAAACCTGATAAATGAAATGGACGGTATTAAAAGCTCGAAGGTCATGATCAATATGCCGAAAGAAGCCGTGTTCGTCGGTGAAGATCAGCCGGCAGCGTCCGCTTCAATCGTTTTGCAGATGAAACCGGGCTACTCGCTTGATCAAAACCAGATCAACGGGCTGTACCATCTCGTTTCTAAAAGTGTTCCGAACTTAAAAGAAGATAATATCGTCATAATGGATCAAAATTCTACATATTATGACAAAAGTGACAGCGGTGCAGGGTCCGTTTCTGACAGTTATGCTTCTCAGCAAGGTATTAAGTCGCAGGTCGAAAAGGACATTCAAAAACATGTTCAGTCACTGCTCGGCACAATGATGGGGCAGGATAAGGTCGTTGTTTCCGTGACGGCGGATGTTGACTTCACGAAGGAAAAACGCACTGAAGACACTGTCGAACCTGTCGATAAAGATAACATGGAAGGCATAGCGGTAAGCGCCGAAAAAGTTGCGGAAACGTATAAAGGCGACGGCGCGGCCAACGGCGGAACGGCCGGAACGGGAAGCAATGACACCGCGAACTATGCCGAGACAAACGGCGGTTCAAACAGCGGGGACTACGAAAAAAGCAGCAATAAAATCAACTATGAAGTCAACCGCATTCATAAAGAAATCGCGGAAAGCCCGTATAAAGTGCGTGATTTAGGCATTCAGGTCATGGTGGAGCCGCCTAATCCGAAAAATGCCGCTTCCTTATCAGCACAGAGACAGGCTGATATACAGAAGATTTTAGGAACGGTCGTCAGAACGTCTCTTGATAAAAACGAAACGCAAAATCAAAACCTGACAGACAATGATATCAACAATAAAATCGTTGTATCCGTTCAGCCGTTTGACGGAAAAACAAGCCTGAACACAGATTCGGCACAATCTTCAGGTCTTCCGATCTGGGTATACATTACAGGCGGCGTACTGCTTGCGGCCATTATTCTGCTTATTATTCTCCTCATCAGAAAGAAACGCTCACAAGAGGATGAATACGAAGAATATGAATATGAAACACCGCCGGAGCCGGTTCGATTGCCTGATATCAACGAAGAGAAAATTGAAACGGAAGAAACAGTCAGACGAAAACAGCTTGAAAAAATGGCTAAAGAAAAACCGGAAGACTTTGCTAAATTGCTTCGAAGCTGGCTGGACGAGGATTAGGGGGAATGGAAAATGGCGAAACGTGATCAGAACAAGCTTACAGGAAAACAAAAAGCAGCCATCCTCATGATTTCCTTAGGCCTTGATGTATCAGCTTCTGTGTACAAGCATTTGTCTGAAGAAGAAATTGAAAGATTGACACTCGAGATTTCGGGAGTCAGAAGCGTCGATCATCAAAGAAAAGATGAAATCATTGAAGAATTTCATAATATCGCAATCGCTCAGGACTATATTTCACAAGGCGGTTTAAATTACGCCCGCCAAGTGCTTGAAAAAGCGCTCGGAGAAGACAAAGCGGTAAGCATTTTAAACAGGCTCACCTCCTCTTTGCAGGTAAAGCCGTTTGATTTCGCGAGAAAAGCGGAGCCCGAACAGATTTTAAATTTCATTCAGCAGGAACATCCGCAAACGATGGCGCTGATTTTATCCTACCTTGACCCGGTGCAGGCCGGACAGATTTTGTCTGAGCTGAACCCGGACGTTCAGGCTGAGGTGGCAAGAAGGATTGCGGTTATGGACAGAACGTCTCCTGAAATCATAAATGAAGTGGAGCGGGTCCTTGAACAAAAGCTGTCCTCCTCCTTTACGCAGGATTATACGCAGACCGGCGGCATAGAAGCCGTTGTTGAAGTGTTAAACGGCGTAGACAGAGGAACGGAAAAAACGATCCTTGATTCATTAGAAATCCAAGATCCTGAATTGGCGGATGAAATCAAAAAACGGATGTTTGTCTTTGAAGATATTGTCACCCTTGATAATCGTGCGATTCAGCGCGTGATCAGAGATGTTGAAAACGACGACCTCCTGCTTTCATTGAAGGTTGCGAGCGAGGAAGTCAAAGAGATCGTCTTCAGCAATATGTCACAGCGTATGGTTGAAACGTTTAAAGAGGAAATGGAAATTATGGGGCCTGTGCGTTTGCGTGATGTAGAAGAGGCGCAATCAAGAATCGTGGGCGTCGTCCGCAAGCTGGAAGAAGCCGGAGAAATTGTAATCGCGCGAGGCGGAGGAGACGATATTATTGTCTAATATCATTAAACAGCAATCATCATTTTCTCCTGAACAAAAACGGCGCAAGCTTTCCTTGCAGGAAGTCAGGAAAACACATTCCCATCCAGAGCGGGAGGAACCCGAAAATCCGGAGGCTCTCATGGCTTTTGCCAAGGCCGAAGCCGACAGGGTGTCTGAAGAAGCGAAAAATCAATTAGAGCACACTCTTCTGCAGATTGAAGAAGAGAAAAACCGCTGGGCGGAAGAAAAACAAAGATTGATAGAAGAAGCAAAGGCAGAAGGATATGAAGAAGGCATGGCATTGGGAAAAGCCGAGGCTCAAGCTGAATACGCCAATCTCATCAGCCGGGCCAATGCCGTTATGGAAATGGCGAGACAGTCAGTCGAGGAAAAACTGGAAAGCGCTGAGGAAGAAATCATTGAGCTTTCCGTTGCGCTCGCTAAAAAAGTATGGCGGCAAAAAAGTGATGATAAAGAGGCTTTCCTTCTGCTGGTCAAACAGGTAGTAGCCGAAGTAAAAGATTATGATGACATCTCCATCTATGTGGACCCTGAATATTATGAGACGGTTCATCAGCATATGGACGAAATTCAGCAGCTGTTATACAAAGAATGCAGATTAAGCTTATATGCCGATGAAAAAGCCGCGAAAGGAACGTGCTCGATAGAAACTCCGTTCGGACGTGTTGATGCAGGCATAGACACCCAGCTGATGCAATTAAAGCAAAAACTTTTAACGGCGCTTGAGGCGGGAGCGGAGCAATGAAGACACAGTATTTAATAGACTCAATTGAAACAGCGGATCCGTACAAGCGCTACGGCAAGGTTAAACGGGTCATCGGGCTGATGATTGAATCAAAAGGGCCCGAAAGCTCAATCGGAGATGTTTGTCTCATTTATCCGAAAGGCCATGCGAAAAAAGCGATTAAAGCTGAGGTTGTAGGCTTCCAAGATGAAAACATTCTGTTAATGCCTTATCTGGAAGCGGCCAGCATTGCGCCGGGCAGCATTGTGGAGGCCACTGGGGAGTCGCTCCGCATCAAAGTAGGCGCGGGTTTAATCGGACAAGTTGTCGACGCGTTCGGCGAACCTCTTGACGGCCGGGCGCTTCCGAAAGGTTTGTCCCCCGTTTCGACGGAACAGCCGCCGCCAAACCCGATGAAACGCCCGCCGATACGGGAAAAGATGGGTGTCGGTGTCAGATCGATTGACAGTCTGCTGACGGTAGGAAAAGGGCAGAGAATCGGGATTTTTGCCGGAAGCGGAGTCGGAAAAAGCACCCTGATGGGAATGATCGCGAAGCAGACTGAAGCTGATTTAAACATTATCGCACTCGTCGGTGAACGGGGGCGCGAGGTGCGTGAATTCATCGAGAAGGATTTAGGCGAAGAAGGCCTGAAACGCTCGATAGTCGTAGTCGCGACCTCTGATCAGCCTGCCTTAATGCGTTTAAAAGCGGCGTATACGGCCACCGCCATTGCAGAGTACTTCCGCGATAAAGGCCGGAATGTGATGTTCATGATGGACTCTGTCACGAGGGTCGCGATGGCTCAGCGGGAAATCGGCCTGGCAGCGGGGGAACCGCCGACAACAAAAGGATATACACCTTCTGTGTTCGCTATTTTGCCCCGTTTGCTGGAAAGAACGGGCGCGAATGAACAAGGAACGATAACCGCTTTTTATACGGTTCTTGTAGACGGAGATGACATGAACGAACCGATTGCCGATACGGTGCGCGGAATATTAGACGGGCATATCGTTCTCGATCGGGCGCTTGCCAACAAAGGGCAGTTCCCGGCCGTGAACATCCTGAAAAGCATCAGCAGGGTCATGTCTAATATTTCAGACACATCGCATATAGAGGCGGCCAACAAATTCCGCGATCTTCTGTCAACTTATCAAAACTCTGAAGATCTCATTAATATCGGAGCTTACAAAAGAGGATCATCAAGAGAAATTGATGAAGCGATTCAGTTTTATCCGCAGCTTATTCAATTTTTAAAACAAGGAACGGAAGAACCTGCTCAATTGGAAGACAGCATTGCGGCATTGACGAGTCTGACAGGAAAAGAGGAATAAACATCGTGGCATACCAATTCAGATTTCAAAAGCTGCTGGAATTAAAAGAAAATGAAAAAGACCAAACATTGACTGAATACAGACAATCGGTTTCTGAATTTGAGACAGTGGCTGAAAAACTATATGAAAATATGAGCAAAAAAGAATTGCTCGAAAAAGACAAAGAATCAAAGCTGAAATGCGGGATGAGCGTTCAGGAAATGAGACATTATCAGCAATTCGTTTCCAATCTTGAGAACACCATCTATCATTATCAAAAGCTTGTCATCATGAAACGAAATGAAATGAATGAGAAGCAGGAACAGCTCACCGAAAAAAACATTGAAGTAAAGAAATTTGAAAAAATGCGGGAAAAACAATTTAATATGTTCGCACTTGAAGACAAAGCTGCAGAGATGAGGGAAATGGACGACATTTCAATCAAGCAGTTTATGATTCAGGGGCATTAGGAGCGAATGAAATGGCCGATAAAGAAAAGAGATCTGGAAAGTTCGGTTCAATCCTGCTTTTTATCATGATCCCGCTGATTTTTCTGATCATCGTCGCAAGCATCATCCTTTGGGCTGCCGGCGTTGATGTGATGAAGCCGATTCAGGAAACAGCCGCTAAAACGCCTGTTTTAAAAGAATTGGTTCCCGAAACGAAAGAAATGAAAAGCGCGGCGGAAAAGCAGAAGGAAGACAGAACGGCTTCTCTTGAAAAGACCATAAAGGAACAAAAAAGTGAAATTAACATTTTGAATAAAGATTTAGACACAAGCAAGTCCGAAATCGATAATCTGAATCAGAAAATCCGTTCACTAAAACAGGAAGCTGAACAGCAGCAGAAAACGAAGACGGATGAAACGAAAAAAGACGATGCGGATTCAGCCGGAAAAGATAAAATGATCAACATCTATAAAAGTATGGACAGCGGTAAAGCGGCAAGCATTATCGTAAAGCTGAAAGAAAAAGAAGCCCTCGATATTTTAAACGGATTAAGTAAAAAGCAGCTTGCTGAAATCTTGACGAAAATGACTCCTGAACAAGCGGCTAAATATACAGAAAAACTATCCGCTGACGGAAAAAAGGAGTGATGTAAGTTGAAGCTGCTTGAATTAACGGGTAATCGTACGCAGACTGCGCAAAACAGCAATGTGAAGATGAATGTAAACAGCTTAGGTCTATTTCAGAACTGGCTCCTGTCGGAAATCACTTCTCCCCGGCAGCCCGGAGATGAAACCAAAACAAGTGACGCAGAGCTGAATGATGCCCTATCGAAAATCGGTGATTGGCTGAAAGCCGGCCCGGAAGATAAAGAATTGCAGCTAAAACAGCTGCTTGAGGCGGTAAAAGCTCTTGAAGGAAAGCAGACGGCTGAAACAGCTCTTCCTTTATTGAAACAGCTTGCCGAATCTGTAGAAGACATGTTAGCGGGCAAACAGCATGGGGCGAAGCCTGAAACGGATGAGCCGGATTCTTCCGCAAAAGACGGGGATTCCGTCAAGGATGCGCTTGAGAAGGGTCTGCTTTTCATTCAAGAAGCCGTATCCCAGCTCTTCACATCTCAGCAGGAACTGCCGGACAGCGCGCAGGCAAAGGCGGTTTACCAGGAAGGCGCCCGTTTATTAGAGGCATTGAAAAAACAAGGTGTCCCAGACCGCGTGATTCAAGACCTGCGGCAGACATTTTTTCCGAAAAACGAATCTGCATCTAAACTTTACTCCATGACAGCCGCTGAGCTGAAGAGCTTTCAAAGCGTCGCGGAGCAGCTTGCGGGCCTTTCTCAAAAGGGAACAAAGGAATGGGATATGGCTGAAACTGAGCTGAAAGCTTTTGTGTTATCTCAATCATCTGAATCATCCCAAGAGTCAGCCGGGAAAACAGAACAGCAAAACGGCGGCACGGTTTCTCACGCAAAGGCGCCTGACAGCAAATTGTCTGCACATATACTGTTTTCGGGAACGAGAAGCCTTGCCGGCATTCAGCAAACGTCCGCAGGAACTGAACAGCAGCCGGCAGAAAATAAACCGTTAACGGATCAGGTCATCAGCGGCTGGAAACAGATGAAATACACGCCTTTCGGGAAAACAACCGGAAGCTTTACGATTCGTCTTAATCCCGAGAACCTCGGATTTGTCACAATTAAGGTGACAAACGAAAACGGGATGTTTCAAAGCAAAATAATCGCATCCAGCCAGTCCGCGAAAGAGCTGCTGGAACAGCATCTTCCTCAGCTGAAACAGTCGCTTCCGAATATGTCGGTCCAGGTCGACCGTTTTACAGTCCCTCTTCAAAGCGGGGATCAGCAGCCTGTTTACGGACAGACGGCCGATCACAATAAACAGCAGCATCAGGGACAGAGAGAGCAGAAGAACCAGCAGCAGTCAGGCGATTTCGGAGATATGCTGGAGGAGCTATCTCTCAATGAAATGGAGGAAGAATAGTTGACATCAGTAAACTCGGATTATGCCGCGGCGGGCGCTTCAAGCGCGAAGAGCACCGCCGCAGTAAACAGCAGCACGAATTTAGGGAAAGACGAATTTCTGAAGATCTTAATGACACAGGTTCAAAACCAAGACCCGCTCAATCCGGTTGATGACAAAGAATTCATCAGCCAGATGGCGACATTTTCTTCATTGGAGCAAATGATGAATATGAATACGACGATGACTAAATTTGTAGAAAATCAAGATCCGTTTACGATGTATGTGAACTGGATCGGCAAAAATGTCACATTCAGCGACAGCGACGGGAAGGATCAGACAAGCCCAGTCAATTCAGTCAAGCATTCAAACGGCAATTACGTGCTCGTACTTGAAAACGGCAAAGAGGTCAGTCCGTGGAATGTCACGGCCGTCAGCGAAACATCTAAATAATAAGAAACTCAGGGGGAATTTAACATGTTACGTTCATTATATTCCGGTATCAGCGGCATGAAAAACTTTCAGACAAAACTAGATGTAATCGGCAATAACATCGCCAACGTCAACACAGTGGGATTTAAGAAAAGCCGCGTTACATTTAAAGATATGATCAGCCAGACAGTCGCCGGCGGTTCAAACGTGACCAATTCAAAACAAATCGGCTTGGGTGCCGCGACTTCTTCCATTGATGTTGTTCATTCAACCGGCGCCCCGCAGGCTACACAGAATAAAACCGACCTAGCCATTGACGGAGACGGCTACTTTCAGATTAATACAGGTGCGGGAATTGTTTACACACGTGCGGGGAATTTCGGAAAGGACAATCAAGGGAACCTTGTTACGACTGACGGGTACTACCTTGAAAAAATCGGCGGCGGCAAAATCAATATTCCGACTGATGCGAAAGATTACAGCATCGGTGCAGACGGAACCGTTACATACACTGATGCAGGGGATGAGGTTCATGATGCCGGACAAATCGGTCTGGTCACGTTCCCTAACAGCGCCGGTCTGGAAAAAATCGGAGGAAACCTTTACAGAGAATCATTAAGTTCAGGAGCTGCGAGCGCAGTCACCACTCCGGGCGAAAACGGAACGGGTAAGCTTTTGGCAGGCTATCTTGAAATGTCAAACGTAGATCTGACAGATGAATTTACCGAAATGATCGTTGCTCAGCGCGGTTTCCAATCAAACTCAAAAATCATTACGACTTCAGATGAAATCCTTCAGGAGCTGGTTAATCTGAAACGGTAAGGAGGGAGGAGAGGCGGTTAGGCCGCTTCTCCGGATTGCATGATTCAAGTCACCCGTTTAAACGGCCAGCCTTTTACGCTGAACGCGCTGTTTATCGAACAGATTGAGTGCTTCCCCGACACGACGATTACACTGTCCAACGGCAAAAAGTTCGTAGTGAAAGAACCGGAAGAAGCAGTTCTCAAAAAAGTCATATCGTTTTACCATAGCATACAAATATTTTCACTGGATCAGGGAATAGAGGAAGAAGAATGAAGAAAAAATTAGTCATCATTTTGCTGATTATTTTAATTGTCATCGCCGGCCTCGGAACGGCAGCATATTTTGTCGTCAGCGGACATTCCGGCAAAGATAAAAAGCCGACAATTGACGAAGTCGTTGCAGCCACTGTGTCTGTCGACGATATCACGACAAACTTAAAGTCTGACAGCATCATCCGTATCGGCATCAAGCTTGAAACCGACTCGGCTAAAGCGAAGGAAGAACTTGAAAAACGCGATTTTCAGGTGAAAGACAACATCATTTCCATTTTAGCCGACACAAGCGCCGGAGAGATTGAGGGAGATAAAGGAAGAGAAGCGTTTAAACAATCATTAAAAGAGAAAGTAAACAGCTATCTCCAAGAAGGAAAAGTTCAGAAAGTGTACATTACCTCCTTTAATCTGCAATAAAAACAAATTTGACAGAATACGGAGGTGAAGAAAATGTCAGGAGAAGTTCTCTCCCAAAATGAAATAGACGCACTGCTTTCCGCCATTTCCACGGGTGAGGCGGATGCGGAAGAGCTGAAAAAGGAAGTTAAAGAGAAAAAAGTAAAGGTATATGATTTTAAACGGGCTCTCAGATTCTCGAAAGATCAGATACGCAGTTTAACCCGGATACATGATAACTTTGCGAGGCTTCTCACAACACACTTTTCCGCCAAGCTCAGAACGTATATTCATATATCCGTCAGCTCAGTTGACCAGGTGCCGTATGAAGAATTTATCCGTTCCATACCGAACATGACGATTTTAAATTTATTCGATGTTCATCCGATGGAAGGCAGAATCATGATGGAGGTTAATCCCACCATCGCATACGCAATGCTTGACCGCGTCATGGGAGGCATCGGCATCACTCATAACAAAGCTGACAGCCTTACGGAAATTGAAACGAATATTATTTCTAACTTATTTGAAAATGCACTGGGCAACTACAAAGAAGCTTGGCAATCGATTGCTGATATTGACCCTGAAATGACTGAATTTGAAGTGAATCCTCAGTTTGTGCAGATGGTTTCCCCAAATGAAACAGTCGTTGTCATTTCTCTCAATACACAGATAGGTGAAATCAGCGGTGTCATTAATCTTTGTATTCCCCATGTCGTACTTGAGCCGATTATCCCTAAGCTTTCCGTACATTATTGGATGCAATCAGACCGGAATGAAGCGAAGCCCGAAGAAACGAAGTTGCTTGAAAAGCGCATCATGACGGCTCAAATTCCCGTTGTGGCTCTCTTGGGCGCTTCTGAACTGACAATAGAAGAATTTTTAAGTTTGGAAGTCGGGGACTGTATAACTCTGGACAAATCAGTGACTGATCCTCTTACTGTATTGGTCGGAAACAAACCGAAGTTTTTAGGGCAGGCCGGCCGGGTGAATCGAAGACAGGCAGTGCAAATTTTAGATCACGACATAAGAGGTGAACAAGATGAACAATAGATTATCTCAAGATGAAATCGATGCTCTTCTTAACGGCACAAGCAGTCAGTCAGAGGATACAGAACAGCCTCAAGGGGCGAACTTGTCTGAACTTGAGCGCGATGCGATCGGAGAAATCGGGAATATTTCGTTCGGCAGCTCGGCTACGGCGCTGTCCACTCTTTTAAATCAAAAAGTGGACATTACGACGCCGAGTGTGACCGTCATTTCAAAAAGCAAAATCAGTGATGAATTTCCTCATCCGTATGTTGCCATTGAAGTGAACTACACAGAAGGCTTTGACGGCAGCAATTTGCTCGTCGTCGAACAAAGCGACGCGGCCATCATCGCGGATTTGATGATCGGCGGGGACGGCCGGGGCGCCGATCCGTCACTCGGTGAAATCCACCTGAGCGCCGTGCAGGAAGCAATGAATCAAATGATGGGCTCGGCTGCTACGTCAATGTCGACCGTGTTCAGTAAAAAGATTGACATTTCTCCGCCAAGGGTTGAACTTCTGGATGTGACGGAAGAAAAAGGGACCGACAGAATACCAGAGGATGACCTGCTCGTAAAAGTGTCATTCCGTCTGAAAGTCGGCGAATTAATCGATTCGAGCATCATGCAGCTTTATCCGATTACGTTTGCGAAAGATCTGATCGCAGACCTGATGACTGCAGACCAGCATGAGTCAGAGGCCGCAGAAACCGGATCAGAACCACAGGAAACATACGAAACGCCGCAGCCGGAACCTGCCATGCAGCCGGAGCCGCAGGCAAAACCCGAGCTTCCGAAGAGACAGGGAACCGCCAAAAAAGCTGCTCCTGTTCAAGTCGCTCCGGTAGAATTCCAGGCGTTTGATCATAACGAAGCGGCGCAAGGATCAAGGAATAACCTTGATATGCTGATGGATATTCCGCTTTCCGTTACGGTTGAGCTCGGCAGAACGAAGAGAAGCGTCAAAGAAATCCTTGAACTTTCTGCGGGAAGCATTATTGAGCTTGACAAGCTGGCTGGTGAACCTGTTGACATCCTGGTCAACCAGCGGATCGTGGCAAAGGGCGAGGTCGTTGTCATAGAAGAAAACTTCGGCGTGAGAGTCACTGATATTTTAAGTCAGGCAGACCGCCTTAACAATTTAAAATAAGCGAACATAGAGGAGAGAAACAGATTATGGCACACAGAATTTTAATTGTAGACGATGCAGCATTTATGAGAATGATGATCAAGGATATTTTAGTGAAGAACGGTTTTGACGTTGTAGCTGAAGCTTCAGACGGAGCGCAGGCAGTCGAAAAATTCAAAGAGCATTCCCCCGACCTTGTGACAATGGATATTACAATGCCTGAAATGGACGGGATTACAGCTTTAAAGGAAATTAAACAAATCGATCCGCAGGCGAAAATCATCATGTGTTCGGCTATGGGCCAGCAGTCAATGGTTATTGACGCGATTCAAGCCGGCGCAAAAGACTTTATCGTGAAACCGTTCCAAGCGGACCGCGTGCTTGAAGCTATTAATAAAACATTAAGCTAAAGGGTGTACGACTGTTGAAAAAGAGTCATGGTTTACTAGCTTTGATTTGTTGTTTCGTTTTACTCAATGTACATCCGTTCCCTGCTTTTGCGGCGGAGTCTGACAATTCCACCGTCAACGAATGGTTTGACAAACAATCAACAAACAAAACAGAGAAAAAAAGCGATACATCGAAACAAACGGCTGATCAAGAGATAGGGGATGCTTCTGCATCTTCTGTCTCCGCTTTTGATTTTGTAAAGATGATTGGGGCGTTATTATTCGTCATTCTGCTGATCTATGGATTTGTCAAACTGATGAATAGAAGAAACCGTCTGCTGAAGCCGTTTCAATATGTAGAAAATATCGGCGGAACGTCAGTCGGCCAAAACCGTTCCGTGCAGCTGATCAAAGTGGGAAACAGCGTTCTCGTAGTCGGTGTGGGCGAAACGATACAGCTTTTAAAAGAAATTGAAGATGAAAAAGAGCGCGAGGCGATTCTGAGCCAATACGAAGAGTCGATGTCTTCAAAAGTGGAATGGACCAAGCTCGTAAATCCGCGTAAGGATGGAGAAAAAAAGCCGCAAACGATGCTTCCGTCGTTTTCAAAAGCGCTGAAAGAACAGCTGAACGAGCTGAAACAAAGCCGTTCTGAAGGAAAGAAGAAAGGCCCTTATCACCATGAATGAATTCATTAATCTTTTTAATTCAAACAGTCCGACCGAAGTCAGCTCCACTGTTAAATTACTGCTGCTTTTGACTGTCTTTTCAGTGGCGCCGGGGATTCTGATTTTGATGACCTGCTTTACGAGAATCGTCATCGTCCTGTCTTTTGTAAGAACCTCACTGGCGACGCAGAACATGCCTCCCAACCAGGTTTTAATCGGCCTTGCGCTGTTCTTGACGTTTTTTATTATGGCGCCGACTTTTTCAGAGATTAATAAGGAAGCCTTAACGCCGCTGATGGACAACAAAATCAGTCTCGATGAAGCATATACAAAAGCCGAGAAGCCGATTAAAGAGTATATGAGCAAGCATACAAGGCAGAAGGATCTGGCGCTGTTTATGAACTATGCCAAAATGAAAAAACCTGAATCGATTCAGGATATTCCTTTGACGACGATGGTGCCCGCTTATGCGATATCAGAACTCAAAACCGCTTTTCAAATGGGCTTTATGATTTTTATTCCGTTTTTAATTATCGATATGGTCGTGGCGAGCGTCTTAATGTCAATGGGAATGATGATGCTACCGCCGGTTATGATCTCTCTGCCCTTTAAAATATTGCTTTTCGTTTTGGTCGATGGATGGTATTTAATCGTGAAATCTTTGCTTGACAGCTTTTAGGGTAGGTGCTAATTGTGAGTTCAGAATTTGTAATTTCCATGGCGGAAAAAGCCGTATATGTAACACTAATGATCAGCGGGCCGCTGCTTGCGATCGCGCTGATCGTCGGTTTGCTCGTCAGTATCTTTCAAGCGACAACTCAAATCCAGGAACAGACGCTTGCGTTCATTCCGAAAATCGTGGCGGTGATGCTTGGACTGATCTTTTTCGGTCCTTGGATGCTGTCGACGATTCTTTCGTTCACAACTGATCTGTTCTCTCATCTGAACCGATTTGCAGGGTAGAATCAAATGAATTCCATCATTGATTTATTTCCCGCTTTTTTATTGGTCTTTATCAGAATCTCTGCTTTTTTTGTAACGGTGCCGGTGTTCGGACATCGGAATCTGCCGGCGGTTCACCGAATCGGCTTTGCTTTTTTTCTTTCGGTGATCTGCTTCAGCACGCTGAAACATGCGCCGGAAATAGAAATAGGGGAACAATATATGCTGCTTGTCATAAAAGAGGCCGTTGTGGGCTTGAGCCTCGGGCTGATCGCTTTCATGATGATGACAGCCATTCAGATAGCGGGTTCCTTTATTGATTTTCAGATGGGCTTTTCCATCGCCAATGTCATTGATCCGCAATCAGGAACGCAAAGCCCGCTGATCGGACAATTCGTTTATACGCTGGCGCTGTTATTTATGCTCAGCATAAACGCCCATTATCTTTTGTTGGACGGGATTTATTACAGCTTTCAGTATATCCCGCTTGATCAGGCATTTCCGTCGTTTGGAAATGATCACTTTGGACTTTTTATCGCAAAAAGCTTCAATGCCATGTTTATTATCGCTTTTCAAATGTCTGCGCCGGTTGTGGCCAGTCTGTTTTTAGTTGATTTGGCGCTCGGTATCGTGGCGAGAACGGTGCCGCAGCTGAATGTTTTCGTTGTCGGGCTTCCTCTGAAAATAGCCGTGAGCTTTATTATGCTGATCGTTTGTATGGCGGTGATGTTTGTCGTTGTCCGCAACATCTTCAGCCTTACCGTTGAAACCATGCGGAATCTATTGGCATTGGTCGGTGTGACATGATGAGGCTCAGACTGAATCTGCAATTCTTTGCCGGTGAAAAAACGGAGAAAGCCACTCCGAAAAAACGGAAGGATACAAGAAAGAAAGGACAGGTCGCGAAAAGTACGGATGTGAATACAGCCGTTTCTTTACTGATTATCTTTCTTTCGCTGATCGCGCTCGGTCCTTATATGCGGGACAGGCTGCTGTCCTTTATTAAAACGTTTTATACGAAATCGATATCTTTACATCTGTCAGCATCTGCCGTGCATGAACTGTTCGTGGATACGGTGAAAGATATCAGCCTCATTCTCGCGCCGATTATGCTGGTCGCGCTTGTGGCAGGTGTCGTGAGCAATTACATGCAGGTGGGTTTTCTGTTTTCTGCGGAAGTCCTCAAGCCTGACTTGAATAAGCTCAGCCCGCTGAAAGGATTTAAGCGGATTTACAGCATGAGGGCGATTGTTGAACTGGTCAAATCCATTTTGAAGATTACTGTGGTCGGTTTTGCCGCCTTTATGGTGCTCTGGCTTCATTATGGCGATATTCTCCGCCTTCCTCTCTTAACGCCTGCGGAAGTGCTCACTTTCGTTTCTAAGCTCACGCTTTGGATGGGGCTTGCGGGATCAGGGGCTTTAATGCTGCTGGCCGGGCTTGATTACTTATATCAGCGTTTTGATTATGAGAAAAATATCAGAATGTCAAAACAGGATATAAAAGATGAATACAAAAAATCGGAGGGTGATCCGATTATCAAGTCCAAAATTAAGCAGAAGCAGCGGGAAATGGCGATGAGGCGGATGATGCAGGAAGTGCCGAAAGCGGATGTCATCATTACCAACCCGACCCATTATGCGATAGCTTTAAAATATGATGAAAAGAAAATGGACGCCCCTTACATTGTTGCCAAAGGGGTGGACCATCTCGCATTAAAAATCAGGCAGATCGCCAAAGAACACGATGTCATGACGATTGAAAACAGGCCGCTCGCGCGTGCGTTATATGATCAGGTTGACATTGACCAGGCCGTGCCGGAAGAGTTTTTCAAAGTCATTGCGGAAATTTTGGCTTATGTATATAAAACGAAACAAAAAGTATAGTGAATTTCAGATTCAAAAGGAGAGAAAAACAGCATGTCAACAAGAGATTTATCGGTTTTAATAAGTGTTGTCCTCATTGTGGCAATGCTGGTGATTCCATTCCCTCCATGGTTGTTAAGTATTTTGATCATCATTAATATCTCTCTTGCGTTGATCGTGCTTCTCACCACAATGAATATGCAAGAACCGCTGCAATTCTCGATATTCCCGTCATTGCTGCTGTTATTGACGCTGTTTCGGCTTTCGCTCAATGTGTCGACGACACGTTCGATTCTTTCTCACGGAGAAGGGGGAAAGGTTGTTGAGACATTCGGGAATTTCGTTGTCGGCGGAAATGTGCTGGTAGGGCTTGTTGTCTTCATTATCTTGATTATTATTCAGTTTATCGTCATTACAAAAGGCGCCGAGCGGGTATCGGAAGTGGCGGCGAGATTTACGCTTGATGCGATGCCCGGAAAGCAAATGAGTATTGACGCGGATTTAAATGCCGGCATGATTACGGAGCAGGATGCAAAGCACAGACGTGAAAAAGTCGCCCGGGAAGCGGATTTTTACGGCGCTATGGACGGTGCGAGCAAATTCGTCAAAGGGGATGCCATCGCGGGGATCATCATCGTGATGATCAATATTATTTTCGGAATCGTAATCGGCATGCTGCAGCAGGGGATGAGCATACAAGAAGCTGCGTCTCACTTTACAATGCTGACGGTCGGTGACGGTATCGTTTCTCAAATGCCGGCCTTGCTCATTTCAACGGCTACAGGGATTGTCGTGACGAGAGCGGCATCTGAAGGAAACCTCGGTCATGATATTACAGGCCAGCTGTTTGCTTATCCGAAGCTCTTGTATGTAGCTGCGGGAACTGTACTTTTGCTCGGTCTTCTTACACCGATCGGCATTCTGCTGACGGGGCCGATCGCCGGTCTGCTTGCATTCGGCGCTTACATGCTGTCCAAAGCGGATAAGCCGAGCGAAGAAGAGGAAGAAATTCTTGAAGAAGAGGCTCAGGCGGATGAACTGAAAAGCCCGGAAAGCGTTGTGCAGCTTTTACATATTGATCCGATTGAATTTGAGTTCGGATACGGACTCGTGCCGCTTGCAGACGCGGGGCAGGGCGGTGATCTTCTTGACCGCATCGTCATGATCAGACGTCAGCTTGCGCTTGAATTGGGACTTGTCATTCCGGTTGTGCGCATCAGGGATAACATCGCGCTCCAGCCGAATGAATACAGATTGAAAATTAAAGGCAATGAAGTCGCTAAAGGAGAGCTCCTGCTAGATCATTACTTAGCGATGTCACCGACGCCTGAAGATGACGTCATTGAAGGAATTGAAACGATAGAGCCGTCGTTCGGACTTCCCGCAAAATGGATCAGTGAAGCTGCAAAAGATGAAGCGGACATGCTGGGATATACAGTTGTTGATCCGGCGTCAGTCGTATCTACGCATATTACAGAAAAAATTAAGCAGCATGCCCATGAACTGGTCGGCAGACAGGAAACGAAGCAGCTGATCGATCATCTGAAGGAAAATTATCCTGTGCTTGTTGAGGAAGTCACGCCAAACCCTCTTTCTGTCGGCGATATTCAAAAGGTGCTTGCCAAATTGCTGAGAGAAAAAGTTTCAATCAGAAACTTGGTGACCATTTTTGAAACTCTTGCCGATTACGGAAGATTAACGACAGATTCAGATCTTTTGACAGAATACGCGAGACAGTCGCTTGCCAAACAAATCACGGCACAATATGCGAGAGAGCATGAAACGCTGAAGGTCATTACATGCTCAGGCCGGGTGGAAAAAGCGATTGCAGACGGGGTACAGCAGACTGAACAAGGCAATTACCTGTCACTCGACCCTGAGGTTTCAGACAGCATCATCCGTTCTGTCGCTAAAGAGGCCGAGCAGCTTTCCATCCGCCAGGAGTCGGCGATTCTTCTTTGCTCGCCTGCTGTCAGAATGTATGTAAAACAGCTGTTAGAACGGTATTTCCCTGATCTTCCGGTTCTTTCTTATAATGAGCTGGAAGCAAATGTTGAAGTACAAAGCATTGGAGTGGTGGATATTTAATGAAAATAAAAAAATTTACAGCCGCTTCAATGCAGGATGCCGCGAAGCAAATCAAAAAGGAACTCGGCAATGATGCCGTTATTTTACATTCCAAACAAGTAAAGAAACGAAAATGGCTGGGGCTGCGGTCGCAGCAGGCCGTCGAAGTGATAGCGGTTTTAGATCGTGACGTCAGGGAAGCGAGAAAAACGCCGCCGGCTGCCGCTGAAGAAATGAAAAAGACGGAAACGGCGGAGAAAGCTGAGCCTGTTCAGCCGCCGCGTCTTCCGGATCAAAGTATTTCCGGCGAACTGGCGCATTATAAAGAAGTGTTCCCTGAACCATTAAAAAAAGCCGAGAGACTATTGAAGCAAGCCGGACTTCCTGATCATACGCAAAACGCCGTACTCAGTGAATTGCTCCGTTCTTCAATTGTTTCCGGAGATTTAACTGAAGATAATGTCAGCTCCAAACTGCAGGATTTGTTAGTGAAAAAACTCCCTTCGGCAGACAGGTGGCAGGAAGGGATTCAATCAAAATACGTCGTGCTTTTCGGTTCAACCGGGGCCGGTAAAACGACTACACTTGCGAAACTCGCGGCCTCATCAATGCTGACAGAGCATAAAAGAATTGCCTTTATGACGACGGATACTTACCGGATTGCCGCGGTCGAGCAGCTGAAGACATATGCGGAGCTGCTTCAGGCTCCTCTTGAAGTATGCTATTCAAAGGAAGAATGTCTGAAGGCACTGGAAAAATTCGCTGAATATGACCATGTTTTCATTGATACAGCCGGTAGAAACTTTAAAGAAGAGCAGTATATTACGGAATTACAAGAGATGATTCCGTTTGAATCAGGCTTACAATCCTTTCTCGTATTATCGGCATCTGCAAAATATGACGATATGAAACAGGTGCTGAAACAGTTTTCAGGTGTGCCGGTCAATCAATTCATTTTCACGAAAACGGATGAAACCGCCTCACTCGGCCCCGTGTTTCAAGTGCTGTCGGAATCAAGAATCGGCGCCGCCTATTTGACAAATGGACAGGATGTGCCTGAAGACATCCTATCGGCTTCACCAAAAGAGTTTGTAAGGATGCTTTTGACATGAAACCCGATCAGGCAGAGTCATTAAGAAGGAAAATGAGAGAGCGGCAAATGATCAAGCCGGAGCTTTATGAGAAAAAAGCGAAGACATTAGCCGTCATCAGCGGTAAAGGCGGCGTCGGAAAATCTAATTTAACATTAAACATGGCAGTTGCCCTGCAGGAAAAAGGAAAAAAAGCACTCATCATTGATCTTGACATCGGAATGGGCAACATTGATGTGCTGATCGGCGCTGCTTCTTCCCGCACCATTATTGATGTGATGGAGAATCGGCACGCATTGGCGCAATCACTGTCCTCCGGTCCGAAAGGCCTTCGCTACATATCCGGAGGAACGGGGCTTGAGGCGATCTATCAAGCAGACGGAGAGAAGTGGGCGGCTTTTATGAATGGTCTTTCCGCTGTATTAAGCGATTTTGATTACGTTCTGTTTGATATGGGAGCTGGACTTTCAAAAGAACAGCTGCCGTTTATTTTATCGGCGGAAGACATTCTCGCCGTGACAACGCCTGAGCCGACGGCCATTATGGATGCCTACAGCGCGATCAAACATCTTTTGCTCGCGGATGAACGGCTGACCGTAAACATTGCCGTCAATCGCGCCCGCGCCCAAAAACAGGCGCTGGACACGTACAACCGCCTTTCTCATGCGATTCACACGTTTTTAGGCGCGGAGGTGCGTTTCGCCGGCTCCATACCCGATGACCCGTTAGTAAGTCAAGCCGTCATTGACCAGGTGCCTTTTTTAATAAAAAGTCCTCAAGCAAAAGCCAGCAGGTCCGTCCGTCTTCTGACGGATGTCTTGTTTCAAACGGAAGAAAACAAACCAAGAGAAGAGAAACCGGCATTTATTGAGAGATTATCTTCTTTTTTATTGAGGAGGACTTTACAGTGATTCGTGTGCTTGTCGTTGATGACTCAGCTTTTATGAGAAAGATGATTACCGATTTTCTGGCTGCGGAAGTGCAGATAGAAGTCATCGGGACAGCCAGAAACGGGGAAGAGGCGCTGAAGAAAATAGAGCTTCTCAAGCCTGATGTTGTCACGCTTGATATTGAAATGCCGGTCATGAACGGAACGGATACATTGCGGAAGATCATCAGCATATATAAACTTCCCGTAATCATGGTATCGAGCCAGACACAGCAAGGGAAGGACCGAACGATCAACTGCCTGGAAATGGGCGCTTTTGATTTTATCACCAAGCCTTCCGGAGCGATTTCACTTGATCTTTATAAAATTAAAGAGCAGCTGATTGAGAGGGTGATTGCAGCCGGGCTGTCCCGCGCACAAAAACCTGAGGCGGCAGTGAAAGAGTCTTCTATCCCGGAACGTCCGGCTTTGGCGGGATTTGAAAGACCGAAAGCAAAATCAGCCAAGCAGGCCGTATTCATCGCGACCTCTACAGGCGGACCGCGGGCTCTGCAAAAGGTGATTCCGAAACTGCCGAAGGATTTAAAGGCGCCTGTATTTGTCGTTCAGCACATGCCTGAAGGCTTCACCGCTTCACTTGCAGACAGACTCAACCATTTGTCAGATATTCAGGTCAAAGAAGCGGAAAACGGTGAAGAAGCGAAAGACGGATGGGTGTACATCGCGCCCGGCGGAAAAAATATGACGGTTGCAGAGGAGGGCGGAAGGCTCCGCATCATTCTTGACGTTCATGATACGGAAAGCCGGCATAAACCGTCAGCCGATTATTTGTTTCGGTCGGCAAGCCGCTTATCCGATTACGAAAAGGTAGCCGTCATTATGACCGGCATGGGCAGCGACGGAACCGAGGGCGTAAAAGAAATGCTCAGAACAGGCGGCGTTAAAACGATTGCGGAATCGGACGAATCCTGTGTTGTGTTCGGAATGCCGAAGTCAGCGATAAAGGCGGGCCTCATTCATGAGATTAAACATGTGGAAGATATCGCGACATCCATCACCGGATGTGTGAAAAAAGAGAGGGTGTGAATCAATTGGATATGAATCAATATTTAGATGTCTTTATTGATGAAAGTAAAGAGCACTTACAGACATGTAACGAAAAGCTGCTGCTGTTGGAAAAAGATCCGGCAGACCTTCAGCTTGTGCATGACATCTTCAGAGCTGCCCATACGCTGAAAGGCATGAGCGCAACGATGGGATATACAGATCTGGCGCATTTAACCCACCTGATGGAAAATGTGCTGGACGCCATCCGCAACGGAGAAATGACCGTTACATCAGATTGGCTGGACGTGCTGTTTGAAGCGCTTGATCATCTTGAAGAGATGGTGCAGTCCATTATTGACGGAGGAGACGGCAAACGTGATATTTCTGAAGTGAGTGCGAAGCTCGACGTAAATGCGGTGCATGAGACTGCGGCTTCAGCCGAAACAGCAGAACCGCCGGCTTCAATACAACAGGCTTCAACTGAATGGAATTATGATGAGTTCGAACGGACTGTTATTGAAGAGGCGGAAGAGCAAGGATTCAGCCGCTATGAAATAACGGTTTCCCTGAATGAAAGCTGCATGCTCAAAGCCGTGCGCGTGTACATGATATTTGAAAAGCTGAATGAAGCCGGGGAAGTCGCAAAAACGATACCCGCCGCGGAAGTGCTTGAGACGGAAGATTTCGGAACGGATTTTCAGGTGTGTTTCTTGACAAAGCAGCCTGCTGAAGAAATTAAAGAACTCATCAGCGGCATTTCAGAAGTGGAGAATGTCGAAATTTCTGCCGGTGCGCCGTTAAAAACGGCCGAAAAACCGCAAGCGGCTGAACCGGTGAAGGAAGCTCCGGTTAAAAAGGCTGAGAAACAGCCTAAGCCGCAAGCGAAAACGGAAGAACAGCCGAAGCATCACAGCGGCTCGAAAACGATTCGCGTCAACATTGAAAGACTGGATTCTTCAATGAACCTTTTTGAAGAACTTGTCATTGACCGCGGACGTCTTGAGCAGATCGCCAAAGAGCTTGACCACAATGAGCTGACTGAAACCGTTGAACGCCTGACCAGAATCTCGGGCGACCTTCAGTCTATTATTCTTAATATGCGGATGGTGCCGGTAGAAACCGTCTTTAACCGTTTCCCGAGAATGATCCGCCAGCTTCAAAAGGAATTAAACAAGAAAATCGAATTGTCCATCATCGGAGCTGAAACGGAGCTGGACCGCACGGTGATTGATGAAATCGGCGATCCGCTTGTCCATTTAATCAGAAACAGCATCGATCACGGCATTGAATCGCCTGAAGTGCGGGTGAATAAAGGAAAACCGGAATCAGGTCATGTCGTGCTTAAGGCATATCACAGCGGCAACCACGTCTTTATTGAGGTTGAAGATGACGGGGCCGGCCTGAACAGAAAGAAAATTCTTGAAAAAGCGCTCGAGCGGAGTGTAATCACCGAACGTGATGCTGAAACGCTTGAAGATAATGAGATTTACGAGCTTATTTTTGCTCCGGGCTTCTCGACTGCCGATCAAATTTCTGACATTTCAGGGCGGGGCGTCGGCCTGGATGTCGTAAAAAATAAACTCGAATCACTCGGCGGCTCTGTCAGTGTCAAATCCGCGGAAGGTCAAGGTTCTCTTTTCAGTATCCAGCTTCCGCTGACACTTTCAATTATATCCGTTCTTCTCATTAAACTGGAAGAAGAGACGTTTGCGATACCGATTTCTTCTATTATAGAGACGGCTGTTATTGATAAGAAAGATATCCTGCAGACGCATGACAGAGAAGTGATTGATTTCAGAGGCCAAATCGTTCCGATCGTCAATCTGAAAAAAGAATTCGGCATTACGGATTCAAAACAGGATGCCGATCAGTTCCATGTAATCGTCGTGAAAAAGGGCGATAAATCCACTGCTTTTGTCGTGGACTCTTTTATCGGACAGCAGGAAGTCGTACTGAAATCACTCGGCGACTATTTAACAAGCGTCTTTGCGATTTCCGGCGCTACGATTCTCGGAAACGGAGAAGTGGCGCTGATTATTGATTGCAATGCGCTGATCTACTAAAACGACACGAGGAGGTGCCCGAATGACTGCTGAAATCAAAACAGGTGAAAAAATGATTGTGTTTATGATAAACGGGAAAGAATACGCTATCTCAGTTTCCCAAGTGAAATCAATTGAAAAGTGGCAAAAACCGACGAGGGTCCCAGGTGTGGAATCTTATATCCGCGGCGTTATCAATCTGCGCGGAGTGATTACCCCGGTTCTTGATTTAAGAAAACGTCTGAATCAGCCTGAACAGGACATCACAGAAGAGACTCGGATTATCATCATTTCTTATCGTGACGCCGATGTCGGATGGGTCGTGGATGAGGCCAATGACGTCATCACCGTGCATGAAAATGAAATCGAATCCGCGCCTGAAAGCCAGACAAAGGAAACGGATGTGTGGATTAAACAGATCGTCAAGCAAGATAACAGGCTCCTCAATATTATCGATGCGCATGCGGTGCTGGATAAAGGTGCTTCGGCATCTGCGTCCGGAGAGCCTAATGCTTAAAGGGGAAAAGACAACATGAGTAAGTTTGAAGCGATCAAAGAAGAGCAGATGGATATTTTGCGGGAAGTCGGAAATATCGGGGCGGGTCACTCGGCTTCTGCAATGGCTCAGCTGCTGAACAGAAAGATAGACATGGAAGTGCCGTTTGCGACTTTATTGACATTTGATGAGCTCGCTGATTTTTTCGGCGGGGCTGAAACGCCGGTCGCCAGTATCTTTTTAAGAATGGAAGGCGACATGACCGGCTCTATCTTTCTCATCATGCCTTTCCATCAGGCGGAACAGTTTATCAGAGAGCTGATCGGAAATCCGGATTTTGATATTGACCAGTTGGGTGAAGATCATTTGAGTTCTTCTGCTTTACATGAGTTCGGCAATATTTTAGCAGGTTCCTATTTAACGGCATTGGCTGATTTGACAAAGCTTGAGATTTACCCGAGCGTGCCGGAAATCTCACTTGATATGTTCGGCGCGGTTATCAGTGAAGGGCTGATGGAGCTCAGCCAAGTCGGAGAGCATGCCATTGTCGTGGATACTTCTATTTTTGACCAGGGCAGCCGGCAGGAGCTCAAAGCCCACATGTTTATGCTCCCGGACTATGATTCTTTTGAAAAGCTCTTCGTCTCATTGGGTGCGGCTTTATGAGCCGTGCGGAAGCCGCAGTCGTTAAAGTGGGGATTGCGGATGTTCAAGTCGCGCGTTACCCGGATAAAATCCGGACCTCGGGACTCGGTTCATGCGTGGGGCTGGTTTTATACGATAAAGACAAACAAACGGCAGGACTCGTTCACGTCATGCTGCCGGACTCCGGTTTATCAAAAACGGCGGAGCTCAACCGTGCAAAATACGCGGACACCGCCGTTAAGATGACGATTGATATGCTTTTGAAAGTCGGCTGCCGCAAGTTTGCCCTGAAGGCAAAACTCGCCGGGGGAGCGGAGATGTTTAAGTTTAAAATGACAAACGACCTGATGAAAATCGGTCCGAGGAATGTAGCGGCCATCAAAGAGCAGCTTTCATTGTATAACATTCCGGTCATCAGTGAAGATACGGGCGGCTCAAGCGGCCGGACGATTGAATTTGAGCCAAAGTCCTGCATGCTGCACATTCGAACTGTTAAACAAGGTGAAACAACGATTTAATAAAGGTATGAGGTAGGGGGATAACAATGCAATCCTTGAATTATGAAGATCAGGTGCTTTGGTCGCGCTGGAAAGAGTGGAAAGATCCTAAAGCCGGTGATGATTTAATGCGCCGTTACATGCCGCTGGTCACATATCATGTCGGCAGAATTTCCGTCGGACTGCCGAAATCGGTGCATAAAGACGATCTAATGAGCCTTGGTATGCTTGGTTTATATGATGCCCTGGAAAAATTTGACCCCGGCCGGGATTTAAAATTTGATACCTATGCCTCGTTTAGAATTCGCGGTGCAATCATCGACGGGCTGCGTAAAGAAGATTGGCTGCCCAGAACTTCACGGGAGAAGACAAAAAAAGTCGAAGCGGCGATCGAAAAACTTGAACAGCGCTACCTTCGGAATGTGACGCCTTCAGAGATCGCAGAAGAGCTGGGGATGACGGAGCAGGACGTAGTATCAACGATGAATGAAGGGTTTTTTGCCAATCTCTTATCCATTGATGAAAAGCTTCACGACCAGGATGACGGTGAGAATATTCAAGTGATGATCAGAGATGACAAAAATGTGCCGCCGGAAGAAAAAATCATGAAGGACGAGCTGATCGCTCAGCTTGCGGGCAAAATTCACGAGCTCTCTGAAAAAGAGCAGCTTGTCGTCAGTTTATTCTATAAAGAAGAACTGACTTTGACCGAGATCGGACAAGTCCTGAACCTTTCGACGTCGCGGATTTCACAGATTCATTCAAAGGCGCTGTTTAAATTAAAGCATCTGCTTGAAAAAGTAATTCAATAATGAACTCATGGTTAGCGAGTGAAAAACATGTCAACACTATTATGGCTTTTAAGCTTTGTGCTTCACGGCGTACTGCTTTATGCCGTCATTATTCTGTACACGAGGTTTTCAGCCCTCAAGGAGACGGAGCGCCAGCAGAAGAAGATTCTTGAAGAGACGGAAAACACTCTTGCAGCGTTTCTGCTTGAGCTGAAAGAAGAAAATGAAAGACTCGAAGACGCAAAAAGCCGTCAAGCGCCGGACGCAGAAGACGCCGAACCCCGGCCGGAACCGAAAAAAGAGCCTGCTATTCCGGACCACATGGAAAAGCTCATCAGTGCAACGGAACGGGCTGAAAGTGATGAAAACAACGGTGCGCATTCGTTTGAAGAACGTGTTTCAGAATTATATGAACAAGGGCTCACCCCCGCGGAAATCGCCAAACGGATGCAGAGCGGAAAGACAGAAATCGAGCTGTTTTTAAAATTTCGCGGCAAAGCTGTAAAGGATTCTTGATTGTCGCATAAAGCTGTGTTATATTATGTCTTGGTGTTAAATACACACGCTTAACGATTTATGCAGAGGGTGCTGCAAACGGCAGTTCTGCACAAAAATGACCTAAGCGGAGGAAAAAAACCATTTTATTAGGAGGAAATCACATGTCAGTTATTTCTATGAAACAATTGCTTGAAGCTGGTGTTCACTTCGGCCACCAAACACGCCGCTGGAACCCAAAAATGAAGCGTTACATTTTCACGGAGCGTAACGGAATCTACATCATTGACCTTCAAAAAACAGTGAAAAAAGTAGAGGAAGCTTACAACTTCACGAAAAACCTTGCTGCTGAAGGCGGAAAAATCCTTTTCGTCGGCACAAAAAAACAAGCTCAGGATTCTGTTAAAGAAGAAGCTGTACGCTCTGGCATGTACTATGTCAACCAACGCTGGTTGGGCGGTACACTGACAAACTTCGAAACAATCCAAAAACGCATTAAGCGTCTGAAAGACATCGAGAAAATGCAAGAAAACGGTACATTTGAAGTACTTCCGAAAAAAGAAGTTGTTCAATTGAAAAAAGAATTAGAGCGTCTTGAAAAATTCCTCGGCGGAATTAAAGACATGAAGGATCTTCCTGATGCATTATTCATCATCGATCCTCGCAAAGAGCGCATCGCTGTTGCGGAAGCTCGCAAATTGAACATTCCTATCATCGGAATCGTAGATACAAACTGTGATCCTGATGAAATTGATGTCGTAATCCCTGCAAACGATGACGCAATCCGCGCTGTCAAACTTCTTACTTCTAAAATGGCAGATGCTATCTTAGAAGCGAAGCAAGGCGAAGAAGAAGCGGAAGCTGCTGAAGAGACTGCACCTGAAACAGAAACGACAACTGCGTAACCTAATCAAAAGGTGATAAGAGGGACTGCCTTTTATCACCTTTTTTCAAGAAAAATGTATCTATACATATCTTGTTTACACATATAAGGAGGAATTCAAATGGCTATTACTGCACAGCAGGTAAAAGAACTGCGTCAAAAAACAGGCGCTGGTATGATGGACTGTAAAAAAGCATTGACTGAAACTGACGGAGATATGGACAAAGCAATCGACCTTCTGAGAGAAAAAGGAATTGCGAAAGCGGCTAAAAAAGCTGACCGTATCGCTGCTGAAGGTTCTACTCTTATTAAAACTGACGGCAACAAAGGCGTTATCTTAGAAGTAAACTCTGAAACTGATTTCGTTGCGAAAAACGAAGGCTTCAAAGAGCTTCTGAACACGCTTGCTGACCACCTTCTTGCAAACGCTCCTGCTGATCTTGAAGAAGCAATGGGTCAAAAGATGGAAAACGGTTCTACTGTTGAAGAATACATCACAAGCAACGTTGCTAAAATCGGAGAGAAAATCACTCTTCGCCGTTTTGCTGTTATTTCAAAAGAAGACAGCGAAGCGTTCGGTGCTTACCTTCACATGGGAGGCCGCATCGGCGTATTATCCGTTCTTAGCGGAACAACTGACGAAGATCTTGCAAAAGACATCGCGATGCATGTTGCAGCGGTAAATCCTCGTTACATTTCCCGCGACCAAGTGTCTGAAGAAGAAGCAAACCATGAGCGTCAGATTCTGACTCAGCAAGCTCTTCAAGAAGGCAAACCGGAAAACATCGTAGCTAAAATGGTTGAAGGCCGTCTGAACAAATTCTTCGAAGAAATTTGCTTATTAGACCAAGCTTTCGTTAAAAACCCAGACGAAAAAGTGAAACAAGTTGTGGCTGCGAAAAACGCATCTGTTAAAACTTACGTCCGCTACGAAGTTGGAGAAGGTATTGAAAAACGCCAAGAAAACTTTGCTGAAGAAGTTATGAACCAAGTGAAAAAATAATGGCGGAAAGCCTTGGCGAATCTTTCGCGGCTTTTCAGGCAGTATAGGGGACACTACTTGTGTTCCCTATTTTTAAAACTATATTTACAAACCTTTTTTTCTCTTGCATAATAGGAAACGGCAATGTTTACACTTGGAGGTTATTATGGAAAAACCAAAATACAATCGTATCGTTTTAAAGCTTAGCGGAGAAGCATTGGCAGGAGAGCAGGGAAACGGCATTAATCCGACTGTCATCCAATCCATCGCTAAACAGGTAAAAGAAATCGCTGAGCTTGACGTCGAAGTGGCCGTAGTCGTAGGCGGCGGCAACTTATGGCGCGGAAAAACGGGCAGTGACTTAGGAATGGACCGTGCGACGGCCGATTATATGGGCATGCTTGCTACTGTCATGAACTCACTTGCCCTGCAGGACAGCCTGGAAACGCTCGGAATTCAGTCCAGAGTGCAGACATCAATTGAAATGCGTCAGGTCGCTGAGCCTTACATCAGAAGAAAAGCCATCCGCCACCTGGAGAAAAAACGCGTTGTTATTTTTGCCGCGGGAACAGGAAACCCTTATTTCTCTACGGACACAACCGCAGCGCTGCGTGCCGCTGAAATCGAAGCGGACGTGATCTTAATGGCGAAAAATAATGTCGACGGTGTGTATAATGCTGATCCGAGAAAAGATGAGTCAGCCGTTAAATACGAAAAATTATCTTATCTCGATGTGTTAAAAGACGGGCTGGAAGTCATGGATTCTACGGCTTCTTCACTATGTATGGATAATGATATTCCGCTGATCGTCTTTTCTATTATGGAAGAAGGAAATATTAAGCGTGCCGTAATCGGCGAATCAATCGGAACGATCGTAAGGGGGAAATAACGTTGTCAAACGAAGTATTAACACAAACAAAAGAACGCATGGAAAAAGCGGTTGCCGCTTATTCACGCGAATTGGCGTCAGTCCGCGCAGGACGTGCAAACCCATCTCTATTGGATAAAGTGACAGTAGAATACTACGGTGCCCAAACACCTTTAAACCAGCTGTCTTCCATCAATGTGCCTGAAGCGCGTATGCTTGTTGTCACACCGTATGACAAAACGGCAATCGGCGATATTGAAAAAGCGATTCTGAAAGCTGATCTTGGCGTAACGCCGACAAGTGACGGCACAATTATCCGCATCGCGATCCCGGCTCTGACGGAAGAAAGACGTAAAGAACTTGTCAAAGTCGTGAAAAAATACGCGGAAGAAGCGAAAGTAGCAGTCCGTAATGTCCGCCGTGACAGCAACGATGACCTCAAAAAACTTGAGAAAAACGGAGACATTACAGAAGACGAGCTTCGTGCTTCCAGTGAAGACGTTCAAAAGCTGACAGATGAATATGTGTCAAAAATTGACAGCGTCACGAAGGACAAAGAAAAAGAAATCATGGAAGTTTAATGAAAAACTATGTACAATAGATAATGTGAAAAGACCCTCTCATGTTTACAGGGGGTTTTTTTGTTAATACTGTTGATTACATTGATCATCAGCAACGCAACCTTTTTGGGTGACGGAGGAATCTCATGCTCAACATACTCAAAAATTGGAAGAATCAGCAGAATGCGGCTTCCAACTTAGAACGGTATACAAAAGAAGACATACTGAAGGGTGAAATTCCCGCACACATTGCCATTATTATGGACGGAAACGGACGCTGGGCGAAGAAGCGCTCACTCCCTCGGATTGCAGGACATCATGAAGGAATGAAAGTGGTAAAAAGGGTGACAAAGCTCGCAAGTCAGCTCGGCGTTAAAGTTCTGACTCTTTATGCGTTTTCAACGGAGAACTGGAAGCGCCCGAAGATGGAAGTCGACTTTTTGATGAAGCTTCCGGAAGAGTTCCTGAATACGTATCTTCCTGAATTAATAGAGGAAAATGTACAGGTGAAAATTATCGGAGATGAATCCGCGCTCCCTTCTCATACGTACAGGGCGATTGAGAAGGCCGTAAAAGATACAGAACAAAATGACGGGCTGATTCTCAATTTCGCTTTGAACTACGGCGGACGCACGGAAATCGTCAATGCGGCAAAAGCACTGGCTGAACAGGTGAAAAGCGGCACGCTGAATATCGAAGACATTGATGAAGCGCTCTTTTCCGGGCATTTAATGACAGAATCAATCCAGGACCCGGAGCTGCTCATCAGAACGAGCGGAGAAATCAGATTGAGCAACTTTATGCTTTGGCAGGTGGCTTACAGTGAATTTGTTTTTACAGATGTCCTGTGGCCCGATTTTAAAGAAGATCACTTTCTGCAGGCAGTGGGAGAATTTCAACAGCGGGGCCGGAGGTTTGGCGGAATTTAGAGGATGGTGGAAATGAAACAAAGATTGTTAACGGGTGTTCTGGCAGCGGCACTATTTTTATTTTTGGTTATTTTCGGAGGATTGCCGTTCACCGTATTTGTTTACGTGATGGGAAGTATAGCGCTTTTTGAGCTTTTGCGGATGAAAAAGCTCAGATTTTTTTCTTTTCCGGGTCTGATCAGCCTCTTGTTGTTATGGCTGTATATGATGCCGGACAAGTATCATTTTTTCGATGCGAAAATGGAAGTAACGATTTTCGCCGTATTGATTCTGCTCAGCTATACGGTGCTCGTGAAAAACACTTTTACGTTTGACGAAGTCGGGTTTATCGTTCTCGCGACGGTATATATCGGACTGTGTTTTCATTATTTTATTGAAATCAGAAACATTGAAACAAACGGGCTTTTGTATATCTTTTATGCCTGCGTTGTCATATGGTCAACGGACTCAGGCGCATATTTCGTCGGAAAGTCGCTCGGGAAGCGGAAGCTGTGGCCCGAAATCAGTCCCAACAAAACGGTGGAAGGGTTTCTCGGCGGTATTGTCATCGCCCTTATTTTTACGGCTGTTTTTCAGCTGTTTGCGCACCTTCCGATTTCATACCCGGTTCTTTTGGTCATCACGCTTGTTTTGTCTGTGTTCGGACAGATCGGGGATTTGGTTGAATCAGCGCTTAAGCGGCACTATGATGTGAAGGATTCGGGAAAAATCCTTCCCGGGCACGGCGGCATTTTAGATCGATTTGACAGCTTTTTGTTTGTCATGCCGTTCTTATACTTTCTGCTTGCGCTTTTTTCATGAGAAAGGCTAATATGAAAATAAGACCGATCTGGACGCATAGAATGGGAGTGGCATTTTGAAGAATATTTGTCTTTTAGGAGCAACAGGATCAATAGGGGAGCAGACGTTAGACGTATTGCGCATGCATCAAGATCAGTTCCGTCTCGTCTCGATGACTTTCGGTAAAAACGCCGAGAAAGCGATCCCGTTGATCAGAACGTTTCAGCCGAAATATGTAGCAGTCGGCGACATGGATACATACCAAAAAGTGAAAGAAGCGTCTTTTTCTCATGAATGTCAAATCGGCATCGGAGAAGAAGGCCTGATTGAAGCGGCAGTCATGGACGAAGTCGATATCGTGGTCAATGCGCTGCTTGGAAGCGTCGGTTTAATCCCGACTTTGAAAGCGATTGAACAGAAAAAAACAATTGCGCTTGCAAATAAGGAAACTCTCGTCACTGCCGGGCATATAGTGAAAGGACACGCAAAACGATACGGTGTTCCTCTTCTTCCGGTCGACAGCGAACATTCCGCTATTTTCCAGGCGTTGCAAGGCGAACAGAGCAAAAATATCGAGCGCCTGATCATTACGGCATCCGGCGGCAGTTTCAGAGATAAAACGCGGCAGGAGCTTGAGTCTGTAACGATTGCCGACGCCCTTAACCACCCGAACTGGTCGATGGGCGCAAAAATTACGATTGACTCGGCTACAATGATGAATAAAGGACTTGAAGTCATTGAGGCGCATTGGCTGTTTGACATTCCGTATGAACAGATTGACGTTGTATTACATAAGGAGAGCATCATTCATTCGATGGTTGAATTTCACGACAGAAGCGTCATCGCCCAGCTCGGAAATCCGGACATGAGGGTGCCGATTCAATATGCGCTGACATATCCGGACCGGCTGCCTCTGCCTGAAACAAAAAGGCTTGAATTATGGGAGATCGGAAGCCTCCATTTTGCGAAAGCTGACTTTGAAAGGTTCCGCTGCTTACAATTTGCCTTTGAATCAGGTAAAATAGGGGGAACGATGCCGACGGTTTTAAATGCGGCCAACGAAGAAGCCGTTGCCGCTTTTCTTGCCGGACGGATTTCATTCTTATCGATTGAGGACCTGATTGAAAAAGCATTGGACCGCCACAGCGTAATTCAGGATCCGAGTCTTGCGGATATCCAAGAAGTGGACAAAGACACCCGGGGATACGTTAATTCAATACTCACATAAGGTGGTATGTTCGTGAATACAGTTATCGCGTTTATTATTATTTTCGGAACGCTCGTTTTTTTCCATGAGCTGGGGCATTTATTGCTCGCCCAAAGAGCGGGAATCCTTTGCCGTGAATTTGCGATCGGCTTCGGCCCTAAAATCTTTTCATTTAAAAAGAATGAAACCGTGTATACGATCAGACTCCTTCCGGTCGGCGGGTTCGTCCGCATGGCCGGTGAAGACCCGGAGATGATCGAAGTCAAACCCGGTTATACCGTCGGACTTCTTTTTAATAAAGATGACGAAGTGGAAAAAGTCATCATTAATCAAAAGGAAAAATATCCCGACGCTTTAATTATCGAGGTGGAGACGGCTGATCTTGAGCACGAAATGAAGATTACCGGGTACGAGCAGGGGAAAGAAGATGAACTGGCGGGCTTTACTGTCAGTCAGACCTCTTTTTTTATCGTAGACGGAGAAGAAGTGCAGATTGCGCCTTACAATCGACAATTCGGGTCTAAACCCGTATGGAAGCGGATTAAGGCGATTGCTGCCGGTCCGATAATGAACTTCATCTTAGCGTATGTCATTCTCGTCATGCTCGGATTCATTCAAGGCGTGCCTTCGAATCAGCCTGAGCTCGGGAAGCTGACAGACAATGGACGCGCAGCGGCTGCCGGTTTAAAAGAAGGCGACTATATCCAGAGCATTAACGGTGAAAAAATGAGGTCATGGACCGACATCGTGACAGCGGTAAAAGAAAATCCCGGAAAAAAAATCGATGTCGCCGTCAAACGGGACGGCAAATCGTTTCATATCTCGGTTACACCTGAAGCTGTAAAAGATGAAAATAAAAAAACAATCGGCCGCTTCGGCTCTTATGCGCCGACTGAAAAAGGGGCGCTTGCAGCGATTGCCTACGGCGCGACATCTACCGTTGATGTCACAAAAGCGATCCTGACCAATCTGAGCAAACTTGTGACAGGCCAGTTTAAGCTTGATATGCTTTCGGGTCCTGTCGGCATTTATGATATGACGGATCAAGTTGCAAAAACCGGTATTATCAACCTATTCCAGTTTGCGGCGTTTTTAAGCATCAACCTGGGAATCGTCAACCTGCTGCCGATACCGGCGCTTGACGGCGGGCGGCTGCTGTTTTTATTCATTGAAGCAATCCGCGGCAAGCCGATAAACCGTGACAAGGAAGCATTTGTCGTATTTATCGGCGTAGCTTTCTTAATGCTTCTTATGCTGGTTGTCACATGGAACGATATCCAGCGTTTATTCTTATAATTGACTAGTAAAAAATCAGAGGTGCGAAGACATGAGACAAAGTTTGACGCTTATTCCGACCCTGAGAGAAGTGCCGGCTGATGCTGAAGCAAAAAGCCATAAGCTTCTGCTGAGAGCGGGATTTATCAGACAAAATACGAGTGGGGTTTACAGCTATATGCCCCTGGCTTACAGGGTCATTCAAAACATTCAGAAGATCGTGCGTGAAGAAATGGAAAAAATCAACGCGGTGGAAATGCTGATGCCGGCCCTTCAGCAGGCTGAAACATGGCAGGAATCAGGCAGGTGGTATACGTACGGGCCTGAATTAATGCGTCTGAAAGACCGCCACGGCCGTGAATTTGCTTTAGGCGCGACACATGAAGAAGTCATTACTTCTCTCGTGCGCGATGAGGTGAAATCTTATAAGCGTCTGCCGCTCACTCTTTACCAGATCCAGTCTAAATTCAGAGATGAAAAACGCCCGCGTTTCGGCTTATTGCGCGGACGCGAATTCATCATGAAAGATGCGTATTCTTTCCATGCTTCTGAAGAAAGTCTTGAGGAAACATACCAAAACATGTACGGCGCATACAGCAGCATTTTCGCACGCTGTGAATTAAACGTCCGTCCCGTTATTGCCGACTCGGGCGCGATGGGCGGAAAAGACACGCATGAATTTATGGCTCTTTCTGAAATAGGGGAAGATACCATCGCTTATTCCGATGGATCCTCTTACGCAGCCAATACGGAAATGGCGGAAGTTGTCATGAACAGCGAGCCGTCAGATGAAACCCCCGAGGCATTGGAAAAAATTGATACGCCGAATATCAAAAGCATTGAAGAGCTCGCTTCGTTCTTGCAGATCGAGCCGAGCGCCTGCATCAAATCAATGCTGTTTAAAGCTGATGACCGATTTGTTCTCGTGTTAGTAAGAGGCGATCATGAGGTCAATGACGTGAAAGTGAAAAACCTTCTGAACGCGGAAGTGGTTGAGCTTGCGTCTCATGAAGAAGTAGCAGAGAAACTTGGCACGGAGCCGGGATTTGCGGGGCCGATCGGCGCTGCCGGCGACATTGAGATTTATGCCGACCAAGCCGTAAAAGTAATGGTAAACGCCGTTAGCGGCGCGAATGAAAAAGACCGTCATTACCGAAACGTAAACATCGAACGTGACGCGTCAGTAAAAGCGTATGCCGATCTTCGAATCATTCAGGAAGGCGATCCGTCACCTGACGGAAAAGGCACGATCCGTTTCGCTGAAGGGATTGAGGTCGGACAAGTCTTTAAACTCGGCACGCGTTACTCTGAAGCGATGAATGCGACATACCTTGATGAAAACGGGCGTGCGCAGCCGATGCTGATGGGATGTTACGGAATCGGCGTGTCCAGAACGCTTTCAGCCATCGCTGAACAGCATCACGACGAAAAAGGCTTGATCTGGCCGAAAAGCGTTGCTCCGTATGACCTTCATATTTTGGCGCTGAATATGAAAAACGAAGCGCAAAAAGAGCTTGCTGAACAGCTTTACGGCAAATTCCAGGCGGAAGGTTATGAGGTATTATACGATGACCGCGCTGAACGCGCAGGCGTGAAGTTTGCTGATTCTGATCTGATCGGCCTTCCGATCCGCATCACTGTCGGAAAACGTGCCGACGAAGGCATCGTAGAAGTGAAAATCCGCAAAACCGGTGAATCTGCCGAAGTTTCAGTGGATGAGCTTTCTGAATTTATCAAGACGAAGTAATCACCATAACGAATCATACAAAATCATGTTAAAATAGAGAAAAAAGAAGGTACCTCATCACCTGCGGAGGTACCTTCACTTATGATGTTTTAAGGGAGGGATACTGTCTGAATGGAACAGTTATCAGTAAACAGAAGACAGTTTCAGATTCTTCTGCAGCAGCTTAATATGACAGATGATACCTTCATGACATACTTTGAAGACGGAGAGATTGATAAACTGACAATCCATAAAGCAGAAAAGGCCTGGCATTTCCAATTTCGCTTTAAGGCTCTTTTGCCGTATCAAATATATGATTCATTCATGATGAGGTTAACACAATCGTTTGCTCACATCGCCCGTGTCACATCGTCTGTTCAGGTCATCGACCCTACAGTGACAGAGGAGCTTGTACAGGATTATTGGACACGCTGTATTGAAGAGCTTGAAGGAACCTCGCCGCCGATGGTGGCTCTTTTGAATCAGCAGAAGCCGAAGCTCAAGGGAAACAAACTGATCGTGAAAACAAAAACAGATACAGAAGCATCTGCGCTCAAAAATAAATACAGCGCACTGATTCAGCACAGCTACCGCCAATTCGGCTTTCCGGAACTGCAGCTGGATACCGAAATTTTCGTATCTGACCAAGAAGTCCAGAAATTCCGCGAGCAAAAGCTTGCTGAAGATCAGGAGCGGGCGATGCAGGCGCTTATCGAGATGGAGAAGAAGGAAAAAGAGGGCGATGAGGATCAGGCACCGTCCGGACCGCTTGTCATCGGCTATCAAATTAAAGAGAACGAAGAAATCCGGACGCTTGACAGCATCATGGATGAAGAAAGAAGAATTACGGTGCAGGGGTTTGTGTTTGATGCTGAAACACGCGAGCTGAAAAGCGGACGCACGCTCTGCATTTTCAAAATCACGGACTATACAAACAGCATTTTAGTAAAAATGTTCGCCAGAGAAAAAGAAGACGCCGCTTTGATGAAAACGCTGAAAAAAGGCATGTGGGTGAAGGCGCGGGGAAGCATTCAAAACGATACATTCGTTAGAGACCTCGTCATGATTGCAAATGACGTGAATGAAATAAAAGCCAAAACCCGTGAAGACACCGCTCCTGAAGGCGAAAAACGGGTTGAGCTTCATCTGCATTCTCCGATGAGCCAAATGGATGCTGTAACGAGCATCGGAAAGCTTGTCGAACAGGCGAAAAAATGGGGACATGAAGCGATTGCGTTAACTGATCATGCCGTTGTGCAGTCTTTCCCAGATGCCTATTCCGCCGCGAAAAAACACGGCATTAAAATGATTTACGGAATGGAAGCCAATATCGTAGATGACGGCGTTCCGATCGCATACAATCCAGCTCACCGTCTTCTGGAAGAAGACACATACGTTGTCTTTGACGTTGAAACGACAGGTCTGTCCGCAGTGTATGACACCATCATTGAGCTTGCCGCAGTCAAAATAAGAGGCGGAGAAATCATCGATAAATTCGAAGCGTTCGCCAATCCGCACCATCCGCTGTCAGCAACGACGATCGAGCTTACCGGTATTACGGATGACATGGTCCGCGACGCTCCCGATGTCGTTGACGTCGTACGGGATTTTAAAGAATGGATCGGCGATGACGTGCTTGTGGCTCATAACGCCAGCTTTGATATGGGATTTTTAAATGTGGCGTACAAGCGTCTTTTGAAAACGGAAAAAGCGAAAAATCCGGTCATTGATACGCTGGAACTCGCGCGTTTCCTGTATCCTGAGTTTAAAAATCACCGCTTAAATACGTTATGTAAGAAGTTTGATATCGAATTAACCCAGCATCACCGAGCGGTCTTTGACGCTGAAGCAACGGGCTACCTGCTGTTGAAAATGCTCAAAGATGCCGCTGAAAAAGACATTTTTTATCATGATCAGCTGAATGAGAATATGGGACAATCCAATGCTTATCAGAGATCAAGGCCTTATCACGCTACATTGCTTGCCGTGAATGAGACCGGCCTTAAAAATCTGTTTAAGCTCGTGTCCATTTCTCATATTCAATATTTCTACAGAGTGCCGCGCATTCCGAGGTCGCAGCTTAATAAATACAGAGAAGGTCTGTTAATCGGTTCTGCCTGTGACAGGGGAGAGGTCTTTGAAGGCATGATGCAAAAATCTCCTGAAGAGGTTGAAGATATCGCATCCTTCTATGATTATCTTGAAGTGCAGCCGCCGGAAGTATACAGACACCTTCTGCAGCTTGAGCTCGTCCGGGATGAAAAAGCGCTGAAAGAAATCATCGCCAACATTACAAAGCTCGGAGAAAAATTGAATAAGCCGGTCGTGGCTACGGGAAATGTCCACTATTTAAACGATGAGGATAAAATTTACCGGAAGATCTTAATATCTTCCCAAGGCGGCGCCAACCCGTTAAACAGACACGAACTGCCTAAAGTGCACTTCAGAACGACAGATGAAATGCTGGAGGCTTTCTCCTTCCTCGGTGCGGAAAAAGCGAAAGAAATCGTGGTTGACAATACGCAGAAAGTCGCTTCGATGATTGATGAGATCAAACCGATCAAAGACGATCTGTACACGCCGAAAATTGACGGGGCTGATGAAGAAATCCGTGAAATGAGCTATCAGCGCGCCAGAAGCATTTACGGTGAAGAGCTTCCCGAAATTGTGGAAGCGAGAATAGAAAAAGAATTAAAAAGTATCATCGGTCATGGATTCGCCGTTATTTATCTCATCTCTCATAAGCTTGTAAAACGGTCTCTGGATGACGGTTATCTCGTCGGCTCCCGGGGGTCCGTCGGTTCATCGCTTGTGGCGACCTTAACGGAAATCACTGAAGTGAACCCGCTCGCTCCGCACTACGTGTGCCCGAGCTGCCGATATTCCGAATTCTTTAATGACGGATCAGTCGGTTCCGGTTTTGACCTTCCGGATAAAAGCTGCCCGTCTTGCGGTACACCTTTGAAAAAGGACGGACATGATATCCCGTTTGAAACGTTCTTAGGCTTTAAAGGTGACAAAGTACCCGATATCGACTTGAACTTCTCAGGTGAGTATCAGCCCCATGCCCATAACTACACGAAAGTATTGTTCGGTGAAGATAACGTGTATCGCGCGGGAACGATCGGCACCGTCGCGGAAAAGACGGCTTACGGATATGTGAAAGGCTATGCGGGCGATCACAACCTACACATGCGCGGCGCGGAGATCGACCGTCTGGTTCAAGGCTGCACCGGCGTTAAGAGAACGACCGGCCAGCACCCGGGGGGGATTATCGTTGTCCCGGATTACATGGATATTTACGATTTTTCACCGATACAATTCCCGGCAGATGCGACGGGGTCTGAATGGAAAACGACTCATTTTGACTTCCACTCCATTCATGACAACCTGCTGAAGCTTGATATATTGGGGCACGATGATCCGACAGTCATCCGGATGCTCCAGGATTTAAGCGGAATTGATCCGAAGACGATTCCGACAGATGATCCGGAAGTTATGAAGATTTTCCAAGGCACAGAATCGCTCGGCGTCACTGAAGAGCAGATCGGCTGTAAAACGGGGACGCTCGGCATTCCTGAATTCGGGACGCGATTTGTGCGGCAGATGCTTGAGGATACGAAGCCGACGACGTTCTCCGAGCTTGTCCAGATTTCCGGGCTTTCTCACGGAACGGACGTATGGCTCGGCAATGCGCAGGAACTGATACACAACAATACGTGTGAACTTAGCGAAGTGATCGGCTGCCGTGATGACATTATGGTTTACTTGATCTATCAGGGCCTTGAGCCTTCACTGGCCTTTAAAATCATGGAATTCGTCCGTAAAGGCAAAGGCCTGACGCCGGAATGGGAAGAAGAAATGAAAAAGAACAATGTGCCGAACTGGTATATTGATTCATGCAAAAAAATCAAATACATGTTCCCGAAAGCCCACGCCGCCGCATACGTGCTGATGGCGGTGCGGATTGCATACTTTAAAGTGCATCACGCGCTTTTATATTATGCTGCGTATTTTACCGTCCGCGCAGATGACTTTGACATTGATACAATGATTAAAGGCTCGACTGCCATCAGAGCGGTGATGGATGATATCAGCTCTAAAGGGCTTGATGCTTCGCCGAAGGAGAAAAACCTCCTTACCGTGTTAGAGCTTGCGCTTGAAATGTGTGAGCGCGGCTATTCCTTCCAGAAGGTCGATCTATACCGTTCGAGCGCTTCGGAATTTATCATTGACGGCAACAGTCTCATCCCGCCGTTCAACTCAATTCCGGGACTCGGAACCAACGCCGCTCTCAATATTGTGAAAGCGCGGAAAGAAGGGGAGTTCCTTTCAAAAGAGGATCTTCAAAAACGAGGAAAAGTGTCAAAAACCATTTTAGAGTATTTAGACCGTCACGGCTGTCTTGAGTCGCTTCCGGACCAAAATCAGCTGTCTCTGTTTTAAGCTTTGTGCACAGCCTCCGAGCGGAGTTTGATTTGCATTAAATATATGGTTATGGTATAGTTTTATTGGAAATGCTAACGATTACCGAGGCAAAGAGTGGGGAAACCCGCTCTTTTGTATTGAACAGGCAATTTTGCCTCGACATGTCCATCGTTTTCTCAATGCCCCTGCTCTTTTGAAGCAGGGTTTTTATGCAGAGGAACGGCTGATATGATATCGACAGCACAAGGAGGAAAAACATGAGCAAAAAAGTGACTGATACCGTTCAAGAAATGGCTCAGCCCATACTGGATGACCTTCAGCTTGAACTCGTAGACATTGAATTTGTCAAAGAGGGTCAAAACTGGTTCCTTCGCGTGTTTATTGATTCCGAGAACGGTGTTGATATTGAGGAGTGCGCCAAAGTCAGCGAAGCGTTAAGCGAAAAGCTGGATGAGGCCGATCCGATCACCCAGAACTACTTTCTTGAAGTATCTTCTCCTGGAGCCGAGCGTCCATTAAAGAAAAAAGCCGACTTCGAAAAATCACTGGGCAAAAATGTGTACATGAAAACGTACGAACCGATTGACGGTTTAAAAGTGTTTGAAGGCAAATTGGCTGAATTCGATGGACAAACTGTTACAATAGAGATGACGGTCAAAACAAGAAAGAAACGGGTCAATATTCCGTATGAAAAAATAGCTAACGCAAGATTAGCTGTAACATTTTAATGAATGAAGTATTAGTGTTTAAGGGGGGAGACCGCTAACATGAGCAGTGAACTATTAGATGCTCTCACTATTCTTGAAAAAGAAAAAGGCATCAGTAAAGACATTATCATCGAAGCAATTGAAGCTGCCTTAATTTCCGCGTATAAGCGAAATTTTAACCAGGCGCAAAACGTACGGGTCGATCTAAACCGTGAGACGGGCACGATCCGCGTGTTCGCAAGAAAGGATGTCGTAGACGAGGTATACGATTCAAGACTTGAAATCTCGCTTGACGACGCCCAGCACATCCATCCGAACTACCTTGTCGGAGATGTCGTTGAAATAGAAGTAACGCCGAAAGACTTCGGCCGCATTGCTGCGCAGACGGCGAAACAAGTGGTGACGCAGCGTGTCCGTGAAGCTGAGCGCGGCGTGATTTACTCAGAATTTATCGATCGTGAAGAAGACATCATGACGGGAATTGTACAGCGCTTAGACAGCAAGTTTATTTACGTGTCTCTCGGCAAGATTGAAGCGCTGCTGCCCGTCAATGAACAAATGCCGAATGAGAGCTATAAACCGCACGATCGGATTAAAGTATTTATCACAAAAGTCGAAAAAACGACAAAAGGGCCTCAGATCTATGTATCAAGAACGCATCCTGGTCTGTTGAAGCGTCTTTTTGAAATCGAAGTGCCGGAAATTTATGACGGAACGGTCGAACTGAAATCCGTTGCCAGAGAAGCGGGCGACCGCTCTAAAATCTCCGTCCGCACTGATGATCCTGACGTTGATCCGGTCGGTTCATGCGTCGGTCCTAAAGGCCAGCGCGTGCAGGCGATCGTCAATGAACTGAAAGGCGAAAAAATTGATATCGTCAACTGGTCTGATGATCCGGTTGAATTTGTTGCCAATGCGCTCAGCCCGTCTAAAGTGCTGGATGTCATCGTCAGCGAAGAAGAAAAAGCCACGACTGTCATCGTTCCTGATTACCAGCTTTCTCTGGCAATCGGAAAAAGAGGGCAAAACGCCCGCTTAGCTGCGAAACTGACAGGCTGGAAAATCGATATCAAAAGTGAAACGGATGCAAGAGACCTTGGCATCTATCCGAGAGAGCATGAAGAAGATGACGATTTAGAGCCGCTCTTTATGGAGCCTGAAACAGCCGAATCGGATGAATAAGAGGTGACTTTAGGTGAATAAGCGAAAAAAAATTCCTCTGCGCAAATGCGTGGTAACGGGGGAAATGAAGCCTAAAAAGGAACTGATCCGAATTGTCCGTTCTAAAGAAGGAGAGATTTCAGTCGATCCGACCGGAAAGAAGAACGGGCGGGGTGCCTATATCACCCTTGAGAAAGAATGCATCTTAGCTGCGAAAAAGAAAAACACATTGCAAAATCAATTTCAATCACAAATCGATGACCAGATTTTCGAAGAATTGCTGGAACTGGCGGAAAAGGTGAAAAAATAACATGTCTGGAATGGAATGGTTTCCCTTGCTGGGTCTGGCCAATCGAGCTCGTAAGGTCGTGTCGGGCGAGGACTTGGTTATAAAAGAAATTAGAAATGCGCGTGCAAAACTTGTTCTGCTGACAGAAGATGCATCTGCGAATACTGCAAAAAAAGTATCCGATAAATGCAATTATTATAAAGTGCCTTATAAAAAAGTCGAAAGCCGCGCTGATCTCGGCCGCTCTATCGGCAAGGAATCACGTGTCGTTGTCGCCGTCACTGACCAAGGTTTTGCGAATAAGCTGATCAGCTTGCTCGATTAATATTTTTGGGGGTGAACGAATGGCTAAAATGAGAGTTTACGAATATGCAAAAGCCATCAATGTTTCAAGCAAGGAAATTTTGACTGCGCTGAAAAACATGGATATAGTAGTAAATAACCATATGGCAATGCTTGAAGAAAAGACCATTAAGCAGCTTGATGCGAAATTTAAAAAAGGCGGCGCCGGTGTTACATCTCAGAAGCCTGCGGAAACGAACAAAAACAAGCCGCAAGGGATTAATCAGCAGCCTGCTGGGAATCAACCAAACAAAATTCGAGACGGAAAGAAGAATGACGTGCAGAATAATCAATTTAACAAAAACAAGAAGAATAACAACAACAACAAAAACAAAAACAAACGCAATCATAACAACAAAAATCAGTATCAGCAAAAACCGCTGAAGCCGAAAAAAGAGCTTCCTGAGAAAATTACGTTTTCCGGCTCTTTAACAGTCGGAGCTTTAGCCGAGGAACTAGGCAAAGAGCCGTCTGAACTCATTAAAAAACTGATGCTTCTGGGCGTAATGGCTACCATTAACCAGGAGCTTGACAAAGACACAATCGAACTGATCGCATCTGAATACGGTGTAGAAACAGAAGAAGTGATTGTGCTTGAAGAAACTGAGCTTGAAAAATATGAAGAGGCTGACAAAGAAGAAGATCTTCAAATCCGTCCGCCTGTCGTGACGATCATGGGCCACGTTGACCACGGGAAAACGACCCTCCTTGACAGCATCAGAAAAACAAAAGTTGTTGAAGGTGAAGCCGGCGGAATCACCCAGCATATCGGGGCTTACCAGATCGAAGAAAACGGCAAAAAAATCACGTTCTTAGATACTCCGGGACACGCGGCGTTCACAACAATGCGTGCGCGCGGTGCGGAAGTAACTGATATTACCATTTTAGTCGTAGCGGCTGATGACGGCGTTATGCCGCAGACAGTCGAAGCCATCAACCATGCGAAAGCGGCTGAGGTTCCGATTATCGTTGCCGTGAATAAAGTGGATAAAGAAAGCGCGAACCCTGACCGTGTCATGCAGGAGCTGACTGAATACGGACTCGTTCCTGAAGCATGGGGAGGAGAAACGATTTTCGTTCCTCTGTCCGCTCTTACAGGCAAGGGAATTGACGAGCTTGTCGAAATGATTCTGCTTGTCAGTGAAGTGGAAGAGCTGAAAGCCAATCCGAACCGTCAGGCAAAAGGAACGGTTATTGAAGCTGAGCTCGATAAAGGAAGAGGATCTGTCGCGACACTTCTCGTTCAAACGGGAACATTGAATGTCGGAGATCCGATCGTTGTCGGAAATACATTCGGCCGCGTGCGGGCCATGGTCAATGATCTCGGCCGCCGCGTGAAAACAGCCGGACCGTCCACACCTGTAGAAATTACGGGCTTAAACGACGTACCGCAGGCTGGCGATCAATTCCTCGTCTTTAAAGACGAAAAAACAGCCCGTTCTGTCGGTGAAGCACGCGCTTCCAAGCAACTGGAAGAACAGCGCAGCGACAAAGCGAAGCTGAGCCTCGATGATCTGTTTGAACAAATTAAACAAGGCGATGTCAAAGACATCAATTTAATCGTAAAAGCTGACGTTCAAGGTTCAGCCGAAGCGTTAACAGCCGCTCTTCAAAAAATTGAAGTAGAAGGCGTAAAAGTGAAAATCATTCACACAGGCGTCGGTGCGATTACGGAATCAGACATCATTCTCGCATCTGCTTCAAATGCAATCGTTATCGGGTTTAATGTGCGCCCAGACGGAAATGCTAAGAGCACGGCTGAAGCTGAAAATGTAGATATCCGTCTTCACCGTATCATTTACAAAGTCATCGAAGAAATTGAAGCGGCGATGAAAGGAATGCTTGATCCTGAATACGAAGAAAAAGTCATCGGCCAGGTTGAAGTGCGCCAAACATTCAAAGTGTCGAAAATCGGCACGATTGCCGGCGGATATGTAACAGACGGCCACATTACACGTGACAGCGGACTCCGCCTGATCCGTGACGGCGTGGTCATCTTCGAAGGGGAAGTAGACGTTCTGAAACGCTTCAAAGATGATGTGAAAGAAGTTTCACAAGGATATGAATGTGGTATTACAATTAAGAAATACAATGACATTCGCGAAGGCGACATCCTTGAAGCGTATGTCATGCAGGAAATCGAAAGAAAGTGATCGGATTTGCGGAATGTGAATGCATCATTTATGATGCGGGATCATTAAAGGAGAAACGAGCCGTTCTGAAGCGGATTATAACGAGGGTTCAGAATAAGTTCAACGTGTCGGCCGCAGAAATCGGCTATCAGGACACTTGGCAGCGGACCAGCTTCGGAATCGCCGTCGTTTCCTCCTCTCACGTTCAGGCGGAAAAGGAGATCCAGCGCGTACTCGCGTTTATTGACTCCTTTCCCGAAATAGAACGGACGATCACTAGAACAGAGTGGTTTTAACTTAGAGGTGATTGAATTGAGTATGAGAGCAAACCGTGTCGGCGAGCAGATGAAAAAAGAGCTCGGGGATATTATCAGCCGAAAGCTGAAAGACCCGAGAATCGGATTTCTCACTGTAACAGACGTACGTGTTTCAGGTGATTTACAAATAGCGAAGGTGTATATCTCCGTTCTCGGCGGAGAGAAAAAGAAAGAGGAGGCGCTGAAAGGGCTTGAGAAAGCGAAAGGATTTATCCGTTCCGAAATCGGCAGCCGAATCAGACTCCGCAAAACGCCTGAGCTTGAATTTGAATTTGATGAATCAATTGAGTACGGCAACCGTATTGAAACATTGATTCACGAACTGCATTCAGATAAACCGTCTGAATAACAAGGAAAGAGGATGGGCGAGTGTCGTCTGTCCTCTTTTCTGCGTTTTACGGGATACAATTGATAACAAAGGAGCGAAAGACAGATGGTTAACGGAGTTCTCCTTTTACATAAACCGGTCGGCATGACTTCTCACGACTGTGTAATGAAAATAAGAAAACTGTTAAAAACAAAGAAAGTCGGACATACGGGAACGCTTGATCCGGAAGTGTCAGGCGTACTGCCGATCTGTGTCGGACGGGCCACAAAGATTGTTGAGTACGTCACCGACAAGTCAAAAACGTACGATGCTGAGATCACTCTCGGCTTCTCCACATCGACCGAAGACCAGACTGGAGAAACGGTCAGCGTAAAACCTGTCAAGGAGCCGCTGAAAGAAGCGGATATCAAAGCCGTTTTAGACGAACTGAAGGGACCGCAGGAGCAAGTGCCGCCGATGTATTCCGCTGTAAAGGTCAACGGGAAAAAGCTCTATGAATACGCCAGAGCCGGTATTGAAGTGGAGCGGCCGAAGCGGAATATCACGATTGAAGATATCGCGCTCACTTCCCCTGTCACTTATAAAGAAGACACAGCATCATTCCGCTTTACAGTCACGTGCTCAAAGGGCACTTACGTCAGAACATTGGCGGTGACAATCGGTGAAAAACTCGGCTATCCCGCGCATATGTCGCATCTCATCCGCACCGCTTCCGGTGATTTCAGTCTTGATGAGTGTTTCACGTTTGAGGAACTTGAACAGCAGGTTTCAGACGGCACGGTTGCAGAGCATGCCGTGCCGATTGAAAGAGCGCTCAATCATTTGCCGAAATGGGTCATAAGTGATACATTAGCTAAGAAAGCTGAAAACGGGTCAGTGTTTGACATCCCGGCGGAATTTTCTGCAATGACAGCTGACGCCCGTATAGCGGTCTGTACTGAAGACGGAGAATGTGTGGCCATTTATATGCCGCACCCTTCAAAAAAAGGACTGCTGAAACCGGCTAAAGTGCTCATGCAAAAAAGCGAACAATAAGAAAAAAGGTGACCGTTCTGTGAAGACGATACATATTTCTCATCCGCATCATTTACAAAAAGAAGAGCAGCCGGCGTCTGTCATGGCGCTCGGCTACTTTGACGGCGTTCATTTGGGACACCGGAAAGTAATCGGAACAGCCAGACAAATTGCCGAAGAAAAAGGCCTGTCGCTGGCCGTTATGACGTTTCATCCCCACCCTTCCCATGTGTTGGGCAGGGACAAAGAGCCAAAGGATCTGATTACGCCGCTTGAAGATAAAATCAGCCAGATCGGGCGTTTAGGCGCTGATGTGCTGTATGTCGTAAAGTTTGATGAAGCGTTTGCGTCTCTGTCTCCAAAACAGTTTACCGAGGAGTATATTTTAGGGTTAAACGCGCGGCACGCTGTGGGAGGCTTCGATTTTACGTACGGAAAATACGGAAAAGGCACGATGGAGACGCTGCCGGACGATTTAAACGGCAAGGCCGGATGCACGACTGTCGAGAAACAGACCGAGCAGGACAGAAAGATCAGCTCCACTTATATCCGGTCAGCGCTGCAGGATGGTGACGTTGAACTTGCGCACACTCTTCTCGGCCAGCCGTATTTTATCCGGGGCACTGTGATTCACGGAGACAAAAGAGGCCGCACCATCGGTTTTCCGACCGCGAATGTCGGCCTGCACAACAGCTATATCGTGCCGCCGACAGGCGTGTATGCAGTGAAAGCCGAAATAAAAGGCGAGGTGTATGAGGGCGTCTGCAACATCGGCTACAAACCGACCTTTTATGAAAAGCGTCCCGATCAGCCGTCAATTGAAGTTCATTTGTTTAATTTTCAACAGGATGTATATGGAGAAGACGTTAAAATCGAGTGGTACAAACGAATCCGAAGCGAACGGAAGTTTAACGGCATCGATGAACTGACGGCTCAGATCGGGAAAGACAAACAAGAAGCGATCCGTTTTTTCAGCAAATAACGGAAAAAACATCAAAAGTACACAAATTTTCTTCTAAATGATTTGCATATGGGCGCGATTTTTAGTATCATATGTTTCGTAGTCTTAAAACCATTGCTTGGCAATCCGAAGTCACCGACGGTTGCTAGGTAACTGGGGCTAATTATGATATGGAGGTGAAACAGGATGGCAATTACTCAAGAGCGTAAAAATCAACTCATCAGTGAGTTCAAAACACACGAATCTGATACTGGATCTCCAGAAGTTCAGATCGCTATCCTAACAGACTCAATTAACAACTTGAACGAGCATTTGCGTACTCACAAGAAAGATCACCACTCACGTCGCGGTCTTCTTAAAATGGTAGGTAAACGTCGTAATCTTCTTACGTATCTGCGTAATAAAGACGTAACTCGTTACCGTGAGTTAATTAACAAACTAGGCTTACGTCGATAATCGTAAAAAGCGGGAGGATTCCCGCTTTTTTATCGTATTAAAGCGAAAAAAATAATGATAAAAAAACAATGAAATCCTTTTACATACTACTTTGACATTGATATGTTCAATTCATTTCGTTCATAATAGGAGTAATTGATTATTTCACACATTAAGAGAGGAGCTCGTAATCGAATGGGACAAGAGAAACATGTCTTTACCATAGATTGGGCCGGCAGACAGCTTACAGTAGAAGCCGGCCAGCTTGCCAAACAGGCAAACGGTGCTGTCATGGTCCGCTACGGCGATACTGCAGTGCTCAGCACAGCAACCGCATCAAAAGAACCGAAACCGCTAGATTTTTTCCCGCTTACCGTTAACTATGAAGAAAGATTATATGCAGTAGGTAAAATTCCGGGCGGTTTTATTAAAAGAGAAGGCCGTCCAAGTGAAAAGGCCGTTTTAGCCAGCCGTCTGATTGACCGTCCGATCCGCCCGCTTTTCGCAGACGGATTCCGCAACGAAGTACAGGTCATCAGCATTGTCATGAGTGTTGATCAGGACTGCTCATCTGAAATGGCTGCAATGTTCGGTTCATCACTCGCTCTTTGCGTTTCCGATATCCCGTTTGAAGGCCCGATCGCGGGTGTGACGGTAGGCCGCATTGACGGGAAATTCGTCATCAATCCGACGGTTGACCAGCTTGAAAAAAGTGATATCAACCTCATCGTTGCAGGCACAAAAGACGCCATCAACATGGTGGAAGCCGGAGCGGATGAAGTACCTGAAGAAATCATGCTTGAGGCGATTATGTTCGGTCACGAAGAAATTAAGCGCCTGATCGCATTCCAAGAAGAAATCGTCGCAGCAGTCGGCAAAGAGAAAACAGAAATCGAACTGTATGAAATTGACGAAGAGCTCAGCGAAAAAGTAAAAAGCCTTGCGGAGCCGGATCTTCTCAGCGCCATTCAGGTTCACGAAAAACATGCTCGCGAAGACGCGATTAATGAAGTGAAAAATGCAGTTGTCGCGAAATTCGAAGAAGAAGAGCATGATGAAGATACGATTAAAAAAGTGAAACAGACACTGTCTAAACTTGTGAAAAACGAAGTGCGCCGTTTGATCACAGAAGAAAAAGTCCGTCCGGACGGCCGCGGCGTTGATCAGATCCGCCCGCTTTCTTCAGAAGTCGGCCTTCTGCCGAGAACGCACGGCTCCGGGCTGTTTACGAGAGGACAGACGCAGGCGCTCAGCGTATGTACATTAGGCGCCCTTGGGGACGTTCAGATTCTTGACGGTTTAGGCGTGGAAGAATCAAAACGCTTTATGCATCATTATAACTTCCCGCAGTTCAGCGTAGGGGAGACAGGCCCGATGCGCGGACCGGGACGCCGTGAGATCGGTCACGGTGCTCTTGGAGAGCGTGCGCTTGAGCCGGTCATTCCGAATGAAAAAGACTTCCCGTATACGGTCCGCCTCGTATCCGAAGTGCTTGAATCAAACGGTTCCACTTCACAGGCCAGCATTTGCGCGAGCACGCTTGCCATGATGGACGCAGGTGTTCCGATTAAAGCCCCTGTTGCGGGTATCGCGATGGGACTTGTGAAATCAGGCGAGTACTATACGGTATTAACGGATATTCAAGGGATGGAAGACGCCCTCGGTGACATGGACTTTAAAGTAGCCGGCACGGAAAAAGGCGTGACAGCGCTGCAAATGGACATTAAAATTGAAGGCCTTTCAAGAGAAATTCTTGAAGAAGCGCTTCAGCAGGCGAAAAAAGGAAGAATGGAAATCTTGAACAGCATGCTCAGCACGCTTGGTGAATCAAGAAAAGAACTTTCTCAATATGCGCCGAAAATTTTAACGATGAACATTAATCCGGATAAAATCCGTGACGTTATCGGACCGAGCGGTAAACAAATCAACAAAATCATTGAAGATACCGGTGTTAAAATTGACATTGAACAAGACGGCACCATCTTTATTTCTTCTACTGATGAAAGCAGCAACCAAAAAGCGAAAAAAATCATCGAAGATCTTGTCAGAGAAGTCGAAGTCGGACAGCTTTACCTCGGTAAAGTCAAACGGATTGAGAAATTCGGCGCTTTCGTTGAAATCTTCAGCGGAAAAGACGGTCTCGTTCACATCTCTGAACTAGCGCTCGAACGGGTCGGCAAGGTTGAGGATGTTGTGAAAATCGGTGACGAAATCCTTGTGAAGGTAACTGAAATTGACAAACAGGGACGAGTGAATCTGTCGCGTAAAGCAGTGCTGCGCGAAGAGAAAGAAAAAGAACAGGAACAACAACAATCTTAAATGAAAACCTAACAAGGAGCCTGGGAGACCCGGCTTCTTTATTTTGAGAAAGACAACAGACGGGTTCTACCTTGTCCTCCTCATACATAATGTGTGAGGAGGGGGGAAGGACATGTTGAAAAAATTCGTGCCGTTTGCCGTTTTTTTATTTCTTTTTTTTGTTTCGTTTGAAATGTTAAAAAATCCGTATACAGTTGATTACATAGACGCAATGAAAAAAGACGCTGTAACTGTGTCAGCATCAAAAGATCCGCTCTATGAAGAATTACTGCAAAAAGCGTCAGAGTATGAAGTGAAGCCGCAAGACGCGCGGATTGATAAAATATGGAAGAGTATACCGGGATATAACGGTTTAAAAGTCAATGTGGAAAAATCCTATAAACAAATGAAAAAGGACGGAGAATTTCACGAAGACGGCCTTGTCTATGAGCAGGTAAAACCGAAAGTCCATCTTGATTCTCTCGCGCCCGAACCCATTTATAAAGGAAATCCCGACAAACCGATGGTCGCTTTCCTGATAAATGTCGCCTGGGGAAATGAATACGTGGAGCAAATGCTGCCTATTCTGAAGCAGCACCAGGTCAAAGCAACTTTCTTTCTTGAAGGGAAATGGCTGAAAAACAATCAGGAACTGGGGAAAAAAATAGCGGCAGACGGACATGAAATCGGAAATCATTCATACAATCACCCTGATATGAGCAAACTGACTTCAGGAAGCATTTCCGAACAGCTTGACAAAACCAATGCACAAATCAGCGAGACGCTCGGCATAAAGCCGAAATGGTTTGCGCCGCCAAGCGGCAGCTTCAGAAAAGCCGTGGTCGATCTTGCGGCGGAAAAAGGAATGGGCACCATCATGTGGACCGTGGACACCATTGACTGGCAAAAACCGTCTCCGGCTGTTTTACAAACAAGGGTGTTGAGCAAAATACATAATGGAGCCATGATTTTAATGCATCCGACTGATCCGACTGCGAAAAGCCTGGATACACTGATTGCAAAAATCAAAGAAAAAGGCTACGCGCTCGGCTCAGTGTCTGACTTAATGGATGAAAACAGGCTGATGAAGTAGCAGGCGGCAGTTGCCTGTCTTTGAATAGGAGGAACAGACTTGATAAAACGCTATACATGCCAAAACGGTGTAAGAGTTGTGCTTGAAAATAATCCAACGGTGCGGTCTGTGGCAATCGGCGTATGGATCGGGACGGGATCACGTCATGAAACGCCGGATACAAACGGTATTTCGCACTTTCTTGAGCATATGTTTTTTAAAGGAACAAATACCAGGTCCGCACGTGAAATCGCAGAATCCTTCGATCGGATAGGCGGCCAAGTGAATGCCTTCACTTCAAAAGAATATACGTGCTATTACGCCAAAGTGCTGGATGAGCATGCAAACTACGCACTTGATGTGCTGGCTGATATGTTCTTTCATTCTGCTTTTGACGAAGATGAGCTCAAAAAAGAAAAGAACGTCGTATATGAAGAAATCAAAATGTATGAAGACGCGCCGGATGACATTGTCCACGATCTGCTGAGCAAAGCGACATACGGCAATCATTCGCTCGGCTACCCGATTCTCGGGACGGAGGAAACGCTTTCGTCATTTAACGGCGATTCTCTCAGACAGCATATGGATGACTTTTACACGCCGGACCGCGTCGTCATTTCTGTCGCCGGAAATGTAACGGAACAATTCATTAAAGACGTGGAGAAATGGTTCGGTACATACGAAGCGAAGGGCAAAGCAAGCGGCATCAGCGAGCCTGAGTTTCATTATGAAAAGCTGACCAGAAAAAAAGACACCGAACAGGCGCATCTCTGTCTCGGTTTCAAAGGCCTGAAAGTCGGAGATCCGGACATTTACGATTTGATCGTCTTAAACAACGTGCTGGGCGGAAGCATGAGCAGCCGTCTTTTCCAGGATGTGCGCGAAGATAAAGGACTGGCCTATTCTGTATACAGTTATCACAGTTCCTATGAAGACAGCGGTATGCTGACGATTTACGGAGGCACCGGCGCGAATCAGCTCGGACTTCTGTCTGAAACCATTCAGGAAACGTTATCGGTTCTAAAACGTGAGGGTATCACTCCGAAAGAGCTGGAAAACAGCAAAGAGCAAATGAAGGGGAGCTTAATGCTCAGCTTAGAGAGCACAAACAGCAAAATGAGCCGGAACGGGAAAAACGAACTCCTGCTCGGAAAGCATAAGACCATGGATGAAATTATCACTGAATTAAATGCGGTCAGCCTGGAAAGCGTCAACGGCCTCAGCCGCCGCTTATTTACGGATGATTACGCACTATCGCTCATCAGCCCGACCGGCAATATGCCGGCCTCGTCTTAATCGGAAAAGCAGTCTGCCTCTATACGGGGCAGGCATTTTTTTTTGCTCCGGGTCATATAGTACAAGGGGGTGGCTATCATGAGGCTCAGTGAACTGTCAGGTAAAGAAATTGTAGACATTAAACGGGCAGAGCGGCTCGGCGTGCTCGGCCAGACCGATTTGGAAATTAATGAACAGGACGGACAAATTACCGCGCTGTTGATACCGACGGTAAAATGGTTCGGATTGCGAAAACAAGGCCACGACATCCGCGTCCCCTGGAACCATATCCAAAAAATCGGGTCAGACATGATCATTTTAGACGTTCCGGGGGAGATCACGCCTCCCGAAGAGTAGATCTTATTCTTTTTTTGCAAGCACCGGCTCATACAGCCGGTGCTTTTTTCATGAAAAAGAACGCTGTACATTCACCGCCCTTTCTCTTTGCACATACGATGAAGAGGAGGATGACACTTAAAAGATCCAGTAACTGTAAAGAAGGTGAACGTTTCAGATGTTAACCGGATTGACAATTGCGATCATTGGCGGTGACGCAAGACAGCTTGAGATTATAAGAAAGCTGACAGAACAGCATGCCGATATTTATCTTGCAGGGTTTGACCAATTGGATGACGGTTTTACAGGAACCGTCAAATGCAAAATTGATGAGATTCCCTTTCAAAAAATAGACAGTATCATCCTGCCCGTATCGGCAACGACCGGAGAAGGCGTTGTTTCCACGGTTTTTTCAAATGAAGAAGTGGTATTAAAGCAGAGCTATCTTGAGCGGACACCGGAGCATTGCGTCATTTATTCAGGCATCTCCAACGCGTATCTTGAGGGGATCGCCAGCGAAGCCGGCCGCAAACTTGTGAAATTATTTGAACGGGACGATATCGCGATATTCAACTCGATTCCCACTGTTGAAGGAACAATCATGATGGCGATTCAGCATACGGATTATACCATTCACGGATCAAATGTCGCCGTTCTCGGCATGGGGCGCACCGGTATGACGATCGCCCGGACGTTTGCGGCGTTAGGAGCGAAGGTAAAAGTGGGCGCGCGGAGTTCGGCTCATTTGGCCCGTATAACGGAAATGGGGCTTTCTCCTTTTCAACTTGAAGAGCTTACTGAACATGTAAATGATATTGATATCTGCATTAACACCGTACCGAGCTTGATTCTGAATCAAAGCGTTTTATCGCGCATGACGCCGAAGACCTTGATTTTGGATTTAGCATCCCGTCCGGGCGGAACGGATTTCAAATATGCTGAAAAACAAGGCATTAAAGCGCTGCTTGCTCCGGGTCTTCCGGGAATTGTGGCCCCGAAAACAGCCGGACAGATTATTGCGAACGTATTGAGCAAGCTTTTGGCAGACTTAAAGAAAGAGGGGAAATAACCATGTCTCTGAAAGGGAAAAGAATCGGATTCGGATTAACCGGCTCGCATTGCACATATGAGGAAGTTTTTCCGCAAATAGAGGCGCTTATCAGTCAAGGAGCTGAAGTCCGGCCGGTCGTGACATCAACCGTTCAATCGACCGATACCCGCTTTGGGGAGGGGGGAGATTGGGTCAGAAAAATTGAAGAAGCAACAGGCTTTGAGGCGATTGATTCCATCGTAAAAGCGGAGCCTCTCGGGCCGAAACTTCCGCTCGACTGCATGGTCATCGCCCCTTTAACCGGAAATTCAATGAGCAAACTCGCAAATGCGATGACTGACAGCCCCGTCCTTATGGCTGCGAAAGCCACGATCCGCAACGGCCGCCCGGTCGTGCTCGGAATTTCGACAAACGACGGACTCGGTTTAAACGGAACGAACTTAATGAGGCTGATGTCCGCAAAAAACATATATTTCATCCCGTTCGGCCAGGACGACCACGTGAAAAAACCGACATCGCTCGTCGCCAGAATGGATCTCCTTCCGATTACGGTAGAAAAAGCTCTTTTGCACCAGCAGGTTCAGCCGGTGCTCGTACACCACCAAGAATAAAAAATCATGATGACAGAAAATCATTCCGGAATAAAAAAATTCGATCAATCCGTGACTATTCTATGGTAAAATAAAACGTAAAATGCAAAGTCAATTCAACAAATGATGCTTAATTGGCGGAAGGAGTTTTACAGATGGGAAGAGGATTACACGTAGCAGTTGTCGGAGCGACGGGAGCCGTAGGACAGCAAATGCTGAAAACACTGGAAGACAGAAACTTTGAAATCGAAACACTCACACTACTATCCTCAAAGCGTTCTGCTGGTACGAAAGTAACGTTTAAAGGCGAAGAATATACAGTGCAGGAAGCTGTTCCTGAAAGCTTCGAAGGCGTTCATATCGCGTTATTCAGCGCGGGCGGAAGCGTATCACAAAGCTTGGCGCCTGAGGCTGTAAAACGGGGAGCCATCGTGATTGACAATACCAGCGCATTCCGTATGGACGAAAATACACCGCTCGTGGTGCCTGAGGTGAACGAAGGTGATCTGCACAAACATAACGGCATTATCGCCAACCCTAACTGTTCAACGATTCAGATGGTGGCTGCGCTTGAACCGATCCGCAAAGCGTACGGATTGAAAAAAGTCATTGTATCTACTTACCAAGCTGTGTCCGGGGCCGGCAATGAAGCGGCGAAGGAATTGTACAGCCAGACAAAGGCGATTTTAAACAATGAACCCGCAGAACCGTCCATTATGCCGGTTAAAGGCGACAAAAAGCATTATCAAATCGCATTTAACGCCATTCCGCAAATTGATAAATTCCAAGATAACGGCTATACGTTTGAGGAAATGAAAATGATTAATGAAACGAAAAAAATCATGCATATGCCGAATCTGGAAGTGGCTGCGACATGTGTCAGACTGCCGATTGAAACAGGGCACTCAGAATCTGTTTACATTGAGCTTGACCGTGATGACGCAACCGTTGAAGATATGAAACAGCTTTTAAAAGAAGCTCCGGGTGTTACGCTTCAGGATGATCCGGCGGAGCAGCTTTACCCGATGCCTGCTGATTGCGTCGGCAAACGCGATGTATTTGTAGGAAGAATCCGGAAAGATTTGGACAGAGCAAACGGTTTTCATTTGTGGGTTGTTTCTGATAACCTGTTAAAAGGCGCCGCTTGGAACTCAGTCCAAATCGCGGAAAGCCTGCAAAAACTGAACCTCGTATAAAACAAACGTATTTTCTATAGGCGAACAGAAGAGAGTAAGGCTCTGCCTGCTCTCTTCTGTTACGTCAGACTAATTTGGAGTGAAAATAGTGAAGATCATTGTTCAAAAATTCGGCGGAACATCCGTAAAAGATGACAAAGGCCGCAAGCTTGCGCTAGCACACATTAAAGATGCCATCAGTGAAGGTTATAAAGTTGTTGTTGTCGTATCGGCGATGGGAAGAAAAGGAGACCCGTACGCGACAGATTCTTTAATCGGGCTCCTTTACGGCAGCCAGTCCGACATTTCTCCGAGAGAGCAGGATATGCTTCTGTCTTGCGGAGAAACGATTTCGTCCGTTGTTTTTTCCAGCATGCTGAAGGAAAACGGCATAAAAGCCGCAGCTTTAACAGGAGCCCAGGCCGGCTTTTTAACCAATGCCCAGCATACTGACGCCAAAATTATAGAAATGAAAACAGAGCGGCTTTTCGCTGCACTTGCCAGCCATGACGCTGTCGTTGTCGCAGGATTTCAGGGAGCGACTGAAAAAGGCGACACGACGACAATCGGCAGAGGAGGAAGCGATACTTCAGCAGCGGCGCTCGGCGCGGCGGTTGATGCTGAGTTTATCGACATTTTTACGGACGTGGAAGGCGTTATGACAGCCGATCCGAGAATCGTGGAAAATGCTAAGCCGCTTCCGAACGTCACATATACGGAAATCTGCAACCTTGCCTATCAAGGCGCGAAAGTCATTCATCCGCGCGCGGTGGAAATCGCCATGCAGGCAAAGGTGCCGATCCGCGTGCGCTCCACTTATTCAAAAGACAAAGGCACTTTGGTGACGTCCCATCATTCGTCTAACATCGGCAGCGATGTATTCGAACGGCTGATCACGGGGATCGCCCATGTGAAAGATGTGACGCAATTTAAGGTCCCCGCCAAAATGGGGCAATACAACGTTCAGACTGAAGTCTTTAAAGCAATGGCAAATGCCGGAATCAGCGTAGATTTCTTTAACATTACGCCGAGTGAAATCGTATATACCGTAGCCGGCAGTAAAACGGAAGCCGCGCGCAGCATTTTGGCTGAATTAGGATATGAGCCGACAGTGACGGAGAGCTGTGCGAAAGTGTCAGCGGTCGGCGCCGGAATAATGGGTGTTCCGGGTGTCACGTCAAAAATCGTCTCCGCACTTTCTGATAAAGGCATTCCGATTCTGCAATCTGCCGACAGCCATACGACGATCTGGGTGCTCGTTCATGAAAAAGATATGGTAACGGCCGTAAATGCGCTGCATGAAGTGTTTGAACTTTCAAAGTAAATGTGATTGAATCATGATGAGGTGAAAAAAATGAATGTCGGAAATATATCTACAGCGATGATTACCCCCTTTGACAGTAAAGGGAATGTAGACTTTCAAAAACTGTCTACATTAATCGACTATTTGTTGAAAAACGGCACGGATTCTTTAGTCGTCGCAGGCACGACCGGCGAATCTCCGACACTTTCAACGGAAGAAAAAATTGCACTCTTTGAATTTACAGTCAAAGAAGTGAACGGACGCGTGCCTGTTATTGCGGGTACGGGAAGCAACAATACGAAAGACTCCATTAAACTGACAAAAAAAGCTGAAGAAGCCGGCGTCGATTGCGTTATGCTTGTCACGCCGTATTATAATAAGCCTTCCCAAGAGGGGATGTACCGTCATTTTAAAGCCATTGCGGAAGAAACGTCTCTTCCTGTGATGCTTTACAACGTGCCGGGCAGAACGGTCGCTTCGCTTGCGCCGGAAACGGCCATCAGACTTGCGGAGATACCGAATATCTCTGCGATTAAAGAAGCGAGCGGCGATCTTGATGCCATTACGAAAATCATTGCCGAAACACCGGAAGATTTTTACGTCTATTCAGGTGATGACGGGTTAACGCTTCCTATTCTCGCAGTCGGCGGAAGAGGAGTCGTGTCAGTGGCCAGCCATATCGTAGGTTCTGACATGCAGCAGATGATTAAAAACTATACGAACGGGCAGACGGCAACCGCGGCACTGATTCATCAGAAGCTTCTGCCGATCATGAAGGAGCTCTTTAAAGCGCCTAATCCGGCTCCGGTCAAAACGGCGCTACAGCTGAAAGGCCTTGATGTCGGATCTGTGCGTCTTCCTCTTATCCCGCTGAATGAAGATGAACGTCTGAGCCTGAGCAGCGTCATCAGCGAACTGTAAGAAAAAATTTATACAGTTAAAATACGCGGTCATTCTCATTTTTATCGTGAGTTTGACCGTTTTGTATACATATTGGTTTTCCCTAAACCTTCCGCTTCTTCTTGTTTTCTAAAATTGATATCAGTTATAATAGGAACAAGTGATGATGGACGGGTATGAGACTAGGAGGATACAGATTTTGAAAAAGAAAAATACAGAAAACGTCAGAATTATCGCCCTTGGAGGCGTCGGAGAAATTGGGAAGAACCTATATGTCATTGAAATTGACTCAGACATATTTGTAGTGGATGCAGGGCTGATGCACCCTGAAAATGAAATGCTCGGTATTGATGTCGTCATTCCGGATATTTCCTACTTAGTAGAACGTGCTGACCGCGTGAAGGCCATCTTTCTGACACACGGGCACGATGAAAACATCGGGGGCGTCTTTTATTTATTGAATAAGCTGTCGGTGCCGGTATACGGAACGAAGCTTACGCTTGCATTACTGAGAGAAAAACTCAAGCAGTACGGGCATAATCGAAAAGCTGATTTGCGTGAAGTTCACTCTAAATCAGTCATTACATTTGAATCAACGAAAGTATCGTTCTTTAAAACGATTCACAGCATCCCGGATTCAGTGGGAGTCAGCTTCAAAACATCACTTGGCTCTATTGTATGCACGGGAGACTTCAAGTTTGACCAGACGCCTGCTTATCACCAATCATGTGATATTGGCGAAATTGCCAAAATCGGAAACAGCGGCGTGCTCGCCCTGCTTTCTGACAGCGCCAATGCGGAGCGCCCGGGGTATACTCCGTCAGAAGCATATGTAAGCGGTGAAATTTCCGATGCGATGAACAATTCAGAAAACCGTGTCATCATTGCTGTATTCGCGTCTAATATCAACCGGATCCAGCAAGTGATACAGGCTGCCGTCCAGAACGGCCGCAAACTTGCAATCGCCGGAAAAAATCTGCAAAACGTGCTTCAGCTTGGGCGCAAGCTCGGCTATATTGAAGCCGAAGATGAAATGTTTATTCCTGTGCAGGATGTGAAAAAATATCCGAAGCGGGAAGTGGCAATTGTTACAGCCGGAAGCCATGGTGAGCCGCTGGCCGCTCTTACGCGGATGGCCAAGCAGGCGCACAAGCAGCTTAACATTGAAGAAGGAGACACCGTTGTCATTGCATCAACACCGATTCCGGGGCATGAATTGATATATTCCAAAACCGTCAACTTGCTTGCCCGCGCCGGCGCTCAAGTCATTTTCGCCCAAAAACGCGTGCATGTGTCCGGGCACGGTTCGCAGGAAGAATTGAAACTCATGCTTAATTTGCTGAAACCGAAATATTTAATTCCGGTTAACGGTGAATTCAGAATGCAAAAAGCGCATTCCAAAATCGCAGAAGAGATCGGCATGAAACGCAGCGACATTTTCTTGATTGAAAAAGGTGACGTCGTTGAATTCCGCGGCCAGAATGTGAAAATCGGGGATAAAGTCACGTACGGAAACGTGTTGATTGACGGCCTCGGAGTCGGCGACATCGGCAACATCGTGCTGAGAGACCGCCGCTTATTGTCACAAGACGGCATTCTCATCGTCGTGATTTCACTCGATAAGCAGAAAAAGAACCTCGTATCAGGTCCTGAGATCATTACGCGCGGTTTCGTATATGTCAGAGAATCAGAAGGTTTAATTGTACAAGCTACTGAGCTCGTCCGCTCTATCGTGACTGAAGCGACGGAAACATCTGCCGTAGAATGGTCCACGCTGAAACAAGCCATGCGTGATGCGCTGAATCAATTCCTTTATGAAAAAACAAAACGCAAGCCGATGATCATTCCGATCATTATGGAAGTATAATGTATACAAAGCCGGAGCGCATGATGCTCCGGCTTTGTTTTTGTTCATGTCCCGGATGGAAATCATCATCTTTGTTCATAATACAAAGAGACATTCGGAAAGGGTGAAAGATAAAATGGATCATCGTATGGAAAACACCGAAGAACAGCAGCCCGAAAAATCAGATGCGAAAGACAGCATTATGAGCAAAATTCAGCAGCTGGGAGAGACATCTCTGCCGCAAATGTCCCAAGATAGCAATATTCACTGCCTGACGATCATCGGCCAAATTGAGGGGCACGTCCAACTCCCGCCGCAAAATAAAACAACCAAATATGAACACGTCATTCCGCAAATCGTCGCCATTGAGCAAAATCCGAAAATCGAAGGACTTCTGATCATCTTAAACACCGTCGGAGGCGATGTGGAAGCGGGGCTTGCGATTGCGGAAATGCTCGCATCCTTATCAAAACCGACCGTCTCAATCGTACTCGGCGGGGGACACTCGATAGGTGTGCCGATCGCCGTGTCATGTGATCATAGTTTTATCGCGGAAACAGCGACTATGACCATTCACCCCGTTCGGCTTACAGGTCTGGTTATCGGGGTTCCGCAAACATTTGAATACTTGGACAAAATGCAGGAGCGGGTCGTCAACTTTGTGACCCATCATTCAAATATTTCCGAAGAAAAATTCAAAGAGCTGATGTTTTCAAAAGGAAACTTAACCAGGGACATCGGAACGAATGTAGTCGGAAAAGATGCGGCTGATTACGGATTAATTGATGCCGTGGGCGGCGTCGGACAGGCGATAAAAAAGCTGAATCAGCTGATTGAGGAACGAAAGGGCGAGGAAGGAAGGATGATTCAATGATCCTTTATACCGTCATGCCCCAAGAAGTCGTTTACGGTCAGGATATAGAGCAAAGCGTGCATGAACAGGTAGATTACGCCGGCGTGCCGCTGCTAGTTGAGATGAAGGGAAATGAAGCTGAAGTCGTACAGATTTTAAGTACGAACCCGATGGATTTCTTGAATCCGGACATCGCTCCGGGACAAAAAATCAAGCTGAAAATCTAACCGGCATTCAGTCCGTTTCTCGGGGGCAAAATATGCTATAATAGGGGAATCCTACAGAAAAATGCAGCCGGCAAAAGGCTGCTTTTCTTCATGATGTATGATTTTACATTTTTTAACGCAGTAAGGTGATGAGTGTGGCAAAGAAAAAACGGAAATCTAAAAAGAAACAAGAGAGTAAGCTCAATCTAAAATACGAACTAAGCGGACTGCTCTGTGTTGCAATCTCAATTATTGCTGTTTTGCAGCTCGGCGTTGTGGGACAGACATTTGTGTACTTGTTCCGTTTTTTTGCCGGAGAGTGGTTTATTTTATGCTTAATTGCGCTCTTCCTTCTCGGAATTTCGCTGTTTTGGAAAAAGAAGAGTCCAAGCCTTTTAACGAGAAGAAAGGCAGGGTTGTACTGTATTATCGCCAGTATATTGCTGCTGTCTCACGTGCAGCTCTTTAAAAATCTGTCTCATCACGGGTCGATTCGGTCGGCAAGTGTCATCGGCAACACGTGGGAGCTGTTTATGATTGACATGAAACAGCAGGCTGCTTCCCCTGATTTGGGCGGCGGCATGATCGGCGCGGTACTGTTTGCAGCTTCCCACTTTTTATTTGCATCAACGGGTTCACAGATCATGGCGATCGTGCTGATCTTAATGGGGCTGATTCTTGTAACGGGCCGTTCACTGCAGGAAACGCTCAAAAAGTGGACGAGCCCCGTCGGCCGGTTTATCCGCAGTCAATGGCAGGCATTTCTTGAGGATATGAAAACGGTCAGAACGAACATGTCTTCGCCGAAAACAAAAACAAAATCGGGCAAAAAACAAAAACGGGTTCAAAAGAAAAAAGAAGAGCCTGAACCGGAGGAAGAGGATGAGGAAATCATTTCGCCGATCATCCATTCTGAGCCGATTATTTCAAGCTTTTCAGACCGTCAGGAAGAGCCCGCCGAACCGCTGATTCCGGAAAAAACGCAGGAGGCTGCACAAGCGGCAAAAGATGAGCCTTCCGGCGGCGCTCAAGACAGTGGCGAAACGGCTGCGGCTCCGCCGATGACGTTTACAGAGCTTGAAAATAAAGATTATCAAATGCCTTCATTGGACATACTGGCTGACCCGAAACATACCGGCCAGCAGACCGATAAGAAAAACATTTACGAGAATGCAAGAAAACTCGAGCGGACTTTTCAAAGCTTCGGCGTAAAGGCGAAAGTGACGCAGGTTCATCTCGGTCCGGCGGTCACAAAATATGAGGTGTATCCGGACGTCGGGGTCAAAGTCAGTAAAATCGTGAATCTGAGCGATGACCTCGCGCTCGCGCTTGCCGCGAAGGATATCCGGATCGAAGCGCCGATTCCGGGTAAATCGGCAATCGGCATCGAGGTGCCCAATGCTGAAGTTGCGATGGTTTCGTTAAAAGAAGTGCTTGAATCCAAGCTCAATGACAAGCCGGACGCGAAGCTTCTGATCGGCTTGGGACGAAATATTTCCGGGGAAGCCGTGCTTGCCGAACTGAACAAAATGCCCCACCTGCTCGTAGCGGGGGCAACGGGAAGCGGAAAAAGCGTCTGTGTCAACGGTATTATTACGAGCATTCTGATGAGGGCCAAACCGCATGAAGTGAAGATGATGATGATTGACCCGAAAATGGTTGAGCTGAATGTGTATAACGGCATTCCTCATCTGCTTGCGCCGGTCGTGACAGATCCGAAAAAGGCCTCGCAGGCTTTGAAAAAGGTCGTCAATGAGATGGAGCGCCGCTATGAGCTGTTCTCCCATACGGGTACGAGAAATATAGAAGGCTATAACGATCATATTAAGCGGTCAAATGCCGAAGAAGAAGTCAAGCAGCCTGAGCTGCCGTACATCGTCGTCATCGTTGACGAGCTTGCCGATCTGATGATGGTCGCTTCTTCCGACGTGGAAGATTCAATTACGAGACTTTCACAGATGGCGCGGGCGGCGGGCATTCATTTGATTATCGCGACACAGAGGCCTTCAGTCGACGTTATTACCGGTGTTATTAAAGCCAACATCCCGTCAAGAATCGCCTTCAGTGTCTCATCTCAGACCGATTCACGGACAATTTTAGACATGGGCGGCGCTGAAAAGCTTCTGGGGCGCGGAGACATGCTGTTTCTGCCTGTAGGCGCAAATAAGCCGGTGCGTGTGCAAGGGGCATTCTTATCCGATGAAGAGGTTGAGCATGTCGTCGATCATGTCATTACGCAGCAAAAAGCGCAGTATCAAGAAGAGATGATTCCGGAAGAAGTTTCGGAAACACACAGTGAAGTAACGGATGATCTCTATGACGAAGCGGTCGATTTGATTATCGGCATGCAGACGGCATCAGTCTCCATGCTTCAAAGGCGGTTCAGAATCGGATATACGAGGGCTGCCCGTCTGATTGACGCAATGGAAGAACGGGGCGTCGTCGGGCCGTATGAAGGAAGCAAACCGAGGGAAGTACTATTATCTAAGGAACAATATGATGAGCTCTCTTCTTAAAAAGGAGAGAGTTTTCACTGAAAATGATATCACCAAAATCATTCCTATTTATTTTTTTATTAAAACATGATATAGTTGTCCCAATTGTTCAATAATTTATGAAAGTGGTTTACGGAGGGGAAACATGTCTACAAAAGCTGACAATCGTCACTTGTATCTAAAAGTGATTGAGCGAATCAAAGAGGATATACAAAACGGAATTTACACCGAAAAGGAAAAGCTTCCTTCTGAATTTGAGCTTTCAAAATCAATGGGTGTCAGCCGGGCAACTCTGCGTGAAGCTTTGCGTATCCTTGAAGAGGAGCATGTGATTATCAGAAGGCACGGTGTGGGCACTTTCGTCCATACAAAACCGCTGTTTCTTTCAGGTATTGAACAGCTCAACAGCGTGACGAAAACGATTCAGCAGGCGAACATGGTGCCGGGTACGATTTTTTTGTCGTCTCAGGTCATCACGCCGTCTGATGAAGATATCGCTAGATTCCGGCTTGAGCCTGAGCAGGAGCTTTTTTATTTGGAACGCGTGAGAACGGCAAGCGGCACTCCGGTCGTTTACTGTTTAGATACGATTCCGATGCACATTCTGCCGAATTCTTTCTGTCATGAACAGGAGTCTATTTTTGATCTTTTGGAAAAAAACTCCGGGTCTGTGATCAGCTATGCCGTTGCTGATATCGAACCGATCGGATATCACGATACGATTTCACCGGTTTTGGAATGCGAGCCGGAGACGGCGCTTTTATTGCTGAAGCAAACCCACTATAATCAGAATGATGAACCTGTGCTGTATTCATTAAATTATTTCCGGGCTGATAAGTTCAGTTTTCATGTTGTAAGAAAACGTTTTTAAGACAGACGCGTCATGTGTCTGTTTTTTTATTTGCCGTTTCAGTACATACTTTGTTTTCTGCAAGGCACAATAAAACAGGAAACAACCAAGTATAGTGAATGGGTGAATAAGTTGAGTAAGAAGAAAAATGGAACGAAAAATATCATTGCTCTGGCTTCTGTACCGCTCGTGATGACACTCGGGAATTCCATGCTGATTCCTGTGCTTCCGATGATTGAAAAGAAGCTGTCCATATCGTCTTTTCAAGTATCGTTAATTATAACGGTCTATTCGATTGTGGCGATTATTTGTATTCCGATTGCCGGATATCTGTCCGATAAATTCGGAAGAAAAAAGGTTCTTCTGCCTTGTCTTCTCATAGCCGGTGCGGGCGGAGCGCTTGCCGCGATAGCTTCCACCGCGTTCAAGCATCCTTATCCCATTATCTTGGCGGGGCGGGTGCTGCAGGGAATCGGTTCGGCAGGGGCGGCTCCTGTAGTGATGCCGTTTATCGGTGATTTATTCAAAGGGGATGATGAGCGGATTACCGCGGGGCTCGGCGATATTGAGACGTCTAACACTGCCGGGAAAGTAATAAGCCCGATTCTCGGTTCGCTCTTGGCTGCATGGTTTTGGTTTATGCCATTTTGGTTCATTCCGTTTTTTTCGCTCATCAGTTTTTTTCTCGTATTGTTTTTGGTGGCAAAGCCGGAGGAACAAAAAGAAGCGCCTTCTATATCCGAATTTGTGAAAAATGTCGGCCGCATATTTAAGCGTGACGGACGCTGGCTCTTTACGGTTTTTATCATCGGCTGCGTGATTATGTTTTTGCTGTTCGGGGTTCTTTTTTATTTATCAGACTCACTGGAGAAGAAATACGGCATTGACGGTGTGGCTAAAGGAGCGCTTTTGGCAATCCCGCTTTTATTTCTATCCGTCAGTTCATATATAGCAGGCAGGAAAATCGGAAAAGACCAAGGCAAAATGAAGTTTTGCATCGTTTTCGGAATGAGTGCCGTGACACTGTCGTTTATCGGCCTATGGTGGAATCACAGTTTTTATTTATTATTTATCTTTTTGTGTGTCAGCGGTATCGGTATCGGAATGGCATTGCCGGCTTTAGACGCTGTCATCACAGAAGGCGTAGACAACGAGGAATCGGGAACCATCACCTCATTTTATAACAGCATGCGGTTTATCGGAGTAGCGGCGGGACCGCCGATCTTTGCTGCCCTGATGTCAAATGCAGGCTGGCTGATTTTTATTTTATCCGCTTTTTGCGGCATTGTGTCTGTATTTTTAGCGCTGTTAAATATCTCATCACAAGCAAAAGAAAAAAAGGAATCATTAAAGACGGTGTAATCTGCACTGTCTTTTTTTATTTTATTTTGAAGATTGACATGATACCGTCAAGTCGTTATTCTTTTTAATAGTTAAACATATTAACTATCGGAAGGAGGGGGAAAAGGTGCATGAAGAAAAAGTAAAGCAGCTGATTCAGCGTTATTCCGATGTATACCTGCACGTCTTAAAAAAAATTGACAGCATTATCGCTGAAAAAGTGAACAAAGAACTGACATTGGATCAATATTACATCCTCCGCTATATTATGCTCAATCCGGATTGCAAATCAATTGAACTGGCCGCAGTGTGCCACGTCAATAAAAGCGCCATTACATCTATGACGAACCGCCTGTATGAAAAAGGCTACATCAATAGAGAGCGCAGCCAAAGCGACCGCCGGAGCATACTTTTAAATGTCACGGAAAAGGGGAAGGAAGTATTTCATCGTGTTGAGCGGCGGATTGAGGAACTTGTCCGTTCATATATTATGTATTTTGATGAAGACGAGGCGGAGATGTTCGTGAATACATATGAAAAATTATATCGATTGATGATGACTGAGGAGGATCAGCAGACATAATGAAAAACATTATCCGAGCCCGCTGGATCATCGCCGCGGTGTGGGTCGCCGCAACGGTGATATTTATGCTTACAGCGCCTGATATGGCTGAATTGACACGGGAGAAAGGGCAGATTTCCGTACCGGACGGATATTCCTCTTCTTACGCCCATGAATTGCTTGATGAAATGTCTGATTCAGATGCACCGTCTTCTTCTGCCGTCATCGTATTTCACGAAAAAGGCTTAATGACAGACAAAAAAAATCGTCTGGAAAAAGCCGTCAGCACTTTGTCTGAACACAAAAAAGCGCTTCAGATTAAAACGGTGACCTCATACTTCGGGGAGAAAAATGACGACATTAAAAAACAGCTGCTGTCAAAAGACAGACAAACGATGCTCGTTCAGCTGCAGCTTGATACATCTAAAAACGATATCATCGAAATAAAAAATAAAATTGATAAAGAGCTGAAACCGTACGGCGTATCATACGGCATTACAGGCCAATCGCTGATCGACGAAGATGTGTTAAAAAGCTCACAGGACGGCTTGAAAAAGACTGAATATATAACGGTCGCTTTTATCCTGATCGTGCTGATCCTTGTATTTCGGTCAGTGGTCGCTCCGTTCGTGCCGCTTTTATCAGTATTGATATCTTATTTAGTCAGCCAGTCGATTGTCGCATTTTTAGTCGATCAGCTGAATTTTCCGCTCTCAACTTTTACTCAGATTTTTATGGTTGCGATTATGTTCGGGATCGGCACAGACTACTGCATTCTGCTTCTCAGCAGATTTAAAGAAGAACTGTCGCATGGCGCTGATATCAGAGAAGCGATCGTCGTCACCTACAAAACGGCCGGAAAGACGGTTTTGTACAGCGGCGGTGCGGTGCTGATCGGATTTGCCTGCATCGGATTTGCGACATTTAAGCTGTATCAGTCGGCAGCGGCCGTTGCGGTCGGTGTCGCGGTGCTGCTGCTTGCGCTCATGACGATCGTGCCGTTTTTTATGGCTGTTTTAGGAAAAAGCCTGTTTTGGCCTGTTAAGGGCGATATTTCCCATCCTCAAAGCAAAGCATGGGAAACGTCAGGGCGGTTTTCATTTAAAAGGCCGCTCATCAGTCTTGCAATCGTTGCGGTATTCACCGTCCCACCTATCCTTCTTTACAAAGGGTCGCTGTCTTACAACAGTCTTGACGAAATCGGGGATAAATATGAATCCGTCCGCGCGTTTCATACGATTTCAGACGCATTCGGCCCGGGAGAACTTCTTCCGGCCACAGTCGTCATCAAAAATGATGAGCAATTAAATACCGAAAAACACCTGATTGATATCGAAAAAATCAGCAGAGAACTTGAAAAAACAGAGGGTGTAAAAACGGTCAGAAGCGCCACGCGCCCTGCTGGAAACGGATTGAATCAATTATTTGTCACAAATCAGGCAAAGCAGCTTCAAGAAGGGCTTGATAAAGGCAATACAGGACTTGAAAAAATCACGGACGGATTAGGGCATGCCGCAAAGTCGTTAGCTGATTCACAGCCGCAGATCGAAGAGTCGGGCAAAAGCGTCAATCAGCTTATTGACGGAACATTGTCTCTGAAATCCGGGCTTTCTGATATAGGAGAAAACCTGAATAAACTGCAGGCTGGCGTGAACGAGAATAAAGCCGGCATCGCTCAGATGAGAAAGCAGATTGAAGAGCAAAAACAAATGCTGACTTCACAGCTCAAACAAAACAGCGGTCTCGCTTCAGAAACGCAAAACGCTTTAAAATTGGTAAAAACCGTCCTGCCGATGAAAGATGAAGCCAGCAGACAGCTTGCCGATTTGAACAAGCAGCTTGCCCGGCTGCCGTTTGCAAAATTGGAAGCGTCAATACCGTCAGTCAAAACCGATCCCTCTTACCAAGAAATCAAATCGGCCTTTACGGGTGTACAGTCAGCCGTTTCCAAGGCAAACGCGGATGCAGAAGCTTTTTCTAATCAGGTCGACAGTCAAAAGGCTCATCTGCAGCAAGCTGAAAAACAATTTGCCCGACTGGCAGCCGCTCAGAAGAAGATTGACACTCAAATTAACGCAATGATCAATGGTCTGACCAGTATTGAAAACGGTCTGCAGCAAGTGTCAGACGGACAGGGGGCTCTCGCTGGACAAATGCCGCGCCTTGAATCGGCGGCAGGACAGCTCGCGGAGGGCCAGAAAAAAATGAAGAGCGGTCTCGGTGATTTTTCTTCCCGGCTCAGCGACCTTTCTTCAGGCCTTAACGATAGTGTAAAAGGGCTTAAGAAAGTATCAAGCGGCATGATGGGGGCGAATGATTACCTGGGTGAGCTTCACAAGGCGTCAGACAAAGAAATGACAGGCTGGTTTGTGCCGAAAGACGCGTTGACAAACAGTGATTTCACAAGCGTGTTTAATACGTACATGTCAGATGACAGAAAAACGACAGAATTGACTGTCGTTCTTGATAACAATCCTTACTCAAATATGGCCATTCAAGATATTCAAGCGATCAAAGCGAGCGTAAAAAGGGCCATTCCGAACACGGATCTGAAGAATGCTTCCTTCGGCGTTTCGGGAGTCTCCAGCATGAATGCCGATCTGAAGGAAGTATCGGATTCAGACTTCAAACGGACGGCAATGTTTATGCTGGCGGGAATTTTTCTGATTCTCATCGTGATGCTGCGCTCCCTCATTATGCCTGTTTATTTAGTGGCGTCGCTCGTACTGACGTATTTCGCATCCATCGGCGTGACGGAATACATCTTTACACACTTCTTCGGGTACCCGGGCGTAAACTGGGCCGTGCCGTTCTTCGGCTTTGTCATTTTGATGGCTCTAGGCGTGGATTATTCCATCTTTTTAATGGACCGCTTTAATGAGCTTAAAAAAGAAGGAACGGAACCCGCAATGATCAGCAGTATGAAAAATATGGGTTCCGTCATCATTTCTGCGGCGATTATTTTAGCGGGAACCTTTGCGGCCATGCTGCCGTCAGGCGTTCTTTCCTTATTACAAATTGCAACCGTGGTATTAACAGGCCTTCTCATGTACGCAATTGTCGTCCTTCCGTTTTTTGTACCGGTCATGGTGAAAATATTCGGAAGAGCCAACTGGTGGCCTTTCAATTTGAAAAAATAACGTTCAATGCCTCTGCCTGTTTTCGGGCAGAGGTTTTTTGTTTCCTTATAAATCCTCCAGTTGATATAATTACATCTGCGCACTCTTTTTTGCGAATGCTGAAATTTGGTCATAATACATACTATGAAAGAATGAACGAAGGAGGTTTCACATGACTTACGTAAATGAAATGAAGTCAAAGCACGGCGGGATCACCGCCCACATCGTAAAGACCGAGAAATTTAAAACCGTTTCGCTGACGTTTAAAATGCTGGCTCCTTTAACGAAAGAGCTCGTAACAAAAAGGGCGCTGTTTCCGCATGTGCTTCTGCGCGGAACAGAAAGCCGCCCGAAAACCGCTGATCTGCGGTCTTATTTTGATGAGCTGTACGGCACATCCGTTTCAGCTGATCTGACAAAAAAGGGAGAACGTCATGTCATTACGTTCAGGCTTGAGATTCCTAATGAAAAGTATCTGAAGGACCGCACACCGTTATTGGAAAAAGGCCTTCAGCTTTTATCAGAGCTTGTCTTTTCGCCCGCTTTGGAAAACGGCGCCTTCCTGCCCCTTTATGTCACGCAGGAAAAACGGACGCTGAAACAGCGGATTCAAGCCGTATATGATGATAAGATGAGATATTCTAATCTGCGTCTCGTTCAGGAAATGTGCAAAAGCGAACCGTATGCCCTTCACGTCAACGGCGAGTTCGATGATGTTGAACACATTACACCGCAAGATTTGTATGAAGCCTATCAAAAAGCCATACGCGAAGATCAGCTGGACCTGTACGTCATCGGCGATGTTGATACAGATCAGGTGAAAACGGCCGTTGATACGTATTTTAAAACGGAAGAACGGGAGCTTCAGCCTTTTGAAAGAAGCGCGGCGAATGAACAGCCCGATCCGAAGGAAGTCATTGATGAAGAGGACGTCAAGCAGGGCAAGCTGAATATCGGATTCCGGACCAATACGACATATACAGATCCGGATTATCCTGCATTGCAGGTGTTTAACGGGCTGTTCGGAGGTTTCTCTCATTCAAAGCTGTTTATAAATGTCCGTGAAAAAGCGAGCCTCGCCTATTATGCAGCCTCAAGGGTGGAAAGTTTCAAAGGGCTTTTGATGGTCATGTCGGGCATTGAGGTGAAAAATTACAAGCAGGCCGTCACCATCATTGAAGAACAGTTTCAGGCTATGCAAAACGGTGACTTTTCAGAAGATGATATCGCCCAAACGAAAGCCGTTATTAAAAATCAAGTATTAGAAACCATTGATACGGCATACGGTTTAGCGGAATTTCTGTATCAGCAGGCCTCAGCCCAAGTAGAGATACCGATCGAAAGATTCCTTGACAATATCGAGAAAGTGACAAAAGAGGACATTATCAATGTCGGAAAGAACATTAAGCTGGATACGACTTATTTCTTAAAAGGGACGGGGGGAGCATCTTGACTAAACCGATAAACTTCGAACAGCTTCAGGAAACGCTGTATCATGAAAAAATGGCAAACGGCCTTGATGTCTATGTGCTGCCGAAACAGGGCTTTAATAAAACATACGCTGTGTTTACGACAAAGTACGGTTCCATTGACAATCAATTCGTTCCTTTAAATAAGGAAGAAATGGTACACGTCCCTGACGGAATCGCGCATTTTCTGGAGCATAAACTGTTTGAAAAAGCGGACGGCGACGTGTTTCAGGACTTCAGTAAGCAGGGGGCGTCGGCAAATGCCTTTACATCATTTACACGAACCGCTTATCTGTTCTCCAGCACTTCTAATGTGGAGAAAAACCTGGAAACACTCGTAGATTTTGTTCAGGACCCGTATTTCACGGAAAAATCAGTTGAAAAAGAAAAAGGCATCATCGGACAGGAAATCAATATGTATGATGATAATCCGGATTGGCGGCTGTTTTTCGGCCTTATCGAAAATATGTATAAAGACCACCCCGTGAAAATTGACATTGCCGGAACGGTGGAGAGCATCTCACATATTACGAAAGATCTGCTGTATGAGTGCTATGAAACGTTTTATCACCCGAGCAATATGCTGCTCTTTATCGTCGGTCCCGTAGATCCTGAAGCGGTCATCAGCCAGGTGCGGGAAAACCAGGAGAAAAAGCCGTTTACAGACCAGCCTGAAATCAAACGTGAAGAAGTTCAGGAGCAGGAAGCGGTTTTCCGCCGGGAGCAGGAATTAAAAATGAACGTGCAAGGATCAAAATGTCTTGTCGGTTTAAAGGCGAAAGACCCTTATAAAACGGGGCAGGAGCTGTTGAAGCACGAGCTCAGCATGAACCTCATGCTTGAATGTCTCTTCGGAAAAAGCTCACCGCATTATGGTGACTTGTACGACAAAGGCTACATTGATGAAACTTTCAGCTTTGATTACACGGCTGAATACGGATTCGGTTTTGCCTCTGTCGGAGGAGATACACCGGAGCCGGATAAGCTCGCTGACGAATTAAAACACATGCTGCTTGATGCAAAATCAGCCGTGACTGCGGAAAAACTTGATCTTGCGAGAAAAAAGAAGATCGGGTCATTCTTAAAAGCGCTCAATTCGCCTGAATATATCGCCAACCAATTCACACGCTACGCCTTTTTAGATATGAGTCTGTTTGATGTCGTAACCGTACTGGAGCAGATTACGCTGGATGACGTAAAGCGGGTCATTAAAGAAGAAATATCAGAAGACAGGCTGACAGTCTGCAAAGTCGTGCCAAAATCATAACAAAAACATCCCTCACGCCCTGAGGGATGTTTTTCTGGGGAAAGAAGGAGTATTGATTGATGAAACAGACAGCGCTCGTAACCGGAGCAAGCGGCGGAATCGGACAAAGTATAAGTGAAGTCCTCGCAAAAAACGGATATGACGTCCTCTTGCATTATCATTCTAATAAGGAAGCCGCACAAAGGCTTGCGGAAAGGCTGAGCGCATCATTCGGCGTAAAAGCCTCCGTTATTCAGGCGGATCTGTCCTCACCGGATGGCGCGGAGACACTCAGCCGTTCTGTTAAGCAGCCTGTGGATGCTCTGATATTAAACAGCGGCAAAAGTCATTTCGGCCTGATTACGGACGTTACGGATGACACGGCGCGGGAGATGGTGCAGCTGCATGTAACGAGTCCGTTTCTTTTGGCGCGTAATCTGATGCCCGGCATGGTCCGGAAAAAAAGCGGGGGCATCGTCGCGATCGGTTCCGTCTGGGGAGAAACAGGCGCATCGTGCGAGGTATTATACAGCATGGTCAAGGGAGCGCAGCATTCGTTCGTCAAAGCGCTTGCCAAAGAGCTTGCTCCGAGCGGCGTCCGCGTGAATGCAGTCTCGCCGGGTGCCGTTGACACAAATATGCTTGATCAGTTCACGTCTGATGAAAAAGAAGCGTTGGCAGAGGAAATTCCCGCGGGCCGGCTGGCAAAGCCGGAGGAAATCGCCGAAGCGGCGGCCTTTTTATTATCGGACAAGGCTTCCTATATTACGGGGCATATATTATCCGTAAACGGCGGCTGGCACTGCTGAAAAAAATGTGTGTATAGTTTGCATCTGTACGGACAAAATAATTTTGTAACAACAGATGAAATGGAGGAACCCAACATGTCAGTATTAGAAAACTGGGATAATTGGAAGAATTTCCTTGGTGACAGATTGAACTATGCGCAGGAAAAAGGGATGAGTGATGAAACGATCACTGACCTCGCTACAGAAATCGGCGGTTACCTTGCGAACGAAGTCGACTCGAAAAACCATCAGGAAAAAGTGCTTGCTGATCTTTGGAGCGTTGCTTCTGAAGATGAACAGCGCGCCATCGCAAATATGATGGTGAAGCTTGTTGAAAATAACAGCACTCATTAAGAGGGGGGATTTCTCCTCTCTTTTTTTATGTTTTCCTCTATAGAGCAACATTCTTCTTTCTAATTAGAGAAAAATGTTTTATGATAAAGGAAGGTAAAAATTTGCCACAATGGAGGGGGTATATCATTTGGCAAAGCTCGAATGGTATTTTGAATATGAAATTCAAGTGAACCGCCCCGGCCTGCTCGGGGATATTTCATCTCTTCTCGGGATGCTGTCAATTAATATTGTCACAATTAACGGTGTCGACCTTTCCAGAAGGGGAATGCTGCTCAGATGCCGGCATATAGATCAAATTAAACGATTGGAATCAATTTTAAAAACAATGGAGACCATTAAAGTAACGAAGCTGAGAGAACCGAGGCTTCGCGACCGTCTCGCAGTGCGCCACGGAAGATACATTCAGCGTGATGCCGATGACAAAAAAACCTTCCGTTTTGAAAGGGACGAGCTCGGTCTTCTGGTTGACTTTATGGCCGAGCTGTTTAAAAAAGAAGGACACAAACTGATCGGAATCCGGGGAATGCCGAGGGTCGGAAAAACGGAGTCCATCGTTGCGTCAAGCGTCTGTGCCAGCAAAAGATGGCTTTTCGTATCATCAACGCTGCTAAAACAAACGATCCGGAGCCAGCTGGTTGCCGATGAATACAGCACGGAAAACGTGTTTATCCTCGACGGCATCGTTTCGACAAGACGGGGATCTGAGCGCCATCTTCAGCTCGTCAGTGAAATTATGCGGCTTCCGGCGACAAAGGTCGTGGAGCACCCCGATATTTTTGTTCAAAATTCGGAGTATACGCTCGATGATTTCGATTATATTATCGAACTCAGAAATGATCCTGACGAAGTTATTACATATGAACATGCAGAAGAACCGCAAATATTTGATCAGACCGGTTTTTCAAGCTTTGATTTTTAATATTGGAAGGTGTTTGTTGTGACAGAATTAGCAATCCGGCTTAAAGAAGCCAGAGAGGAAAAAGGGATGTCATTGGATGAACTCCAGGCGGCGACGAAAATTCAGAAAAGATACTTAACCGCTCTGGAAGAAGGCAATTATGACGTCATTCCCGGCAATTTTTATGTGCGGGCGTTTATCAAGCAATACGCTGAAGCTGTCGGGCTTGATTCAGATCAGTTATTTGAAGAATATAAAAAAGACATCCCTAACACGTACCATGACGATGTGTCGGAAAAAATCTCCGGTCTCGCCATGCAAAGGGAGCTTCCTAAGTCCGCTTCAAAGGCGGCGGAATGGCTTCCGACCGTCCTTGTCGTCATCGGTGTCATTATCGTCATCGCGATCATTTATGCGATTATTCAGCTCGGAATGAGCAAATCCGGGCAGACAGACGGAGATAAGGCAGTCACCCAAAGTGAGAGCAAGTATGAAATTCCTAAGGATTCTGCGCTGAAAAACGACGGCAATACAAATGACGAAGCGCAATCTGACAGCAAAAAAGACAAAAAGGACACAAAAGCGTCAGAGCAGAAGAAAGAAAAAAGCAGTGAAAAGACGGAGATCAAAGCGGCCGGAACGGAAGGCTCGGCTTCTTCATACAACGTCTCCGGGGCAGATAAGTATAAGCTTGAACTGATTGCTTCTGACAGCGCATGGATTCGCGTCCGTGATGACAGCGGCGGTTCTTTAAAAGAAGGAACACTGCAAAAAGGCGAAACCTTTAAAAAAGACGTCACGGATCAAAAGCAGATTGAAATCCGCACGGGCTATGCCCCTAACCTTAAAATTAAAATCAACGGAGAGGTTCTGTCCTATGAACTCAATCCGCATGATGTGATGGCGCAGACCATCACAATCAAGATGAAAAAATAAAAGGGGAAAAGTCATCTGAACGATTAAGATGACTTTTTCTTCACGTCCGAGTACATATATTGGAGGGGCTTTATGTTTAACTTACCGAATAAAATCACACTGGCAAGAATCGCTTTAATTCCTGTATTTATGATTATCATGCTTGTTCCTTTTCAGTGGGGCAGCGTTCATATAGGGGATGAATCGATTCCGGTCGCGCATCTTACAGGAGCTGTTTTGTTCATTATCGCATCAACGACTGACTGGGTGGATGGCTACTATGCCAGAAAACTGAACCTCGTGACAAACTTCGGGAAATTTTTAGATCCGCTGGCTGACAAACTGCTGGTGTCCGCGGCATTAATTACGCTTGTGCAGTTTGACCTTGCGCCGGCGTGGATGGTCATCATCATCATCAGCCGCGAATTTGCCGTAACGGGATTAAGACTTGTGCTGGCGGGAACGGGGGAAGTTGTAGCCGCCAATATGCTGGGGAAAATTAAAACATGGGCTCAGATCATCGCTGTTGCTGCGCTTTTGCTGCATAATCTTCCGTTTGAGCTCGTTTCTTTCCCGTTCGGCGATATCGCTTTATGGGTGGCCGTGCTTTTCACAGTCATTTCCGGCTGGGATTATTTTGCGAAGAACTGGGATGCGTTAAAAACATCTAACTAAGAAAGAAGGACTTAAAGATGGAAATAGCAAAAAAAGCAGAAATCATTGCAGTCGGCTCGGAGCTTCTGCTCGGCCAGATCGCCAATACGAACGCGCAGTTTATCAGTAAAGAGCTGGCGGAAATCGGTGTAAACGTGTTTTATCATACCGCTGTCGGTGACAATCCGGAGCGGCTTAAGCAAGTCATCCGCATTGCCGAAGAGCGCTCAGACCTGATTATTTTTTCAGGCGGCCTCGGACCGACCAAGGACGATTTGACGAAAGAAACCATTGCAAACACACTGGGGCGCCCGCTCGTTCTGAATGACGAAGCATTCCGGTCGATCGAAGAATATTTCGCGAAAACAAAACGGACCATGTCGCCGAATAACCGCAAACAGGCGCTCGTCATTGAGGGCTCAGACGTTTTGGCGAATCATTTCGGCATGGCGCCGGGAATGCTTGCAGAGCACGGCTCAAGGCTTTATATGCTGCTTCCCGGGCCGCCGAGCGAGCTGCGTCCGATGTTTGAAAATGAAGCGAAGCCGCTTCTTCTTAAAAAGCTTGGTTCTAATGAGAAAATCGTTTCAACCGTGCTGCGGTTTTTCGGAATCGGTGAATCCCAGCTTGAAGCTGATTTAGAAGATATCATTGATGCTCAGACGAACCCGACGATTGCGCCGCTCGCTGCTGACGGAGAGGTCACGCTGCGTTTAACGGCGAAACATGCCGACGAAAAAGAAACAGAACGGCTTTTAAAAGAAACGGAAGCTGCCATTTTAGAACGTGTCGGTGAATTTTTCTACGGATATGATGATACGTCTCTGGTGAAGGAGCTTTCAAAAGCATGCAGACAAAACGGAATTATGATTTCTTCTGCCGAAAGCTTTACAGGCGGCCTGTTTTCAGAGTGGGTGACTGATTTAAGCGGTGCGTCTCAACTATTTGCAGGGGGCGTTGTCTGTTATTCCGACAGCGTGAAACAGCATGTGCTCGGCGTGAAAGCTGAGACGCTCGCAGAAAGCGGAGCGGTCAGCAAAGAGTGTGCGAAAGAGCTTGCAGCCGGTGTGAGAAAGCTGACCGGAAGCGATATCGGCATCAGCTTTACCGGGGTGGCAGGTCCCGACCCGCAGGAAGGGCATGCGCCGGGCCGCGTCTTTATCGGCATTTCGGCGGAAGGAAAAGAAGAGGTCCACGAATTTAACTTTGCCGGCTCAAGAACCGGAATCAGAAAGCGCGCCGCTAAATACGGCTGCCATCTCATTTTGAAAATGCTGGATCAAAAATAAAGTTTTAAAGAGCCGTTTTCTCTGATTTTTAAGTTTTTCAAGGGAAATTATGCTCTTTTGCAGAAAAGCGAACGCGGAAAAAATCCGAATATGCGTTCGCTTTTTTCTTGGCAAATGCCAGTAAACAAGGTATAGTATATGTAGTGGCAAGATAAAGGAGGAAAAAATAAATGAGTGATCGTCAGGCAGCCTTAGATATGGCTCTTAAGCAAATAGAAAAACAATTCGGCAAAGGTTCCATCATGAAGCTCGGAGAAAAAACGGATACAAGAATTTCAACGGTGCCAAGCGGTTCCCTTGCACTTGATACCGCTCTCGGAATAGGCGGATACCCGCGCGGACGGATTATTGAAGTATACGGACCTGAAAGCTCAGGTAAAACGACTGTAGCGCTTCACGCAATCGCTGAGGTTCAGGAAAAAGGCGGACAGGCAGCATTTATTGATGCTGAGCATGCTCTTGATCCTGTTTACGCGCAAAAGCTCGGTGTCAATATCGAAGAGCTTCTGCTTTCTCAGCCGGATACGGGAGAGCAGGCGCTAGAGATTGCTGAAGCGCTGGTGCGAAGCGGAGCTGTTGATATCGTAGTCGTTGACTCTGTTGCGGCGCTTGTTCCAAAAGCTGAAATTGAAGGTGACATGGGTGATTCACACGTCGGTTTACAGGCGCGTCTCATGTCTCAGGCGCTCCGTAAGCTTTCCGGCGCCATCAATAAATCTAAAACAATCGCAATCTTTATTAACCAGATTCGTGAAAAAGTCGGCGTTATGTTCGGAAATCCGGAGACGACACCGGGCGGCCGCGCGCTGAAATTCTATTCTTCCGTGCGCCTTGAAGTGCGCCGTGCCGAGCAATTAAAGCATGGCAACGACGTCATGGGGAATAAAACGAGAATTAAAGTCGTAAAAAACAAAGTCGCTCCTCCGTTCCGTACGGCTGAAGTGGACATTATGTACGGTGAAGGAATCTCCAAAGAAGGGGAAATCATCGACCTTGGAACTGAACTGGATATCGTGCAAAAAAGCGGTTCGTGGTATTCTTATGAAGAAGAACGCCTCGGTCAGGGCCGTGAAAACGCCAAGCAGTTCTTAAAAGAAAATAAAGACATCATGCTGATGATTCAGGAACAAATCCGTGAATATTACGGTTTAGACAATAACGGTGTAACGGACAAAGCGGAAGAAGTTCAGGAAGAGATGGAATTAGAAGAATAAAAACACGATCAAAAGAGCGGAATAAGCAATTTCCGCTCTTTTTTTGTGTGTTTCAAAAAAACACTGGCTGTTTCGGAAAATTTTATCTGGAATGTTACAACTTTTTTCACTCTTCACTCGTCTAACATCATGGCGAAAGTTGAAATTATATCTGAGGAGGAAAAAAGATGACGAGCCCCCGCCGCACAAGAATAAATAAAAAAAGAAAGAAGAAGCTGATGAAAACGGGAGGGCTGTTTCTTTTTCTGCTGCTTGTCACTGTTTTTATTATGATCTGGACCGTCACGGCGCATCACCGGGAGAAGGAATCCGTTAAAAACGCTCCCGCCGCTCAATCTGATACTTCAAAAGACCAGACTCAACAGAAAAAAGAAAAGACGCAAAAAGAGAAAACACCTAAATCAATCGATCACAATAAACAGATCAGCAATTACTTGCAACAGATCGGGTTCAGCGGCACGGCAATGATCGTAAAAGATGGAAAAGTTGTGCTGAAAAAAGGCTTTGGCTATGCGGACCGAAAACAAAAAATTAAAAACAATCCGGAGACATCATATTATATCGGTTCTTCACAAAAAGCGTTAATCGCGACGGCTGTCCTGCAGCTTGAAGAAAAAGGGCTGCTGCAGACGAGTGACCCCGTCAGTACATACTTGCCGAATTTTCCTAACGGCACGCGCATTACATTGAAAAACCTGCTCAATCATACGTCCGGCATAAACGGGCATATTGAGGGACAGGGACCGATTTCTCCAATTGATTTAATCAAGGATATAGAATACCGCGGAATTAAACGGCAGCCCGGGGTTTGGGATTACAGGGATTCCAACTATTCAGTGCTTGCTTATATCGTATCCCAGGTCAGCGGGGAGTCTTATGAACAATATATAAAAGAACACGTGTTCAAACCGGCCGGAATGAAGCATGCCGGATTTTACAAAACATTTGCCAAAGCCAAATATCCTGCCGTCGGCTACAAAGTCGATGAGAGCGGCAGTCTTGTAACGCCGCATCTTTTGGACTTATCGCAGCTGTACGGGGCGGGCGATATGTATATGAGCGCTGAAGATCTCTATAAATTTGATAAAGCGATCGTAAACGGCACGCTCCTTTCAAAAGAAAGCTTCACAAAAATGTTTACAGCAGGAAGCAGTGCCGCTTACGGCATGGGGTTTTACATTGATCCGGGAAGCTATTCCAATCACGGTGTTATGCCCGGTTACAACATTTTGAACAGCTTCAGCCATTCGGCAAGCAAATATGTCATATTACTGTCAAACATTCAGAATAACGCCAAATTAGGACAGGTAAACAATAGAATTTACCAATTGCTTAACCAGCCGGACTAACAGAGCCGTCATTCACGAAAAGCGGATCTAGGTATGGTATGATATATACATGGGCGAAGATCCGAGCTGAAGGCGAATCGTTAAGCTGGCAAGCTTGACAAGTATTTCCGACACAATTACAATGAAGTTGTAACATTTGTTTTTTTAACATGATTGTTAAACCATTTAAACTTGACAAGGGCATGAGAGACTCATTCCCTGTGAAGGTTCTGTATGTTGAGAAAATCAGACAATGTACATGCCGGCACTTATTTAAGCAAAAACCAAGTTCATAGCAAGAGGAGGTGAAAGTATGACCCCAATGACGGTTCTCATCTCCATTTTGCTGACTCTGCTCGGTTTAGTTGTTGGCTACTATGTTCGTAAAACCATTGCCGAAGCAAAGATTGCGGGCGCACGCGGTGCTGCCGAGCAAATCCTTGAAGATGCAAAGCGTGATGCTGAAGCACTGAAAAAAGAAGCTCTGCTTGAAGCAAAGGACGAAATCCATACACTTCGAATAGATGCTGAACAGGAAGTTCGTGAAAGACGAAATGAGCTTCAAAAACAAGAAAACCGTTTACTTCAAAAAGAAGAAAATCTTGACCGTAAACATGAAGGAATTGATAAACGGGAAGCGATGTTGGAGAAGAAAGATCATTCTCTGAATGAACGACAACAACATATTGAAGAGATGGAAAGCAAAGTGGATGAGATGATTCGTATGCAGCAGTCAGAACTCGAACGCATTTCGAGCCTGACACGGGATGAAGCGAAACAAATCATTCTTGACCGGGTTGAAAATGAGCTTTCACATGACATCGCCATCATGACAAAAGAAACCGAAAACCGTGCGAAAGAAGAGGCAGATAAAAAGGCGAAAAACATTCTGTCGCTTGCTTTGCAGCGCTGTGCAGCAGATCATGTTGCCGAAACGACGGTATCGGTCGTCAATCTTCCGAATGATGAGATGAAAGGACGTATCATCGGCCGTGAAGGGCGTAACATTCGTACGCTTGAAACGCTTACAGGTATTGACCTGATTATTGATGACACACCTGAAGCAGTCATTCTTTCCGGATTTGATCCGATCAGACGGGAGACGGCAAGAATCGCTCTTGATAAACTCGTTCAGGATGGCCGTATTCACCCGGCGCGCATTGAAGAAATGGTTGAAAAATCCCGCCGTGAGGTAGATGACTATATCCGGGAAATGGGTGAGCAGACGACGTTTGAAGTCGGCGTTCACGGACTCCACCCGGATCTGATCAAGATCCTCGGCCGGTTGAAATTCCGTACAAGCTACGGGCAGAACGTACTGAAACATTCTATGGAAGTTGCGTTTTTAGCAGGTTTAATGGCTTCCGAGCTTGGAGAAGATGCAAAGCTTGCCAAGCGGGCCGGTCTTCTGCATGACATCGGAAAAGCAATTGACCATGAAGTGGAAGGAAGCCACGTGGAAATCGGAGTGGAGCTTGCGACCAAATATAAAGAGCATCCAGTCGTCATTAACAGTATTGCGTCACACCACGGAGACGAAGAGCCGACTTCCATTATCGCCGTTCTGGTCGCTGCCGCTGATGCACTGTCAGCCGCAAGACCGGGCGCGAGAAGTGAAACGCTCGAAAACTATATCCGCAGACTTGAAAAGCTTGAAGAAATCTCCGAGTCTTACGAAGGTGTTGAAAAATCATTTGCGATTCAGGCCGGCCGTGAAGTTCGCATCATGGTGAAGCCGGACTCCATTAATGATTTAGAAGCCCATCGTTTGGCACGTGATATCCGTAAACGAATTGAGGACGAGCTTGATTATCCGGGCCACATTAAAGTGACCGTAATCAGAGAAACTCGAGCCGTAGAGTATGCAAAATAAAGTGATGCTTAGCGCATCACTTTATTTTTTTGAGTCCCTGAAAAGGAAGGAATGGAATGTATGAGAATTTTATTTATCGGAGATGTTGTCGGTTCCCCGGGCCGCGACATGGTAAAAGAATATGTCCCGAAACTGAAAGCGAAACATAAACCGCATTTTACAATTATTAACGGAGAAAATGCAGCACACGGAAAAGGACTGACAGAAAAGATCTACCACAGCCTGATGGAAGCGGGAGCAGATGCCATTACAATGGGAAACCATACGTGGGATAAAAGAGAGATCTTCGACTTTATTGATGATGTGCCGCATCTTGTCCGGCCGGCGAACTTCCCGGAAGGTACGCCGGGCAAAGGCATTACCTATATTAAATCGAACGGAAAAGAGCTTGCCGTCATTAATTTACAGGGGCGGACGTTTCTTCCACCGCTTGATGATCCGTTTGCTAAAGCGGATGAATTAATAGAAGAAGCGAAAAAGCGCACGCCGTACATTTTTATTGATTTTCACGCCGAAGCGACAAGCGAAAAAATTGCGATCGGCTGGTACACAGACGGAAGAGCCTCTGCCGTGGTAGGCACCCATACACACGTGCAAACGGCAGATAACCGTATTTTGCCGAAAGGAACGGCATATATTACTGATGTAGGCATGACGGGTCCGTACGACGGGATTCTCGGTATGGACAGAGAAACGGTCATCAAGCGGTTTAAAACCAATCTTCCCGTCCGGTTTACGGTGGCGGAAGGTAAAACTACGCTGAGCGGAGTGCTCATTGACATCGACGATCAAACGAAAAAGGCCGTAAATATCGAACGGATATTAATCAATGATGACCATATGTTCTTTGAATAGGTGATCATGTGTTTATTTTATAAAAATATTAAAAGGAAAAGCAGGAATATAGCAACTTCTTAGTGAATATAGTAGAAATGGAAGGTAGCCCGCTATTTTTGAAAAGCATTGTGGGGATGGCTTTTTGGATAGCAACATCTAATAATGATTGTTCTAATGAACACTCACTTATCCATTGTAAAACTAAGGGGGAGCAGAAATGGAAATCTTAAAAGTTTCAGCAAAATCAAGTCCAAATTCAGTAGCAGGCGCGCTTGCCGGTGTATTGAGGGAACGCGGAGCCGCCGAAATTCAAGCAATTGGGGCGGGTGCCTTAAACCAGGCTGTTAAAGCGGTTGCGATTGCCAGAGGCTTTGTCGCGCCAAGCGGCGTAGATTTGATTTGTATTCCGGCTTTTACAGATATACAGATTGACGGAGAAGAAAGAACGGCGATTAAGTTAATCGTCGAACCCCGTTAAAAACAAAAACATGACATTCTCAACCTGCTTGCGTAAGGCGAGCGGGTTGTTTTTATTGTTGTCATATTTTCTCACAATATTATATTGATAGTACGAAGAGATGATAAATGGCTTTATTCATATAATATTCAAAAAAAATCCCGCCCATTTTTCCGGACGGAAGCAGTTGTTTTCTCGGAGTGGACACTGGTGTTTACCTCCTTTTTATATCATGTTACAATCCAGTTATTACAGTGTTTTTTCGAGGAGGAGTGTACATGTTGGGAGGAAAGATGAAAGCTATCGTCAAAAATGAAAACGCTTTCGGAGCAACTCTGAAAGAAATTCCCATACCTTCCATTAATGAGAATGAAGTTCTCATTAAAGTACAGGCCGCATCTATATGCGGTACAGATGTGCATATTTATAATTGGGATCAATGGGCTCAGAAACGAATCAAAACACCTCAAGTATTCGGACATGAATTCAGCGGTATCGTAGCGGAAACGGGCAAGCACGTCACAAATGTCAGAATAGGTGACTACGTTTCGGCTGAAACCCACTTCGTCTGCGGTACTTGTGTCCCTTGTTTAACAGGAAAACATCATGTGTGCACCCATACAAAGATCCTCGGCGTAGATACAGCCGGCTCCTTCGCTGAATATGTCAAAGTGCCGGCTCGAAATGTTTGGAAAAATCCCGCTGATATGGACCCAGCCGTCGCTTCTGTTCAAGAGCCGCTTGGCAACGCGGTGCATACGGTGCTGGAAAGCAGCCAGCTTGCGGGCGGTTCCGCTGCAATTATCGGCTGCGGACCGATCGGGCTGATGGCGGTGGCAGTGGCTAAAGCGGCCGGTGCATCCCGTATTGCGGCCATTGATAAAAATGATTATAGGCTGGCTCTTGCGAAGAAATTGGGAGCCACGATCACCATTTCAGCTGATAAGGAAGATCCGCTTGAGGTGATCGACACCTTAACAGGCGGAGAAGGGATCGACCTTGTCTGCGAAATGTCAGGCCACCCGGCAGCTATAGCACAAGGATTAAAGATGGCGGCCAACGGGGGAAGGTTCCATATGCTGAGTCTGCCGGAACGTCCGGTGACGGTTGACCTGACAAATGACGTGGTGTTTAAAGGACTTACCGTCCAAGGCATCACAGGCAGAAAAATGTTTGAAACATGGCGGCAGGTATCGCACCTGCTTGAATCCGGCCTTGTTGATCTGACGCCGGTGATCACGCATCAGTTTCCGCTTGAAGACTTTGAAAAAGGGTTTGACCTGATGAGAAAGGGCCAGTGCGGCAAAGTCATTTTGATTCCATAAGGGGAGGGTTCTATAATGAAAGAATTTGAATTTCTAAAAGCAGAGCTTGATAAAATGAAAGAAAATAAAACGTGGCAGCAAATGAAACAAATTGAAACGAAGCAGGGTCCGTCGGTGGAAGTCAAAGGGGAAAACGTGATACAGCTTTCATCGAACAATTATCTCGGTTTGACGTCGCATCCAAGGCTTGTCGAAGCGGCCAAACGCGCCGCGGAAGAATTCGGAGCGGGTACGGGGTCCGTCCGGACAATCGCCGGAACATTCACAATGCACAATGAGCTGGAGAAAAAATTGGCAAACTTTAAAAAAACAGAAGCGGCACTTGTTTTTCAATCGGGGTTCACAACGAATCAGGGCGTCTTATCAAGCATTCTTACAAAAGAGGATATCGTGATCTCTGACGAACTGAACCATGCTTCCATTATTGACGGGATCAGGCTGACGAAAGCAGATAAAAAGGTGTACCGCCATGTTGATATGGACGATTTGGAAAGGGTGCTGAAAAAATCAATGAATTACCGCATGCGCCTGATCGTCACCGACGGCGTATTCTCAATGGACGGCAACATCGCTCCTTTGCCTGACATCGTCAAACTTGCAGAGGCGTACGATGCCTTTGTGATGGTCGACGACGCGCATGCTTCCGGCGTACTCGGAAAAAACGGAAGGGGAACGGTTAATCACTTCGGGCTTGACGGAAGAGTCCACATACAGGTGGGCACATTAAGCAAAGCCATCGGAGTGCTTGGCGGTTACGCCGCAGGGTCGCAGGTTCTGATCGATTACCTGCGCCATAAAGGGCGTCCTTTCTTATTCAGCACTTCTCATCCGCCTGCGGTAACGGCCGCATGCATAGAAGCCATTGACGTCCTGCTGGAAGAGCCGGAGCATATGGAAAAGCTATGGGAGAACACGGCGTATTTCAAAGACAAACTGGTTCAAATGGGGCTGACCCTCACAAAAAGCGAAACACCGATCGTGCCGATATTAATAGGGGAGGAAGAAAAAGCCCAGGCATTATCAGACCTTTTATTGACCCGCGGCGTCTTTGCACAAAGCATCGTGTATCCGACGGTCGCCCAAGGAAAAGCGAGAATCCGCACCATTATTACGGCGGAGCATACAAAAGAGGAGCTTGACCGGGCCCTGGAAGTAATCCGTTCAGCCGCAAAAGAGCTGCAGCTTGTGTAAGGGGGGAAATGATTCCCTCTTTTTTATTTCTTATTGATTCTTATTCTCAATAAGGTGTACAATAATAGGCTGGCGGTTGTGCCAAACGCTTTTAACCAGTATACTTGAGGGTGGAAGTTTCGGTTGAAAGGAGACATTCGAACATGAATGAAAAGCAAAAGCAGGAAAGCGGACAAGTGAATCCGGCGGACAAAACATCCGAAAAGGATTACAGCAAGTATTTTGAAGCCGTATATATTCCGCCTTCTTTAAAAGATGCGAAAAAACGGGGCAAAGAATCCGTTCAATATCATAACGATTTTAAAATCTCAGAAGAATTTAAAGGCCTCGGTGAAGGCAGGAAATTTTATATCCGCACGTACGGATGCCAAATGAACGAGCATGATACGGAAGTCATGGCGGGTATTTTTATGGCGCTCGGTTATGAAGCGACAAATTCGGTTGATGACGCGAACGTTATTTTATTAAACACTTGCGCTATCCGGGAAAATGCTGAAAACAAAGTGTTCGGCGAGCTCGGCCATTTAAAGGCGCTCAAAAAAAATAACCCGGACTTGATTCTCGGCGTCTGCGGCTGCATGTCACAGGAAGAATCAGTCGTAAACCGCATCCTTAAGAAGCACCCGTTTGTCGATATGATTTTCGGCACGCACAACATTCACCGTCTGCCGGAACTGTTATCAGAGGCATATTTATCAAAAGAGATGGTCATTGAAGTGTGGTCGAAGGAAGGGGATGTCATTGAAAACCTTCCGAAAGTCCGCAACGGAAAAATTAAAGGCTGGGTCAACATTATGTACGGCTGTGACAAGTTCTGCACATACTGCATCGTACCGTATACCCGCGGAAAAGAACGAAGCCGCCGTCCTGAGGAAATTATCCAGGAAGTCAGAAGACTTGCAAGCGAAGGCTATAAAGAAATCACACTGCTCGGTCAAAACGTGAATGCGTACGGAAAAGATTTTGAGGATATGACGTACGGTCTCGGTGATTTAATGGACGAACTGCGCAAAATTGATATTCCGAGAATCCGATTCACGACGAGTCATCCGCGTGACTTTGATGATCATCTGATCGAAGTGCTCGCCAAAGGCGGCAACCTTCTTGACCATATCCATCTTCCGGTTCAATCAGGAAGCTCAGCGATGTTAAAAATGATGGCGCGCAAATATGACAGAGAACGCTATCTGGAGCTTGTCGGGAAAATTAAAGCGGCGATGCCGAACGCTTCACTGACGACTGATATTATTGTCGGTTTTCCGAATGAAACCGATGAACAATTTGAAGAAACGCTTTCGTTATATCGCGAAGTGGAATTTGACAGCGCATATACGTTTATTTACTCTCCTCGTGAAGGCACGCCGGCAGCGAAGATGAAAGACAATGTTCCGATGAGGGTCAAGAAAGAACGTCTTCAGCGCCTCAATGATTTGGTGAAAGAAATTTCAGCCAAAAAAATGAAGGAATATGAAGGCAGGACCGTCGAAGTATTAGTTGAGGGAGAAAGCAAAAATAACCCTGACATTCTTGCCGGCTATACGGAAAAAAGCAAGCTCGTCAACTTCAAAGGGCCGAAAGACGCCATCGGCAAGATTGTACGCGTCAAAATCGAACAGGCGAAAACATGGTCGCTTGACGGTGTGATGGCAGGAGAAGCAATCGAGGTGAAATAATAATGACGCTTTACTCAAAGAAAGACATTGTACAGCAGGCTAGGAACCTTGCGAAAATGATTTCTGAAACAGAAGAAGTTGATTTTTTCAAACGCGCCGAGGCGCAGATTAACGAAAATGAAAAAGTCTCTGCGATTATTAATCAGATTAAAACCCTGCAAAAGCAAGCCGTTAACCTGAAGCACTACGAAAAGCTTGAAGCGCTGAAACAAGTGGAAAGTAAAATTGACGCCCTGCAGGAAGAACTTGAAGGGATTCCGATCATTCAGGAATTCAGAGATTCCCAGATTGAGGTCAATGACCTTCTTCAGCTTGTCGCACATACGATCTCAAATCAGGTGACAAACGAAATCATTACATCTACCGGAGGCAACCTGCTGACGGGAGAAACCGGTTCAAAAGTAAAACATTCGAATAACAGCTGTTCTATTTAAACACGGGGCCTTCATCGGCCCGTGTTTTTTTGTTATTTGAGAACTAATTGTAATATGTACTAAATTTTCATTGACTCACCGTTTTGTCCCATTTTACTGGAAAGTTTTATCATACTTAAAAGTAAAGTTTCTGGGCAGGGCTGCATACAATGAAACAGAAACTTTGTATTTTTATATTTTTATTATAAAAATGCACATGAGACAAATGCCCAGCATAAGATAACACGAAGAAGAACAAGGAGGCCTGCCGGAATGTCTGAATACAGGGAAATTATTACGAAAGCGGTAGTTGCGAAAGGAAGAAAATTCACCCAATGCACCAACACGATCTCACCTGGAGAAAAACCGTCAAGTATATTGGGCGGCTGGATTATCAACCACAAGTACGATGCCGAAAAGATCGGGAAGACTGTAGAAATTGAAGGGTATTATGATATAAACGTCTGGTACTCTTACGCCGATAATACAAAAACGGAAGTTGTAACCGAGAGAGTAAAGTATGTCGATGTGATTAAACTCAGATACAGAGACACAAATTACTTAGATGACGAACACGAAGTCATTGCCAAAGTGTTGCAGCAGCCGAATTGTCTTGAAGTCACCATTTCTCCTAACGGAAATAAAATCGTGGTTCAGGCAGAGAGAGAATTTTTAGCAGAAGTGGTCGGTGAAACGAAAGTCGTCGTCGAAGTCAATCCTGACTGGGAAGAAGACGATGATGATGATTGGGAAGACGATCTTGATGAAGAATTAGAGGACATTAACCCTGAATTTTTAGTCGGAGATCCTGAAGAATAAGTTGAGGCTAGGGGAGTTTAACACCCCAAGTCTCTTTTTTATATATAAAGATATCACTCTTTTGTTTATGTTATAATGGGATTCGGATAAGAGAAGATACATAGTGAGGGATTAAATGATGGCTAGTTACACGCCTATGATACAGCAATACTTGAAGATAAAGGCAGAGCACCAAGATGCCTTTTTATTTTTTCGGCTTGGTGACTTTTATGAAATGTTTTTTGAAGATGCAAAAAAAGCGTCACAAGAGCTTGAAATTACACTGACAAGCAGAGACGGAGGTTCGGCTGATAAAATTCCGATGTGCGGCGTGCCGTATCATTCCGCGGCGGCTTATATTGAACAGCTGATTAAAAAGGGCTATAAAGTGGCGATCTGTGAGCAGACGGAAGATCCGAAGGCGGCTAAAGGCGTTGTAAAAAGAGAAGTCGTCCAGCTGATCACACCGGGAACCGTGATGGATGGAAAAGGCATCCACGAGTCGGAAAACAACTTTATCGCTTCCGTTTCCGAATTCCGTGACGGATACGGTCTCGCTTTATCGGACTTAACGACTGGAGAAAACCTGGCCGTATTTATTGAGCGAATTGAAGATGTCATGTCAGAAATTTACTCAGTCGGCGCAAAGGAAATTGTCGTATCAAGCAAGTTTAACGAACATACAGCTGCTCAGCTGAAAGAACGGTGCGGCGCCACGATTTCCATCGAAGACGGGGAAATAACAGAGCGCATTGAAATCGCAAAGCACTTGCCGGGCGAAGAGCTGACAGAGACGTTTATGCGTTTATATACGTATTTGCAGAAAACGCAAAAACGGAGCCTGGATCACCTGCAGCCGGTTCAAGTATATGAATTGGAAGAAGCGATGAAAATTGACCTGTATTCAAAACGGAATCTTGAGCTGACGGAAACGATCCGTTCGAAAAGCAAAAAAGGGTCATTGCTTTGGCTTTTAGACGAGACGAAAACAGCGATGGGCGGCCGGCTTCTCAAACAATGGATTGACCGCCCGCTGATCAGGGCATCCCAAATCGAAGAACGCCAGGAAATGGTCGAGACGCTGATTAATCATCTGTTTGAGCGTGAAGATCTGCGCGAGCGCCTGAAGGAAGTATACGATTTAGAACGTCTGGCGGGCCGGGTCGCATTCGGAAACGTCAACGCAAGGGATTTAATCCAGCTGAAAGAATCTTTAAAACAAGTGCCGAGCATCAAAGAGCTTGTAGGGTCTCTTAACCATAAAAAAGCAAAAGAACGCGCCGGCCTGATTGATCCGTGCGGAGATTTGCTTGACCTGTTAGAAGAAGCCCTTCATGAAAACCCGCCGTTATCGTTAAAAGAAGGCAATTTAATTAAAGACGGCTATCATCAGAAGCTCGATGAGTACCGTGACGCCAGCAAAAACGGTAAAGACTGGATTGCCAGACTGGAGCAGCAGGAACGCGCTTATACGGGCATCCGTTCATTAAAGGTCGGTTTCAATAAAGTGTTCGGCTATTATATTGAAGTCACAAAAGCAAACCTTCATCTGCTTGAGGACGGACGGTATGAGCGGAAGCAGACCCTCACAAACGCCGAACGGTACATTACGCCGGAATTGAAGGAAAAAGAAGCGCTTATTTTAGAAGCGGAAAACAACATCTGCGAGCTGGAATATGAGCTTTTTGCCGGACTGCGTGAAAAGGTGAAACAATTTATTCCGCGCTTGCAGCGTCTTGCCAAACAAATGAGTGAGCTGGACGCACTGCAATGCTTTGCTACGATCAGTGAAAACAGGCATTACACAAAGCCCGTTTTTTCTGATAATGAAGTAAAAGTCATTGAAGGGAGACACCCCGTCGTTGAAAAGGTGATGGACAGTCAAGAATACGTGCCGAACAACTGCCTGATGGGCGATTCGCGGGAAATGCTCCTGATTACGGGTCCGAATATGTCAGGTAAAAGCACGTATATGAGACAGATCGCACTTCTATCGATCATGGCTCAGATCGGCTGTTTTGTGCCCGCAAAAGAAGCGGTTCTGCCGATTTTTGATCAAATCTTCACGAGAATCGGGGCAGCGGATGATTTGATTTCCGGACAAAGCACCTTTATGGTGGAAATGCTGGAAGCGAAAAACGCGATTGTGAACGCCACAAAAGACAGCCTGATCCTGTTTGATGAAATCGGCCGCGGGACATCAACGTACGACGGAATGGCGCTGGCACAGGCGATTATTGAGTATGTCCATGATCATATCGGCGCTAAAACACTGTTCAGCACGCATTATCATGAGCTGACGGTGCTTGAAGATAAGCTTCCTCAGCTGAAAAACGTTCATGTGCGCGCAGAGGAATATAACGGAACGGTCGTGTTTCTCCATCAAATCAAAGAAGGAGCCGCAGATAAAAGTTACGGCATTCATGTCGCCCAGCTTGCCGAGCTCCCGGACGATCTGATCAGCCGCGCGCAGGAGATTTTGAAACAGCTTGAGCAGACGGGAGATAAACCGGAGCTTCCGGCGGTATCTGAGAAAAAGTCCGCCGTCAGAGAAGAACCGGCACAGCTGTCCTTTTTTGCTGACGGTGAAAAAGAACAGAAGGCACCGGCTGTTTCTAATAAAGAAAAACAAGTGCTTGAAGCTTTTAAGTCAATCAATATTCTCGATATGACGCCGCTTGAGGCGATGAATGAAATGTACAAGCTGCAAAAAAAATTAAAATAGAAAGAGGTGACGGACTTGGCAAAAGTCATCCAGCTGTCAGATGAACTTTCAAATAAAATAGCGGCCGGCGAGGTGGTCGAACGGCCTGCCTCAGTCGTTAAAGAATTGGTGGAAAACGCCATCGACGCAAACAGCACAGTCATTGAAATCGACATAGAGGAAGCGGGGCTTTCGGCGATTCGGGTGCTCGATAACGGCGAAGGGATGGAAACCGATGATTGCAAGCGGGCTTTCCGCCGCCACGCGACCAGTAAAATCAAAGATGAAAACGACCTGTTCCGGGTGAGAACACTCGGTTTCCGCGGAGAAGCTTTGCCAAGTATCGCGTCTGTTTCTCATCTGGAAATCAAAACGAGCATCGGCGAGGGAGCGGGAACCCATCTCATTCTTCAGGGCGGGAATATCATTTCTGAACAGAAATCCTCCAGCAGAAAAGGAACGGAGATTATCGTTACCAACCTGTTTTTCAATACACCCGCCAGATTGAAATATATGAAAACCGTGCATACGGAGCTCGGCAATATTACGGATGTTGTCAACCGGATCGCTCTCGCGCATCCGGAAGTATCGATCCGTCTCCGCCATCAGGGGAAAAATCTGCTGCAGACAAACGGTAACGGGGACGTGCGCCATGTGCTGGCCGCAATTTACGGGACGGCGGTTGCGAAAAAAATGATACCGCTCCATGTCAGCTCGCTTGATTTTGAAGTCAAGGGCTACATTGCGCTTCCGGAAATCACGCGTGCATCCAGAAACTACATGTCATCTGTCATTAACGGAAGATACATTAAGAATTTCCCGCTTGTAAAAGCGGTGCATGAGGGCTATCACACACTTCTGCCGATCGGCCGCCATCCGATTACGTTTATCGAAATTACGATGGACCCGATTTTGGTCGATGTCAATGTCCATCCTTCGAAGCTTGAAGTCCGCCTCAGCAAAGAGACGGAGCTGCATGAGCTGATCCGTGACGGGATAAAGGAAGTGTTTCAAAAGCAGCGGCTTATTCCGAGCGCCCAGCTCCCGAAAAAATCAGCGCCGGCGCCGGCCAAAAACGAACAGCAATTTATGACATTCGAGGAAAGCGCGCCTGAGCGGAAACTTCCTGAAAAAACGTCGGAGCCGTCTTACTCACCAATGAAGCTGAGTTCGGTCGTAAAAGAGCCTGAGCCGGTAATAATAGAAGAAGAGATCCTCCTGAATGAAGCGGATCACGATGTGCCGCCGAAGATCGGCATGCCGGAACCGGAAGCGCCTGTTTCCGATACTCCGGAACCGGAAGCTGTCGCTGAAGAAATACGGGAAGAAAGAGTTCCAGTGATGTATCCGATCGGCCAAATGCACGGGACATATATTTTAGCCCAAAACGAAAACGGCTTGTATATCATTGACCAGCATGCGGCCCAAGAACGGATTAAATACGAATATTTCCGAGAGAAAGTCGGGCAGGTCGAGCCTGAAGTGCAGGATATGATCGTGCCGCTCACCTTTCATTACGCGGCAAATGAAGCGCTGATTATTGACCAGCATCAGCATGAGCTTGAAAGCGTCGGAGTATTTTTAGAAGCATTCGGCACGAACAGCTACATCGTCCGCTGCCATCCGGCCTGGTTTCCAAAAGGGGAAGAAGCTGAACTGATTGAAGAAATCATTCAGCAGGTGCTTGACGCCAAACAGATCGATATTAAAAAACTGCGGGAGGAAGCGGCCATTATGATGAGCTGCAAAGGCTCAATCAAAGCGAACCGCCATTTGCGAAACGACGAAATCAAAGCGCTCTTGGACGACCTGCGCCGAACGACAGACCCGTTCACATGCCCGCACGGCCGGCCGATCATTATCCACCACAGTACGTATGAGATGGAGAAGATGTTTAAGCGTGTGATGTAATCACAACGTTTATGTGAGACTAAACCGTTATTTGCCCACAAGCAGCCTTACTAGTTTGAATGACCCAGCCTTTCAGAGATAACTTTTGAGTTTTTTAATTTCTGGCATAATTGTTGCATCGGTATGCCGTCAATCATGAAAATGATTTGTTTAACATCCAGCTGCTTTTCTGTCATATAAAAATTGTTTTTGGAGAGTATTTGGGGTTGGCGATGTAGTATCCTGTGATTGGTGTAACCGTCTATATCGTCCATTGACTGCATTAATAGTGAAATAATTGGAGAAAACGGTTCCTGAAAAATCTCATGTTATTTGTGAAGAATTTAAATAAAATTGGAATTTGGCTGGTTATACTATCCGCAAGTTAGTCAAGGGGGACTAGTAATTAGCCCCCCTTTTAGTTCTTCCTGCGGTTTTTTCTATTTTTGATCAAACTGAAAACCACTAAGAGAACCACACCGACAGCAACGATATAAAATGAAATTTCTGCTGTTGCGGTATTAATATTCTTAAGAACAAGGATAAGTCCTATTAAAACTATAGGAATGATGTAAGTTAGAATTCTTATAGCTTTTGGGCTCGGTTCAGCGTTACTTTTATCTTCCATAGTTACCTCCGATCTTAACACGTTAGAAAATAATCACTTTAAAGCTTAACACAGGATAAATTTGTTAAACACCAACAATAGCCCCGTTTAAATGAAAAGCCTAAGAGTTTTAGTAATCCGCCAAGCGGCTGTTGGGTTGCCAGTTCTTTTAGAGCACCCGCATAGCACGCATCTTCAACTGCACCAGTAAAATTGTCGATCGTATTAAGAATTATTTCAAAACGCCGATTCCACCCATAGCAGCTTTAACTTTAGCAGGTATTGCATCCCAATCTGCTCTTAGTGCTTTTGCATCCCAGGTCAATTTACCTTGAGCAGTAAACTCCGACCCATATAACATAGTCTATTTGTCTAATGATTAATATTTACTTTTTACACTTAATGATTTTATGTTAGTTTTGTTTTTGCACAGTAAAAAGCTGCGCGACGCTTTCGTGAATTGTTGCAGCTAGGGCTGATTTGAAAAGAGTGTAAATTACGCCGTACTTTTCTAAGTTCAATTATGTTAATGTCAACATAACGTTGAATTCGGTGTAAGAACTAAGGTATTCTGATATATTTCGAGAGCCCGTATGGTTTAGTTTATCTTGAAGAAAAGGATTGAAATAATAATCTTGATTGCGGGTCATTTCTAAAAACTGATTATCCCCTTCGGCATTGCTTTTCAAAACAAAAGCTCAATTTGTTTTCTTTTTATCCGAAACCCATATTCATCCTTCATTTTCTGAATAAAATTCCCTAAAGAATTCATCTAAATTAATATTCTGATTTCCTTATATATCAGCATAGCAATCTGTAAAAAAGGTCCAGACTGGTGCTTTTGGCGGGAGCAGAAAGTTTTTTTAACTTTACCGGAAAATCCATGGAAAAACGTGGTGTCATCTGGTAAAGTGGTTACAGTCGGCTGGGCGGCGGCAGCAGTCTGCCCGGATCTTTTAAATGGGAATGGTGACAATGGATCATACATATGAAGTGCATCAAATCAAAACTTATCACCAGATGTGGTCCAACTATTGTTATATTATCGCAGACCGCTCAAAAAAATCTGCGATAGCGGTGGATCCGTCCTGGGAAATCGATAAAATAACCGATAAACTGCATGAATTGGATGTTGATTTATCCGCTATTTTATTAACACATTCGCATTATGACCATGTAAATTTGGCGGAGCCGCTTCAGCAAATCTATCATTCTGATATATACATGTCGTCGGCGGAAATCGATTTCTATCAATTCCGGTGCAGAAACTTAATAGCGCTTGAAGACGGCCAAACCTTTGCGGCCGGAGGGTTTATCATCAGAAGTATACTGACCCCGGGACATACGGCCGGGGGAATGTGCTATTTGCTATCTGATCATCTTTTTACCGGTGACACCGTGTTTACAGAAGGGTGCGGTATATGTGAGGATAGGGGCAGCTCAGCTGAAGATATGTTTCACAGTATACAGAGGATCAAAGCCTCCATTCCGCCGCATGTGCGTGTGTATCCGGGGCACTCCTTCGGGGAGAAGCCGGGTCAAAAAATGGAGAGTCTTTTGAAAAACAATATTTACTTTCAGATTGAAAAAAAAGAACATTTTGTGAATTTCCGCAACAGAAAAAACCAAAAAGGGCTGTTTCATTTTAAGTAATGTGTAATTTAGTTCTTTCTAACTAGCTTTTCTTTTAAGGCAAAGAAGTTCTGAAATGGAATGGTAGTTATTACTAGATTTCTGGTGATGAATGGCTGAGTAACGGGAGTTTGCGGAAGAGAACGCCGGGCAGGCCGGATGGGACATTCTGCTTACGCCTGTTCCGAAAGCCCTGAGTCCGCCTTTCGACAGGGAAAAATAGGCATTATTCAGGAGTTCGCATAGGATAAATTAACTTGACATGGTATTTTTGTGAAGTTACTATCAACTTGAACATGCTTCTTATCTGAATCCGAGAAAGGATGGCTGAGAAAATGATCACATACTTATTCCCCGGACAAGGTTCTCAAAAGCAGGGAATGGGGAGCTCATTGTTTGATGAATTTAAAGACTTAACGGAGCAGGCTGATGAAACACTCGGATATTCCATGAAACGGCTTTGTCTTGAGAATCCGTATTCGAACCTTCACAAGACGCAGTTCACCCAGCCTGCTTTATATGTTGTAAACGCGTTAAGCTATTTGAAAAAAATCCAAGACAATGACATAAAGCCGGATTATGTGGCTGGCCACAGTTTGGGAGAATATAATGCGCTGTTTGCAGCAGGTGCTTTTGATTTTATTACCGGCCTGCAGCTTGTCCGTAAAAGAGGCGAATTAATGAGTATGGCCACTGACGGAAAAATGGCCGCTGTTATGGGGTTAACTGCAGCTCAAGTGTCAGACGCCCTTCAAACGCACGGATTACATACGATTGATATTGCTAATATGAATTCTCCTCACCAAGTTGTCATATCCGGACGCAAAGAAGACATTGAAAGAGCCAAAAGCGTATTCGAAGGATTAAAAGACGTTACGATGTTTCATCCGTTAAACGTAAGCGGCGCTTTTCACTCGAGATATATGAGTGAAGCAAAACAAGAGTTCGAAAAATTTTTACAGTCATTTCATTTTTCTGCTATATCAATTCCTGTCATTTCTAATGTTCATGCCAGACCTTATGAGCAAGACGGAATCCACTCCGTTCTGGCCGATCAGATCGACCATTCAGTGCGATGGAACGACAGCATCCGCTATCTGCTGGACAAAGGGCGGATGGAATTTGAAGAAGTCGGCCCGGGCCATGTGCTGACAGGACTTATTCACCGCATCAAAAAAGAAACTGAAGCTTCACCCGCCACGTAGCGGAATGCAAGTCAAAATTCTTATCTCACACAATAGTGCCAGCCATACAACATCACGACCACTTCACCTGCACACGACATCACGAAAAACTTACAAATCAATATTTTGAAAAAATAAAGAGCGAAAAGGAGAACAAATGAACCAGCCAATTGTTTTCATGTTTTCTGGACAGGGTTCCCAATACTATCAAATGGGGAAAGAGCTGTTTGCACATAACGCCGCTTTTCGGCAGAAAATGCTTGACTTGGACGATTTTGCAGTCAGCCGTTTCGGTTACTCTGTCCTAAAAGAGATGTATCATACAGGCAATCGTCTGTCTGATCCATTTGACCGCCTTCTTTTCAGCCATCCTGCCATTTTCATGGCTGAGTACGCACTTGCATATGCTTTGGAGCAAAGAGGCATACGTCCCGATTATGTGATCGGAGCAAGCCTCGGAGAGTATGCAGCGGCCGCTGTGTCGGGCGTGCTGAGCGCCGAGGATGCTTTAGATTGCGTGCTGGAACAGGCCCGAATCGTTACGGAAACTTGCCGTAACGGCAGCATGCTTGCGATACTGGGTGATCCGGCTTTATATCAAGATGATCCGCTGCTCGGCGAACATAGTGAATTGGCATCTGTAAACTATCATTCTCACTTTGTCATCTCGGGAGAGCGGGAACATATCAAAAAGATCATGGACGATCTGAGAGAAAAGCAGATTCCTCATCAGCTATTGCCGGTATCTTACGGGTTTCACTCAGCGCTGGTTGATCAGGCGGAACAGCCGTACAAGCGTTTTTTAGCTCAGAAATCAATCCGGACTCCGTTTATACCGTACATCTCCAGTGCGACCGGAGGGGCTGAGACCGATATACAAGCGGACTTTTTCTGGGATATCGTAAGAAAGCCGATTCGATTCCGCGAAGCACTTCAATTCGCAGACAGCCGCCAAAAAGGATTGTATATTGATGCCGGGCCTTCCGGAACATTGGCCGCATTTGCCAAACAGATTCTTCCTGCAGGATCGGCTGAACGCATCCGTGCCATTATGACGCCGTTTCATAAAGAACAAACACATTTGCAGCAAATAGAAGACAGCATTTTATCACCGCCCGGAAGGAGACTGTAAGATGATCAGCTTTGTTTTTCCAGGCCAAGGCTCGCAAAGAATAGGGATGGGAGAGGACCTGTTCGGCCGCTATCCTGAATTAACCGCAAAGGCCGATCACATTCTCGGATATTCCATTCAGGAGCTGTGCCGGGACGGAGAACGTCTCAATCAGACTCAATTCACTCAGCCGGCGCTCTATGTCGTCAATGCCCTCAGTTATTTGAAAAAAACAGAAGAAACCGGCTTGAAACCGGATTTTACCGCCGGACACAGTTTGGGCGAATATAACGCGTTATACGCTTCGGGCGCCTTTGATTTTGAAGAAGGCTTACAGTTGGTCAAAAAAAGGGGCGAACTGATGAGCCGCGCAAAAGGAGGCGGCATGGCAGCGGTGATCGGCCTGACTCATGAGCAGGTGACGGATGTTTTAAGAGAAAATCACTTGGATATGATTGATATCGCCAACATGAACACACCGCAGCAAATTGTCATTTCCGGATATAAAGAAGATATTGAAAAAGCAGCATCCGTTTTTGAAGCTGTAAACGGCGTAAAAATGGTTCACCGCTTAAATGTCAGCGGCGCCTTTCATTCCAGATACATGCTGGAGGCGAAGGAAGAGTTTTCACGGTTTATTGAATCTTTCCATTTTAAGCCGCTGTCCATCCCGGTCATTTCAAATGTGACGGCAAGACCCTATGAGCAGAGAGAGCTGAAAGAGACACTCACCGGACAAATAACGGGATCGGTGAACTGGACAGACAGCATCCGTTTCTTAATGGGAAGAAAGAACATGAGCTTTGAGGAAATCGGTCCCGGAAAAGTGCTGACGGGGCTGATTCAAAGAATTACGGCTGAAGCGGAGCCGATAACAGATGAAATCAAAGTCCCGGCTGAGGCTGGAAAAAGCTCAATTACGGCGGCGTCTTTAGGAAATGAAGAGTTTAAGCGCGATTATCAATTGAAATACGCCTACTTGGCCGGCGGCATGTACCGCGGAATTTCTTCGAAGGAAATGGTTGTCAAACTGGCTGAAAAAGGAATGATGGGCTTTTTCGGAACGGGCGGTTTGAACATCGCGCACGTTGAGGACGCCATTTTGTCAATTCAGCATGAGCTTCGTGACGGCGGTTCCTTCGGCATAAATGTTGTACATAACATGAAGCATACAGATTCAGAAGAAAAAATGATTGATCTTTTACTGAAGCATGGGATTCAGAACTTGGAAGCATCAGCGTTTTTAACGGTTACTCCCGCTTTAGTAAGGTTTCGCGCTAAGGGGTTAAAACGCGGTGCCGGCGGACAAATAATAGCGCGTCAGCGGATTATCGCCAAGCTGTCCCGTCCGGAAGTAGCGGAAGCGTTTCTCAGCCCGGCGCCTGATCACATTCTGCAGAAACTTGCAGCCGAAAACAAAATTACCGCTGAAGAAGCAAGTCTGATGAGAGAAATACCCGTTGCGCATGACATCTGCGTAGAGGCTGATTCAGGCGGCCACACTGACGGCGGAGTTGCTTACAGTCTCATGCCGGCGATCATCCGTTTACGAGATGACATGATGAAAAAATACCGATACGGCAAAACCGTCCGCGTCGGAGCCGCAGGGGGAATCGGAACGCCAGAGGCTGCCATGGCCGCATTTATGCTCGGCGCTGATTTTATTGTGACCGGATCTATTAACCAATGCACCGTTGAGGCAGCGACGAGCAGCCTCGTAAAGGACCTCCTGCAGCAGATGAATGTACAGGACACGGCCTACGCGCCGGCCGGCGATATGTTTGAATCAGGCAGCAAGGTGCAGGTATTAAAGAAAGGGCTGTTCTTTCCGACCCGCGCCTCTAAGCTGCATGAACTGTATCAGCGTCACCGCTCAATTGAAGAAATTGATGAAAAGACACTCAGACAAATAGAAGAGAAGTATTTTAAGGCAAGTGTAAGCAGTATTTATGACAAAGTGAAGGCTCATTATTCGAATGAAGACATTTCAAAAGCCGAACGGAATCCGAAACAGAAAATGGCGCTCATATTCAAATGGTATTTCAGGCAAAGTTCTGCTTCGGCGATTAAAGGAGACCCGGATGCCAAGGTAGACTTCCAGATTCATTGCGGCCCGGCATTAGGCGCCTTTAATCAATGGGTGAAAGGTACGGAGCTGGAGTCCTGGAAAAACCGCCATGCCGATGGTATCGGCCTGCGGCTTATGGAAGAGACGGCCTCGCTTTTGAATCAGAAGTTAGGTTCATTTTTACAAACGTGTTGACAAGACGAAATGATAGATTGAAAACATGGAATATTCATAAAAGATGAAACAGGGAGGAACTGACAATGAGTAAAGAAAGAATCTTTGAATTGCTGCAGAACACAATCTACGAGGTTTTACCTGATTTAGAAGGCGAACAGCTTTCACAGGAAGACCGGTTAGTTGATCTGGGGGCGGATTCAGTGGACCGCGCCGAAATTATCACGATGATGCTTGAAGAATTATCACTGCAGATCCCGCGTGTTGAGCTGACGGGAGTGTCAAACATCGGCGAATTGGCGGCAAAGCTTTATGAAAAGGTACAGGCTGTCTGATAAAACGGTGAAATAATCGGAAACTCAAAATTCATATTGGAGGCGAAGTTCATGGCGGCTGCCGGAATAGAAGCGATAAATGTGTTTGGCGGGACAGCATACCTTGATGTCATGCAGCTGGCGGAGTACAGAAACTTAGACCCTGCCAGATTTGAGAATTTACTGATGAAAGAAAAAGCGGTGGCGCTTCCGTACGAAGACCCTGTTACATTCGGCGTTAACGCGGCAAAGCCGATTATCGACCGATTGACAGAGGCTGAAAAAGACAGAATCGAGCTGCTGATTACCTGCTCGGAGTCCGGCATTGACTTCGGAAAATCACTCAGTACATATATTCATGATTACTTAGGCCTCAACCGGAACTGCCGTTTATTTGAACTGAAACAAGCCTGTTATTCAGGAACGGCGGGTTTGCAGATGGCGCTTAACTTTATTTTGTCGCAGACATCCCCCGGAGCGAAGGCGCTTGTCGTCGCGACGGATATTTCCCGGTTTTTAATTGCCGAAGGCGGCGATGCGTTAAGCGAGGATTGGTCTTACGCAGAACCGAGCGCCGGAGCGGGTGCCGTCGCCTTATTGATCGGTGAAAATCCAATTGTATTTCAGGCGGATGCGGGCGCTAACGGCTACTACGGCTATGAGGTGATGGATACATGCCGTCCGATCCCGGACAGTGAAGCCGGTGACGCCGATTTGTCATTGATGTCTTACCTCGATTGCTGTGAACAGACATTTCGCGAGTACAAAAACCGTGTGCCGGGCGCTGACTACAAAGAGACGTTTCACTATCTTGCCTTCCATACACCGTTTGGCGGCATGGTCAAAGGGGCCCACCGGACGATGATGCGCAAGCTTGCAAAAGCGAAAAACGCTGAAATCGAACAGGATTTTCAAACCAGAGTAGAGCCGGGGCTCCGCTATTGCCAAAGAGTCGGAAATATTATGGGAGCAGCCTCTTTACTGGCTCTTGCAAGCACGATTGACCAAGGGGGATTCGACACTTCTAAGCGGATCGGCTGTTTCTCCTACGGCTCCGGATGCTGTTCAGAATTTTACAGCGGCGTTGTGACGCCTGAAGGGCAAGCGCGGCAGCATTCTTTCAAAATAGAAGAGCATCTGAACAACAGATACAGGCTGTCCATGGAAGAGTATGAAGAACTGTTTAAAGGCAGCGGTCTGGTGAAGTTCGGAACCCGGAATGTCAAATTGGATATGAATATGATTCCGAACATTTTAGACCATCGTGCCGGGAGCCCTCGTTTATATTTGGAAGAAATCACGGAATTTCATCGGAAATACAGGTGGATATCGTGACCTATGAAACGATAAACGTCCGTTTTCAGCAAAATGTCTGCTTCATCACCTTTGATCGGCCTGAAGCCAACAATACGATTAATGAGCGTTTAGTGGAGGAATGCCTGCATATTCTTTCTGAATGTGAAGACTCCGTGACCTCCGTAGTGCTTGAAGGGCAGCCGGAGGTATTTTGTTTCGGGGCGGATTTTGATGAGATGTACCGGAAAATGAGGCAGGGAATGCAGCATGCGGAATCGCAGGAGCCGCTTTACCGTTTGTGGCTGGCATTAAAATCCGGGCCGTACATCACAATCGCTCGCGTCCGCGGACAAGTAAATGCGGGAGGTGTCGGTTTTGCCGCCGCGTGCGATATCGTCATTGCAGAGGAGAATGCTTCGTTCAGTTTATCTGAACTGTTATTCGGACTTTATCCGGCCTGCGTTCTGCCGTTTTTAATTCAAAGAATCGGATTTCAAAAGGCGCATTATATGACGATTATGACAAAGCCCGTGCCGGCACGCCAGGCGCTTGAATGGGGACTTTGTGACGTATGCGTCCCGGACTCAGCAACAGAGCTGAGAAAGCATTTGCTGCGTCTTCGCCCTCTGTCGAAAAAAGCAGTCATCCGCTATAAACAATACATGGATTCCTTAAACGACCTTGTTCATCGTTCGAAATCCATTGCTCTAGCCGAAAATCAAGCGATGTTTTCAGATCCGGATAACCAATCAGCCATCTTCCGTTATGCAGAAACGGGGCGGCTTCCTTGGGAAACGGAGAACAGTTAGGAGGATATCATGCCGAACGCCGCAGTTGAACTGCTCGAAATTGAACCGGATATTATCCAAGTGACAATGCAGGATAAAGCCCATAAAAACGCCTTCTCCAAAGAACTGACGGATGGATTGATGGAAGCATTCACCCGTATAAAAAAATCGTCAGTCTATAAAGCTGTGATTTTAACAGGATACGGCCATTACTTTGCTTCCGGAGGCACACAGGAAGGCCTGCTCAGGATTCAGCAGGGCATCACGAAGTTTACGGAAGACCGCATGTACTCTTTGGCGCTGGAATGTGATATTCCCGTCATTTCCGCCATGCAGGGCCACGGAATCGGAGGCGGGTTTGTCATGGGGCTTTTCAGTGATTTTGTCATTTTAAGCAAAGAAAGCGTGTATACCGCAAACTTTATGAAATACGGTTTCACCCCCGGAATGGGCGCTACCTTTATCGTTCCGGAGAAGCTTGGGGCAAGCCTCGGCCATGAAATGCTGTTAAACGGCGGCCACTACCGCGGCGGTGACCTGGAGAAAAGAGGGGTGCCTTTTCCGGTGCTTCCTCGGCAGGAAGTACTAGACTATGCGCAGGAATTGGCCCGTGAGCTTGCGGAAAAACCGAGAAACTCTTTAATTACATTGAAAAGGCACTTGGTGACGCCGTTTCGCGAGCAGCTTCCGGCCGTCATTGAGAAGGAGTTAATCATGCACGATGAGACGTTTCATGATGATGAAGTGAAAAAACGAATCACGACGATGTACGGAGTATAAGACATACATCTTACATACAGATGAAATGGAGGCAGCTCTATGAAAAGTGATATGAAGGCAAGCGGGTTACTCAAGCCATCTGTCAGCTATGGAAAATCATTGCGGCTTTCAGCGGATCAGCCGATGACGATTCCTGAAGTCCTGCACAAAACCGCCGCGGCAGCGGGAGATCAAAAGGGCATCACATATATACAGCCTGACGGCACCAAAGTGTACCAGACTTACAGCGGCCTGAAAAAGATCGCTCTTTCGATTGTGAAAGGGCTCCGCCAATCAGGAGTGAGGGCTCAGGATGAAGTCATATTACAGCTCAGTGACAATTCCCAGCTCATTCCTGCTTTTTGGGGCTGTGTTTTTTTAGGAGCGACCCCGGTTCCGCTTGCGGCCGCTCCGGCTTATACAGAAATGAACAGCGGGACGCAAAAACTGAAAGACGCCTGGACGCTGTTGAATCAGCCGTATGTCATCACAAGCCGTGACGTGCTGCCGGAGATGACTGAATGGGCGGAGGAGCAGGAGCTTTCCGGGTTTTGCGCTTTGGCGGCAGAAGATCTCAGTGCGCACGAAATGGATACGGACTGTCATCATCCCCGTCCGGAAGATTTGGCGATGCTGCTTTTGACCTCGGGAAGCACGGGCACGCCGAAAGCCGTGATGCTCAGCCATGAAAACATCGTCTGCATGGTCAAAGGAAATATTCAGATGCAGGGCTATACAAGTGAGGATGTCACGTTTAACTGGATGCCTTTTGACCATGTCGGCGGCATCGGAATGCTTCATCTGCGTGATGTTTATCTCGGATGTGAGGAAATCAACATACCGAGCGAATCCATTTTGATGGACCCTTTAAAATGGCTCGACCTGATTGATCATTACCGCGCTTCGGTCACGTGGGCCCCAAATTTTGCCTTTGGGCTGCTTGCTGATTTTGCAGAAGAGATTCAAACGCGGAAATGGGACTTATCTTCCATGCGTTACATGCTGAACGGCGGGGAGGCCGCGGTTGCGAAAGTCGGACGCAGAATTATGGAGCTTTTAGAGCCGCACGGTCTGCCGGCTAATGCCATCCGTCCCGCATGGGGAATGTCCGAAACGTCTTCGGGCGTTATTTTCTCAGATGAGTTTACACTGGAAAACACGAGTGACGACGATCGTTTCGTCGAGATCGGTCTGCCGATCCCGGGGTTTAATATGAGAATTACGGATGACCGCAATCAAGTGGTGGAAGAAGGAGAAATCGGCCGCTTCCAAGTGTCGGGTCTGACTGTAACGAGCGGATATTATGAGCGCCCGGACTTAAACGAGAGTGTCTTTACAGAAGACGGCTGGTTTGAAACGGGAGATCTCGGATTTCTGCGTGAAGGCCGCCTGACGATAACGGGGCGCACGAAAGATGCCATCATTATCAACGGTGTGAATTATTACAGCCACGCCATTGAATCAGCCGTTGAGGAATTGCCGGAAATTGAAACGTCATATACAGCGGCATGCGCCGTCCGGCCGAATCAAAGCACGACAGATGAGCTGGCGATTTTCTTTGTGACATCTGTTCCGTTGGATGAGAACCGCATGACGAAGCTTCTTCATCACATTCACCAGCACGTGACACAGAGAATCGGCGTTACCCCTGATTATCTGCTTCCGGTCGCAAAAGAAGACATTCCTAAGACGGCGATCGGGAAAATCCAGCGCACTCAGCTGAAACATTCATTTGAACAAGGGCAATTTGATTCATTACATAATAACAGACAAGAAGGCGGCAATTCAGACACGGCTTCTGCAGAGAAAGAAATTGAACGGGATTTTATCCGTTTTCTGAAAGAGGAACTTTCCATCGCGGAGGAGCTCGTTGATCCAAATACACCGTTTCAAAGTCTTGGCGTCAATTCGATCAAGATGATGAAACTCGCCAGATCAATTGAAAAAACGTATCACATCCGGCTGACGGCAAGAGAGCTGCACAAAAACCCGACGATTGGCGCTTTAGCGGCTTATACTGCTGAAAAAGCGGCAAACATGTCAGCGGACCATCATCCCCAAAAAGCCGAACCGCCGGGAGAACGGGAGAGACGGCAAACGGCGCCAGCGCTTTCAGAAGTCCAAAAAGGGCTGTGGACATTGCAGAAAATGTCGCCTGAAACGACTGCATACCATGTCCCGCTCTGTTTCCGATTCACATCCGGAATCGACAAAGAGAAACTGAAACAGGCGTTTCAGCTCGTATTAAAGCAGCATCCGATGCTCAAAAGCGCCGTGAATGAAACAGACGGCGGGTTTTATTTCATAGAAGCGGCAGATCCTTTTGTATTCTCGGAAGAAGATATTTCTGACGTCAATCAATCACAAATATCCGCTCTGATACGGAAAAAAGTGAAAGATCCGTTTGTCAAAGAAGGCGGGCCTTTGCTGCGCGTGCAGCTGCTTTCAAAATCCGCCGAGGAACATTATCTTTTGACGGTCATTCACCACATCGTGTTTGACGGCATTTCATCCATTACATTTATTCACAGTCTGCTGGATCATTATCAGGCGCTGCTGGAGGGAAAAGAAGAGTTTACGGCTGCCGCTCCCGGCATTCATCCGGATTTCGCGGCTTGGGAAAAGCGGTATTTAGCGGGTGAAGAAAGCAAAGCTGCCCGCGCTTACTGGATGAAACAGCTCGAGGGCGATCTGCCTGACCTTCAGCTTCCGCCGATGCGCACGGACAGCAGTGTTCCGGAGTTTACAGAAGATACGCTGACACGCCGTCTTCCCGAACGGCTGCTGAATAATATAACGGCGTTTGCCGCATCCCGTCAGATTCATTTGTCTACCGTCATGCTGAGCTGTTACATGGTGCTTTTAAGCAAATATACGGATAAGGAAGATATTGTGACAGGCATGCCTGCAATGGTCAGACCCGAAGAACGCTTTGACGGAGTGGTCGGCCATTTCCTTAACATGCTTCCTATACGGAGCAGAGCCGGACGAAAAGAAACATTTGCTGACTTTGTTCAAAAGGTGCAGGATGCCGTTCTGGACGGGCTGGATCACTCCTTTTATCCGTTTCCGAAAATGGTGCGTGATGTGCATGCAAAACCCCTGCAGAACGGTTCGCCTGTTTTCAGCAATGCCTTTTTCTATCAGAACTTTCTGCAGCATTCCAGCTATCAATCGATGCTTGATGAATACAAGGAATTCTCCTGTGAGTTTGTAAAAGACATTCATCAGGAGGGGGAATATGATCTTGTATTTGAAATGTGGGAAGAAGCATCAGGCATGGATCTTACGATTAAATACAGCACCGAATTATTCGACGAAGCAGGGGCGGCCAGACTTTTCAGCCAATTTGTACAGGCTGCTGAAGCTTTGACGGCGAATCCGGATACGCCGCTTGAGAACGTTTCTCTCATGACAAAAAGAGAGGAGCACATGATTCTTAAGACTTGGAATGAGACAAGCCGTGAATATCCGGATGCCTGCTTCCATGAATTATTCGAACGTCAGGCGGCAGAAACGCCGGACGCTTGTGCGGTCGTGTATGAAGAGCAAAAGCTGACGTACCGTGAGCTTGATGAAAAAAGCACGAAGCTGGCGCTCTATTTGCAGGCGCACGGTGCAGGCCCTGATGACCTCATCGGCATTTATACAGACCGTTCATTGCATATGGCTGTCGGCCTTCTCGGCATTTTAAAAGCCGGGGGAGCGTATGTGCCGCTTGATCCTTCTTATCCCGCTGACAGATTGGAATATATGATCGCCGACAGCAGGATTTCAATGTGCCTGACGACAGCTGATTTAGAGCACTCTTTGAACTGGGGAGGCGTGCAGACCACTGCCATTGACCGCGATTGGTCTCATATTGAAAGTACAGCCGCGGAAAGAACGTCGCTGAAGCGGTTAGTGACACCTGACGATCTGGCGTACGTCATTTACACGTCGGGCAGCACGGGCAAACCGAAAGGCGTGATGATTCCGCACCGGGCGCTGACCAATTTCTTACTCTCGATGGCGAATGAACCGGGGCTTTCGTCCGAAGACAAACTGCTTGCCGTCACGACATATTGCTTTGACATCGCGGCACTGGAGCTTTACCTTCCTTTAATCAAAGGAGCGGAGTGCAACATCTGTAAGACAGAAGTCACAAAAGACGCACGGAAGCTGAAAGAGCTGATTCAAGAGTACAAACCGACGATCATGCAGGCGACGCCGTTTACATGGAAAATGCTCTTTCATTCCGGATGGTCAAATGAAGAAAATGTGAAAATCCTTTGCGGCGGGGAGGCGCTTAGCGAACAATTGAAGCAGCAGTTTCTCGATACGAAAAGCGAGGCTTGGAATATGTTCGGGCCGACAGAGACGACAATCTGGTCCGCGGTGCAGCGTATAACGGAAAATGAGAGCGCGCTTACGATCGGGCGCCCGATCGCCAATACCCGCGTGTATATTATGGATTCCGGTCTCAACCCTGTTTTAGAAGGGGTGCCGGGAGAACTTTGTATTGCGGGAGACGGATTGGCAAGAGGGTATTTCAACAAGCCTGAGCTGACAGATAAAGCTTTCGTCAGCCACCGGCTCGAACTGGGATCAAAGCTTTATAAAACAGGCGATATGGCGCGTTTTCTCCCCGGCGGCCGCATTGAATACATGGGACGGATGGATACCCAAGTTAAAATCCGCGGCTACCGGATTGAACCCGGAGATATTGAGAGCAGGCTGAATGCCCATCCGGCCGTACAGGAAAGTGTAGTGGTTGTGAACAATCACTCCGGAAATGAGAAGCTTTGCGCGTTTTATATCCGGAAAAACGGAGAGCCGCTTCCGTCTGCAAAGGAATTGCGCAATCATTTGAAACAAGCGCTGCCGGCCTATATGACGCCAGCTTCGTTTATCCGTCTTGAAGAGCTGCCGCTTACGCCGAACGGAAAAGTGGACCGCAAGCTTCTTGCTGCCCGCGATCTGACGGAAAAGCAACCGGACACACAAACATTTTCATCATCTCATATCCAGCAGGCGGTGCTGGCGATTTGGCAGGATGTATTGAAAAGCAAAGATATAGAGCTTGATGACCGCTTTTTTGATGCGGGGGGAGATTCGCTTCTTGCCGTGACTGTCACTGACCGGATGACGCAGGAACTGGATTGTGAATTCAGTGTAACGGAGCTGTTTGAATACGCGACGGTAAAAGACATCAGCCGGTATATCGCTGAACAAAAACCGAAAGAAGCCGTTTTGGCTCCTGTACCGCAAAAGAAAGTGAATACAGAAGACCGGGAACACCCGGCGGGAGAATTTCCCGATTATTACGAGGACAGCCTTGCGGTTATCGGTATATCCTGTGAGTTTCCGGGAGCGAAAGATCATTATGAATTTTGGAATAACATCAAAGAAGGCAAAGAAAGCATCACCTTCTTTTCAAAAGAAGAGCTCCGCCGATTCGGTATTTCTGAAGAACTGGCTGATCATCCCGGCTTCGTTCCGGCTAAATCAGTTTTAGAGGGGAAAGAAATGTTTGATCCCGGTTTCTTCGGCTTTTCACCGAAAGATGCGGAATATATGGACCCTCAGCTGAGAATGCTTTTGCTCCATTCATGGAAGGCAATCGAGGATGCGGGATATATCTCCAAAGAAATTCCGGAAACAAGCGTGTATATGTCTGCCAGCACGAACTCTTACCGCAGCCTGCTGCCGGAGGAGACGACAGCACAGCTGGAAACGCCGGATGGCTACGTGTCATGGGTGCTTGCCCAAAGCGGTACGATTCCGACGATGATTTCTCATAAACTCGGGTTGAAAGGGCCGAGCTATTTTGTCCATGCCAACTGCTCATCTTCGTTAATCGGCCTGCATTCGGCTTTTCAAAGCCTGCAGTCCGGCGAAGCCAAGTACGCCCTTGTCGGCGGTGCGACCCTTCATACGGAATCAAGCGCCGGATATGTTCATCAGCCGGGGCTGAATTTTTCGAGCGACGGGCATATTAAAGCGTTTGACGCGGATGCTGACGGAATGATCGGCGGTGAAGGAGCCGGCGCCGTGCTCTTGAAAAAAGCGTCTGATGCCGTTAAGGACGGCGACCATATTTATGCGCTGCTGCGCGGAATCGGCGTCAATAACGACGGGGCGGATAAGGTCGGATTTTATGCGCCGAGCGTCAAAGGACAGGCTGAGGTCATTCAGAAGGTCATTGATCAGACGGGCATCCATCCTGAAACGATCGCGTACGTCGAAGCTCACGGCACAGGAACAAAACTCGGTGACCCGATCGAACTGTCCGCACTTCAATCGGTGTACGGCCGATATACAGATAAAAAACAATACTGCGGCATCGGTTCAGTCAAAACAAATCTCGGGCATTTGGATACAGCGGCCGGAATGGCGGGCTGCATCAAGGTTGTCATGAGCTTATATCATCAGGAAATCGCGCCGAGCATCAATTACAAAGAGCCGAACCCGAATCTTCATTTAGAAGACTCTCCGTTTTACGTAGCGGAAGAAAAGAAAGAGTTAACTCGTGAGAACAGAGCGCACCGCATGGCTTTAAGCTCTTTCGGTCTTGGCGGGACAAACACACACGCGATTTTTGAACAATATCCGGATGCATCTGAAGCAGCAGACGCTGCGGGTCCGTTCATCATTCCGTTGTCTGCCAGAAAAAAAGACCGTCTGAAGGAGTACGCAAAACAGCTGCTGGCTTTTCTGGAAAGAAAAACGGACACAGACCTCGCTGATCTTGCCTACACGTTCCAAGTCGGAAGGGAAGCGATGGAAGAGCGCGCGGCCTTTATCACAAGCGGCACTGCGGAGCTGAAGCGGCAGCTTGCCGATTTTATCAATGATAAGCCGGCAGTAACAGGCTGCTTCAGAGGAGAAAAACAGCAGGCGAAAGATATTGCCTGGCTTTCTGATGATGATGACAGCGCTGAACTCATTGAGAAATGGCTTGCGAAAGGAAAAGGACCGAAGCTCTGTGAAATGTGGAGTAAAGGCGTCGCCATTAATTGGCACAAGCTTTACAAAGACAAGCATCCGAAACGAATCAGCGTGCCGGTCTACCCGTTTGCAAAGGAGCCGTACTGGCCGAAAAAAGCAGAAAAGAACACATCTGCCGCACACACCGGAGTCTCAGTTTTACACCCGCTCGTGCAGCAAAACACGTCGGATTTGGCCGTTCAGCGGTTCAGCTCACGGTTTACAGGCTCAGAATTTTTCCTGAAGGATCATGTGGTCAGGGAAAAAGCGGTGCTGCCGGGAGCGGCATATTTGGAAATGTCTTATGAAGCGGTAAAACGGGCGCTTGGCGGCTTATTAAAAGACCAAGACAGAATAACGCTCCATCATACGGTCTGGATGAAACCGATCGTCGTTCACGAACAAGAGCGCCAAGTCCATATTGCGCTGTTCCCTGAAGAGGACGGCATCATCTCATATGACATTTACAGCGTCAACGCTGACGGCGAAGAAGTGCTGCACAGCCAAGGGCGTGCCGAGATCATAAAGGCTGAACGAGAGCCTGAGGCCGACCTTTCTGCCATACAAAACAGGTGCACAGCGGACATTCTTGATCCGGCGGCCTTTTATCGGGAAGGCCGGAGCAGGGGGATGTTCCACGGAAAAGCCTTCCAAGGCATTAAGTCCGCCTTTATCGGCGAGAAAGAAGTGTTTTCGGACATACAGCTTCCGGATTCTGTTTCTCATACGAACGGACAATTTACGCTTCATCCGAGCATCATTGATTCGGCTATTCAGACGGCGACGATCTGCATTATGCAGGAGTTTTCCGGACAAAAGCTGATTCTGCCGTTTGCGTTGGAATATCTTGAAGTCATCAAAGCATGCACGCCGACTATGCGGGCGCATGCACGCTTCAGCGATGGATATCAAACCGGTGATTCCGTGCAGAAAGCCGACATTGACCTGTTCGACGAAACAGGAGCGCTTTGCGTGAAGGTGAGAGGATTCTCTACGAGAGTGCTTGAAGGCGATGCAGAATCGGCTCAGCCGCCATCAAGATCGGAAAAGATCTTGTTTGCACCGGTCTGGAAAGAAGCCGCCGCATCCGAGAAACATTCTGTCCGTGCTGATGAGCATTTGATCATACTTTGTGAAGATGCCTGCCGTATAAAAGATGAAGCGGCATCCGGCCTGAAAGACGCCGAACTGCTGATTGCAGAAGGTGAGGGTGAAACAGCCGCTGAACGCTTCCAAAGCTTTGCGCAGACAATCGCTGAACACATCCGGCGGATCATCAGCGAAAAAAGGCAGGGCCGCATTCTGATTCAGACCGTTATCTCAGCAGACGGCAGCCAGCAATTGTTTGCGGGGTTAACAGGTCTGTTAAAAACAGCCGAGCTGGAATACGGAAAACTTGACTGTCAGCTCATCGAAATGGAATCAATCGGCGAAATGCCGGCTGTCGCTCAAAAACTGAAAAACGACAGTCATCGGCCGCATGATAAACATATCCGTTATAAAGGAGAAAAACGGTATGTGAAAGCTTGGGAAGAAATGCATCCTGCAGGAGGCGGCACCGTCTGGAAGGACGAAGGTGTATATCTGATTACCGGAGGCGCAGGAAGCCTGGGCTTGATGTTCGCAAAAGAAATCACCGATTGCGTAAAACACCCGAACATCATTCTGACCGGCCGCTCAAATCGGACAGAAGCCAAACAGCGTGAGCTTGCTATGCTTCAGCACTCAGGCGCAAATGTCGTCTACAAAAAGCTGAATGCGGCAGACCGGCAGGAAAGTGAAGCGCTGATCAAAGAGATTACGGCGGAATTCGGTAAGCTTAACGGAATTATTCACGCTGCGGGAGTGATACAAGACCGCTTCCTGCTGCAAAAAACGAAGGAAGAGTTCAGGGAAGTGCTTGATCCGAAAGTGATCGGAACCGCTTATTTAGATGAAGCCAGCAAAGACTGCAATCTTGACTTTTTCGTATTGTTCTCCAGTGTTTCCGGCGTTCTCGGCAATGTCGGGCAGGCTGATTATGCCGCCGGCAACGCGTTTATGGATGCATACGCCGCTTACAGGCAATCCCTTACGGAGAATGGCCTGCGGCACGGAAAAACGGTCGCCTTTAACTGGACGCTGTGGAAAGATGGCGGTATGCAGGCGGGAGACGAGACGGAGAGAATGATGAAAAAAGTTTTCGGCATGGTTCCGCTTCAAAAGGCGTCAGGCCTGGCTGCATTTTATGAAGGAATGGCTCAGGAAAAGCCGCAGCTTTTAGCAGCTGAAGGACACGCAGCGAAATTAAAACAGTCGTTCCTATCCGTTTCTGAAACTGAAAAGCCGCAGGTGCAGAAAATAGAGCCTGTATCCGCCGTTTCGGGAGAAAAATGGCACGGTGCGCTTATCCGATTGGTCAGTTCAATTTTAAAAGTCGGCCAAGACGAGATTGATATTGATACGGAACTGAGTGAATACGGTTTTGATTCTGTATCGTTTACCGTCTTTACGAATCAATTAAATGAAGCGTATCAGCTGGAACTGGCGCCGACGATCTTCTTCGAGCACGGCACGATCCGCAGTTTAGCGGAGTATTTGACGGATGAGACAGAAGCCGGCCTTCCTTCTCAGCCGGAAGAAAAACACGATGCAGAAGAATCTCTTCAAACGCTTCACACCGCTTTGACAGCCATGGTAAGCGGCATTTTAAAAGTTGACCGTGAGGACATTGAGACAGATACGGAATTGAGTGAATACGGTTTTGATTCCGTATCGTTTACCGTCTTTACGAATCAATTAAATGAAGCGTATCAGCTGGAGCTGGCGCCGACGATTTTCTTTGAGCACGGAACGATCAGCGGTCTCGCCGGATATTTGGCAAAAGAGCATCCGGGCCGTTTCGGCGAAAAGAAGAAAGAGTCTCCGAAAAAAGAGCAGCCAAAAGCCCAAAAACCGAAAATGCAGCGGAAAAAGCGCTTCGCAACGGTAATGAACGCTTCGGCAGCGACACAAGAGCCGCGCCGCTTTGACCCGGTTGCCATTGTCGGAATCAGCGGCCGATTCCCGGGCGCGAAGGATATAGAGGAATTTTGGCGCAATTTGAAAGAAGGAAAGGATTCGATCACAACCATTCCGAAAGAACGCTGGGATTGGCAAGCGTTTGATGGCGACCCGAATCTTGAAGGGAACAAAACGAATATTAAGTGGGGCGGCTTTATCGACGGAATAGCTGAATTTGATCCGCTGTTCTTTGGGATTTCACCGCGGGAAGCCCAATATTTAGATCCGCAGCAGCGGCTGTTATTGACTTATGCATGGGGGGCGATAGAAGATGCGGGCTGTAAGCCGGAAAGCCTTTCCGGTACAAATACGGGCGTCTTTATCGGCACCGGAAATACCGGTTATAAAGATTTGTTCACAAGGGCAGGTCTTGCGCCGGAAGGACATGCGGCGACAGGCAGCATGATTCCTTCCATAGGTCCGAACCGTTTGAGCTATTTGTTAAATCTTCACGGGCCGAGCGAGCCGATTGAAACGGCATGTTCAAGCTCGCTTGTGGCGATTCACCGGGCGGTATCCGCTATAGAAAACGGAGAATGCGACATGGCGATTGCCGGGGGAATCAACACGATTCTGACGGAAGAAGCGCATATCAGCTACAGCAAAGCAGGCATGCTCAGCAAAGACGGAAAATGCAAAACCTTCTCCAAAGATGCCAACGGGTATGTCAGAGGAGAAGGCGCGGGAATTCTGATGCTAAAGAAACTGACAGATGCTGAACGTGACGGCAATCCGATTTACGGCGTGATCCGCGGTACGGCTGAAAACCACGGCGGCCGGGCGAATACGTTAACCTCGCCGAATCCGAAACTGCAGGCTGATTTATTGGTGAAAGCATACCGGAAAGCGGGAGTGGACCCGAGCACCGTCACGTATATTGAAGCGCACGGTACAGGAACGGAATTGGGCGACCCGATTGAAATAAACGGTCTGAAAGCGGCGTTTCACGAGCTGGCGAAAACAAATCAAGAGCTTGAAGTCTCCGGTCACCGCTGCGGCATCGGTTCGGTCAAAAGCAATATCGGCCATTTAGAGCTTGCCGCGGGAGTATCAGGCGTCATGAAAGTGCTTTTGCAAATGAAGCACAAAACGCTGGTGAAAAGCCTGCATTGCGAAACGATCAATCCGTACATTCAGCTCGATGACAGTCCTTTCTACATCGTGCGGGAAAATCAGGAATGGACGGCAGCAAAAGATAGAAACGGAAATGCTGTTCCGCGCCGGGCCGGGGTCAGCTCATTTGGCATCGGCGGGGTCAACGCCCATATCGTTATTGAAGAGTATGTCCCGAAAGCAGCCGCTCAGCCTGAGCACAGCCCGGAAAATCCGGCAATCATCCTTTTGTCCGCCAAATCAAAAGAAAAACTGTTTGAACAGGCGCAGCAGCTGCAAAAAGCGATCCGTCAAACGCCGTATACAGATCAAGACTTGGCGGGCGTCGCTTATACGCTGCAAACCGGAAGGGACGAAATGGAAGAGCGCTTGGCCATTCTTGCAGCGACGATGGCGGAATTGGAAACAAAGCTGGAAGCATTTACGAAAAATGAGAAAAACATCGCCGGGCTGTATACCGGCCAGTCTCAGCGCAATAAAGATACGTTTGCCTTGTTCACGGCCGATGAAGATATGGACATCGTCATTGACGCCTGGATTAAAAAAGGCAAATTCGCCAAGCTGGCAGAGGTATGGGTGAAAGGCGGCGTATTGAATTGGAACCGGCTGTATGAAAAGGGTACGCCGCGTTTACTCAGTCTACCGTCTTATCCGTTTGCAAAAGACACGTATTGGGTACCGGAGAATCCTGACAAAAAGAAGGTCCATACAGAGGAACGGATGAAACGTATTCTGACGAAACAATGGGAACCGAGCCCGCTCGAACTGGGTGAACCGTGCGCACGTTCCGTTGCGATTTTGACAGGCGGGGACACGATCAATCTCGCAGAAGAGATCGCAGCGCATATGCCGAATCACCGTATCATCACCGCATCAGACCTTACCGGTGAATATGACTGGCAGGCGTTTGACGGAGTCATCGACCTCCTCGGCGCAGCGAAAGAAGATTCTCAAGACATGGCCGGAATCAAATGGCTTCAGCAATTGATTGAGCATGGGCATAAAGAAGGGATGACACTGCTTTGTGTCACGAAAGACCTTGAGTCATTAAATAAAGAGGCCAATCAAACAACAGGAGCAAAACGGGCCGGTCTGTACAGAATGCTGGCATGCGAGTACGGTCACCTGTCTTCAAGGCATCTCGACCTTGAAGGAGCGCTTTCGGATGACAAACTGGCGAAGCAGATTGCCGATGAGTTTCATGCCCGCACTGATGACGCCGAAGTTTGCCGGAGGGACGGCTTGCGCTACCGCGCCGTATTGGGCGGATCAGAAAATATGAATATGAAAGGCGAGAGAATTGATTTTCCGGACAACCATGTGCTTCTGATCACCGGAGGGACGAGGGGGATCGGTCTTTTATGCGCACGCCATTTTGCCGAACATTACGGAGTGAAAAAACTGGTGCTTACAGGCCGCGAGACCCTTCCGCCGCGAAGTGAGTGGACGGGCGGACTGAATGGGGTGACGGCTTCTGTAAAAGCGAAAATTGAAGCTGTTCTCGACTTGGAATCCAAAGGTGTACAAGTGAAGGTTTTGTCAGTCCCGTTAGCTGATGAAGCCGGGCTGAGACAGGAACTGAATCAGATAAAACAGACGATCGGACCTATCGGCGGCGTGATTCACTGCGCGGGTGTGACCGATAAAGAGACGCTCGCATTCATCAGAAAAACCGATGAAGACATACAGCGCGTGCTCGAGCCGAAAGTAGACGGGCTTCAGGCGTTATACAGTGTGCTCAGCGAAGAGCCGCTGAAGTTTTTCGTCTTGTTCTCTTCCGTGTCAGCTGCGATACCGGCGCTTTCGGCAGGACAGGCCGACTATGCCATGGCCAATGCGTATATGGACTATTTTGCAAACTCATACAAAGAGCAGCTGCCGATCGTAAGCATTCAGTGGCCGAACTGGAAAGAAACCGGAATGGGCGAAGTAACGAACAAAGCTTATAAAGAGAGCGGGCTATACAGCATCACGAATGCAGAAGGATTACAGCTCCTTGACGGCATACTTCTTGAATCAGCAAGGGGCCCGGTGCTGCCGGCCGTTCTGAATCCTAAGCTGTGGAAGCCGGAGCGATTCCTGCGGCGGAGCAGGCAGGATCAGCCAATGAGTCCGGCTATGGTAAAACCGGCGGAAAAAACCGCTTATACTGCCGCAGACAACGCTCAATTAACAAGGAAAACAGAAGAATGGCTGAAAGAATTATTTTCTGAAGAGCTGCGGATTGACCAGGATCAGCTTGAGACAGACGTATTATTCCAAGATTACGGAGTGGACTCCATTATCCTTGCCCAGCTTCTGCAGCGGATCAACCGGAATCTCTCGGCATCGCTTGACCCGTCCATTCTGTATGAATATCCGACGATTCAATCTTTCTCAAATTGGCTTCTCGAAGGATATACAGAAGTTTTGTCGGAACTGTTTGGTTTGGCGGCGGCGGAGCCTGTTAAGAAGAAGCCGGCTGAGCCGGTAATTGAAACACAAGCCGTTAAGGTGCAAGAAGAGCCGGCCGGAAAACAGATTCACCGGGAAGATATCGCGGTCGTCGGCATGTCCTGCCGGTTTCCGGGAGCGGCTTCTTTAGAGGCGTACTGGTCGCTTTTGGCTGAAGGCCGTTCGGCTATCCGTCCTGTTCCGGCTGAACGATGGGGGTTGAAGACTCCTTATTACGCGGGAATGCTTGACGGAATTCATCAATTTGATCCGGACTTCTTTTTACTGGCTGAAGAAGATGTAAAGGCAATGGACCCTCAAGCTTTGGCCGCTCTGGAAGAATGCCTTAACCTGTGGTATCACGCGGGCTATACGCCGGATGAGATAAAGGGAGAAGCAATAGGTGTGTATCTCGGCGGACGCAGCCGTCACAGACCGGGTGAAGAGAAACTGCTGGACGCGAAAAACCCGATCGTCGCGCTTGGCCAGAATTATTTGGCCGCCAATCTCTCTCAATACTTTGATATGCGCGGCCCGAGCGTTGTCCTCGATACGGCTTGTTCTTCTGCTTTAGTCGGAATGAATATGGCTGTGCAGGCTCTTGTAACAGGAGAAATAAAAGCGGCCGTCGTCGGCGGCGTGAGCCTGTTTGAATCAGAAGAAACCCATAAATTATTTGAACAGCGCGGCATATTAAGTAAAGCGCAGTCGTTCCATGTATTTGACGAACGCGCCGATGGAGTCGTGCTGGGCGAGGGTGTCGGAATGGTTCTTTTAAAAACCGTGTCTCAGGCGATTGAAGACGGAGATTCTATTTATGCCGTAGTGAAGGTGGCATCCGTCAATAATGACGGAAGAACGGCAGGCCCGGCTACGCCGAGTCTGGAAGCGCAAAAATCCGTCATGAAGACGGCTCTTGAAAAAAGCGGAAAACAGCCGGAAGACATTACTCATATTGAAGCGAACGGTTCAGGCACGGTCGTTACGGATCTGTTAGAACTGAAGGCCATTCAATCCGTCTACCGTTCAAAAGACGCCGGCCCGCTCGGAATCGGATCTGTGAAACCGAACATCGGGCACCCGCTTTGCGCGGAAGGAATTGCAAGTTTCATAAAAGTTGTTCTCATGCTGAAAGAAAAGAGCTTTATCCCGTTTTTATCAGGCGAGCATGAAAATACACATTTTGATAGAGAAAAGGCCAATATTCAGTTCAGCCGCACTCTGGCAGACTGGCCGTCACCAATACCGGCGGCAGGAATTAACTGCTTTGCCGACGGCGGAACAAACGCCCACGTCATTGTGGAAGCGTGGCAGGAAGACGAAGGGCGCCGAATCAAGCGCCATCCTTTAACACCGCCTGCATTAAATAAGCGGCTGATTTCGCCGGACAGCAAAGAAGAAACGAACGAAAAAGCTGCGGCAAACATCTGGGATACCTATGAAGTGGAGGTTTAACGTGAAGAACTTCAATAAGCAAATCACTTTATCGCTGAAAAATCCGTTTATTTTACATCATGACGTTTACGGACAAAAAGTCCTTCCGGGATTGGCTTATATTGATATGTTTTATCAGATTTTCAAAGAGCGCGGCTATTCATACGACGGGCTTCAGCTGCGCCATTTATCCATATATCAGCCGCTTATTGCGAAAGAAGACAGCGCCGTCAAGCTTACGGTTGAATGTACAAAGGTAAAAGAAGGGCGCTGGAAACTTACCGCAAAAGGGGCTGAGGTCAGCGGCGGACGAGTACAGCCGGAAGAACGTATTTACGTCAAAGCGGAAATGCACGAGACGGCACCCGCAGTTTTCAGTGACACGCTTGATCTTGACTCTGTCAAACGCGAGGCGGAACGCACCATCGATTTAAATGAGCTGTATGCACAATGCAGAAGCCAGGAATTGGTTCACAGCGGATATATGAAAGCAGAAGGAGAAGTGTTTGAGGAGCGGGACGGCGTCACCTTTGATGTATCGCTCGGAAAAGACGCGATGGGACAGGCCGGGGGGTTTTTGTTCCATCCGACTCTTCTTGACGGAAGCGGCGTCGGCGCAAACCTATTGATCTCATCGCTGTTAAACGGGGAAAAGAGGCTGTTTCTGCCTCTTTTCTACGAATCTTTTACAGCTTCCGAACCTTTGCAGGCCGGCTGCATCACGAGAATCAAACGTTCGTCGCTTCGGCAGGAAAAGGAGCTCATTTACATTACACTGGAGTTTTTTAACGCATCCGGCCGGAAAGTAGCCGAGCTGAAAGATTTCACAAGCAAGCTCGTGCGGGATGCCGAGCTGATCAATACAGAACGAAAGCCAGCTGAGAAGTCTCCTGGAAAAGCCGGTTTACCGGAAGTTGCGGCATCGCTTGAAGGCGGACACCCGCATGAGGAAGCAGAGCGGTATGTCATGAATCTGATGGCTGAAAAAATCGGCAAGCCGCTTGAACAGATTGATTCTCAAGTCGGCTACTATGAAATGGGGCTGACATCGTCCGGACTGCTTGACGTCGTCGAAACGATCAGCGAAAAAATCGGCGAAACCCTTTCTCCGACTTTGCTGTTTGAATATACGACGGCAGCAGAGCTGGCAGCTTTCCTGACTGAGCAGTACGGGAGCCATTTCAGCGCGCCTCCGGCAAAAATGGAGAAGCCGGTTGAGCCGCAAACAGAAAACAGCCGGAAAAGCAGTGTTCCGCAAGATGAAGATATCGCGATTATCGGCATGGCCGGCCGCTATCCGCAGGCCGAAAATATTCATGAATTCTGGGAAAACCTGAAAGAAGGAAAAAACTGTGTCACCGAAATTCCGGAGTCTCGCTGGGACTGGCGCCGGTTTGAAAATGTAAAGTCGCCTTCCGGAAAGAGCATTTCAAAATGGGGCGGATTTATTGATGATCCCGATTGCTTTGATCCCCAATTTTTCCGGATTACGCCGCGGGAAGCTGAAACAATGGACCCTCAGGAACGGCTGTTTTTACAAACATGCTGGGAAACGATTGAGGATGCCGGATATACGCCGAAGTCGCTCGCAGAGGTGCGCGGACGGAATAAGAGACAGCGCGTCGGCGTCTTCGCAGGGGTGATGCATAAGGATTATACGTTGGTCGGGGCTGAAGCTTCTTCTGAAGATCATGTATTCCCGCTTTCTCTTAATTATGCGCAAATCGCAAACAGAGTTTCATATTTTTGCAATTTTCACGGGCCGAGCATGGCGGTCGATACGGTCTGTTCATCTTCGCTGACTGCGGTTCACCTTGCTGCGGAAAGCATTCGGCGCGGGGAATGTGAATCGGCGGTTGCCGGAGGGGTCAATTTGTCGCTGCATCCGAATAAATATCTGACATACGGTTTATGGGACATGTTTTCAACAGACGGAGTTTGTCATACATTCGGGAAAGACGGAGACGGCTATGTACCGGCTGAAGGAATCGGTGCCGTGTTATTAAAACCGCTGCGAGAGGCGGTAAAAGACGGAGACCGGATTTATGCGGTGATAAAGGGCAGTGCCGTCAACCACGTGGGGACAGTGAGCGGAATTTCCGTGCCGAGTCCTGTCGCGCAGGCCGATTTGATTGAAGAATGCCTGGACAAAGCGGGCATTGATCCGCGCACGGTCAGTTATATTGAGGCGCACGGGACGGGAACTTCTCTCGGCGATCCGATTGAGGTTCAAGGCCTTGTCAAGGCGTTCCGCCAGTACACACAGGACAAACAGTTCTGTTCGATCGGATCAGTGAAGTCCAATATCGGCCATGCAGAATCGGCTGCGGGCATCAGCGGCTTAAGCAAGGTTGCCCTGCAGCTTCACCATAAAACTTTGGTGCCGTCTCTTCATTCGAAGGAGCTGAATCCGTATTTAGATTTTGAACAATCACCGTTTTACGTCCAGCATCATACCGAAGCATGGCAGCAGCCATCAGTGACGGAAAACGGAAACGAAACCGTATATCCCCGGCGTGCGGGCATCAGCTCTTTCGGGGCGACAGGTTCAAACGTGCATCTCATTCTGGAGGAATTTATCCCTGAAGAATCACACGGAACAAATGCTGAACCGGCAGAAGAACAGACATTCATTTTCCCGGTTTCAGCCCGGAATGAAGAACGGCTAAAAGAGTACGTTGCGAAGCTGTCTGCATTTATTCATCCCGGCCTGCCGCTTGAGGATGCGGCGTATACACTTCAGATCGGCCGTGAACAGATGGAGGAGCGGGTTGCGTTCACCGCTCAGAATATGACACAGCTCAAAGAGCGGCTGGAAGGCTTTCTGGCGGGTAAAACGGTCAGCGGGTGCTGGCGGAACCGAGCCGATAAAAGCAAACAAGCAGAGCTTGCTCCGGACTTGATACATAAATGGCTTTCTTCCGGGAGACTGGAGATGATTGCCGAAAAGTGGGCCGGCGGAGGAACGATGGATTGGAAGCTCTTGTACGTTGAAAACAAACCGAATCGGATCAGCCTGCCGACGTATCCGTTTGAAAAAATCCGGTATTGGGTGCCGAAGGCGGAGAAAAGAGAATCGCTGCCGCAAAAAAATGCAGGCATGCTGCATCCGCTCCTGCATGAAAATGTATCAAACATGTCAGGCGTCCGTTTTCGGTCCTCGTTTAGCGGCGGAGAATTTTTCCTGAAAGATCACGTCGTCAAAAACGAGCGGACGTTACCGGGCGCGGCTTATCTGGAAATGGTTCGGGCGGCCGTTGAACACGCGGCAGAAACGAAGGAAGAAGGAACAGTCCGTCTGAAACATGTCGTATGGATACGTCCGTTTACAGCGGCGGATGAGTCCGCAGAACTGTATCTCCGCCTTTATGACGAAGAAAATGGAGAGATGGGATTTACGGTTTACAGTGAATCGGCTTCCTCGGAACAAGAGCCCGTTCTCTATGCACAAGGAAGCGCAGCGTTTGTCCGAGCGGGCGAACCGGCCAAAATCGAGATTGACAAATTAAGAGAGTCACGCCGTCTGATCACACCTGACGCTTGCTATCAGGCATACAAACAAATGGGGATTGAATACGGGGATGCTCACAAAGCGGTCACGGAAATCTATGCAAAAGACAGCAAAGTGCTCGCGAAGCTCTCACTCCCGTCATCTATTTCTCATACAAAAGATCAGTTTGTCCTCCATCCGAGCCTTTTGGATGCGGCCTTCCACGCGACAATCGGGTTAATGCTTGACAGAGACGGGACTGACATACGGCCGATGCTGCCGTTTGCTCTCGAACAGATTGATGTGTTGAAAAGCTGTAAAAGCGATATGTGGGTTTCCATTGCGTACAGCGGCGAAAGTAAGCCTGAAGATGCCGTGCAGAAGCTGGATATTGATGTATGTGACGAACAAGGCAATGTATGTGTGAAAATGACTGGTTATTCCGCACGGGAAATTGAAACGGATAAAACAGATACACTATTTTTTGAACACGTATGGGAAGAGAAGGCCGCTGTACATGAAAAAGCGCCGATCCATTTCAAAGCCCGTCACGTGATGATATCTGACCGGTTTACGGATCAAATGAACAGCATACAGACAGACTTCAGCTGTCATGTGCTCCGTGATCAGCATAAGAGTGAAGACGAACGATTTGAAGCTTGTGCGCTTCAGGTTTTCGAAGAAGTGAAGAAAATCCTCGCTTCAAATTCCGGCGGGCGCGAGCTCATTCAGATTGTCGTGCCTCAAGAAGCGGATACGCAGCTCCTTTGCGGCTTAACGGGGCTTTTGAAAACAGCGGCGCTTGAAAACCCGAACCTGACCGGCCAGCTGATTGAATTGGAGCCGGACGTCAAGGCAGACACGCTGTCCCGATATGTAAAAGAATGCAGCGCTCAACCTGATGACAAGCATATTCGCTATGAAAACGGCAAGCGCTATACGGAACAATGGCAGGAAACAGGGCTTGAACAGTTCGGCGCCGAAAAGCCGTGGAAGGATAAAGGTGTTTATCTGATCACAGGCGGTGCGGGCGGACTCGGATTTTTATTCGCCAAAGAAATCGCCCGGCATGCAAAAGACGCCGTTCTTATTTTAACGGGGCGTTCTCTGTTGGATAACCGTAAAAAAGCCCAGCTTCAAGAACTGTCCGATCTCGGCGCGCAAGCCGTGTACAAACAAACGGACATAACGGAAAAACAAGAAGTTCAATCGCTCACAGCGGACATCTGTCGGCAGTACGGCGGATTAAACGGTATCATACACAGCGCCGGAACGATAAAAGACAACTATATTCTGAAAAAACACAAAGATGAAATCCGTGATGTACTGGCGCCGAAAGTCTCCGGGCTGGTTCATCTTGATGAAGCGGCAAAGGACATTGAGCTTGATTTTCTGATTCTTTTCTCTTCCGGAGCCGGAAGCGCCGGAAGCGCGGGCCAGGCTGATTATGCGATGGCCAATGCGTTTATGAACGCCTTCAGTGAAAAAAGAAACCGTAAAAAAGCCCGAAATGAACGCTATGGACACACCCTTTCAATCTGCTGGCCGCTTTGGAAAGACGGCGGCATGACGGTTGATGCTGAAACGGAAGCCATGCTGACAAAAGAAAGCGGCATGGTCCCTATGCAAACAGAAAACGGCATTCAGGCTTTGTACTGCGGGTGGGCGGCAAACACATCCCAAGTCATGGTGACGGAAGGCTACGCCGCAAAAATCCGGGCGTTTCTGAAAAAATCAGCGGATGATCAGCCGGATAAGGGCAGCGAAACCGAAGAACCGGCGGGTCTTACAGCAGGCGGAGAGAACATGCTTGCAGAAAAAACGGAGCATTTCTTGAAACAAGTGCTTTCGGAAGTGACCAAACTTCCTGTCGGCAAAATTGATGCCAAAGCGCCTATGGAAGATTACGGAATTGATTCGATTATGATTATGCATTTGACGGGCCGGCTGGAAAAGAGCTTCGGCTCATTATCAAAAACATTGTTTTTCGAGTACCAGAATATCGAATCGCTGGCGCAGTATTTTATGAAAGCACACCGGGACACGCTGCTGGAAGTGACCGGGATGAAAACAGAAGAAACCCCTGCAACCAAACCTGCGCTGTCTGAGAAAGCGAAAGTAAAGCCCGTTTTCAAACGGAATGAAGACAAAAAAGGCTTTGCGCAAGTCCGTCCAGACACGCGGGAAAATCAGCAGCTGACAGAGCGTGAAGATATCGCGATTATCGGTATATCAGGACGATATCCGCAGGCCGAAAATCTTCAGGAATTTTGGAAGAATTTGAGTGAAGGCACTGACTGCATAACCGAAATTCCAAACGATCGATGGGATCACAGTCTTTATTACGACGCTGATAAAGATAAAGAAGGCAAGACGTACGGAAAATGGGGAGGATTTTTGAAAGACGTGGACAAATTTGATCCGCAATTCTTCTCTATTTCACCCCGGGATGCAAAATTGATGGACCCGCAGGAGCGGTTATTCCTGCAATGTGTCTACGAAACGATGGAAGATGCCGGTTACACGCGCAAAAAGCTCACGGACAAATCGGGTGATTTGCTTGGCGCCAATGTCGGTGTTTACGTCGGCGTCATGTACGAGGAATATCAGCTTTACGGAGCCGAAGAACAGGCGCGCGGAAAATCGCTTGCGCTGACCGGAAATCCGTCATCAATTGCGAACAGGGCTTCCTATGTATTCGGTTTTAACGGCCCGAGCATGGCTCTGGATACGATGTGCTCTTCTTCTTTAACAGCCATTCATCTGGCATGCCAAAGCTTGCGGAACGGGGAATGCGAGGCAGCATTTGCCGGGGGCGTCAATGTATCCGTTCATCCGAATAAATATTTGATGCTCGGCCAGAACAGATTTTTATCAAGCAAAGGCAGATGTGAAAGTTTCGGAGAAGGCGGAGACGGTTATGTGCCCGGTGAAGGAGTGGGCGCCGTACTCCTTAAGCCGCTTTCTAAAGCAAAAGCGGACGGTGATCATATTTACGGCCTGATCAAAGGAACGGCCGTGAACCATGATGGAAAAACAAACGGGTATTCCGTACCGAATCCGAACGCCCAAGCCGCGGTGATCAAACAGGCGTTAAAAGACGCGGGAACCGATCCGAGGGCGGTCAGCTACATCGAAGCCCACGGCACCGGGACTTCACTCGGCGATCCGATTGAAATCACGGGTCTGACAAAAGCCTTTTCAGAACAAACACAAGATAAACAGTTTTGTGCCATCGGCTCAGCGAAATCCAATATCGGGCACTGTGAAAGCGCGGCGGGCATCGCGGGTCTGACGAAGGTGCTCCTGCAAATGAAACATAAGCAGCTCGCACCGTCACTGCATTCCCGGACGCTTAACCCGAATATTGATTTTCTCGCTACGCCGTTTAAAGTGCAGCAGACGCTTGAAGAGTGGACAAGACCGGTCATAAATGAAAACGGAGTAAATAAAGAACTGCCGAGAACCGCGGGGCTTTCCTCATTCGGAGCCGGCGGCGTCAACGCTCATATCGTCATCGAAGAATATTCCGCTGATGAGGATAAGGAGACGGCTTTTGCCGCGCCTCATCCGTCGATGATCGTCCTTTCTGCGAAAAATGAGCAACGGCTTCAAAAACGGGCGGAACGTCTTCTTGATGCACTGCGGAGCGGGCGTTACCGGGAAGCAGATCTGAGCCGGATCGCATATACGCTTCAAATCGGCCGTGAACCGATGGAAGAGCGTCTCGGAATGATTGTCAGCAATTTGCGCGAGCTTGAAGAGAAGCTTGACGAATTTACGGGCGGCAAGGAGTCAATTGACCAGCTCTACCGCGGACAAGTCAAACAGAATAAAGACACGATGGCGCTGTTTGCGGCTGATGAGGACATGGAAAAAACCATTGAGGCGTGGCTTGAAAAAGGCAAAGCCGCAAAGGTATTAGAGCTTTGGGTGAAGGGCCTTCCGCTGAATTGGGATAAGCTGTATCAAATGGGCAGACCGCAAAAAATCAGTCTCCCAGCCTACCCGTTTGCAAAAGACCGTTATTGGATCGACATATCAGCAGATGCAGCTGTCAAAAGACCGGCCGAAACACAGTCTGCGCCGATCGCACCGGCGGCCGTCCCGGAACCGGTCATTGAAGTAACAACTCTTCACGAGGAGACTGTCAAAGAAAAACCGTCAAACATTACACTGCAGCCTTTGAGCGGCGCGAAACCGAAAAGAACCGTACAGCCCGCTTCCCGTCCGGCGGTTTCCGCTGAAAAAGTAAGTGCCGTATTGACCGAAAGTTTGGCAGACGTTTTATATATGGATGCCGACGATATCGACGCAGACGACACATTTATTGATATCGGCATGGATTCAATTACCGGTCTTGAATGGATAAAGGCTGTTAATAAAGCATACGGCACGTCCCTTACGGTGACGAAAGTATATGATTATCCGACAATCCGCCAGTTTGCGGCTTTCTTGCAAAAAGAGCTCGGGACAGAACCGATCCTTGAGGAAGCAACCGAACCGCAGAAAACAGAGGCCGTGAAAAAACCGTCAAACATCATGCTGCAGCCTTTAAACGCTCATAAGCAGCATGTGACACAAGCAGAAGCGGATATTCTGGAGGCGATGTCTGAAACGGCAGCTTCCGCCGAACCGGAAGAACCGATTGAAGCAGTGCATGACGAGTTATCAAAAGCACTGGCTGATGTATTGTACATGGAGCGTCATGAAGTAGATATTGATGAGGCCTTTATTGACTTGGGTATGGATTCGATTACCGGTCTTGAATGGATAAAGGCCGTCAATAAACGGTACGGCACGGACTGTAACGTAACGAAAGTGTATGATTATCCGACAATCCGCCAATTTGCCGATTTTCTGCGTACGCAGCCGTCCGTCCGCGGAAGAAAAAAACAGGCGGTTCCCGTACGTCCAAAGCCGCTTACACAGCAACACGCCCTGCAGGAGAAAACACCTGCCGAGCCTGAGAGATTAACGGTTCAAAAGGAACCTGAACCGGTGCAGGCCAAACGGGAGCCTAAAGACGAGATGGCGGACGCGATAGCCATCGTCGGCATGTCGGGCAAGTACCCGGATGCGCCGGACCTAAAGACGTATTGGGACAACTTAGCCCGTGCGAAAAACGCCATTCGCGACATCCCGCTTTCCCGCTGGGATGTAGACAAATACTATGATCCGGCCTTGAACAAGAAGGGCAAAGTATACTGCAGATCAATCGGTATGCTTGACGGCATTGAAGAATTTGATCCGCTGTTCTTTAATATTTCTCCGTCTGAAGCGGAACTTATGGACCCGCAGCACCGGATATTTTTACAGGAAGGTTTTAAAGCCTTTGAAGATGCGGGTTACAGCTCAAAAGAATTAAACGGGAAAAATTGCGGCGTTTATTTGGGGATTATGAACAATGAATACGGCATGATGTTAAACAAACATCAGACAGGAGGAAGCGCGACGGGCAACAGTTTCAGCATCGCGGCGGCCCGTCTGCCTTATTATCTCAATTTGAAAGGTCCGGCCATTCCGATCGATACGGCATGCTCTTCATCTCTCGTCGGGACTCATTTGGCGCGTCAGGCGCTGTTGAATCATGAAATTGACATGGCGCTTGTCGGCGGCGTGACCTTGTATTTAACGCCTGAATCATACATCAGCATGTGTGAAGCAGGAATGCTGTCTCCTGACGGCCAATGTAAAGCATTTGATAACAGTGCGAACGGATTTGTGCCCGGCGAAGGCGCGGGGGCGCTCGTTTTGAAGAGGCTGAAAGATGCGGAAGCCGATCAAGACCATATTTACGGAGTCATTATCGGATCTGGAATTAACCAGGACGGAAAAACCAACGGCATTACCGCACCAAGCGCGAAAAGCCAAATGGATTTAGAGCGCCAAGTGTATGAAGCGCACAACATCCACCCTGAGAGCATCACCTATGCGGAAATGCACGGCACCGGCACAAAGCAGGGGGATCCGATTGAATTAGAAGCCCTGTCTTCTGTATTTAAGGAAAAAACGGACCGCAAACAATTTTGCGCCATCGGTTCGGTTAAATCGAATATTGGGCATACGTCGGCGGCAGCAGGTGTAGCAAGCGTCCAGAAGGTTCTGCTGTCGATGAAACATCAGCAGCTTGTACCGACCCTTCATTTCAGCACGCCGAATGAACATTTTGATTTTGATGACTCGCCTTTATTTGTCAATACCGAACTCAAACCTTGGGAAACAGCCGGAGCACCGCGGCGGGCCTGTGTCAGCTCATTCGGCTACAGCGGCACAAACGCTCATCTCGTTATCGAAGAGTATCAGCCGAAAGACCGGGGAAGCCGTAAGTCTGATGAGACAAACATTTTTGTGCTGTCGGCGAAAAAAGCGCCGCAGGTAAAAACCTATGCCGAGTCTGTGATCGAATTTGCAAAAGCCAATCAGAATATCAATCTTTCAGATATGGCGTACACGCTTCAAACCGGGCGTGATGCGATGGATTACCGTCTTGCAGTTACAGCCGGTTCGAGAGAAGAACTGATCAGCCGTTTAACCGATTTTGTAAACGGAAATACGGGTGAAGGGATATATGAAGCCCACATTAAAACGGCAAAAAAAGAAATCAAAGCATTTGAAACGGACGATGATCTGAAGCAGCTTGTCAGGTCGTGGTTCGATAAGAAAAAATACGCCAAAATAGCGGAATTGTGGGCCAAAGGGCTTCAGACGGACTGGGACAGACTCTATCAAGGCGAAAAACCCCGCAGAATCAGTCTGCCGGCTTACCCATTTGCGAAGGAGCCGTACTGGCTGCCTGAGCCGAAAGCCGTACCGCAGGAAACAGAAGACCGGCGCAAGGCTGTGCTTTTAGATAAGCAATGGGTTCCGTGTGAGATCGATTCGGCCGGTGAGAAAAGCGGCAGGACGGTCATGATTCTGGCTGATGAAAGAACAGCGGAGCTAGCCGAAGAGACTGCAAAGCATATCGCTGACTCATTCATTCTCCCGATCGATTCGGCTGACACTGCAGCTAGCGATTGGAATCACATAGATGGCGCAATCGATCTGACGGGATGCGGAGACGAAGACCCTTCACTGGAAGGGATCAGCCGGCTCCAGACTCTGATTGATACAAGCCGCCGGCAAGCGCGGCCGCTGACGCTGCTATATGTAACAAAAGGCTTGGAGCCATTTCAGCAGAAAACGATTCAACTTGCAGGAGCGGCAAAAAGCGGCCTGTACAGAATGCTTCAAAATGAGTATCAAAACGTGACGTCCAGACACATGGATGCCGATACAGATACGGATCAGCAGACGCTTGCCAAACAGATTGCAGATGAATTTTCGGCGGACAGCACAGAACCGGAAATCTGCCGCCGAAACGGACAGAGATACCGTGCTTTATTTAGGGAGATTCCAAGCGGGAAGCGAGCAGAACATAAGCCCGCACCGTTTCCTGAAGACCATGTGCTTTTCATTACCGGAGGCACGAGGGGACTGGGTCTCTTATGCGCCCGCCATTTCACAGAAAAACACGGCGTGAAAAAAGTAGTGCTGACAGGCAGGGAGCCGATTCCTCCCCGTCATAAACGGTCAGCCGTTAATACGAGGCTGAAAGAGAAGATACGGGCGATTGAAGAGCTTGAAGCAAAAGGAGTGCAAGTGGCGGTGATCAGTCTGAAATTGTCTGATCATGATGCGGCGGCAGCGGAAATTGAAACGATCCGGCGCACGATGGGACCGATCGGCGGCGTCATTCATTGTGCGGGATCGGTTAATTCAGTAAATCCGGCATTTATCAGAAAGACTGCCGACGACATACAAGAAGTGCTGGAACCGAAAGTCGCAGGGCTTCAAACATTAAGCAGCCTTTTCACAAATGATCCTTTGCAATTTTTTGTCTTATTTTCTTCAGTATCTGCAGTCGTTCCGGCGCTCGCGGCGGGACAGTCGGATTATGCGATGGCAAATGCGTACATGGATTATTTCGCGGCGGCTCATCAGCATCAATATCCGTTAGTCAGCATTCAATGGCCGAACTGGAAGGAAACCGGATTGGGTGAAGTCCGCACAGAAAGCCTGAAGCAGACCGGGCTGCTGGGACTGTCCAACGCGGAAGGACTTGACTTGCTGGATCGCATTTTATCTGAAAACATCCGCCCGACCGTTCTGCCGGCTATCGTTGATCGGAGCGAATGGCATCCTGACAGGCTGCTCTGTCAAGAGAAAACACAAAAAGCCGTAATAACCGGCAAAGCCGCGGAAAAACATTCAGACAGAGAACTGCTTCTTGATACGAAGGCGTGGCTTGTGAAACTGTTTTCCGATGAGCTGAAAATCGCTCCGGAAGAGCTGGAAACAGACGAACCGTTTCAGGATTACGGGGTTGATTCGATCATTTTAGCGCAGCTTTTACAGCAAATGAATCAAGCGCTCAAAGAGGACTTAGATCCGTCTGTTTTATATGAACATCCGACGATTGACGCGTTTGCCGAATGGCTTGTATCCAATGGGCAGCCGCTGCTTGCAGAAAGGGAGGAACCTGATACAGAAATGTTGGTTCCGGCTGCCGTACAAACGGTTCATACTGAACAAAAGCGTGATGCCGTAACTGAAGACATTGCCGTCGTCGGAATGAGCTGCCGTTTTCCGGGAGCGGAATCGTTAGAACAATATTGGGACTTGCTGAGAAGCGGCAAGTCCGCAATCGGCTCAGTCCCGGCGGAACGTTTCGGATATGCAAATCAATACGTTGCGGGATTGATTGACAATATGGATCACTTTGATTCCGAATTCTTTTTCATTCCGGAAAACGACGCGAAAGCGATGGACCCTCAGGCATTGGCGGTGTTGGAAGAGAGCTTGAAACTTTGGTGCCATGCCGGCTATTCCCGTGAAGAAATCAAGGGTATAGAGGCCGGTGTGTATATCGGAGGCCGAAGCCAGCATCAGCCTGATCCTGAAATTCTTGCGAATACCCGCAACCCGATCGTTGCGGGCGGGCAGAATTATTTAGCGGCAAATGTTTCGCAATTTTTTGATCTGCGCGGGCCGAGCATCGTGCTTGATACGGCTTGTTCATCGGCTTTGACAGGAATGAACATGGCCGTTCAGGCACTGAGAAGCGGCGATATCAAAGCGGCGGTAGTTGGCGGCGTCAGCCTGCTGAACACGGATGCGGCGCACCGGATGTTCCAAGAGCGCGGGCTGTTAAACGAAAAGCCGGCATTTCACGTATTTGACAAGCGTTCAGGCGGAGTTGTCCTCGGTGAAGGCGTCGGCATGGTGCTGTTAAAAACAGTAAGCCAGGCGCAAAAAGACGGCGACACGATACACGCGGTCATTAAGGCCGCCGCCATGAACAATGACGGCAGAACGGCAGGCCCGTCAGCTCCTAATATGCAGGCGCAAAAAGATGTCATGCAAAGCGCGCTTTTCAAAAGCGGCAAAAAGCCGGAAGACATCAGTTATATCGAAGCAAACGGATCGGGTTCCGCTGTAACTGATTTGCTTGAGCTGAAGGCGATTCAATCCGTATACCGTTCTGGCCAGCATGTTCCGCTCGGCATCGGGTCAATTAAGCCGAACATCGGGCATCCGCTTTGCGCAGAAGGCATCGCAAGCTTCATTAAAGTCGTATTAATGCTGAAGCATAAACAAACGGTTCCGTTTCTCTCAGGAGACGAACCGATGCCGCATTTTGATATAACAAAGACAGATTTTCATTTTCATAAAACAGCCGGCAAATGGGATGCAGCCAGACCGTCAGCAGCCATCAACTGCTTTGCCGACGGCGGAACGAACGCCCACGTCATTCTGGAAGCTTGGGAAGAAAAAGATACCCGAATGAAAAGAAAGCCGCTGCCGGCACCGTCATTAAGACGTAAGGCTCTGGTAAAAGAGCCTGACGCACCGGCGGAGAAACAAGAGCTTCCTGCGAAAAAAATGTTCTGGAAAGCATTTAAATGAGAGAGGAGTGGGAAGGAATGATATCGGAAAAAATCAATATCTCACTGGATCATCCCATCATGAAGGGCCATAAGGTCTTTGGTGAAGCGGTATTGCCCGGTCTTGCTTATATCGATTTGATTTATCAGGTTTTTCAGGAACACGGTTATGTATACAATGAGCTCGAATTGAAGCACGTTACGATTTATCAGCCTTTAACCGTCAGTGAAACGGCTGCAATCATTCTGACCATTCAATGTTCTGAAACCGGAGATGGAAAGTGGCTCATCTCCCTTTCGGGGCAGAAACAGCAGGGTGACGAGCTGTCAGACGATATACAATATGCGACGGCTGAAATGGTGAAAAGAGACGCTGTGACATTTGACGAAACCATTGATTTCAGCGATGTGAAGCAGTCAGTCAGATCTCTGAATCTTGATGACATGTATAACCGCAGCCTGGATCATGACTTGGTTCATTCCGGCATGATGAAATCGAACGGACGATTGTACGAAACAGAAGACGGCATGCTGGCTGAGCTTTCTTGCGAAGAAGGAAAAGATTTCTTTTTATTCCATCCGGCCCTTTTGGATGCGAGCGGAATCGGGGGGAGCGGTTTGCTTTCTGAAACAAACCGGCTTCATCTGCCTTTATATTATGAATCGTTCACGGCCGCCGACAGGCTCCAATCAGAGTGCACGGCGCGTATCGCCGCTTCCGGCGTCCGTCAGGAAAAAGAACTCACAACGATGACGATCGAGTATTTCAGCCGATCCGGACAGAAGGTGGCGGAGCTTAAAAACATTACGGGAAAAGCGGTTCGGCTTGAAGAAGACGAGAATACAGCCGAACAGAATCAACAGGCTGCAACTGAGCCGGAAAGCACAGATGAAAAAGACATCATTCTGTTTTTAAAGAAGCTTTTGGCTGATAAGCTTGGGCAGCCCTGGGAGACGCTGGACGTTCTTGCAGGCTACTATGAGCTTGGGCTGGATTCATCTTCTTTGCTTGAGATTGTACAAGATATCAGTAAAAAGACGGGTGCGGACCTCGCGCCCACTCTTCTCTTTGAATATACAAATATAAAAGAACTCGCAGCCTTTTTGAAAAAGACCGTTTCATTTGAATGTGCGGAACGTGCAGCCGAACCATCACGGTCTGAAGCTGAAGCGCCGGACGCGCCAGAACATCATAAAAACACCGGAGACATCGCGATTATCGGAATGGCCGGCCGCTATCCGAAAGCGAAAAGTGTGGCGGAGTTTTGGGAAAACCTGAAGGCAGGCACGGATTGCATCACTGAAGTTCCGAAGTCCCGATGGGATTGGAAAACATATAAAAACGTAACATCCCCGTCTGGAAAAACAGTATCAAAATGGGGCGGTTTCATTGACGATGCCGACTGCTTCGATCCGCAGTTTTTCAGAATCTCACCGCGTGAGGCGGAAACGATGGACCCGCAGGAGCGCTTGTTTTTAGAAACATGCTGGGAAACGATTGAAGATGCGGGGTATACGCCTGAAACGCTGGGGAATAAAGGGGAGAAACAGCATCCGATCGGCGTATTTGCAGGGGTGATGCATAAAGATTATTCCTTAATCGGCGCAGAACAATTATCTGAAACTGATCCTTTTCCGGTTTCACTGAATTATGCGCAGATCGCCAACAGAGTGTCCTATTATTGTGACTTCCACGGGCCGAGCATCGCGGTGGATACCGTTTGTTCCTCATCATTGACCGCCGTTCATCTGGCCATTGAAAGCATCCGCCGCGGCGAATGTGAGGCCGCGCTTGCGGGAGGGGTGAACTTGTCGCTGCACCCGGCGAAATATCTCAGCTACGGAAGCGTGGGCATGCACTCAAGTGACGGCCGCTGCCGTACATTCGGCGAGGGCGGGGACGGCTACGTTTCCGGAGAAGGAGTCGGTGCTGTATTGCTCAAGCCGCTGGAAAAAGCCGAACAAAACGGCGACCGCATTTACGCGGTCATTAAAGGAAGCGCCGTTAACCACGTCGGAAAAGTAAGCGGAATTACCGTCCCGAGTCCTGCTGCACAGGCAGAAGTCATTAAGGCCTGTCTGAAAAAAGCAGGTATCAGCCCGCGGACCGTCAGTTATGTGGAAGCCCATGGCACGGGTACTTCGTTAGGAGACCCGATTGAAATTGAAGGTCTGTCAAAAGCGTTCAGTCAAGGGACGCAGGATCAGCAATTTTGTTCCATCGGTTCGGTCAAATCAAATATCGGTCACGCAGAATCAGCGGCGGGGATCAGCGGGTTAACAAAAGCGGCGCTGCAGCTTCATCACAAAACGCTTGTCAAATCACTGCATTCTGCGGAATTAAATCCTTACCTGAAATTTGAGGAATCTCCTTTTTACGTACAGCAGCAGACTGCTCCGTGGAAGCAGCCGTCAGCTGAAGAAAACGGTAAAGTCACACATTATCCGCGCAGGGCCGGGCTCAGTTCCTTCGGTGCATCAGGTTCGAATGCCCATATCATTTTAGAAGAATACATTCAGCCTGAACAAAAAGCGCCTGCACCTGAGAACGATGCAGCAAAACTCATCCCGCTGTCAGCAAGAAATAAAGACAGGCTTCTGGCCTATGCGGAAAAACTAGCCCGATCGCTTTCAGAAAAGACGGTGCTGTCTGAACTGGCTTATACTCTTCAGACAGGACGTGAAGCAATGGAGGAGAGAGCTGTCTTCCTTGTAAATGACACCCGCGATTTGAAAGAAAAGCTGAATGATTTCGTAAAAGGAAACGAAAACATCCCCGGTTTATGGCGCGGACAAGCTGAGCTGCCGGAGATGAGCGAAGCCGCTCCCGAGACGGACGATCCGAAACGGCTTGCCGCGTTATGGGCAGAAGGGAAAATAATAGATTGGAATAAGCTGTACGCTTCGGGTAAACCGCGTAAAACAAGCGTTCCGACTTATCCGTTTGCAAAAGAACGCTATTGGATTCCGCAGCAGAAAAAACAGGAGAAAAGCCTGTCAGGCACAGTGCTGCATCCGCTTTTACAAGAAAATACGTCAGATTTTTCGCAGCAGCGCTTCACGTCTCTTTTTACGGGAGATGAATTTTTCCTATCTGACCATGTCGTCAACGGACAAAAAATACTGCCGGGCGTCGCCTATTTGGAAATGGCCGCAGAGGCGGTCAAAAAGGCTGCTGCCGTGACGGAAAAAGACCATAGCGTCACACTCAGACAGGTTGTTTGGGTCCGGCCGGTCATGATTGAAGACAAACCGAAGGAAATACATATTGCCCTTTACCCAGAAGATAATGGTGAGATTACCTATGAAATATACAGTGAGGCAGAAAACGGCGAAGATCCGGTTATTCACAGCCAGGGTGAAGCGGTCATTACCGAACCGGGAAGCGCCCAGATTGATATCGAGTCTGTCAAAACTTCCTGCAATTTAGGAATCGTGACTGCGGAAGAATGTTACGGTGCTTTTGAGAAGATCGGTTTGGATTACGGAGAGGCATACAGGGGCGTACAGCAATTGCTGCTCGGAGAAGACCGATTATTGGCCCGTATTTCACTCCCAGCTGCCGTACATGACAAAAAAGAACAGTATACGCTTCACCCGAGTATGATGGACGCCGCTTTTCACGCTTCCGTCGGTCTGCTTGTCCGATCGATACATGACGATGCAGACAGCCACGAGCTTTCTTTGCCGTTTGCGATGCAGGAAGTGGAAGTGTTCGGGCCGTGTCCTGAACATATCTGGTCATATATCCGGTACACAGAAGGCAGCAAAGCAGATGACAACGTAAGAAAATTTGACATTGATATGTGCGATGATGCCGGTACAGTTTATGTCCGGATGAAAGGCGCGTCCGTCCGGGCGCTTGACACAAGCCAAACAGCGGGCGGAGAAACCTCGGAGGCGCCTGTCGGCCATACGATGCTGATTCCGGCTTGGGAGCCTGTTGCGCTTGAAAAAGCCGGGGAAGCAGCGGCGGATAAGCAGACGGCAGTATTCGGCGGAACGGATTCGAGACATACGCGCATAAAAGAACATCTGCCGAACGCTTCCTATTATCCGATCAGAGGTACGGATGATATCACATCTCTTACGCACATGCTTGAAGGACAAAAAGAACTGGAGCAAATCATTTGGCTTGCTCCGCAGGCTGAGAGTGCGGACAGCCTCAAGGAACAGGAAAGAAACGTTCTTCATGTGTTCAAGCTGATGAAAGCATTACTTGCCTTAGGGTACGGAGAAAAACGTTTGGACTGGTGCATCGTCACAGCAAATGCCCAGCCGTTTTCGGATCAAGACAGCGCCGACCCGTCACAAGCCGCAGTCAGCGGACTTGCCGGAACAATGGCGAAAGAATATCCGCATTGGCATATCCGCATGATTGACACAGAAACGGACGGCAGCTGGCCGATCGAAGAGGCGCTCAGTCTTTCTGCCGGGAAAAACGGTCAAATTTGGGCGTACCGCAATCAGCAGCTGTTTGAGCGGCAGCTGATACCGCTTGACAATATGCCGAAAAACGGCACGCTGTACCAAACAGGCGGGGTTTATGCCGTGATCGGAGGCGCGGGGTATCTTGGCGAGGCATGGAGTGAATACATGATCCGCCGCTACAAAGCACGCATCATTTGGATCGGAAGAAGCACACTGAATGATTCCATACAGGCGAAACTCGACCGGCTCAGCGCATTCGGCCCGGCGCCTGAATATGTTTCCGCCGATGCCGCCGACAGTGCTTCCTTAGAGAGGGCTTATCAGTTCATAAAAGAGCGCCACACAAAAATAAACGGAATCATCCACTCGGCAATGGATCTGTCTGAGCAAAGCTTAAATAATATGAAGACAGAAGAGTTCAAATCGGTGCTGCGGGCAAAAGCCGATGTAAGTGTGTCCATGGCGGAGGTATTTGGACGGGAGCCGCTTGACTTTGCGCTCTTCTTCTCCTCGCTTGTGGCATTTATCCATAACGTGAAACAAAGCCATTATGCCGCGGGATGCGCTTTCAGTGACGCATTTGCGAAGGAACTTGATCAGACATGGAATTGTCCGGTCAAAGTGATGAATTGGGGCTATTGGGGCAACAGCGAAGCGGCTGAAGACGGGGATTTTATTCAGCTGATGGATCAGATCGGATTGGGATTGATCGAACCGGACGCTGCAATGGATGCGCTTGAAACCCTTATGACGCTGCCGGTTGATCAGGCGGCTTTCATTCATACGACAAAACCGGTCGCAGTCGAAGGGATGAATGAAAGAGAAAAGATTTCCGTTTATCCGCCTCAGCCGCTTGTCTTTTCACAACAGCCGAAGGTCGCTCCGCCCGGCGCACGTCTTGTTAGAGAGGCTGAACATCAGGAGCTCGATGATTTTCTGTATCAGCTGTTGATCGCCCAGCTTAAAGAAGCAGACTTGCTGACGCCGCAAAGCCTTAAAGCGTATGAGCCCGAACATGAATACTTTAAAAAATGGCTCAATCAAACGATCGCTTTCCTTCTGGAACATGGCTATCTGGAAGGGAATGCGGATTCATATAAACTGTCGGCGCGAGCCGAAAACACAACCGCCGCGCTATGGCAAAAATGGGAGCGGGAAAAAGAGGAATGGCTCAATAACGCCGATACAAAAGCGATGACTGTTTTAGCCGAGACGATGCTTAAAGCACTGCCGGACATTCTGCGCGAAGACGTGCCGGCGACAGATATCATGTTCCCGCACTCTTCAATGGAACTTGTTGAAGGAATTTATAAGCACAATCAAGTCGCGGATTACTTTAACAGCGCCCTGTCAGATACATTAACTGCTTATGTGAAAGAAAACATCAGCAAACATTCAAAAGCCGAGATCCGCATCCTGGAAATCGGAGCGGGCACAGGCGGCACAAGCGCAGGCATATTTGAAAAGCTTAGGCCGTATCAAAACCATATAAAAGAATACTGTTACACCGATGTATCGAAAGCTTTTCTCGTGCATGCGGAGACGGAATACGGCAAACGGAATCCTTATCTGACGTATAAGCTTTTTAACGCAGAAGCGCCGCTTGCCGGCCAGGACATAGAGCCGGGCGCATACGACATCGTCGTTGCGGCCAATGTGCTCCACGCGACGAAAGACATCCGCCAGACGCTGAGAAACGCCAAAGCCGTTTTAAAAGACAACGGTTTGCTGCTCTTAAATGAAATGGCGGGAAACAGCCTGTTCCCGCATATTACTTTCGGACTGCTTGAAGGCTGGTGGCTGCATGAAGATTCTGCCCTTCGTATTCCGGGGTGCCCGGGCTTGTATCCAGAAAGCTGGAAATGCGTGTTAGAAAGTGAAGGCTGGCATTCTGTCTTTTTCCCGGCAGAAGCGGCACATGAATTAAGCCATCAGATTATAGCGGCAAAAAGCAACGGCATTATTCGCCAAAAAACGCTTAAAGCAGGGGCCGGAAAACGGACCGCTCCGCCAAAAGCAGCACATGCGCCGGAACTTCAGGCGCAAACAACGGTGCAAAAAGGCGACACGTCTTTAACAGAAAAAAGCACCGAGTACTTGAAAACGTTAATCGGAGAAACATTAAAAATTCCGCCGGCTCAAATTGATCCGAAAGCGCCGCTTGAAAAATACGGAATTGATTCTATCGTCGTCGTACAGCTGACAAACGCGTTACGAAATGTATTGGACCAAGTCAGCAGCACTTTATTTTTTGAATATCAGACGATTGAGGCGCTCGTCGCTCACTTAATCAAAACGAAAAAAGACGCGATGATCAAACTGACGGGACAAACGCCTGTTCAGGAAGAACGGAAGGCATCACCAGCACCGCAGGCTGTACAGCCTGCTAAGCCGCTTCGCACTGACTGGCGGCGGAGGGAAAAACGGGCAGCCAAAGAGACCGTCCGGCAAAGTTCGGTTCGCGACGTGGCCATCATCGGTGTTTCAGGACGCTATCCGCAGGCAAAAACAGCGGCTGAGCTTTGGGCTAATATTAAAAAAGGAAAAAACTGCATAGAAGAAATCCCGCGGGAACGCTGGAACTGGCAGGATTACTACGATGAAGAGAAAGGTAAAGAAGGCTCTATTTATACGAAATGGGGCGGCTTCATTGAGGATATGGACAAGTTTGATCCGCTGTTCTTTCAGATTTCTCCTTTGGAAGCGGAGCGAATGGACCCGCAGGAGCGATTATTTTTAGAAACGGCGTATGCGAGTATCGAGGATGCCGGCTATACGCCTGACAACCTGTGCCAAAGCAGAAAAATCGGTGTTTTTGCCGGCGCGATGAACAAAAACTACCCGACAGGCTACGGCTATTGGTCCATTGCCAACAGGGTATCTTACCTTTTTGATTTCCAAGGGCCGAGCATTGCCGTTGATACAGCCTGCTCCTCTTCTTTGACTGCCATTCATCTGGCGCTTGAGAGCATATACAGCGGTTCAAGCGAATGCGCGATTGCCGGGGGCGTAAACATAGTGACCGACCCGATCCATTATATGAATCTGTCAGTCATGAACATGCTTTCCGCAGGCGACACGTGCAAATCGTTCGGAGACCGCGCGGATGGTTTTGTAGACGGGGAAGGGGTAGGCGCGGTCGTGTTAAAGCCGTTAGACCGGGCGATTGCCGATAACGATCACATTTACGGTGTGATTAAAGGAAGCACCATTAACAGCGGAGGCAAAACGAACGGATACACCGTTCCGAATCCGAATGCGCAGGCCGCCTTAATAAAAGAAGCTTTCGAAAGGGCAAACGTCCCGGCGCGCACCGTCAGTTATATTGAAGCCCACGGTACGGGGACCGCATTAGGAGATCCGATTGAAATCGCCGGATTAACGAAAGCATTTGAAGAGGATACAACAGATAAACAGTTTTGCGCCATCGGCTCCGCAAAATCAAATATCGGCCATTGTGAAAGCGCCGCGGGCATTGCGGGTCTGACAAAAATACTATTCCAGCTCAAAGACCGCCAAATTGCGCCGTCCCTGCACGCGGAACAGCTGAATCCGAATATTGATTTCGCGTATACGCCGTTTGCCGTTCAGCAGGAGCTCGGTGAGTGGAAACGTCCCGTCATCGGCGGCCAAGAGCTTCCGAGAAGGGCGGGGTTAAGCAGCTTCGGCGCGGGAGGAGCAAACGCCCACCTCGTCATAGAAGAATATACGGCAGACAAAGAACCTGATGAGACGCCGGCAGATCAGCCCGCCATCATCGTCCTGTCCGCGAAAAACAGCGAACGGCTCACTGAAAAAGCAAAACAGCTCAGAGACGCCATCCGTGAAAAAAGATACAGCGGCCGCGACCTTATGAGCATAGCCTTTACTCTTCAGACGGGCCGGGTGCCGATGGAAGAGCGTCTCGGTTTTATCGTCCATTCACTTCATGAACTTGAGGAAAAACTGAATGGATTTATCGCCGGACAAAACAGCGCCGGACTGCACCGTGACGGCACGGAAGAAAACAAACGGATGCTTGCCGTATTTTCGGCGGATGATGATATGGAAACAATCATAGACGCTTGGATCAGCAAACGGAAATATTCTAAGCTGCTTGAGCTTTGGGTAAAAGGATTGGACATCGATTGGGCGAAATTATACGGAGACCGTCCTCCGGCCCGCATCAGCCTGCCTGCTTATCCGTTTGCGAAAGAACGCTTCTGGCATCAGCAGCCTGTACAAAGCAAGGCCGCGTCCGTTAAGGCGCCGGCTGATGAAAATGATCCGGCGGAACAATTTGAAGTGATGGCTTTTAGAGAAGTTCTTAAAGAACAGGCTCTGCCGGCTGCCGGAGAAAAGCAAGTCAAAACGGTGATTTCTTTCTTATCTGATCAGAAGAAGCAGCAGGAAGCCGTCTCTGTGATCAAATCGTATGACAGTGGCATTGACGTTATTTTTATCGCTCAGGGAGACCGGTATGAGGCTCTGTCCGCCGGCCGCTGCCAAGTGGTGCGGGAAGATCCGCAATCATATGTGAACGCTTTTGCGGATATTCAAAAAGAGTACGGTGAAGCTTCTGCCATTTTGTATTTATGGGCGCTTGAAGATAAAAGCTGCATCGAAGATTATTCATGTATCGTCCATATTCTCAAAGCAATGGCTGAGACCGTTCTGCAGCCGGAAAGGCTGTTATTGGCGGGGGAATATGCATCCGGTCTGGAAAGGTGCTACTTGGAATCATGGATCGGCTTTGAGCGTTCGCTCGGCATTGTTCTCCCGAAAACAAGTGTTACCGGCCACTTCAGAAAAGCCGGAGCGGCCATAACGGACTGGATGAGAACCATTTGGGACGAGCTGAAAGCTGAAACAGACCATACCGTTTTCTTGGAAAAGGGAAAACGATATGTCTATCACACCGAACCAACCGGACTAACGAAAGAAAACGGCAGGATCAGAACCGGCGGAACATATCTCATTACAGGCGGATTAGGAGGGCTCGGCTACTTATTTGCCCGCCATCTCGCCCGGAACTACCAGGCAAATGTCATTCTCACGGGGCGGTCGCCGATCAATGAAGAAAAGAAAGAAAAAATGAAAGACCTGGAAAATCTCGGCGCGGGTGTTCTTTACGCCGAAGCCGATGTTTGTGATCCGATCGGAATGGGCGACTGCATCAAGCGCGCGAAAGAACGATTCGGAGCCATTCACGGCGTCATTCATGCGGCGGGCATCGAAAGCAGAACATCCGTCTTTGAAAATGAAATCGGGAATTTCCGCAGTACGCTTGAACCGAAAATAAACGGAAGCCTGCTTCTTGACGAGTGGCTGAAAAACGAAACGCCGGATTTCATCTGCTACTTTTCATCCACATCGGCTGTTTTAGGAGATTTCGGCTGCTGTGATTATGCGGTCGCGAACAGGTTCCAAATGGCGTATGCCTACTATAAAAACGAACAATCAGAAAGCGGAAACGCTTTTGTCATCAACTGGCCGGTCTGGAAAAACGGCGGAATGGCCGTCGGCGGTGAAGAGACGACGGGCATGTACCTGAAATCAAGCGGCCAGCGCCTGTTAGAAACAGATGAAGGCATTGAGCTTTTTGAGCGCATCATTTCTCAAGACAACACCCAGTGCCTTGTCATTGCCGGCGAAAGAAGCCGTGCCGAACGATTTTTAGGCATACGGCGGGACGATTCATCAAAACCGGATGCGCTTTTGGAAACCGTGAGCCGCCGCATCCCGGAAGAAAGCGCAGAAAAACGGCTCGAAGCGGATTTGAAAGAGCTGATACACAGTCTGCTGAAAATATCCAAAGATAAACTCGTCCTGCATAAAAACTGGGCGGAATTCGGATTTGATTCCATCTATTTAGCCAAATTTGCCGCTCTTTTGACGAGTCATTACGGCATTGAAGTCACTCCGGCGTTATTTTACAGCTATGCCACGCTCGGAGACGTCATCAGCTATTACCTGACAGAACATAAAGAAACGATCGAAACGTTTTACCGAACGGAAGAAACCGAAACAGAAGCCGCCGCTCCGGATAACAAGGAGTATACGGATCAGGAGATCATCGCCATGATGAAACAGGTCTCTGAGGGGACATTAGATTTTAAAAGAGTGCAAGACATCATAGAAGGGAGTAAGACCTATGAATCATAAAGAACTTCTCGATGCCTACAGATCAGGAACGCTCACCATCGCTGAAGTAGAACAAAAGCTTCAGGCTTTCAAGCGGACAACTGCAAAACGTCCGCTTTCTGAAGGCCAGAAAGGTTTGTGGATGCTTCAGAAAATGTTTCCGGAGATGAGCGCATATAACATTCCGTTATGCTTTCGTTTTCAAAAGCTGGATATCGAGACATTCAAAAACGCCCTTTTGTCCGTGCAGCGCCAGCACCCTATTTTGACCAGTGTGATAAAAGAGGAAAACGGCCTTCCGTATCAGATAGAAGATACGGATCGGCATTTTCCGATTGAAGAAATGGATCTTTCTGAATTAAGCGGGCGTGACGCTCTTTCGTTTATTAAAGAAAAAGCAAAAGAACCGTTCGCGCTTGAAACCGGGCCGCTCCTGCGTGTTCAAGTATTCCGGCGGGCGAAGCGGGAGCCGATTGTGTTAATCACCATTCACCATATCATTTTTGACGGCGTCTCTCTTATGACGTTTATGTCGGCGCTGCTGGACGCTTATGTAAAAGCAAGTGAAGGCAAAGAACCTGTCATGCTTCAGCAGGCCGCAGATTATCATGACTTTGTGAAATGGGAAAAAGAGCTGCTGGAAAGCGAAGCGGGAAAAACGCATCTCTCTTATTGGAAAAAGCAGCTGGAAGGACCGCTGCCGGTGCTTGAGCTTCCGTCGGATTATCCGAGATCATCGGTTCAAACTTGCAAAGGGCAGGCGTATCAGCGCTTGCTTCCTGATGAACTGAACCGGCAGATTAAAGTTTGCGCCAAAAAAAATAATGTCAATGAATCCGTTGTGTATCTCGCTATTTTCAAAGGACTGCTCTATCAATATACGAATCAGGAAGATGTCATCGTCGGCATGCCGACGATGGGGCGTTCTGAGGCTCAATTTGAGTCTGTCATCGGATACTTTATTAATATGATCGCGGTCAGAAGCAGGGAGACGGGCGCTAAATCTTTTACGGCGTTTTTGAAGGAGCTGCAGCTGACACTGGCAGAAGGGCTGGACCATGCCGCGTATCCGTTTCCCGCGCTTGTCAAAGAATTGAAGACGGAACGCTCGCCTGCGGTGTCGCCTGTTTTTCAAACCGCGTTTTTCTATCAAAACTTCTTCCGGACAGAAGGAGCGGAAAAGCTGGCGGAACTATATCAATCACTCGGCATTGAAATGATAGAAGACATTCATCAGGAAGGCGAATTTGAGCTTGCGCTTGAAGTCTATAAAAAAGAAACGGGAACCGTCCTGCAATTTCTGTACAACCCGGATGTCTACAGCCCTTCTTTCATCGAACGAATGGCGGAGCATTATATGAAACTGGCAGAAAAGGTGCTTTCTGATCCGGAGATCGCTTTTGAAGCCTGTTCCGGCCTGCTCAATCAAAAACGGGATGAAAGCCGTTCATCCCATCAGCCGAATGAGCGCTGCATTCATGAAGTGTTTGCGGAAAAAGCCGGACGCCACCCTGACAGAGAAGCCGTCACATTCGGTGAAAACAGTCTTACATATCGCGAATTAGATGAACGAAGCACGGCGCTCGCTGTGTACCTGCAAGAAAAGGGCGTCACACCGGAATGCCCGGTCGGCATTTGTACGGAGCGTTCTTTTGAGATGGTCATCGGCATCCTCGCCATTTTAAAAGCGGGAGGCGCGTATGTACCGCTGGACCCGGCTTTTCCAAACGAACGGATGGCCCACGTGTTGACTGACAGCGGCGTGTCAATCGTATTAACGCAGGAAAAGACGCGCGGCATGATTGAACAGTTGGCCATCGGCAGTGTAAGCACGGTGGAAATTGAAAGCAGCGGACGTTCTGCGAGCGGGATAAAACTGACGCCGCGTTCAAAACCGCATCATCTCGCTTATATTCTATATACGTCCGGAAGCACGGGAAAACCGAAAGGCGTCATGGTTGAGCACAGGGCCATCATGAATACGCTGCAGTTTTTGGAAGATGAGTATCCGGTCGCACAAGAGGATGCCTATTTGTTAAAAACGAATTACGTATTTGACGTTTCGATTTCTGAATTATTCGGCTGGTTTATTGGAAACGGACGGCTTGTCATTTTGCCGCCTGGTGCAGAAAAAAATCCGCAGCTTTGCATGGAATATATCCAAACCCACCAGGTCACGCATCTGAATTTTGCGCCCGCCGTGTTTAATGTATTTCTGGAAACGGTAAAGCGGCATACGGCATTTACAGAAGACGGCCCTGTGAAATATGTGATGGTGGCCGGTGAGGCGTTTCCGAAAGATTTAGTTAAAAAGTCAGTTTCCATCTTCAAACATGCCAGAATTGAAAACATATACGGCCCGACGGAAACATCCATTTATGCCGCTTACTACAGCTGCGGCCAAAAGGAAATCACAAGCAGGAATACGCCGATCGGGAAACCGATTCACAATACGCGGCTTTATATCGTCGATGAAAAGCTCAGCCCCGTCCCTGACGGTGTGGCCGGCGAGCTTTGCGTAGCCGGCGCCGGTCTGGCCAGAGGCTATTACAATCAGCCTGAGCTGACGGCGGCATCATTTATTGATAATCCGTTTAGTGAAGGAGAAAAACTTTACAAAACAGGTGATTTGGCCAGATGGCTGCCTGACGGAAATATAGAATATGCCGGCCGGATTGACAGTCAGGTGAAAATTCGCGGCTTCCGCATCGAATTGGGAGCGATTGAAACGAAATTGAGCGAACATCCAGATATCCTTGACCAGGCGGTTGTGGTTCAGGAAAAGAACGGACATAAAAAGCTGATTGCTTATTATACGGCCCGCTCCGGTCATACGGCAGATGAAAAAGCGCTCCGCAACCATCTTTTATCAAGCCTGCCGGATTATATGGCGCCTGCCCATTTTATCCGCCTGGATGCACTGCCGTTAACACCGAGCGGAAAAGTGAACCGCAAAGACCTAAAACAGCGCAAGGTAATCGTTCACCGGTCTGAAAAGACGGGCAGACTGCCGTTATCAGAAGCGGAAGCAAAAGTGACCGCAATATGGGAAGACCTGCTGAATACGGCGGGCATCAAAATCGAAGACGGCTTTTTCGATGTGGGAGGCGACTCGCTTCTGGCTGTTGCGGCGGCAGAACGCATTAAACAGGAGCTTGAATGCGATTTTACCGTCACGGATTTATTCGAACACTCTACCATTCAGGCGATCAGCCGATTTATTGTTGAAACAAAACAGGCGGCTGAATCAGTGGCGTCCTGCCAAGATGAGAGAGAAAGAGAACAAACACCGCAAAACGGGGTGCCGTCTTACTTTGATGACAGTGTGGCAATAGTGGGGATTTCCTGCCAGTTCCCCGGCGCGAAAAATCATCATGAGTTTTGGAAGCAGTTAAGAGAAGGAAAGGAAAGCGTCCGGTTCTACTCGGAAGAAGAACTTCGGGAAGCCGGCGTGCCTGAAGATTTGATCGAAAATCCCGACTATGTGCCGGCATTATCGACGATAGAAGGAAAAGATCTCTTTGACCCTGAGTTCTTTCACATTTCTCCGAAAGACGCAGAATTTATGGATCCTCAGCTTCGGCTTCTGCTGCTTCATTCTTGGAAAGCCGTCGAGGACGCGGGATATGTATCGAAAGAGATTCCGAAGACAAGCGTTTATATGTCGGCAAGCAATAATTCGTATCGGTCGCTTTTGCCGGAAAAAACGACAGAAGGCCATGAATCTCCCGACGGCTATGTGTCATGGGTGTTAGCGCAGAGCGGCACGATTCCGACGATGGTTTCCCATAAGCTCGGATTAAAAGGGCCAAGCTATTTCGTTCATTCCAATTGCTCATCATCATTAGTCGGTCTTTATTCAGCCTATAGAAGCATAACGAGCGGAGAATCGGAATACGCGCTCGTCGGCGGAGCAACTCTGCATGCAGCGACCGGCATCGGCTATGTGCACCAAAACGGATTGAATTTTTCAAGCGATGGGCATGTCAAAGCATTTGATGCTTCAGCCGACGGTATGGCGGGCGGAGAAGGAGCGGCCGTCATTCTGCTGAAAAAGGCGTCACAAGCTGTTCAGGACGGAGATCACATATACGCCATGCTCAGAGGCATCGGTCTGAACAATGACGGAGCGGATAAAGTCGGTTTTTACGCACCGAGTGTAAAAGGTCAGACTGACGTCATCCAGCATGTTTTAGACAGCACGAATATTCACCCGGAGACGATTTCCTATATCGAAGCGCACGGCACAGGAACGACATTGGGTGATCCGATTGAAATGTCCGCGCTGCAGCAAGTGTATAAACGTTACACGGACCGGGAGCAGTATTGCGGGATCGGCTCCGTAAAAACGAATATCGGACATTTGGATACAGCAGCAGGTCTGGCCGGGTGCATCAAAGTCGCCATGAGTTTATATCATCGGGAGCTGGCGCCTACCATTAATTACACGTCACCGAATCCGAATATCAAATTCAGCGGTTCGCCGTTTTATGTGGCGGATAAGAGAAAACCGCTTCCGGAGAGAGAGACGCCGCACCGCGCAGCGTTAAGCTCATTCGGACTCGGAGGAACAAACGCACACGCCATTTTTGAACAGTATGAAAACAAAACGATCAGCGGATCAAATGACGGACAGCCGCCTTATATCGTTCCGCTGTCCGCGAGAAATAAGCAGCGTCTTACTGCCTATGCATCCTGTTTATCCGGCTTTCTGGATGAAGCCGAAAACGATGTTTCCTTGCATGATCTGGCATATACGTATCAGACCGGACGTGAAGCGATGGAAGAGAGAGCCGTTTTTATCAGTCATGATCGTCACGATTTGAAGCGTCAGCTGCAGGATTTTATCAACGGCAATGACCAAAACATCTTACGGGGCGAAAAAGTGAGAAGCAGAGAAGTGTCAGCTCAGGAGATGGAAGAGCTTGCGGCATGTCAGACACGGGATGAAAAGCTGAAAGCACTCGCGGCGCTCTGGGTTGAAGGAGCGCGTGTCGATTGGGGCTTATTGTATCCGGATTCCGCGCCGCAAAGAATCAGTGCGCCGACCTACCCGTTCGCAGAGGAGCGCTTCTGGCCGGAAGAAACGGTGAAGCAAACGGATACCAAGCTTTTGCATCCGCTGGTACATCAGAATACATCCGTCTTGCAGGAACAGCGGTTCAGTTCGGAATTCACGGGAAAAGAGTATTTTATTGCCGAGCATATCATTAAAGGAATGGCGATCGTGCCGGCTGCCGTTACCCTTGAGATGGCACGGGCCGCGGCGGAGAAAAGCATCGGCGGGGCAACAGAGGAATCTCTGGGCCTGCGCTTAAAGAATATTGTATGGGTCCGTCCGGTGATAGCCGATCAGGAGGCTGTCCGTGTCCATATCGGACTTTATGAAGAAGAGGACGGACAGATTCAATACAGAATGTACGGGGGTAACGATTCTATCGGTGAAGAAGCTCCTCTTTATAATCAGGGCATCGCTGAAATCATCCGGAAGGAACCGGAGGAAGCGGCGGATATTGAGCAGCTGAAGCGCCGATGCACGCAGGGAACAATCGAATCTCAAGCGTTTTACAAAGGAATGATCGGTGCTGATTACGGGCCGGGTTACAAAGGGGTGCAGCTTGTATACAAAGGCGAAGACCGGCTGCTTGCTAAATTGAAGCTTCCTGAATCCGTCTCTCATACAAAAGCTGATTATATCCTTCATCCGAGTATGATGGACGGTGCGCTTCAGGCCGCCGAATATTTGCAAAACGTGACGAGAGCGCTGCTTGCAGAAAGCGGGGAACCATTCAAAGCCGCATTGCCGTTTGCTTTAGAGGAGCTGGACGTTCTGAATCCGTGCGCTGATGATATGTGGGTGCACGTCACATTCAGTGCGAACAATAAAGCCGGCGATCCTATCCAAAAAGCCGATATTGATTTATATGACAATAACGGCGGGCTTTGTGTGCGGATGAGAGGTTTCTCAACACGGATCATGGAAGAAAACGCGGGTGCTGGCGTTTCGGTCAGCCGTACGGACACATTGCTCGCTGAACCGATCTGGAAAGAGCAGACGGAACCGGCGGACCACGAGCCAACGTATGAAGAGCATATCATTTTTCTTTGTGAGTACGATGAAGCCGTAAAACAAGCTGTCGAAGCAAAGCTTGAACATGCAAGCGTCATTATCTTGGACGATAGTCCCGCATCTATTGCAGAGCGGTATCATTCTTATGCGGGCCAGCTGTTTGACCATATCAAAACCATAATGAAAAGCAAGCCGAAGGGCCGCGTTCTTTTTCAGGCTGTTACGCGGTCAGCAGGCTTACAGCGGGTGTTCTCAGGCATTACCGGCCTCTTCAAAACCGCATGCCTTGAACATTCCAAGCTGATTTGTCAAATGATCGAAGCCGAGGAGAAAGAAAGTGCTGAAGGCATAGCGGAAAAAGCGTCCGAAAACCGTATGCATGCCGAAAGCGTCCATGTGAAATATGAAAACGGCAAGCGCTTTGCCGCTGATTGGGAAGAGATGGAGATTTCTCAAGCGGAGCCGGACATTCCGTGGAAAGACGAAGGCGTTTATCTCATTACAGGAGGTGCGGGAGGTTTAGGTCTGATCTTTGCAAAAGAGATCGCAAACTGTACAAAAGATGCCGTCATCATACTAACCGGCCGGTCCGCTCTCAGAGAAAAGCAGAAAGACATGCTGGAAACAGTACGTGCTGCCGGCGCTTCTGTTTTCTACGAGCAGACCGATGTCACGGACGAAGCAGAAGTATACCGATTGATCCGCAATATCCGCAAACGGCATGGCAGGCTGGACGGGATTGTTCACAGTGCCGGCATTATAAAAGACAACTACATGGTGAAGAAGACGGCAGAGGAATACCAACACGTTCTCGCTCCGAAAGTGAAGGGCCTTGTGTATCTTGATGAAGCGTCACAACATGAGAAATTAGATGTCTTTATTGTCTTTTCATCCTTATCAGGTGTGCTTGGAAGCGTCGGCCAGGCTGATTATGCGTCTGCAAATGTCTTTATGGAGATGTATGCCGAGTACCGCCGTTCTTTACAAGCCGCAGGACAAAGATACGGAAAGACGCTTTCTGTCAGCTGGCCGTTATGGAAAGAAGGCGGAATGCAGGCAGGAAAGCAGACGGAAGATATGCTGATGCAGGAGGCGGGAATCGCACCGCTCGGCACAGATGTCGGCATCAAGGCTTTATATCAAGGCTTGATGAGCGGGACAGCCCGGATGACGGTTGTTGAAGGAGATGTGAAACACATGAAAGCAAAACTGTTCCGCAAAGAGAATGATCATCCGGAAGCAGAGACCGGCGTACGTCATGACATTGATGCTGACAGCCTGCTTGAAAAAGTGAAGCATCTGTTAAAACAGCAGACGGCCTCACTGTTAAAAGTAAACATTGACAAAATTGATCCTCATGAAGAAATGACAAAATACGGGCTGGATTCTATCTCGATGACTGAGTTTACGAACCAGTTAAACAAAACGTGCCGGCTTACGTTAACGCCGACGATTTTCTTTGATCATCCGACAATCCATGAATTTGCCGTTCATTTAATCAGTGAATACGAAGAGGAATTTGCCGGACGGTTTGCGGTAAATACAAAAACGGTTCAATCGGCAAGACCGGTAAAAGAGACTCAAATCACGCGCCCGGCCGTTAAGCGACGCCGCACTCTGCCTGAGACACTTCCGCAGACAGTGCAGCGGGGCCAAGGGCCGGAACCGATCGCAATCGTAGGCATCAGCGGGATTTTCCCGATGGCAGAAGACATTGAAGCTTTCTGGCAGAACCTGAAAGAAGGCAAAGACTGCATGACCGAGATTCCGAAAGACCGCTGGGACTGGCGGGACTATTACGGGGATCCCGCAAAAGAAGCCAATAAAACAAACGTCAACCAAGGCGGGTTTATTGACGGAATTGCTGAATTTGATCCGTTATTTTTCGGGATTTCACCCCGGGAAGCGGAGCAAATGGACCCTCAGCAGCGCCTCTTGCTGACGTACGCGTGGAAAGCGATCGAAGATGCCGGGTATGCGTCAAAGAGTCTCTCAGGCACAAAAACAGGTGTGTTTATCGGGACCGGAAATACCGGCTACGGTTCTCTTTTAGCCAATACCGATGCGGCGATTGAAGGGTCATCCGCGGCGAATACAAGTCCGTCTGTCGGACCGAACCGTGTCAGCTATACGCTCAATCTGCACGGGCCGAGCGAACCGATTGATACCGCCTGCTCAAGCTCGCTCGTTGCCATACACCATGCCGTTTCTTCAATTGAAGAAGGAACGTGCGACATGGCTTTGGCGGGAGGAATCAATACGATTGTTCTTCCGGATGTGTATATCAGCTTTGATAAAGCGGGCGCGCTGAGTAAAGAAGGAAGATGCAAAACGTTCTCTGATCAGGCTGACGGTTTTGCCCATGGTGAAGGAGCCGGTCTCTTTTTCCTCAAAAAGCTGAAAGCCGCTGAGGCGGATGGGGACCATATTTACGGCGTCATTAAAGGAAGCGCGGTGAATCACGGCGGCCGCGCGGCATCTTTAACAACGCCTAACCCGAAACAACAGGCGGAAGTCATTAAAGCCGCATACAAAAAAGCGGGCATTGATCCGAAAACAGTCTCTTATATCGAAGCGCACGGCACCGGAACAGAACTGGGAGATCCCGTTGAAGTTAACGGACTGAAACAAGCGTTCAGCTCGTTTGCAGACGGAAAAGAGAAAGCGGCCGGCTATTGCGGCTTAGGGTCGGTCAAAACGAATATCGGCCATTTATCCCTTGCCGCGGGAGCAGCGGGCATTATTAAAATTTTGCTGCAGATGAAGCATCGGACACTAGTAAAAAGTCTCCACTGTGAGACGGTAAATCCGTACATTCAGCTTGAAGACAGCCCGTTTTATCTGGTGCGGGAGACGATGGAATGGAAGACGCAGACGGACGAACGCGGAAACGAACAGCCGCGCCGCGCGGGCATCAGCTCATTCGGCATCGGAGGCGTAAATGCCCACGTCGTCATCGAAGAATACATTCCAGAAGACAGAGAGGAAGCAGATGATTTTCATATCGACCCATGTCTTTTCGTTCTGTCCGCCAAAAATGAAAAACGCCTGAAAGAGCAGGCAAAACAGCTGAAACGCGCGCTTACTGAAAAATGGTACGATCAATCCTCCCTCGTTTCTATGGCATATACCCTCCAAATCGGAAGGGACGCCATGGAAGAACGCCTGGCGGTTATTGCCGGATCTGCAGAAGAACTGCAGGAAAAACTGTCACAGTTTATCACTGGAGATAAGCACGCGGACTTGTACAGAGGAAGAATAGACAAAGGCACGCTGCAAATGCTGACGGAAGATGAAGAAATTCAAGAAGCCGTTGAAAAATGGATGGCACGCGGCAAATACGCGAAGCTGCTTGAATTATGGGTCAAAGGGCTGAACGTCGATTGGGCGAAGCTGTATGGAGACCGGCCGCCTAAACGCATGAGCCTGCCATCGTATCCTTTTGCAAAAGACCGCTATTGGGCGGCAAAAAGCACCGGAAAACACGAAAAAACAAGCACTGTATCTGCCGGAAAACAAGACGCGCTTCATCCGCTTCTGCACAGAAATACTTCAAACCTTGCAGAACAGCGGTTCAGTTCAATCTATACAGGAAAAGAATTTTACCTTGCGGACCATGTTGTAAAAGGCGTACCGATTTTACCGGGAGTGGCACATCTTGAAATGGCGCGCGCAGCAATGGAACAGGCATCTGAAGTTCCGGCCGGACAAGGAAGCGTCAAGCTTAAGAATACGGTTTGGGTGCGGCCGATCACCATTGAAGACGAGCCGGTTCATGTCAACATCCGTCTCATTCCTGAAACGGCAAATGACGTTCAATTCGACATTTACAGCGGCCGGGAAACAGATCAGCCGTCCGTTTACAGCCAAGGGGCAGTATCAGTCCGCCCTGACGCCGAGGCTCCGGTCATTGATCTCCAAAAGCTGAGATCACAATCCGCCGAGACACCGTTTTCTGCAGATGAAGTGTACGATATGTACCGCAAAATCGGTTTTGATTACGGCCCGGCTTTCCGGGGTGTCAAAGCGATTTATACAGGTGATGATTTCGTATTGGGCAGACTGTCACTTGATGCGGCTTGTGCGGACACGGTAGAGGAGTATGTCATGCATCCGGGCTTAATGGACTCTGCATTGCAGGCATCAAGCATATTAACCGGAACAAATGATGAAAAACTGATGCTTCCGTTTGCGGTTCAGGAGCTTGAAGTATTCAGCGCATGCGCTGCCGAGATGTGGGTTTACGCCAGACTTTCTGAAGACCACAAAGCCGGCCAGATTGAAAAACGCGATCTTGATATTTGTGATGAAAACGGCAAGGTTTGCGTAAGGCTGAAAGGTTTGTCATTCAGAACGGCTGAAAAAGAACCTGAGAAAAAAGAAAAAGCTCGGGAAACGCTCATGCTTGAGCCGGTATGGACCCGAAGCGATGAAACCGCCGTTCAAACGGAACCGGTTTTTGCCCGGCATATCGTGTTGCTTTGTGACACAGACGCCGGATTGAAACAAGCCGTTGAAGCCGCGGGAGCTGAATGTATTGAAATGACCTCCCGGCACGGGAAAGCGGCGGCGCGCTTCCGTGATTATACAGGACGGATATTGGAGACGCTGCAAAAACTGCTGCAGGAAGAGACGGATGGAGACGTCCTCATCCAGACGGTTCTCTCTAAAACAGATAAGCATCAGCTGCTCTCAGGCATTTCAGCTTTGTTAAAAACAGCCGGCCTGGAACATAAAAAACTGAAAACCCAGCTGATTGAAATAGAACCGGCGGAAAACGGCAGAATCACAGACATCATCAGAGAAAATAAAACACGGGCTGATGACAGCCATATCAAATATGAAAACGGCATCCGATACAGCGCAGATGTCAAAGAAACGGCCGTGTCCGGCGGCAAAATACGCATTCCGTGGAACGACGGAGGCATATATCTCATTACCGGAGGAGCCGGGGGCTTAGGCTTTATTTTCGCGAAAGAAATCGCCCGCAAAGTCAAAGAGCCGACACTGGTTTTGACAGGCCGTTCCGCATTAAGCGAGAATCAGCGGATGCAGCTGCAATCGCTTGAATCACTCGGAGCAAAAGCGGAATACAAGCAGGCTGACGTAACAAACGCTCAAACTGCGGCAGACCTGGTCAAAACAATTGAGACGGAATATGGCGGCCTTCACGGCATCATTCATAGCGCGGGTGTGATGAAAGATCAATATATCGCAAAGAAAACAACCGAAGAGTTTTACAGTGTATTGGCTCCTAAAACGGACGGATTTGTCAACCTTGATGAAGCAACCGAGCATTTAGCGCTGGACTTTTTCATCGTTTTCTCATCCATTTCCGGCGTCACCGGGAATGCGGGACAGGCGGATTATGCGGCGGCAAACGCATTTATGGACGGCTATGCGGCATACCGCAACGCACTGGTTACCGCAATGTACCGCCACGGTCACACATTGTCGGTCAATTGGCCGCTTTGGAAAAACGGCGGAATGCAAGTCAATGAAGAAATGGCGAAGCTCACCGAAAAAAGAACCGGCGTAACGCCGATGCGCACTGAGACCGGAATAGAAGCTCTTTACAAAGCATGGAGCACGGGAAAAACAAGCGTGCTCGTCATGGAAGGAAACCGCACCGTAATGCGGGAAAAGCTGCTTCAAAAGACTCCTGCAGCCGCTTTTGCACCGGTTAAGAAAACAGATGAAACGCCTGCGCCGAAAGACCTGACGGCAAAACTTCAGGAATTGCTGGCAAAAGAGGTTTCCGGGCTTCTGAAAATAAACATTGAAGAAATCGATATCGAATTGGAGTTCAATCAATACGGATTTGATTCCATTACGCTAACGGAATTCGCCAACAAGCTGAATGACACTTATCAGCTTGATCTCACACCGACCGTATTTTTTGAATATGCGACGATTCAAGCCTTGGCGCATCATTTAGCAGAAGACTATCAAACACAATTTGCAGGCAGCACACAGCCGAAAGAAGAAAAGAAAAGCGGTGTAACAGATGATGGCGGCATCAGACTGGCAGGGAACAAACGATTTGCAAAAGCAGCCGTACAGCCTGTTCAGACTGCGGCTGAACATAAACCGGAACCGATCGCCATTGTCGGCATGAGCGGAGTGTTTCCGAAGGCCGCAAATATTGATGAGTATTGGCGCAATTTAGAAGAGGGAAAAGATTGTATAACAGAGGTGCCGGCGGATCGCTGGGACTGGCGGGAGTATTACGGTGACCCGCTTAACGAAGCCAACAAAACAAATGTAAAGTGGGGCGGATTTATTGACGGAGTTGCGGAATTTGATCCGCTGTTCTTCGGAATTTCACCGCTGGAAGCCGAACAGATGGATCCCCAGCAGCGCTTGTTAATGATGTATGCGTGGAAGGCGATAGAAGATGCGGGATATTCCGCTAAAAGCCTTTCCGGCACGAAAACAGGCCTGTATATCGGCACGGGGAATACCGGATACGGCTCACTGTTTTCCGACCTGGATATCGGCGGTGCGTCAGCCGCAAATATGAGTCCGTCAGCAGGGCCGAACCGCGTCAGCTATATGCTCAATCTGCACGGGCCGAGTGAACCGATCGACACGGCTTGTTCCAGCTCGCTGGTCGCGATTCATCACGCCGTATGCGCCATTGAAAACGGGAACTGCGAGATGGCGATCGCCGGCGGCGTGAATACCGTCGTCACACCGCAAGGCCACATCGCTTATGACAAAGCGGGTGCGCTGAGCAAAGAAGGGAAATGCAAAACGTTCTCCGACAGGGCGGACGGATTTGCCGTCAGTGAAGGTGCCGGAATTCTGTTTTTGAAAAAGCTGTCAGAAGCGGAAAAAGCGGGCGATCATATCTACGGCGTCATTAAAGGCAGCGCGGTCAACCACGGCGGACGCGCGAACTCCTTGACGACACCGAATCCGAAAGCCCAGGCGGAAGTCGTCAGAACGGCTTATGACAAAGCAGGCATTGATCCGAGAACCGTCACTTATATAGAAGCGCACGGAACCGGAACGGAGCTTGGCGATCCGGTCGAAATCAACGGCCTGAAATCCGCCTTTCAAAAGCTGTACGAAAAAACAGGCGATCCCGCCGTTTACGCGAGTCACTGCGGTCTGGGATCGGCTAAAACCAATATCGGCCACCTGTCACTGGCAGCCGGTGTCGCGGGTGTGATCAAAGTGCTGATGCAGATGAAGCATAAAACACTTGCAAAAAGCCTCCACAGCGAGGTCATCAACCCGTATATCAAGCTGAAAGACAGTCCGTTTTACATCGTACAGGAAAAAAGAGAATGGACGGCATTGAAAGACGAAAACGGCAATCATCTGCCGCGCCGTGCGGGAATCAGTTCTTTCGGCATCGGCGGCGTAAACGCCCATGTCGTCATTGAAGAATATATCCCGAAGGAAGAAAGAAAAACAGCTGTTTTCACACACCCTCAAATCTTTGTGCTGTCGGCCAAAGAAGAAGAACGTCTGCAGGAACAGGCGCAGCAGCTGGCGCAAGCTTCTTTTACGGATGCGGATCTTGCCGATGTTGCTTACACGCTTCAGCAGGGACGTGATGCGATGGAAGAAAGAGCGGCCATTATCGCTTCCTCGGCCGAAGAACTGCGGGACAAGCTAAAGAGCTGTGCGAAAGGACGTTATGACAAAGCGGGCATTTATAAAGGAAAAGCGGGTAAAACCCCGCTGAAATCCATTCTGGCAGGCGCAAACGGCGAAGCGGATATCGAAGAGCTGATAAGCCGCCGGGAGAATGACAAGCTTGCGGAATTATGGGTGCAGGGTGCGGATATCAAATGGGACGGCTTATATTCTGATATCAAGCCCCAACGGATGAGTCTTCCTGCTTACCCGTTTGCGAAAGAGCGGTACTGGATCACGGACAACCGGCCGAAAGCAGAAAAACCGCAAGCTGTGCCGACGTCGCGGGTGCTGCACCCGCTGCTTCACGAGAATGTATCGGATTTAACAGAGCAGCGGTACCGATCCGAATTTACGGGACAAGAGACGATTTTCACCGATCATCTTATTAAAGGCAAGCCGGTTATGCCGGGCGTTGCCTACTTGGAAATGGCCAGGGCGGCGGTTGCTCAGGCAGTCAAAGGGCAAAAGGAAGTTCCGTCTGTCATCCGTCTGAAAAACATAGTTTGGGTTCGGCCGATAGAAGCGGGAACCCGCCCGATTGAAGCGCAAATCAGCCTGATTCCGAGGGAAAACGGTGAAATCGTGTATGACATTTACACGGATTCACAAACAGAAGCAAGCGGCAGGCAGATACACTGTCAGGGGGCTGCCGGCATTCTCGGCGCCGGTGAGGCTCCGCACCGTGATATAGGCGCACTGAAAGCTCAATGCGGTCGCAGCATGCTGACTTCTGAACAGTGTTACGGCTTATTCAGCAAAATCGGCATTGACTACGGTCCCGGACAACAAGGAATTCAGCACATTCATATCGGAAGCAATCAAGCATTAGCTGAGCTCCGTCTGCCTTCCTTCCTCGAAGAAACGGCAGATCAATACGTTCTTCACCCGTGTATGCTTGATTCAGCTTTGCAAGCGACAATCGGACTGAAGCTGCATGCAGATGATAACCAGCTGTCACTGCCGTTCGCCCTTGAGGAACTGGACATTTTCAGCCCGTGCACGACAAGCATGTGGGCGTATGTCAGCTCCCGGGGAACGGATGAAAAAATACAGCGGCTGGACATTGACTTATGCGATGAGACAGGCCGCGTCTGTGTCAGGATTAAAGGGATTTCTTCCAGAATGATGGAAGGCCCGGCGCCGGAAACATCATTAAATGGAGCAAACCTTCTGGCTCCGGTATGGGATCTTGCGGAATTCCGTGACCAAAGCCCGGCATATAAGACGGAAGAGGTTGTCTTTATCGCAGGGGATGAGGAAAGCGCGGCTTTTCAATTGCATCATCCTTCTGCGAAACGGCTTCATATCAACCCGGAGGATGAAATAGAGGCTGTTGCGGCTGAGCTGAAAGCAAGAGGGTCTTTCGGGCATATCGTATGGATCGCTCCTTTTCACAGCGCTGATGACATGGTGAAAGCTCAAGATGCGGGCGTCATCCAGATGTACAGAGTGATTAAGGCGATGCTTGCTTTAGGATACGGAGGCAAGCGAATCAGCTTGACTGCAGTCACAATAAAAACACAGTCCGTACAGCCGGCGGACATCATTGATCCGGCTCATGCAGGCATTCACGGTTTGATCGGTTCGCTCGCAAAAGAGTATCCGAACTGGCAAACACGGCTGATTGATGCCGGATGTCCGGAAGATGTTTCAAAGGCGGAGCTGTTCTCAGCGCCGTTTGATGAGCAAGGAAATACATGGGCGTACCGCAACAATCACTGGTACAAACAGCGCCTTATTCCTGTACAGCAGCCGGTGTCAAGCCGGACCGCTTACCAAAAAGGCGGCGTTTATGTCGTCATCGGCGGCGCGGGGGGCATCGGCGAGGCATGGAGCGAATATGCCGTGAAAACGTATCAGGCGCGAGTCGTTTGGATCGGCAGACGAAAACATAACAGCGCCATCCAGGAAAAAATCGACAGACTCAGCCAATTCGGGCCGGCGCCGATTTATATTGAAGCTGACGCGGCAAACCCGGATGAGCTCACACGGGCGTATGAAACGATTAAACGCACGCACCCGCAAATTAACGGAATCATCCATTCCGCAATTGTTTTAGAGGATCAGAGCCTGGCGAATATGCCGGAAAGCCGTTTGAAAAGCGTGCTCGCTGCAAAAGTCAATGTCAGCGTGAATATGGCCCGCGTGTTCCAAAATGAGCCGCTGGACTTTGCTTTGTTCTTCTCATCTGTTCAATCATTTGCACGAGCGGCCGGACAAAGCAATTATGCTGCCGGGTGCAGTTTCAAAGATGCCTTTGCCGCTCATTTGGCTCAAGTCCGGCCGTATTCGGCGGCAGTGATGAATTGGAGCTATTGGGGCAGTGTCGGAATCGTATCATCTGCCGAATATCAAGAACGGATGAAACAGGCGGGAGTCGGATCAATTGAAGCGCCCGAAGCAATGGCGGCGCTTGAACGATTGCTCGGCGGCCCATTGAATCAGTTCGTCATGATGAAACAGGCGGAAGAGCCGGAGGAAAAACCGGAAGAAATGATAGAAGTATACCCTGAACATCACGGCTCGGCGATGCAAAAACTGCGAAGCTATCAGCCTAAAGTAACAAGACATGTACAACAATTGAGTTAAGGAGGGGACGGCTTTGCAAAACACTGAAGATCTTCTTTACAAACTATTGGCAGGCCAGCTGAAATCTGTCGGATTTTTTACGGAAAACGAAACGCAGCCTGTCATGCAGGGGTTTTACGGCAGGTGGCTGGAAGAAAGCATCTCCATCTTGGTGCAAAAAGGCTTTTTGAAACAGTCTGGCAGTACGTATGTGTTAACGGGTCCGATAGAGCGTGCGGACGTTCTGTGGCAAGAATGGGATGAAAAGAAAGCTCCTTTGCTCAAGGACAGCAGCAAACAGGCGATGATCACCTTAGTGGAGACCGCTCTCAGAGCTTTGCCGGATATTTTATCCGGCAGAGTTTCTGCCACTGATGTTCTGTTTCCTGATTCCTCAATGGAATTGGTTGAAGGAATCTATAAAAACAATGAAACGGCAGACTACTTTAATGAGGTGCTCGCTGACACATTGACGGCTTTTATTGAAGAACGCCTGAAAGAAGACCCGAACGCGGAAATCCGGATATTAGAGATCGGAGCGGGGACGGGCGGGACGAGCGCGGCCGTTTTCAAAAGATTAAAAGAGGTCAAACCTCATGTGAAAGAATATTGCTACACCGATCTGTCAAAGGCCTTTTTCATGCATGCTGAAAAAGAATACGGTCCCGACAATCCGTATTTGACTTATAAGCGGTTTAATGTGGAAGAGCCCCCGGCTTTGCAGGGTATAGAGGCGGGCGCATATGACGCGGTCATTGCGGCAAATGTGCTTCACGCGACAAAAAATATTCGGCGGACACTTCGCAATGCCAAAGCGGTGCTTAAAAAGAATGGGATTTTGCTATTAAATGAGATCAGCAGCCATTCGGTTTATTCTCATCTGACATTCGGTCTTTTGGAAGGCTGGTGGCTGTATGAAGACGCCAAACTGCGTATTCCCGGATGCCCGGGGCTGTATCCTGAAGCGTGGCAGTCTGCGCTGGAAAGCGAGGGATATCGGTACGTTACATTTATGGCGGAATCGTCACATCACCTCGGCCAGCAGATCGTGGCGGCAGAAAGCGACGGTGTCATCAGACAAAAGCAGCCGGACGCGCAGGCGGTTGAAGAAACTGCGGCTTCCAAAGAGCCGGCTGATGTCACAGAACCGTCTTTCTCAGTCACAGACCGGACTGTGCAATTCATAAAAGAAACGTTAGCCAAGTCCATAAAGCTTGCTCCCGAGCGCATTCAGCCGGAAACCAGCTTTGAAAAATACGGCATCGACTCCATTTTGCAGGTGAATTTTATCCGCGAACTGGAAACATTGACGGGCGAGCTGCCGAAAACGGTCTTATTTGAACACACGAATACGAAAGAACTTGCCGAGTATTTGCTGGAAACTTACCCGGATAAGCTGCAACAGGCATTCGGAGCCGAACAAGCGCCTCCTGAAACGGAGCATCCGGAACCTGCAATGAATGAACCGGCGCCGCTTGTCACGGAAACGCGGCGGTTTATCACTGAACAAAAAGAGCCAAAAGCGCCAAAGCCGGAAACAGAAACCGTCACCGTTAATCGTTCTGATCGTGACGACATTGCCATTATCGGCATCAGCGGCCGCTATCCCGAGTCTGAAACCCTCGATGAGCTGTGGGAGCATTTAAAAGCCGGAGACAGCTGTATTACGAAAGCTCCGGAAAACAGATGGAAATCCGGTCTTCTGAAAACAATGGCAAAAGAAACACGAAAAGAAGAACGCAAAACACGGTACGGCGGATTTCTGCAGCATATTGAAGCTTTTGACCATCACTTGTTTGACATCCGGGAAGACCATGTGATGGAGATGACGCCTGAGCTCCGTCTAAGCTTAGAAACCGTATGGGAAACATTTGAAAATGGCGGTTACTCGTTAGAAAGAGTAAACGAATGGCAGGAATCAGACAGCGGCATCGGTGTATTTATGGGCAGTATGTACAATCAATATTTCTGGAATATCCCGTCATTGGAAAAAGCTGCGCTCAGCTCTAACGGAGGGGATTGGCATATCGCCAACCGCATTTCCCACTTTTTCAATTTAACGGGCCCGAGCATGGGCGTTACGACCGCATGCTCCAGCTCACTGAGCGCCATTCATCTCGCCTGTGAAAGCCTGAAGCTTAACAGCTGTTCCATGGCGATTGCCGGAGGGGTCAATCTCACGCTTGAACCGTCTAAATATGATGCGCTCGAACGGGCGAATTTGCTTGAACAGGGAAGTGAAAGCAAAAGCTTCGGAACCGGCACGGGCCTGATGCCGGGAGAAGGAGTCGGGGCAGTGCTCTTGAAGCCGCTCTCCAAAGCGCTTGCCGACAAAGACCATATATACGGGGTCATTAAAAGCAGCGCGTTGTGCCATAGCGGCGGAAGGCAGATGTACACGGCTCCGGATCCGAAACAGCAGGCGAAGCTCATGGCGGCTTCCATCGACAAGGCCGGAATCAATCCGGAAACAATCAGTTATGTTGAATCAGCGGCAAACGGCTCTGTATTGGGAGATCCGATTGAGGTCATTGCCCTGACAAATGCGTTCGCGCAATATACTGATAAAAAACGTTTTTGCGCGCTTGGATCCGTCAAGTCAAATCTCGGCCATTTAGAGGCGGCTTCCGGCATGTCCCAGCTCGCGAAAGTGCTGCTGCAAATGGAGCGGGAAACATTAGTCCCGACGATTAACGCAAAACCGCAAAATCCGAATATCAACCTTGAACAAACGGCTTTTCACCTGCAGGAAAAAACCGAGTATTGGGAGCGTATGAGGGATGCCGAAACGGGGGACATCATCCCGCGGAGAAGCATGATTAATTCCTTCGGGGCAGGCGGGGCATATGCAAATCTCATCGTAGAAGAATATATCAGCCCGAATTCCGATCAGGCCCGTCACGGCGATGAGGAATATATTTTCCCTGTGTCAGCGAAAACAAAATGGAGTTTTGAAGCCTATCTTGACAGACTGGCGGCCTTTTTAGAAAAGACGCCATCTCTTCATCCGGCCGCCATCGCATCCGCGCTGCAAAAAAGAACGCATCATTCGGAGTATCGGGCGGCATTTACGGCTGCTTCCGTTCAGGAACTGCTGGAAAAGCTGGCCGCTTACCGCATGGATCAGCGGAATCTCAATTTCTCTGAATCTGATATTGGCCGGCGTGCGCGGCAATGGGAAAAAGGAGAGAATATCGCGTTTGATCAGTTGCAGCAAGAGCACGCCGTTCATCTGCCGGCCTACGCTTTTGACCACGGGACTTCTTTTCAATTCGGTGAATCAGAAAACGCTGCCGGCGTTCAGGCGGTATACAGTGATGACGACCCATACGTGAAAGGGCATCAATTCAGCGGAGAACCGGTACTCGTCGGCGCTACATATAACAGTCTGGCAGTCGATCATTTTTGTGATCTTTTTCCTGATGCGGAAGGAGGACAAATTAAAAAACTGAATTACGTCAGCCCCATTACCGTAAAAAAAGGCGATCGCATCGAGATGAAAACAGAATCGAAACAAAACGGGGATGGATTTGAACTGAGCATAATGCACCGCAGCCGCACGTCTCCTGATTGGAGCATAGCGGCGTATGCCGAGTGCAGCCCGTATCCGTTTCAAAAGCAGCACGCGAATCTGGCGGCCATTCAGCGCTCTTACCGGGAAGTGGGCCGGATAGATGAGTTATACGGAGACGGAACGGGAACCGTCGTGTGGGGAGAAGAATTTAAAACGATCACCCGCCTGTACAAAGGCTCTGATGCCGTTTTAGCGAAAGTGAACCTGAACAATAGCGACTCACAACAAGCGCATCATTATGCCGTAAATCCGTTCATCGCCAACAGTGCTTACTTGGCCTCGCTTTCTTTATTGGATCAAACGGAGGCGGAAAGCTATCTGCCGTTCGGCATTAATTCCGTCACCTTCAGCAGCCCGGAAGATCTTACCGATTGCTGGCTGCACATCAAGCTGGCCAAACAAACGGGGGAAATGATTCTGATTAACGCAGATGTCATCAGCAGCCGATCGGAAGTGGTGATGCGTTTTGAAGGCTATGCCCTGAAACGGTTCCGCCCGAAAACCGAACAGATAAATCAGCCGGCCCGAACGGCTGTGAAGAATGCGGGAGCACCGATTTCTGCCGGCAGTCTGACAGATGATATCCGCAGCTACGTCCTTGGCAAGCTCGCCAAGATGATGGATGAACCCGCGCCATCTCTTCGTTCTGACGCGAATATCATGGAATTGGGACTTGATTCAGCGAGCCTGATCGGGCTGACAAAAGAGATCGGCCAAGAGGCGGATATCGATGTGAATCCAACATTGTTTTTCGAGTATCCGACTGCGGAGGAGCTGACCCGCCACTTCGTGTCAGCATATGAGAGCAAGTTTTCTCAATTGCTTGCCGATCATAAGTATTCAGAAGAGGTCAGGGTCACGGAAACAGAAGAGCGCACTTTACCGAAGAAACAGCATACGCCTTGTGATAACGCCGATATCAAGCAAGGAATCGCGATTATCGGTATGTCAGCTCAGTTTCCGCAATCCCCGGATATCCAGTCTTTTTGGGAGCACATCGTAAACGGGGATCACTGTATTACCGAAATTCCGGCGGACCGCTGGGACTGGCGCCGTTACGCCGGTGATGAGAATGACACGAGTCTCAGATGGGGCGGTTTTATTGACGGTGTCGGCGAATTTGACCCGCTCTTTTTCGAAATTTCCCCTAAAGAGGCATCACAAATGGGGCCGGAGCAATTTCTGCTTTTTATGCATACATGGAAGGCAATGGAGGATGCGGGCCTGACAAATAAGGCATTATCAAGCAGACCGACAGGCGTTTTCGTTGCCGCGGGCAACAGCGATCCGAACAATGGAACAGCCATTCCGTCCATCATTCCGAACAGAATATCATATGCTTTGAATTTACAAGGACCGAGTGAATATTACGAGGCTGCCTGCACGTCAACCCTGGTGGCATTGCACAGGGCGGTTCAATCAATCCGTCATAACGAATGTGAGCAGGCTGTCGTGGGCGCCGCCAATATTCTGCAGTCGCCGAAGGGCTTTATCGGTTTTGATTCAATGGGGTATTTAAGCAAAAACGGCCGGGCGAAATCGTTCCAAAAAGATGCCGATGGCTTTGTCAGAAGCGAAGGGGCGGGCGTTATCATCATCAAACCGGTTGAGGCGGCAATTGAAGACGGCGATCATATTCACATGGTCATTAAAGGAACAGGAGTGTCTCACGGCGGTAAAGGCATGTCGCTTCACGCACCGAATCCGGCGGGAATGAAGGCCGCGATGAAAAAAGCGTACGAAGACACCGATGTTGATCCGCAAACCGTCACTTATATTGAAGCGCACGGCATTGCCTCCGAAATGGCAGATGCGCTGGAGTTTAATGCAATCAAAGCGGGTTACGGCGAGTCTGCAAATCAAGAGGAAAGCGCGCCTTGTTATATCAGCACCGTGAAACCTTGCATCGGGCACGGCGAACTCGCTTCCGGACTGGCCGCCCTTATAAAAGTGGCGATGGCCATGAAGCATCATACCATCCCGGGCATTCCCGGATTTACAGCTGCAAATGAGCAAATGGCCATTCAGAAAAGCCGCTTCCGTTTCACCGAAGACAATCAGGAATGGACACAGCTCACCGACCATACGGGCAGACCGATCCCGCGCCGGGCCGCAATTAACAGCTATGGCTTCGGCGGCATGAATGCGCATGTCGTTTTGGAACAGTACAGCCCGAGCCATAAAGACAAAGAATCTGTGCATGAACCGCAGCTTATCGTGCTCTCTGCTAAGAGCGAAGGGCGTCTTAAGGCGGCCGCAAGTCAACTGGCTGATTTTGTGCAAACTGGAGATGCTCCGTCATTGCGGGATATTGCTTATACGCTTCAGATCGGCCGTGAGGCGATGAACTGCCGCCTGGCACTCGTTGCCCGCAATCAAGATGAATTGCTGGAAAAACTGAAAGAGTACAGAGCATTTTCCGAAGAAAGCAATGGAATGAAAAGCTTCTTTACAGGCAGTCAGCAGACTGGATCAGGAGATATCGGCGTTTTACTGGAAGGGACTCTCGGTACAGTCGTCACGGAGACGCTGTTGGCTGAAAACAATCTCGAAAAACTTGCATTTTGCTGGGTGAAAGGTGCGGATATACCGTGGGACAGACTCCACCAAGGCAAATCTGTTCAAAGAGTGCCGCTTCCGACATATCCTTTTGAAAACCACAAGTATTGGAACGGCGGTCAGCCAGAAGACATCAGCCTTGCACCGGTTTCACAGAATCCTCAGATCCGCTGCGGGAGCGCGGCTGACATTGTGGCAGACATTTTGGGGATGAAGGCAGCGGAAATTGATCAAAATAAGCCGCTGACTGAATACGGCTTCGATTCAATCTCCTCTATTCAGCTGTTGAAGAAACTTGAGGACGGAGACAGCCGCATCAGTCTGGAGGCTCTTCAGAAATGCAGCACTCTTCAGGAGATCGGCATGCTGTTAAAAACGAACCAACCGCAGGAGACGGGCCGGAATTTTCCCGAACTCGTCAAGCTGAATGAAAGAGAAAAAGGCCGTCCTGTTTTTTGGTTTCACGGCGGAACGGGAGGCGTGGAAGCATACCAGCCATTTGCCAAAAAGAGTCAGCGACCTTTTTACGGCATCCAGGCAAGAGGTTTGACAGGGAAAGAGCCGCTGCAAGGAATCGATGAGACGGCCGCTTCTTATAAGAGAATCATCCAAGCGGTACAGCCGAAAGGCCCTTATGACCTCGGCGGATATTCCTTGGGCGGAATGCTTGCATATGAAACCGCGCGCCTCTTGCAGGAGGAAGGTCATACGGTAAAAAGCGCCGTCATGATCGACACCCCGTACAGTGAAAAATGGAGAGAAAGAAAACCATCTGTTAAGTCAGTCATGCTGCAAACGATCAATACGATGCTTACAGCATATCTTAAGCCTGAAAACCTTGAAGAGGCATTAATCAGCAGAGAAGACATTACCGTCCAGGCTGAGGAAGAAGAAGTATTGAAAGAATTGATCGGCCTTGCCAAAAAGCGCGGTCTGCCAAAATCCGAAGAAGCAATCCGGATGCAGCTGGAGCAAATGATGAAGACGCAGCTCGCTTACGGAATGGAAGAGTATGACATGAAGCCGCTGCCTCATCCGGAAGCGCTGCAATGCTACTACTTCCGTAATAAAAGCGGTTTGTTCCTTGGAGATCTTGAACGTTATCTGACGGCAGAGGAAGAACAAATTCCGTTAGACCATGATGCGTATTGGAAAGAATGGGAACGCCAGATGAAACAGTTTCACCTGCTGGACGTTCACTCTTCCAATCATGTCACAATGCTGTCGGAACCGAAGCCGCAAAACGCCATTAAGGCATTCTGCGAAAAACTGTACGCAAACAAAGGAACGATAAGCGCAAATTTCCTTAAATCTTTCAAAAAAAAGCTGGACGAAACAAATGAGTTGGTAAAACGGTAATAGAGAACGGCCGGAGTAATCCGGCCGCTTTTTTTATCTATGTAGAACTAAATTTACTATGTACTAAATTTTCATTGTCATATTGATTTCTGTTTATAAGACATTAAAAAAACCCCCGATAAACAGGGGGGTGATATTAAAATCTGACAGGCAATGTTTCAAGCCCTCTCAAAAACACATTTTTTCTCCATGTTACATCCTCGGGCGCGCCTTTCAGATCTATATTCGGAAACCGTTTTAAAAGCGTGCTAAAGGCAATGGATGCTTCCATCCGGGCGAGCGGAGCCCCGAGACAAAAATGAATGCCGAATCCAAAAGAGATATGACGGTTCGGTGTTCTCGCTATATTTAATGTATCAGGATCATCGAAATATTCCGGGTCCCGATTGGCTGAACCGATGCCGATAAATATCATATCGCCTTTTTTAATAGAAACATCTTTATAAGTGAAATCTTCAATCGCCCATCGATTCGCCATCATGATGACGGGAGAGGTATAACGCAAAAGCTCTTCGACCGCCGTCTGGATATTTTCCGGCTGCCGCTTTATCTTCTCCATCTGGTCTTTGTGCAGAAGAAGCGCCAGGGTGCCGGAGCCGAGAAGGTTAACCGTTGTTTCAAGCCCGGCAACGACTAACAAAAACAGCATGGAATACAGCTCTGATTCACTCAGCTTTTGGCCATCCTCTTCAGCGTAAATAAGCTTGCTCGTCAAGTCTTCACCCGGATGTTTTCTTTTTTCTTCGATCAGTGTTTTCATATATTGTTTAAATTCTTTGAGAGCCTGGTTGGTCGCATCTTGTCCGCTTTCTGACGTGTCGACCATTGCGTTTGTCCACACTTGAAATTTGGCGCGGTCCTCTTTCGGAATTCCGAGCAGCTCGGAAATGACGATAAACGGAAGCGGTGCGGCGAAATCTCTCATGATATCAGGGTCTGCTTTTGTTTCCATTTCATCCAGCAGCTCTTCTGTGATCTGCTCTATCCCGGTGCGAAGCTGCTCAATCATCCGGGGAGTGAACCCCTGATGCACCAAAGATCGAAGTCGTGAATGATCCGGGGGGTCTTTTGCCAGCATATGCTCTGAGACAAAATCGATATCTTCACTGACATTCAGCTTCGCGATCAGCTCCTTCGGCATGACTCGTTTTACATCTCTCGTAATTCTGCCGTCTTTTAAAAACGCCATACAATCATCATAACGCGTGATGAGCCAAGCCGGAAAGGTGCCTCCGAAACGCTGCAGTTCGAATTTATGTATGGGGTCCTGCTCTCTGAATCTGCTTAAAACCGCAAAAGGGTTTTCGTGAAACTCGGGTGAGTGTGGGTGAAACATTGTTTTTTCCATCTGGATTTCCCCGCCTTCATGTTTTTGAAAAGACATAACAAACAGCCGGTGCCTGCCGACCGGACGGCATTCCTCCTTTTATCTGCCGAAGACACTGATCACAACGGCTCATAAGTATGTCTAAAATATATAAGGAAACAGTAGCCGGTTCAATAGACAAATCGTAAAGCCGCCATTTTCGTTGATTATCAACAAAACAGCAAACTTTTTTTGCCATTTCATCATGTGTGTTAAATCCTGCTAATATACATATTTACGCTTCATATCAACTTCTTAAGGAGGATGTGAATGAATGCGTTTATGAAATGGGCGGCAAGTCTGCTTTTGGTGATCTCTCTTCAGTTCGGCCTTACGGGCGCCGGCATCCATTCGGACAGTGCTGCTCGTGCCGCATCCCGATACGATCAGGTGCTGTATTTCCCGCTGTCAAAATATCCGGAGACGGGAAATCATATAAAAGACGCCATTTCGGCAGGTCATTCTGAGATTTGTACAATTGATCGGGGCGGAGCGGAGAATAGAAGGAAAGAATCATTGAAAGGAATTCCGACAAAGCCCGGGTTTGACCGTGATGAATGGCCCATGGCAGTCTGCACAGAAGGCGGAGCGGGCGCTGATATCAGATATGTAACCCCGTCGGATAACCGCGGGGCTGGTTCATGGGTTGGAAATCAAATGAGCGGATATTCCGACGGCACGAGAGTATTATTTATCGTTCAGTAGCTTCTCCGGTTCGCCGGAGTTTTTTTATGCTCTGAAAAAGCGGCACGCCGGCTGGACATATGAAATGGCAAAGAGTAAACTTATTATTTGGAATCAGCATGAGAAAGGATTGGATCACATTGACAGTGACTACATACCGAAATATTGCACTTTTACTTCTTTGTTTAACAGCGGGAATTGTGGATGTGATCGGTTATTTAAGCCTGGGACATATCTTTACCGCCAATATGACGGGGAACATCGTTCTGTTCGGCCTGGCGATCGGCAACTCGTGGCACCTTGCCGTACTCAAATCGTTAACCTCGTTAATCGGATTTATTGCCGGCGTTATTGCCGCGGCCCTGCTTGTAGGCAATAAAAAGAAATCATTCTGGCCCCCTGCGGTAACTGCCGCTTTAGCTATTGAAGGAGCTGTTTTGCTGCTGTTTGCTTTGTTCTCCTGCTTTTTTGCAGATGCCATTTCTGTTTATGTGCTGATTATGCTGCTCAGCTTCGCAATGGGAATGCAGACGACAGCCGCGAGAAAACTTGGTGTAGCGGGGATTTCCACGACCGTATTAACGGGAACGCTCGCTAATTTTTTTGAAGATCTCACCGCAAGGTTTTACAAAGCAGACAAGCGGAAGCAGTTTACGAGAGATGCTGTATTGCGCGCGCTTGCCTTGGTTCTGTATTGCTTTGGGGCGGTCATAGGCGCTTTTGCCGAACCGGATTATAAGTTTGCCGTGATCTGGCTTCCGATTATCATTATTTTAGGCATTATGCTTTGCGCATTCACGATGTTCCACGGATATTCTGAAGAAAAAAACCAATAAAAAAACGCCGCTTATTCAGGGCGTTTTTTCTTTTTATTGCTCTTTCCGGGTCCCGATTGTATAAACGGCCCGATCTGTATGTACCTTTAATCCGTCTTGCTCCTTTTGGATGGTGATGTCGCCGAGCAGAGGGATTTCATACGCATCTTGGGGAAGCGGGACATTTCCTTCCTCGTCCGCTACATAGTCATCGGGATGGTTTGTCCGGCGGACGAGAACATCATCAAGGTGAAGCATGATCTGGTCCATATCAGAAATCTCGTTTCGGCTGTCTGTCAGCTCTCCTTTTCTGATATCAAGCGTTTGTCCGATCTGTTTTTGCAGCCATTCAGACAATTCGGTGTTTGTAAGTGCCATTGTGATTCCTCCTTTTATCTACACCATACTTATTCCCTATTTTTTTTAGAAATACACTGCCTTGCATTGATCTTTTTTTCTGACAGCCGGTTCTGAAGCATTCCGAGTTCCTTCATTATAAATGTTTCATCTGTTCACCTGAAAAACGGAGTCATCTGCAGGTTTAGACGACCCCGTTCTCATGATAAAAAGGTTACTCTTTCGGCACGGCGTTTTCAGCGTTAACTGCGCCCGCTCCGTAAATGTTCGGATTTTCATTTGTCCATTGATCCGGACTTTGTTTGATCAGTGTTTTCACTTCGTCAGGCGAAAGCTGCGGGTTCTGCTGAAGAATTAAGGCAGCAATGCCCGCACAGATCGGAGTGGCCATGGACGTGCCCGACAGACTGAAATACAAGGAGCCTACACGGTTTGATTTCTGTAATTTGTCAAGGTATGAACGCGGAGAACGGAGAGATACGATATCGACCCCGGGCGCAAGAATGTCAGGCTTCTCTTTTCCGTACACCGTCGGGCCGCGGCTTGAGAAAGAAGCGACCGTATCGTCCTCATTGCTGGCCGTATCATTGTCATCATAGGCGCCTACCGTGATGACCTTCTCGCTGACACCGGGGCTTGAAATCGTTTGAGCTTCCGGACCGGAGTTGCCCGCGGCGACGCAGACGACGATTCCTTCATTCCATGCCTCTTCAACGGCCTTGACGAGCGGGTCGTCCGTTTCTTTATCATATCTGAGCGCATCTCCGCCCAGTGACATGCTGATGATTCTGATCGGATTCTTTGTGTGTTCTTTATTATAATGTATGCACCATTCCACACCTTCAATGATATCAGCCAAGGTTCCTGATCCTGATTTGTTTAATACCTTGACTCCGATCAGATCGGCTTCCGGCGCCGGCCCCTGATATTTACCGGAAGATGAAGCGCCGCTGCTTGCGATATCACCGGCGCAATGGGTGCCGTGTCCGTTGTCATCATACGGTTCTGTCTTTTGGTTGACAAAGTCCGCAAATCCGATAACTCTGCCTTCTAAATCGGGATGCTGATAGATTCCGGTATCAATAACGGCGACGGTTACGCCTTTTCCTGTTAATACGGTGCCGTTACGGGTCATTTCTTTTGCATGAGACGATTCAGCTGCCGTATCAAGGAGCGCTTTTACTTCACGGTTTAAATAGATTTTACGGATATCCCGGCATTGCGAAAGAAGCATGTGAAGGGCGGACGGAGTGACTTCGGCGCTGCAGCAATTGATTGTTTGAAACTGCTTTTTTATGGTGCAGCGTTTTTCTTTTGATAAGACCTGTCCTGTGCTGTGAAAACCGGATTCATGGCAGCCCTCTTCAAATTCAATGATGACTGACATTTTCTTTCTGTTTTTCACCTTTTTTTCGAAAAACTTGTGCAAAAAGCAAGGTGTCCATTTGAAAGGTTTATATAACTGTAATACGTTTTCTCTGAGCGGCCAGTCCAGCTTATGAGCATTTGACCGCACCATTTGTACCATTGAGTAACCAAACATATATACTTTTCCTCCCATTCTGGCGATTCTCTCTATACCATATGAACAGGCCGTATGTTCGGTCAGTTTGTTTGTCCTTCAGGAGCGCTGGTTACTTGCGGCTTTTTCAGGAGAAGAAATCGAGTTGAAACGGAACGTTTGTTCGTTTATAATGAAGCCGGCGGAAGGAGGTATATACATGAACATCATATTGAGACATTCCTTGGAAAAACAGCTTCAGATTGATATTATATATATGAAAAAAGACGGTTCCATTTCAAAACGGACCATCATGATAAAAAAAGGGGATGAGCGGGCTGTAACGGCATTTTGCTGTACAAAAAGGCAGATGAGAACTTTTTTGACGGGCTCCATTCTGTCCTGTGCATTTGCTTCGGGAGGCGGATATTCATTTTTAAAAGCGTATTCTTGATGCCGTCCGTTTCCGGCCGTGAATCTCCCGCCCCTGAAAATTCGGGCGTTCCTCCCTTTTTTTTTGCCCTCTCTCAACCTTTTTTCACTGATGCCCGGCATTTGAGCGCTTGAACCGTGACAATCCATTGATTTTTCGAAACCGGGAAGTTTTTCACTGATGATAATGTTAATAGAATGTTAAGATAAGACCTATTGACAAAAATCCATATAATGAACATGTCATTTTTCAGAAAGGAGCAAAGAAGGAGAGCTGATGAAAAGAATTTTACTTAATGTCATCATTATCGTAGCAATGGTCTTACTAATAAGATGTGCTCATTATGCGTCAGACCCTGATCCCTCGAATTCTTCTGATACATACACAGATTTTAAAGATTTGGCTGAACATGAAGACCCCGATGATTATCATATATCGTACAATAAGCGAAAGGGGAGTCCCGTATTGATCATGTCGCCGCACGGAGGGAGAATTGAGGGCGGGGTGAGCGAGATCGTCCGCTCTTTCAGAGATGATTATTCAACCTATCTGTTTGAGGGATTAAAAACGCATGATAACCAGACTCTTCATATTACGAGCACCAGGTTCGATGAGCCTTCAGCAGTCGAAAGCATTAAGCAGCACCATTATGTTATCGCAGTTCACGGTTATAAAGGCGACGAGAAAAATACTCTTGTCGGAGGAAGCGACCGGAAGCGGGCGAAAAAATTGGTGAGAGCTCTCGAACGAAACGGATTTTCTGCAGAATTGGCAACCTCAAAAACCGGTCTGGCCGGGGTTGACACCGAAAATATCAATAACCAGGCGCAAACCGGGCTGAGCATACAGCTTGAGATCAGCAGAGAACAGCGGGAAGCGTTTTTTGATAATTTTGATTACCGCGAAAGGGAATTCACAAAAACGGAGGAATTTTACCGGTTTGTCCGTACGATAAAAAGAGTGATCAATCAAGAGTATTCGTGAGCTTAAAAAAAGACAAACCAGTGAAAGATGAGTAAACTGAAAAAAAGGAGGTTTGTCCCTTGGCAAAACATCACTTTTATTTAAAAGCAAATTGGCCCGGAAATCGCAACGACGTCGGCGATATTAAAAGCGGCCGGCTGGAGACGGCTGTGTCCATTCCTAAGGAAATGGACGGACCCGGAGAAGGCACAAATCCTGATGAAATGCTGCTTGGAGCGGCCGCGACCTGTTATATTATAACGCTTGCGGCGATGATGGAAAGAAGCGGCCTGGATAAAGAAGATCTACATATGGAATCTGAAGGAATTGTAGACGTCACGAACGGTGTGTTCACGTACCAGAAAATCATTCACCGCCCGTTTATATTATTAAAGCCGGATGCAGCCGAAACGGATTTTACGCTCGCCAGGAAGTTAGCGCAAAAAGCGGAGTCCTCATGTATGATTTCACGAGCGGTCCAAGGAAACGTGGAGATGGAGCTTGAGGTTGAAGTAAAAGCTGCCCGCGCTTGACGAGTTCAAACGGTCAGCTCCGGGCCGTTTGATTTTTTTTAGCTTTTTGAGACTTGGAACGGTTCAGCAGGATGACGCCCGTGATGACAAAAACAAGCCCGATCATCATTTTGACTGTCATGGCCTCCTTAAAAACAAAAAAGCCGACAATTGCCGTTAAAGCGGTGCCGACACCTGACCATGTCGCGTATGCGGCGGATAAATCAAGGCTTTTCAATGAGAAGCTCAAAAACATAAAAGAGGCTCCGATTCCGGCAATGACGCCGAGAGCGGGCCACAGGTGCGTAAAACCGTCCGACAGCTTCAGCATCGTGCTCCCGAACACTTCTGATACAATGGCTAATGCCAGGCAGAGTAATCCTTTCATCAGCATGCCTCTCCTTTCTACCAATTCATCAAAATGACACCGGCCAATAAGAAAAAGAGTCCGATGACGGCCTGCTTGTCCAGTTTTTCATGAAACCATTTCGCTCCGATAATGGATGCGAGCACCGTTCCGGCTCCGCTCCATGTTGCATAGGATAAGCTGAGCGGAATGAGATTCAGTGTCAGTGAAAGCATATAAAAGGCCAATGAATAGCCTGCCACTACAAGCGCGCTCGGCAAAAACCGCGTAAATCCGCGGGAGACTTTCAGCATGGCCGCGCCGATTGACTCTGATAAAATAGCAATTGTGAGGAAGATATAACCCAGAATCATATCAAATCCCCCTCTCATCATAATCCTTATGCCTTTTGTTTAAGGCAGTAAAATAAAATAATATCCGAACTTTGCCCGCCAAGTCAAGACATTAAGCCTATACAAAAAGGCCCCTGAAAGGAGCCCTTTTTGATTGTCTTAGTAGTAATACGGATAGTAAGGGTAGCCGTAACCTCCGTACAAATACGGATTGAACAAAGCGCTTCCGACAAGCCCCCCGACAAGCCCTCCGACAAACGGTCCGCCGTAAAAACCAAACGGCCGTCCGAACCCGCCAAACCAAGGGCGGCCAAACCAAGGCCGGCCAAAACCAAAACCCGGTCGCCCGAAGCCGAATCCGAATCCGGGACGCCCGAACCCGAAGCCCGGCCGTCCGAACCCAAATCCGGGCCGTCCAAACTGTCTCATATCACTATCTGCTTCGTATGTGTATTCTTCAATCATAATTAAGGTACCTCCAAGAATAAATTTGAGATGATAACAGAGTATTCAGCCCACCAATTTTTGATTGGGCGTTTATCAAAAAAATAAAGGAGTGAGCTTTTGTGGGCCTGTATCAGTCCGATTGGTCAAAAAAACCTCCGCACACACACGCATACCGGGCTGTTACGGATGTAGTGCAGGGGCATTATCATTTGATTGAAGGCTTTTCGCAGCCGGAGAACGGCAGCAATACAGATGAGCATACACATTTCTATACGGGCATCACCTCGTTTGAAAACGGCCATTTTCATAGGTATTACGGCATTTCCGGCCCTGCCATCCCGAGGGTTGACGGAACACATTACCATGAGCTTTCAGAGACCACCTTTGCCGCCTACAATGAGCCGATTCAGATCCAGCACGGCGGCGTCGTTTACGATCCGCGGGAGGAAGGACGGAAAACGCACCGCCATACACTCAAAGGAAAAACGAGAGAGGTTGTCGGAAACGAGCCGATCGGGTGGTAGCGGACGTTTAGCGCTCAGGAAAAAGGGCAAAATGGATAGGTGCCTGAAGAAATGAATGCTATAATTAGGGGGAGATTTATAAAAGAGAGTGATACATATTGAAAAATAAAAAACAGCCTGTCGTCATACTTGTCGGACCGACGGCAGTCGGAAAAACAAAACTAAGCATCGGACTCGCGAAAATGCTGAATGCGGAAATCATCAGCGGAGATTCCATGCAGGTATATAAAGGGATGGACATCGGAACGGCCAAAGTCACCGAAGAAGAGACAGAAGGCGTGCCGCATCACCTGATTGATATTTTGGAGCCGTCCGACACTTTTTCAACGGCGGATTATCAGAAAATGGTAAGGGGAAAAATCACCGAGATTGCCGATAGAGGAAAGCTGCCGATGATTGTCGGGGGAACGGGTCTGTACATTCAGTCCGTGCTGTATGACTATACGTTCACGGAAAACTCCGGCGACCCTGTATTCCGGGAGCGCATGGAGAAACTGGCGGCTGAAGAAGGGGCGGAAGTGCTTCATGCCAAGCTTGCGGCAGCCGACCCGGAAGCGGCGGCAGCCATTCATCAAAACAACACGCGAAGAGTCATCCGCGCGCTCGAAATTCTGCATGTATCGGGAAAAACAATGTCAGAGCATCTTAAAACCCAAAAACGGGAGCTGCTTTACAATGCGGTTCTTATCGGTCTTACAATGGACAGAGAAGTGCTGTACGGCCGGATTAACGAGCGCGTTGACCTGATGCTGGAAACCGGCCTTCTTGACGAAGTAAAGCGGCTGTATGATATGAATATCCGGGACAGCCAATCGATTCAGGCGATCGGCTATAAAGAGCTGTATGAATACCTTGATGGAAAAGTGCCGCTCCCTCAGGCTGTGGAGCAATTAAAACAAAATTCAAGGCGATATGCGAAACGCCAGCTGACCTGGTTTCGCAATAAAATGCCCGTTTCATGGACAGATATGACGCCGCCTGTTGATATTGAGCAGAAAAAAAAGGAAATTTTCGAGTGCATAGCAGGAAAACTGGAAATTTAATCGAAACAGTATTGTATTGAGAACCAAGGAGGACGAAACATGAAACCGATTAATATTCAAGATCAGTTTTTGAATCAAATCCGAAAAGACAATACGTTCGTCACGGTGTTTTTACTCAACGGCTTCCAGCTTCGCGGCCAGGTAAAAGGCTTTGACAACTTTACCGTTTTGCTCGAAACGGAGGGGAAGCAGCAGCTTATTTATAAACATGCCATCTCCACGTTCGCCCCGCAAAAAAACGTCCAGCTTGAGCTTGAATAGACTTTTTGAAAAAAGACCATGAACAATGGTCTTTTTCTATGCGCATCTGTATATTGCAGGCTGTATATCGGAAACATAAAAGGGGGTTCGGAAAATCGTGTTCGAAAGTGAAAATGAACTGAGAAGAATCAGAATTACGCTCGTTTGGATCGCTGTTTTTTTGCTGTTTGGAGCTTGCAGCAATCATGAGACGGTGGTGACGGATGATGACGGCGGTTCAACGGATACCGAACCGCAGACAGAAGGCATGGTGCAGCTGGAACATAATCGTTTCGGCATCGTTGAGGACGGTTACTTAAAAATATACCGCTATGATGAAAAAACGAATAGAATCGAACTGAAAAAAGAAACGGCGCTGGATGAGCTTGAATAAATTTCACAAGCGTTCGAATTTACAAAGCGGGCCGCACAAGCTACACTAAGTACTGACATTGATCATGCAGAGGGTGAGACGATTGAAACACAAGGTGATAATCAACCATTGGGAAGAAACTTGTGAAGATGATTCCTGCTATGAATATGGAACCAGCATCATCGTTGACGGCAAAGAACTGATCAGAGAGGCTTCCATCACAAGCGCTCTGAAAGCCGTACTGAAAGAAATCGGTGCTGATGTGGAGATTGAAGAAACCGTTGAAAGCGAAAAAAAATGTGATTCTTACAAAAAATAAGAATAAAAGTCTAGACTACTAAGCAGTTTTTTTTCATGTTATGATAGACATCGGCTTACACATGACACCTTGAGTAGGATGAGAGATGATTCTCGTTCTGCTCTCTTTTTTGGGCGTTAATCGGGGCAGAGCCAAAGTCCGCTCTTTCAAAAATATGAATTTTTTATAAATCGATCTCAATATGTTGTGTTTTTCTGAGAGGTTAGTATACTATATATAGTGTTAAGAGATTCATTATTTTTGATAGGTCGTGATAAGGATGGTTCAAATCATATTTGATTCAAAGACAGGGAATGTTCAGCGTTTTGTGAATAAAACAGACTTTCAGCTGATCCGCAAGGTGGACGAAACGGACCACGTGGACACTCCGTTTGTTTTGGTCACCTACACGACAAACTTCGGCCAGGTACCGGCATCAACACAATCATTTCTCGAAAAATACGCCCATCTCTTATTAGGAGTCGCTGCGAGCGGCAACAAAGTATGGGGCGATAACTTTGCAAAAAGCGCCGATACCATTTCAAGACAATATCAGGTGCCGATCTTGCACAAATTTGAACTCAGCGGCACATCTAAAGACGTTGAATTGTTTACTCAGGAGGTAGAAAGAGTTGTCACAAAATCAAGTGCCAAAATGGATCCAGTTAAATAACGAAATCATGATCCAACAAGATGGAAAATTCCAGTTTGATAAAGATAAAGAGGCTGTACATAGCTATTTTGTTGACTATATCAATCAAAACACAGTTTACTTTCACGATTTAAAAGAGAAGCTGGATTATTTGATTGAAAACCAATACTACGAAGAGGAATTCTTAAGCCTTTACTCTTTTGAAGACATTAAAGAAGTGTTTAAGACAGCTTACGCAAAGAAGTTTCGTTTTCCTTCCTTCATGAGTGCGTTTAAATTTTATAATGACTATGCTTTGAAAACGAATGACAAGAAAAGAATCCTCGAGCGTTATGAGGACCGAATCTCAATCGTCGCGCTGTTCTTCGCAAACGGCGACACTGAGAAAGCAAAAGAATATGTAAACCTGATGATCAACCAGGAATATCAGCCGAGTACACCGACATTTTTGAATGCCGGCAGAAAACGCCGCGGAGAACTGGTGAGCTGCTTCTTGCTCGAAGTCAATGATTCCTTAAACGATATTTCACGGGCGATCGATATTTCCATGCAGCTGTCTAAATTGGGCGGCGGGGTTTCTCTTAATCTGTCCAAGCTTCGCGCGAAAGGCGAAGCGATTAAAGATGTTGAAAACGCCACAAAAGGTGTTGTAGGCGTCATGAAGCTTCTTGATAATGCGTTCCGTTACGCTGACCAAATGGGCCAAAGACAAGGCTCAGGCGCGGCGTATTTAAATATTTTCCACCGCGATATCAATGATTTTCTTGATACGAAAAAGATTTCTGCGGATGAAGATGTGCGCGTCAAAACGCTTTCTATCGGTGTCGTCATTCCGGATAAGTTCGTTGAGCTTGCACGTGAGGATAAAGCGGCTTATGTATTCTATCCGCATACGATTTATAAAGAATACGGCCAGCATATGGACGAAATGGACATGACGGCGATGTATGAAGAGCTTGTCGACAACCCTCGTGTCAAAAAAGAAAAAGTGAATGCGCGCAAATTGCTTGAAAAGCTTGCCGTTCTCCGTTCTGAGTCAGGTTATCCGTACATTATGTTCCAGGACAACGTAAACAAAGAGCACGCGAATAACCACGTATCAAAAGTGAAATTCTCGAACCTTTGCTCTGAAGTGCTTCAGGCGTCACAAGTTTCGGCTTACACAGATTATGATGAAGAAGACGAAATCGGCTTGGACATTTCCTGCAACCTTGGTTCATTAAATATTTTGAATGTCATGAAACATAAATCGATTGAGCGCACGGTGAAACTCGCGACGGATTCCCTGACTCATGTATCTGAGACGACGGACATCCGCAACGCGCCGGCAGTCAGACGCGCGAACAAAGCGATGAAGTCCATCGGTTTAGGCGCCATGAACCTTCACGGCTACCTGGCCCAAAACGGCATCGCGTATGAAAGCCCGGAAGCACGAGATTTCGCGAATACGTTCTTTATGATGGTGAACTTTTATTCCATTCAGCGTTCAGCTGAGCTTGCGAAAGAAAAAGGCGAAACGTTTGAGCATTATGAAGGCTCCACTTATGCAACGGGAGAATATTTCAATAAATACATCGAAAAAGAGTTCTCACCGGCATACGAAAAAATCGCTGCGCTCTTTGAAGGCATGCACATTCCGACAATCGAAGACTGGAAAGAGCTGAAGGCGTTTGTCGCTGAAAACGGCATGTACCACAGCTACAGACTGTGCATCGCGCCGACAGGTTCCATTTCCTACGTCCAATCCAGCACGGCGTCCGTTATGCCGATCATGGAACGGATCGAAGAAAGAACATACGGAAATTCAAAAACGTATTACCCGATGCCGGGGTTAGCGTCTAATAACTGGTTCTTCTACAAAGAAGCTTATGATATGGACATGTTCAAAGTGGTGGATATGATCGCGACAATCCAGCAGCATATCGATCAGGGAATCAGCTTTACCCTGTTTTTGAAAGATACGATGACAACTCGTGATCTGAACCGTATTGATCTGTATGCCCACCATAGAGGCATCAAAACCATTTACTATGCAAGAACGAAAGATACCGGGCAGGACAGCTGTCTTTCTTGTGTCGTTTGATTAAAGGAGAGTTTACAGTGACAAAAATTTATGACGCAGCAAACTGGTCAAAGCATGAAGATGATTTCACCCAAATGTTTTACAACCAAAACGTAAAGCAGTTTTGGCTTCCGGAAGAGATCGCATTAAACGGCGATCTCCTCACTTGGAAGTATTTGGGTAAAAATGAGCAGGATACGTACATGAAGGTGCTCGCCGGCCTGACACTGCTTGATACTGAGCAGGGGAACACGGGCATGCCGATTGTGGCCGAGCACGTCGAAGGCCATCAGCGAAAAGCGGTTCTTAATTTCATGGCGATGATGGAAAACGCGGTGCACGCAAAATCATATTCAAATATTTTTATGACGCTTGCTCCGACTGAAACGATCAACGAAGTATTTGAATGGGTAAAGCAGAATAAATATTTGCAGAAAAAAGCGCAAATGATTGTCGGGCTTTACAAAGCCATTCAAAAAGATGATGAAATTTCACTGTTCAAAGCGATGGTTGCTTCCGTCTATCTGGAAAGCTTCCTTTTCTACAGCGGTTTCTATTATCCGTTATATTTCTATGGACAAGGAAAACTGATGCAAAGCGGTGAGATCATTAACCTGATCCTTCGTGACGAAGCGATTCACGGCGTGTATGTCGGTCTCCTTGCTCAGGAAATTTATAATAAACAGACAGAAGAGAAAAAAGCAGAGCTTCGTGAATTTGCGATTGACCTTCTGAATCAGTTATATGAAAATGAGCTTGAATATACAGAGGACTTGTACGATCAAGTCGGACTCTCACACGATGTAAAGAAATTCATCCGCTATAACGCCAATAAAGCTTTGATGAACTTAGGGTTCGATCCTTACTTTGAAGAAGAGGATATTAATCCGATCGTATTAAACGGATTAAACACCAAAACAAAATCACATGATTTCTTCTCCATGAAAGGGAACGGCTACAAAAAGGCGACGGTAGAACCGATTAAGGACGAAGATTTTTATTTTGGCCAAGATGAAGAGCAGATATAATATCTGCTCTTTTGGCTTGAATGGAGAGGTAAGACAGGAGGAACGGGCATGAATAAAATGGATGAAATCATCTTGGCTGCACCGCGGAGTGACGTCTTTCAAAACGAAATGCTGACATTTCAGGGAGTCAACAGCGAGGATGAACGTATCGTAAACATTATGGCTCAAATTGAGGCGCATTTTTTTGAAATCAGAAGAGGCGACGCGGAAGAGGACCCGCGATTTAAACAGCCGATTCCGTATGTCGTCATCCGCCGTGACGATGAGGTGTTTGTGTATGAACGGCTCGCGGGCGGAGGGGAATCGCGCCTCCATAATAAGCTTTCTCTCGGCTTCGGCGGACACATGAACCCTATGGAAGGGGCGGCTTCATTTTCGGAAGTGCTGAAACAGAATACCGACCGGGAGCTGGCGGAAGAACTGTACATTCGCGAGGAAGACAAACAAAACATTGTCACACTCGGCCTGATCAATGATGATGAAAACGATGTAGGAAAGGTGCATATCGGCATCCTTTCTGCGCTCCAGTTAGCGTCTGCGGCACAAGTCGAAGTGAAAGAAAAAGATCAAATCGCCGGGCGCTGGATGAAACTGAGCGAACTGAAAGAGGAAAATGTGTATCAGCGTCTTGAAGCTTGGTCTCAGTTTGTCGCCGATATACTTCAATAACAAAAAACCCCCGTTCGGCCCAAAAAAGGGAGAGCGGGGGTTTTTTCATTTAGTCTTGCATAATGAAGGCATCAAATCCGGCTTTTTCGGCCCGCGCTGCCAACGCTTCAGCGTAATCTCTGGAAGAGAATGCGCCGATCTGCACTTTAAATAAGCCGCCTTTTGGAAGCACAATCGCGTCAAAACCTTTAGACTCCGCATCGGCGGCAAGCGCATCAGCATTTGCTTTCACTTTGAATGCGCCGATTTGCACTTTATATAAGTCAGCCTTTTTTTTTAGACCGAAAGCTTGCTCCAAGCCCTTGGCATGTCCTCTTGCAAGGCTTTCAATAAAACTGGCTGTTTTCAGTTTGTTTGCATCAGCTGACGTATCAACAAAACCATTCTCCGTCAAAATCGCCGGCATACTTGTCTCCCGCAGCACATGGAAGTTGGCTGTTTTTTTTCCTCGGTCATTAAAACCCGATGCTTGAATCACTTGCGTGTGGACGGCTGATTGGTAAGTCGAGGTCGGCGCTCCGACACCGGGGTAAATATAGCTTTCGAATCCGGTTCCGCCTCCTGAGTTAATATGAATGGATAAAAAATAATCTGCGCCCCAGCTGTTGGCGGCATCCGTTCTTTCCGTCAGGCTGACCGTCTTATCGCTTGTCCTGCTCATCGTGACAGAAACTCCTTCATACTCATTCGTCAGAATCGTGCGCAAAGCCAGCGCGATCTCCAGCGTGACCGCTTTTTCCTGAAGTCCGTTTCCGGTTGCACCTGAATCAGTTCCGCCATGACCGGGGTCTATAAAAATTTTAACCATTCTCCATCACCTCATTACAGCATATGATGATATTCAAATAGTGCTTGTACGGCTGTCATTCATAAAAAAAATGAGAAATATACCCAACATTTCCCGGAAAATAAAAATAAATGGTTTGTCCTCCCGTTTCTGCTGAATACAATAAGAAATGAAAAATATTTCTCGGGAAAGCGCAGGATTCAACATCATTCCCGAAGAGAACGGAAAAAGTGACAGATAAAGAGGAAAACGGGTCTCATGATGATAGGCGGATGTCACGGAACCGCTTCATCATGAGTAAGATAAAGAGAGAACAGAGAGGTGAGCATGTTGGAGCGCGCTGTAACCTATAAAAATAACGGACAAATTAACATCATTCTTAATGGCCAAAAGCAAGTGCTGACAAATGCGGAAGCTGAGGCGGAATATCAGGCCGCCCTGCAAAAAAATGAAGCCAAGCACAGTATTCTGAAAGAAATTGAAAAAGAAATGAACACATTAGTGGGTATGGAAGAAATGAAACGCAACATTAAAGAAATTTACGCGTGGATATTCGTCAACCAAAAACGGGCCGAACAAGGGCTGAAAGTCGGAAAACAAGCTCTTCATATGATGTTCAAAGGGAACCCCGGCACCGGGAAAACCACCGTCGCGAGACTGATCGGCAAGCTTTTCTTCGAAATGAACGTGCTTTCCAAAGGACATCTGATCGAAGCGGAACGTGCTGATCTGGTCGGTGAATACATCGGACACACGGCGCAAAAAACGAGAGATCTCATTAAAAAATCGCTCGGGGGCATTTTATTCATTGATGAAGCATACTCACTTGCAAGGGGCGGAGAAAAGGATTTCGGTAAAGAGGCGATTGATACGCTTGTCAAGCATATGGAAGACAAACAGCATGAATTTATTCTGATCCTGGCAGGGTACTCGAGAGAAATGACACATTTCCTGTCATTAAATCCCGGCCTGCAATCGCGTTTCCCTATCAGCATCGATTTTCCGGATTACTCTGTCACTCAGCTGATGGACATCGCAAAGCGCATGATAGCAGAGCGTGAGTATCAATTAAGCCAGGAAGCCGAGTGGAAGTTAAAAGATTACTTAATGACAGTGAAAAGCACGACAAGCCCCATTAAATTCAGCAACGGGCGCTTTGTCAGAAACGTGATTGAAAAATCAATCCGCGCTCAGGCCATGAGACTTTTAATGGGAGACCAATACTTAAAAAACGATTTAATGACGATCAAGAGCCAGGATTTACTTATAAAAGATGAGGCGGCAGCTCACGAATAGACCTCTCAGCCGGTTTGAGGGGTCTCTTTTTTATTTCTCTCTTTAAAACCCGCCGGATGTGTGGTATACGCCCTGCGGGTTTGGTATGATAGTACTACTGCCCAATACGACACAGAAAGGAACATCCATTTGAACGAACAGGAAGGAAAAAAAGAAACGGTCATTTTGGTCGGCTGCCAGCTTCCGCACATGACAGATGAGCACTTTGAACATTCCATGGAAGAGCTTGCTTCATTGACAAAAACGGCTGACGGAACGGTGCTGACCCGGATTACGCAAAAACGGAACAGAGCGGATGCCGCTACATATATAGGCAAGGGGAAAGTAGACGAGCTGAAGGCGCTGTGTGAAGAGCTTGAAGCGGATCTGGTCATTTTTAATGATGAACTGTCACCGAGCCAGCTTAAATCACTCGCCACTGCAATTGAAGCGAAGATCATCGACCGCACGCAGCTTATTTTGGATATTTTCGCAAAAAGGGCGAAGACGAGAGAAGGAAAGCTTCAGATCGAATTGGCCCAGCTTCAATACGCGCTGCCGCGTCTGAGCGGACAAGGAATCAATCTCTCAAGACAAGGCGGCGGAATCGGGACGAGAGGGCCCGGTGAGACAAAGCTTGAAACAGACCGGCGCCACATTAGAAACCGCATACACGAAATTAACGTGCAGCTGTCAACGGTTATCCGCCACAGAAGCCGTTATCGGGAGCGGCGTAAAAAGAACGGCGTGCTTCAGGCTGCGCTCGTCGGTTATACCAATGCCGGAAAATCAACATGGTTCAATCAATTAACAAGCTCTGACAGCTATGAAGAAGATCTGCTGTTTGCAACACTTGATCCGATGACGAGAAAGATGGCGCTCCCAAGCGGCTACAGCGTCCTTTTGTCTGATACGGTCGGCTTCATTCAGGATCTGCCGACGACGCTGATTGCCGCTTTCCGCTCAACGCTTGAGGAAGTGAAGGAAGCAGACTTGATCATTCATGTCATTGATTCATCCAATGAAGATTATGCCGGGCATGAACAGACGGTCCTCGGTCTGTTAAAAGAGCTTGAGGCAGATGATATTCCGGTGCTGACCGCTTATAACAAACGTGATGAGACACTTCCTGACTTCATCCCGACAGCGGGAGAAGGCCACATCATGATCAGCGCCAGAATCGCCGGGGATGAAGCAAAACTAAAAGCGGAAATCGAAGCTTATTTGCGCCGGGAGCTGATGACGCCGTATGAAGTTCATGTGCCTGCCGCCGAAGGCAAATTGATGTCACGCATCAAATCAGAGACCATGATCGACAGCCTTTATTTTAATGAAGAAAATGAACGCTACGAAGTCTCAGGTTATGTACAGGAAGAACAAAGCATACTTGGAGAACTGAAGAAATTCATGTAAGGAAGGTATACACAACATGTTTGACACACTGACCCACGGCGCTCTTTTACAAAAAACCGCCGAAGAAACAGAAGCGGAAATCTCCGCCGTTCATAAAAGAATAGAAGAAATCAGTGAACGGAATGAATGGAGAGTCCTGCAAAGCTACAGAAAACATAAAGTAAGCGATACGCATTTTACGCCTTCAACCGGATACGGTTATGATGATATCGGACGAGATACACTGGAGAAGATCTATGCTGATGTGTTCGGAGGAGAGGCGGGACTCGTGCGGCCGCAAATCATTTCCGGAACGCATGCGATTTCAATCGCGCTCTTCGGTGTGCTGAGACCCGGGGACGAATTGCTTTATATCACAGGCAAGCCTTACGATACACTCGAGGAAATCGTCGGAGTAAGAGGCGGGGAGTATTCAGGCTCGCTTAAGGAATTTCAAATCGGATACAATGCAGTCGATTTAACATCAGAAGGCAGAGTGGACTTTGAAGCGGTCCGGGCTGCAATCCAGCCGAATACAAAAGTGATCGGCATCCAGCGTTCAAAAGGATATGCGAATCGTCCGTCTTTCAGAATAAATGAAATTGAAGAGATGATTCGTTTCGTAAAGGAAATCAAAGAAGATGTCATTGTTTTTGTGGACAATTGCTACGGAGAATTTGCAGAAGAGCGGGAACCCTGCCATGTCGGAGCGGATCTTATGGCCGGTTCCCTGATTAAAAACCCGGGCGGCGGCCTTGCTAAAACGGGCGGCTATCTTGTAGGGAAAGCCAAGTGGATTGAGGCCTGCTCTTACCGGATGACCTCCCCGGGAATCGGAAGTGAAGCCGGCGCTTCGCTTTATTCACTGCAGGAAATGTATCAAGGTTTCTTTCTCGCTCCGCATGTAGTGGCGCAAAGCTTGAAGGGAGCGGTATTTACCGCCCGTTTTCTTGAAAAGCTCGGCTTTACGTCAAACCCTGCATGGAATGCGCCGAGAACGGATCTGATTCAATCAGTTGAGTTTCAGGACCCTGATAAGATGATCGCTTTTTGCCAGGCGATACAATATGCTTCACCGATTAATGCGCATGTGACGCCTTATCCGAGCTATATGCCGGGATATGAAGACGATGTCATTATGGCAGCGGGCACTTTCGTACAGGGGGCAAGCATTGAATTATCAGCAGATGGACCTATCAGACCGCCTTATGTCGCGTATGTCCAAGGAGGATTAACCTACGCGCACGTGAAAAATGCGATTTGCAGCGCCGTAAATGCTTTAATGGAAAAAGAGCTGATTTAGGCCGTTTGCAATTTTCAAAGAATTTGATGTTAAGATTCCTTACATTGTGTTGACACAAAATATAACATCACCTATAATGAGACTAAGATAAGAAAAGGAGGAAATTGAGATGAGTGATAACATTCGCCGCTCAATGCCTTTATTTCCAATTGGGATTGTCATGCAGTTAACAGAACTTTCTGCCCGGCAAATTCGATATTATGAGGAAAATGGATTGATATTTCCAGCGAGAAGCGAAGGAAATAGACGATTATTTTCATTCCATGATGTAGATAAACTGTTAGAAATCAAAAATCTGATTGAACAAGGCGTCAATATGGCGGGGATCAAACAAATTCTGGATAAGGCATCTGCCGAACCGGAAGAAAAATCCGAAAAAACCGCCAAACCGATGAAGCACAATCTGTCTGATGACGAACTCAGAAAGCTTCTGAAAAACGAACTGATGCAGGCAGGCCGTTTCCAGCGGGGAAATACTTTCCGCCAAGGTGACATGTCCCGATTCTTTCATTAATCCGTTAGCAACTGTTTTGCTATATACATTTACCTTTTAGAGGAGGAGTTTTACGAAATGGCAAAGTACACAAGAGAAGACATCGTAAAATTAGTAAATGAGGAAAACGTAAAGTATATCCGCCTTCAATTCACAGACATTCTCGGAACGATTAAAAACGTGGAAATTCCTGTGAGCCAGCTTGAAAAAGCACTTGATAATAAATGCATGTTCGACGGTTCTTCCATCGAAGGTTTCGTCCGTATCGAAGAGTCTGATATGTACTTATATCCTGATCTGAACACATTTGTAATCTTCCCATGGACGGCTGAAAAAGGTAAAGTAGCACGCTTCATCTGTGACATTTACAATCCGGACGGCACGCCGTTCGAAGGTGACCCGCGTAACAACCTCAAACGGATTCTGAAAGAAATGAAAGAACTCGGTTTCAGCGATTTCAATCTTGGACCTGAGCCTGAATTCTTCCTGTTTAAATTAGATGAAAAAGGCGAACCGACGCTTGAATTGAACGATAAAGGCGGATACTTCGACCTGGCTCCGACTGACTTGGGAGAAAACTGCCGCCGCGATATCGTGCTTGAGCTTGAAGAAATGGGCTTTGAAATCGAAGCATCTCACCATGAAGTTGCTCCGGGTCAGCACGAAATCGATTTTAAATATGCCGGTGCCATCCGTTCTTGTGACGACATCCAAACTTTCAAACTGGTTGTCAAAACGATCGCCCGCAAACACGGTCTGCATGCGACATTCATGCCAAAACCGCTGTTCGGCGTAAACGGTTCCGGTATGCACTGCAACCTATCACTCTTTAAAGATAGCGTTAACGCGTTCTTTGATAAAGACGCTGATCTTCAGCTGAGTGAAACAGCAAAACATTTCATTGCCGGTATCGTAAAACACGCGACAAGCTTTACGGCTGTCACAAACCCGACAGTGAACTCTTACAAACGCCTTGTTCCGGGCTATGAAGCACCTTGCTACGTGGCATGGAGCGCGCAAAACAGAAGCCCGCTGATCCGTATCCCGGCTTCCCGCGGCATCAGCACGCGTGTTGAAGTCCGCAGCGTAGACCCGGCGGCAAACCCGTACCTGGCGTTAAGCGTATTGCTTGCAGCAGGCCTTGACGGAATCAAAAACAAACTTGAAGCACCGGCTCCGATTGACCGCAACATCTACGTCATGAGCAAAGAAGAGCGCATGGAAAACGGCATCGTAGATCTTCCGGCGACACTGGCGGAAGCTCTCGATGAATTCAAATCAAACGAAGTCATGGTTGCAGCACTCGGCGAGCACCTGTTCGAACACTTCATCGAAGCAAAAGAAATCGAATGGGATATGTTCCGCACACAGGTTCATCCGTGGGAGCGCGAACAATACATGTCTCAGTATTAATCTCTCAATCCCTTGGCACTATTGGTGTCAGGGGATTTTTTGTTTGTAAACAAATTTAATAATTTAATATAAATACAATACCACCCACAAAACACCCACGAAAAATCAATAAAAAATTACTCCATAATTGTGGAGATATAATTCTCATTCATATGCTACACGTAAAAAAAGGTATGTCATCGCTATTGATAAACTCCATATTGTATTCTCGTTTTTTATTTGTTTTGATGATCCATTCGTTTTTCTTTTCCAGCTACAGCCAATTGAACCTCTTTTTTTGTGGAAAAACCAGGCTTAGACTTTTCTTTAAATTTTTGAAGGAATCGGTTGATGCTGGTATCAGCCTGTTTCCTTCAATCAGAGATTCTTTCATTAAATGAACTGAAGGTTAAGCAGATGGAAAGGGCGTTAGAAAACAGCCTGGACCATGAAGAACGCATGATCCTTGGGAAAAAATACTTAGCAGCCAGCCAAACGAAAGACATTCATATTTATATGGAACTCGGCATGAAGAAGGACACCTATTATGAAACAGCGTGCTATTTTACGCATTGCTACAGCACTCGGAATAATCTGAGTGCTTTTTTGTAGTAAGCAGTTGTGTAGGTGAGATTTCCTATTTTAACGTTATATGGTGTATTTTTCATTATGACTATGTTAGTCTCCTTAAAGAGGGATAATAATTTGAAAACAAAAATAGTAAGCTTGCTTCTTGTATTGAGTTTAGTCTGCGGATTTGCACTTCCTTCTTATGCTAAGACATCGATGAATGAAAAGGTAAAAACCAATGTTTCTGGAATGAATGTTATAAGTCAGTCTGAAGGTGAAGCATCTTATACAATCGAATATGGCGGAAAACAGTATTTTATTGATCAAAAAACTCTAGATAAAGGAACCTCTAAAGAGTCGATTAAAGTTGATCAATATTTGTTAACTGACGGCCATCGAACACTAGTCGATTCTGCTACAGTTAATATTTCTGATGAATCAAGTGAGATGTCAACTCTAGCAAAATGTAGAGGGAAACAAGGTGTTTCGGTAGCAATTCCTATAGTCAAGGTGAGCATGAATTCGTGTGTAATTAAAAAATTCTTAGATATTGTTGAGGATGCTGACGGTATAGCAGGGGCTATCGCCGGGATAGCAGCATTGATAAAAAAAATACCTGGGATTTCAGTATATGCTGGAGCAATTGCAGGGGCAATGTTTGCTGGTAAGTATGCCATAAAAAAAGTATCCGATAATGGAAAGTACGGAATTTCTTATAATTGGATAATTGGTACCCCTGTTGTTGTACCCTGGAGAAATGGTTAATTATTAAGGTGGTAATGTCAAATGAATCGTATATTAGTCTCAATAGCTATTATTATATTCCTGATTGAATATATTGTAGCTCCACTCACAGATATAGATACCGGAAAATACGGCACGTTTATAGGCTTAATATTATTGAGTATTACGGTTCTAAGGCTATCTGATAATGACAAATCATAAACTTTTGAAGGGAGCAGACTTCGGTCTGCTCTTTTTTATTTATTTTATTGGGTGTAAAACGAAAACTAAGCGACAAATTCCCGACAAAACAGGGGACAAATTGGGGGAGAAAAGGGGGGGGGACTATATATTCTTCATAACAATCAACTGACGAATTTTCAAGTTTCTCTGAGATATGGGAGTACATGTCGGAAGTGATGGTTATATTTTTATGTCCAAATATTCCTTGTACAAATTTCAATATTGCCCCAGATTCAAAAAGAAGAAAAGCGTGGCAAACTGTAAAATCCAGACGGGTTACAGTGTTTTTCCCTTAATAAAAAGACCGGGGTGTCACCCCGGCTCTGTAATAAAACTGCCCATCAAAGGGCTTGCTCATCTGATATTCATGATAGACCTATTCCTTCAGGTTCTGAGGCTCAAGGGAGGTCTGTTTTTTTCTTATATACGTCAACAGTGCGTTATAAACGGCTCGAATAAACCCTTTATATTTAAATGAGGATATTATATGATTTCCTTCATTTTCATTTGAAATTTGATTCTTTTAGGATGAAGGCTAAATGAAGCCAATTATGTTCTAAAATTGAACCGGCCATTTTTATTTTCAAAAAGCAGGAGCAGGAAATTCATCAATTTTGATACGAAGTAAACTATAAGGTTTCTGTCGTAAGTCCTTTCCATAATGAAATCTAGCCTGCCGATGTAATTGGTTCACGATGACATATAAGTATTCATCCGGACCAATCGAAAAAGTATCCGGCCATAAAATTCTCGGATCATGTGCGATGGTTTCCATTGTGCCATTCGGCAGCAACTTTCGAATACTATTGTTCTCATAATCTCCGGCATAAATGGCTCCTTTTGCATCTGTAATCATTCCATCAGACGCGCCTTTTTCTCCCCAATACGCCACATGATAAAGTAAATCCATGTCCGGTATATTTCTATCTCTCAGGGCTTCTGTTGAGATCGAGAACAGATGACGGCTGGTCAGTGGACAAAAAAATAATACCTTTCCGTCAGGAGAAATCGCAATACCGTCGGATGCCAGCCTAAATGGGGAAGTTGAACCATCCCTGTTACGATTCATCAAAATTTTGCCTTCTACTTTCGGTATAAAATAGGAATCCGGTGAAGTTGGATTTGCTCCATTTAACCGTCTAAATGCGTTTCCGGTTTCTAAATCCACGACGATAATAGCTCCTGGTCCTTTGGAAGAAGAATCCGTTATATAGGCATAACCTGCAGTTCCAACACGAAAATCAAATCGGACATCATTCAGGTAAGTTGTTGGAAGGACAACATCTTCTGTAAAGGTATAAACTCTTCTGATTGTATTGGTTTTTAAATCAACAGCGACTAATTTTGCCCCGCCTTTAATTGGTTCAGAAAAATTGGGTGCCGCCGTATCTAGTACCCAAAGCGTTCCTTTTCCATCAGTAACTACACTTTGGACACTGATGAAAGTCATTTTGATATTCTCAGGGTTAACCAAATTGGTTTGTAAATCAGGATAAGGCTGCAATTTCTCCCCAATTATCTCCGCCACCGTAAATTTAACATCGTCTCCCCATTTCGGAAAACAAATGAAAATACGACCAGTTTCTGAAACCGTAACACCAGTAGGCATAGCTCCATAAAATGCATAAACCAGTTCTAAATCACCGAAATAATTTTCAAAAGGCAGCATAGGTTTCATAATATCCTCCTCAACCAATTAAACGGGATATCACTTATATATGATTCGCATTTTTTCAAGTGCATGTTTCTTAATAAGTTTTTCTAAACAAAAGATGATGGAAGTGCTTATCATGTAATAAGTCAGTCAGGTGACACAGGGGGGGTTTTTACTTAACGTCTGTCGAAGCAGTCGGCAATTACAACATGGTATGTCCTTTGGTCGGTTTTAAATTCTCTGAAAAAAGAGTTGAAAAAGCAGAAAAGATTTTATAATATGAAATCAAGTTAGTTTGTTCGGTCAACAAACTAATAAAATCACTTTAATTGTCCATTATGTAAAGGTCTTAAATGGGAGGGGGATAAGAGGCTCGATTTAATTGGAGGTATATAAAAAGCGAAAGCCAAGCTTTTATCCTGTTCACTGCTATCTGATCACCATTTGGATGTTGAAAATGCTCTGTGAAAGTAAACCGCTATCATTTTTTGAAAGCGCTTTTATACACCGCTCACTGGCCGATAATTTTAAATAAAATGTTATACCATTTCATCATGTTCCTTATGTAAAGGATCGAAAAGGGGAGAAATCATGCTCAGTGAAAATGTAAAGAAGATCAGCATGGTTGAAAAAGTTGGATATGCGTCTGGAGATTTTGCTTGTAATTTAATTTATGCAACAGTGTCTACGTATCTTTTGTTCTTCTATACAGATGTTTTTGGTTTATCGGCAGCAGCAGCCGGTACGATGTTTTTAGTGGTTAGAATCATCGACGCTCTCGCTGATCCTTTTATTGGAACAATAGTTGACAGAACAAATAGCAGGTTTGGCCGCTTCAGACCGTATCTTTTATTCGGAGCTTTTCCCTTTGTCATATTGGCAATACTCTGTTTTACAACCCCGGATTTTTCGGATATGGGGAAATTAATATATGCCTATATCACCTATGTCGGCTTATCGCTTACATACACCATGATAAACGTGCCATATGGCGCGTTAACATCTGCAATGACCAGAAATAATCAAGAAGTTGTTAGTATAACGTCTGTCCGTATGTTATTTGCGAATCTTGGAGGACTTGTCGTTGCATTTTTTGTTCCCTTACTGGCTGCTTATTTAAGCGATAATTCCGGCAGCGAATCTCTTGGCTGGCAGCTAACCATGGGTATTATGGGAGTTATAGGCGGGTGCCTTTTAATCTTTTGTTTTAAAAGCACAAAAGAGCGTGTCACGCTTCAAAAATCGGAAGAAAAAATTAAATTTTCGGATATATTTGAGCAATTTCGTGTTAATCGGCCTCTAGTTGTATTAAGTATTTTCTTTATTATTATTTTTGGAGTGAATTCAATCAGTAATTCGGTTGGCATCTATTACGTAACGTATAATTTAGAAAGAGCGGATTTAGTGAAGTGGTACGGTTTGTTGGGAAGTTTGCCTGCTTTGGTCATTTTACCGTTTATTCCAAAGCTTCATCAATTATTAGGGAAGAAGAAATTACTAAACTATGCATTATTACTGAATATGATCGGCCTCTTAGCTTTACTTTTCGTTCCGTCAAGTAATGTATTCCTGATACTTTCCTTTCGATTGCTGGCTGCTGCAGGAAGTCTCACTGCCGGGGGATATATGTGGGCGCTTATTCCTGAAACAATAGAATATGGAGAGTATAAGACCGGGAAAAGAATGGGCGGTCTTATATACGCTATTATCGGATTTTTCTTTAAATTCGGCATGGCCTTGGGAGGGGTTGTACCGGGTTTGGTTCTAGATCAGTTTGGATATGTGGCAAATCAGGTGCAAACGCCGGAGGCATTGACGGGAATTTTAATTACAACAACCATTATTCCCGTGTTCTTACTGGTTCTGGCCATGATTGATATTAATTTCTATAACTTAGATGAGAAAAAATATAAAAGCATGGTTCGAGAATTAGAGAATAGAGACAAAGTTTATTTGGATCATATTGACGATTTCAAAGCTTAAAACATGATGAGTCAACAGAAAATAGCTGAGGAGGAGTTCAAAATGAAGATTATCAATCCAGTACTTAAAGGATTCAACCCCGATCCGAGTATTTGCAGGGTTGGAGAGGATTATTATATCGCTGTATCTACATTTGAGTGGTTTCCGGGAGTCCAGATACACCACTCAAAAGATTTAGTCAATTGGCAGTTGGTTGCACATCCATTACAGAGAGTTTCGCAATTAGACATGAAAGGAAATCCTAATTCAGGCGGGGTCTGGGCGCCATGTTTAAGTTACAGCGACGGAAAGTTTTGGCTGATCTATACGGATGTTAAGGTCGTAGATGGCGCCTGGAAAGATTGCCACAATTATTTAGTGACTTGTGACACGATTGATGGTGATTGGGGGGAGCCGATCACATTAAACAGCTCGGGTTTTGATGCTTCTTTGTTCCATGATACGGATGGGAAAAAATATTTATTAAATATGTTATGGGATCAGCGTATTGATCGGCACTCCTTTGGAGGCATTGTCATGCAGGAATATTCTGATAAGGAGCAAAAACTAATCGGTAAACCGAAAGTGATTTTTAAAGGAACTGAAAGAAAGCTGACAGAAGCGCCGCACCTTTACCGTATCGGGAACTATTATTATTTATTAACCGCAGAAGGAGGAACGCGGTTCGAACATGCTGCTACAATTGCCCGTTCTGCAAATATTGAGGGTCCATATGAAGTACATCCTGATAATCCTATCTTAACGTCATGGCATGCGCCGGAAAATCCGCTGCAAAAATGCGGACATGCATCCATTGTACAAACACATACAGGTGAGTGGTATTTAGCTCATTTAACGGGACGTCCCATTCATCCGGACGATGATTCAATTTTTCAGCAGAGGGGATATTGTCCTTTGGGCAGAGAAACTGCTATTCAAAAGCTCTATTGGAAAGATGGCTGGCCTTATGTAGAAGGCGGAAAAGAAGGGAGCTTGGAGGTGGATGCGCCTTCTATACCTGAAACAATGTTTGAAGACACGTATCCGGAAGTTGATGAATTTGAGGATGCAACATTAAATATTAATTTTCAAACGTTAAGAATCCCGTTTACGGAGAAATTAGGTTCATTAACTCAAGCGCCAAATCATTTACGATTATATGGCCATGAATCCTTAACTTCGACATTTACTCAGGCATTTGTAGCAAGACGCTGGCAAAGCCTCCATTTTGAAGCGGAAACGGCTGTTGCGTTTTATCCGGAAAATTTTCAGCAAGCCGCTGGTTTGGTGAACTATTACAATACAGAGAATTGGACGGCTCTTCAAGTCACGTATGATGAAGAACTTGGCCGTATTCTTGAATTAACGATATGTGATAACTTTTCTTTTTCACAACCGTTAAAAAATAAAATTGTGATTCCTCGTGAAGTCAAGTATGTCTATTTAAAAGTGAATATTGAAAACGAAAAATATTATTATTTGTATTCATTTAACAAAGAAGATTGGCACAAAATCGACATTGCATTAGAATCGAAAAAATTATCAGATGATTACATCCGCGGCGGGGGATTCTTTACAGGAGCTTTTGTAGGGATGCAATGCCAAGATACGAGCGGTCATCATATTCCGGCCGACTTCAGATATTTCCGTTATAAAGAAAAATAATTAGCACATGAAAAAGGAGATTTCTATTTTAGAACTCCTTTTTCATATTAGAAGGTGCCCATGTCAGTATTGATTCAGAAATACTCCTAGAATAAAAAAACTCATCTTTAAAGATGAGCGTAAAACATAGAAGTATGTACATTCAGTTATGAACCATGTCGAGAAAATGATCAATAACAATAGAGGACATTCCTAGAGCAGGGGCATTTTTTCCTAAGATAGATGGTAATAATTCATAGCTATTGTCTAGTTTGGAATAAACCCTGGATGACACTTCGCTTTTAATTGAATGTAATACCATAGGATGCGATTCAATGATGCTGTTTCTTAAAATGATGGCTTGCGGATTAAATGTATTTAAAATATTGGTCAGGCCTATTCCTAAATAGAAACCAAAATTCTGTAATGCCTGTAAAGTTCCAACATCATTCAGATGGGCGAGGTCTATGATATCTTGGCTGGACACTTTTTTCTCTTTCGTCTGAAGAGATGTTACTAAAGCCTTCTCTGAAGCATACAATTCCCAGCAGCCTCGGTTTCCGCAGCTGCATTTAGGACCCTTAAAGTCTATTGTCATATGTCCCATTTCTCCAGAGAATCCGCCAACCCCTCTATATAAATGATTGTTGATCATAACGCCGATCCCTATTCCTGTACCGATACTTGCATAAATAATGTTATCGTGATTTTTTGCAGCACCAAATACTTTTTCTCCATATGCGCCGGCATTTGCCTCATTTTCAATAAAAACGGGCACATTGAATTTCTTTTGGATGAAAGATTTTAAGTCAATATCTCTCCAGTTGGCGTTCGGAGCGAAAACAATTTTTTGATTTTTGTCAATCAGCCCGGGCGCGCATATCCCTATACCAATAAGACCGTATGGAGATTGCGGCATATTTGCAATAAAGTGATGAATCATCTCAATTAAAATATCTTTAGTGATTTCTGGAGAATTGCAATCCAAATGATGGTGTTGATCAAGGACGATCGTCCCTTCAAGATCTGTTAAAATGCCATTAACATAATCCACGCCAACATCTATTCCTACGGAGTATCCTGCTTTTTTATTAAAAACAAGCATGACAGGTCTTCTGCCGCCGCTTGATTGTCCCTGACCGATTTCAAATACGAGGTTTTCTTTCATTAATGTGTTTACCTGTGACGAAACAGTTGATTTATTTAATCCGGTCATTTCAGATAATTTTGCTCTTGAAATAGGTGAATTTTTAAGTATTTCGTTTAGTAATAACTTTTGGTTAACTTTTTTGACAAAGGCTTGATCAGCGATATCCACTTCATCCACTCCATTTGTATAATCTTTAAATTAAGTTGAACGTTCTGTGTTATCGTGCGAAACGCAGTACATAGCGAATCCAACCTTTATTATATCTAATGTGTTCGTAAAAAACTAAAAAAAATATTGAAAATACTGATGAGGTTATATAAGATGAAAATAAGTTAGTTTGTTTGGGCAACAAACTAATGTGCAACATGACATAAAAGCATTTGTATTTGAATGATCATGTTTAGAATTTATTTTTAAGGGGGAAATCACACATGGCTCACTCTCATTCCGGTTCGGTCAACTATTTTGAAAGCGCAAACAAAGTGATTTACGAAGGGAAAGAATCCACGAATCCTTTAGCATTTAAATACTATAATTCTCAAGAAGTAATTGGCGGAAAAACGATGAAAGAGCATTTGCGATTTTCTATTGCCTATTGGCATACATTTACCGCTGACGGCACAGACATTTTTGGCGCAGCTACGATGCAGAGACCGTGGGATCACTATAAAGGCATGGATCTGGCGAGAGCGAGGGTAGATGCAGCGTTTGAGCTGTTTGAAAAATTGGATGCGCCATTTTTTGCTTTTCATGACCGGGATATCGCACCGGAAGGAAGTACGTTAAAAGAGACAAATCAAAATCTGGATTTAATCGTGGATATGATAAAAGACTACATGAGAACCAGCGGCGTTAAGTTATTATGGAATACTGCAAACATGTTTACGAATCCCCGTTTCGTCCATGGTGCGGCGACTTCTTGTAACGCAGATGTATTTGCGTATGCCGCAGCCCAAGTAAAAAAAGGATTAGAAACAGCAAAAGAGCTTGGCGCCGAGAACTATGTATTTTGGGGCGGACGTGAAGGGTACGAAACTTTGTTAAATACCGATTTAAAATTTGAGCTTGATAATATGGCCAGATTTATGCATATGGCAGTGGATTATGCGAAGGAAATCGGGTATACAGGGCAGTTTTTGATTGAACCAAAACCAAAAGAGCCGACCACCCATCAATATGATACGGACGCAGCAACAACCATTGCCTTTTTAAAGCAATATGGCTTAGACAATCATTTTAAATTAAATCTCGAAGCCAATCATGCCACATTAGCCGGGCATACATTCGAACATGAATTACGCATGGCGAGAGTGCATGGCTTGCTTGGCTCTGTTGACGCGAATCAGGGTGATCCGCTTTTAGGCTGGGACACAGATGAATTTCCGACAGATTTATATTCTGCTACATTAGCAATGTACGAAATCCTGCAAAATGGCGGTCTTGGAAGCGGCGGATTAAACTTTGACGCAAAGGTCAGGAGATCTTCTTTTGAGCCTGATGATTTACTATATGCCCATGTTGCAGGGATGGATACATTTGCAAGAGGGTTGAAAGCCGCCCACAAATTAATCGAAGATCGTGTGTTTGAAGATGTGATTCAACACCGTTACCGCAGCTTTACTGAAGGGATTGGTCTTGAAATTGCAGAAGGAAGAGCTGATTTTAAAACACTTGAGCAATATGCGCTGAACAATCAGCCAATTAAAAACGAATCAGGGAGACAGGAGCGGTTAAAAGCGATATTAAATCAATACATTTTACAGGTATAACAAATGAAAAAAGAAGCTCCAGATCCAGCTGTAAAAAGATGCAGGCAGCCAAGTTCCCGGAATTGCCCGTCATGAAGTTACTGTTATGGCGGGTCAATTCAATGGGGATCTATTTAGAGAGGAAGGAGTGAAAAAATGAAGTATGTCATTGGAATAGATCTTGGTACGAGTGCCGTTAAAACCATTTTAGTCAATCAAAACGGCAAGGTTTGTGCAGAAACGTCCAAAAGTTACCCGCTCATCCAAGAGAAGGCGGGATATAGTGAGCAAAATCCTGAAGACTGGGTGCAGCAAACAATTGAAGCATTGGCTGAATTGATTTCGATATCCGACGTTCAACCCGGGGATATTGACGGGATTAGCTATTCAGGACAAATGCATGGGTTAGTACTGCTTGATCAAGATCGGCAAGTGCTGCGTCATGCGATTCTTTGGAATGATACCAGAACGACGCCTCAATGTAGCAGGATGACCGAGACATTTGGCGATCGTCTGCTTGATATCACAAAAAACCGTGTCCTTGAAGGGTTTACATTACCTAAAATGGTATGGGTGAAGGAACATGAGCCTGAACTTTTTAACAAAACCGCTGTTTTTTTGCTTCCGAAAGACTACGTGAGATTCCGCATGACTGGCGCCATTCACACCGAATACTCCGATGCGGCGGGAACGTTACTTTTACATATGACCCGTAAAGAGTGGAGCGATGAGATTTGCAATCAATTTGGTATTTCAGCGGAAGTTTGTCCTCCGCTTGTTGAATCCCATGACTGTGTAGGATCGCTGCTTCCGAGCGTTGCGGCGGAGACTGGGCTGTTGGAAAAAACAAAAGTGTACGCCGGGGGAGCAGACAATGCTTGCGGTGCTTTCGGAGCCGGTATTCTTTCTTCCGGAAAAACATTATGCAGTATCGGGACGTCAGGAGTCATACTTTCCTGTGAAGAAGACAAAGAAAGGGACTTTAAAGGGAAAGTGCACTTTTTTAATCATGGAAAGAAGGATTCTTTTTATACGATGGGAGTCACGCTCGCTGCAGGGTACAGCTTGGACTGGTTTAAAAGAACGTTTGCGCCAAACGAATCGTTTGAACAATTATTACGGGGGGTGGAATCTGTTCCGATAGGAGCAAATGGACTGCTGTACACTCCTTACTTAGTCGGTGAAAGAACGCCGCATGCTGATTCATCTATTCGGGGAAGCTTGATCGGAATGGACGGAGCCCATAAAAGAGAGCACTTTTTGAGGGCGATAATGGAAGGCATCACATTCTCTTTATATGAATCAATTGAGCTATTCCGCGAAGCGGGAAAATCAGTTGATACGGTTGTCTCTATTGGCGGGGGAGCTAAAAATGAAACGTGGCTTCAAATGCAGGCTGATATTTTCAATACGAGGGTGGTTAAGTTAGAGAATGAACAAGGTCCCGCCATGGGGGCTGCGATGTTAGCTGCCTTCGGAAGCGGGTGGTTTGACTCTCTTGAAGAATGTGCAGAGCAGTTCATTCATGAAGCAGCTGCATTTTATCCAAAAGAACAAAATGTTCAAAAATATAAAACACTATTCGAGTTGTATAAGAACATTTACGTTCACACAAAAGATCTCAATACAGCTTTAAAGAGCTTTAGACAAAAATGAAGAAAGAACCTCGCCAAATTGGCCAGGTTCTTTTTATATTGCACAAAAACAGACACGGTGATATAATCAGAACACGCGCGCTTTCTGTGTGAAAAGTCATAGTAATCCATCTTATATTATGATTATATCATGCTGAAAAGCTCTTGTCAAATTTTTTTGAAGGGGAGATATAGAATGAGTTCTTTCGTTCTCGGCATTCACGAAATTGAAAAAACACAGCCTTTGCTCGTTGGAGGAAAAGGGTTACATTTAGGGGAATTATCAAAAATTCAAGGAATACAAGTACCGGAAGGATTTTGTGTCACAACCGCAGGATATCAAAAAGCCATTGAACAAAACGAAACATTACAAGCGCTGTTGGATCAACTGACCATGCTGAAAGTGGAGAATCGCGATCAAATTGGTGATGTCAGCAAAAAAATCCGGCAAACCATTATGGAAACAGAAATTCCTTCAGATGTAGTCAAAGCAGTTGCTTATCATCTCTCCCGGTTCGGCGAAGAACATGCCTATGCCGTACGTTCCAGTGCGACAGCTGAGGATTTACCGCATGCCTCTTTTGCCGGTCAACAAGACACCTATTTAAATATTACCGGCGACGATGCGATCTTGAAGCATATCAGTAAATGTTGGGCGTCTCTATTTACGGATCGCGCGGTCATTTACCGTATGCAAAATGGATTTGATCACAGCCAAGTTTATTTATCCGTTATCATCCAAAGGATGGTGTTCCCTCAGGCTTCGGGAATTTTATTTACCGCTGATCCGATAACCGGAAACCGAAAGCTGCTATCCATCGATGCCGGTTTTGGACTTGGTGAAGCACTGGTCTCCGGCTTAGTCTCTGCCGATTGTTATAAAGTACAGGACGGGCAAATCGTCGATAAGAGAATAGAAACTAAAAAATTGGCTATCTATGGACGAAAAGAAGGCGGAACAGAAACACAGGAGATCGCTCTTGATCAGCAAAAGATTCAAACACTGACTGATGAACAAATTTTACAGCTGGCACGTATCGGGAGACAGATCGAAGCTCATTTCGGCCAGCCGCAAGATATCGAATGGTGTTTGGACCGCGATACTTTTTATATTGTCCAAAGCCGGCCGATCACAACGTTATACCCCGTTCCTGAAGCGAACGATCAAGAAAATCACGTCTATATCTCTGTTGGTCATCAGCAAATGATGACGGATCCCATAAAACCCCTTGGATTGTCTTTTTTTCTGTTGACGACTGCTGCACCCATGCGTAAAGCCGGCGGAAGGCTATTCGTTGATGTCACACATCAACTGGCATCTCCTACTGTCAGAGAAGTTTTCTTAAAAGGCATGGGGCAGCACGATCCGCTCTTAAAAGACGCACTTATGACCATAATAGAGCGAGATGATTTCATTAAGCCGATACCTGATAAAACGGCACCGATTCCCGGCAAAGGCAATGCAGATATGCCGGAACAAGCTGAAAACGATCCGGCAATTGTTTCTGATTTGATTAAGAGCAGTCAAGCATCGATAGAAGAGTTAAAACAAAACATCCAGACGAAATCAGGATATGATTTATTTCGTTTTATTTTGGAAGATATCCAGGAATTAAAGAAGATTCTATTTAACCCAAAAAGTTCGGTGTTGATTCGAACTGCAATGGATGCTTCATCATGGATTAACGAAAAAATGAACGAGTGGTTAGGTGAAAAAAACGCAGCAGATACGCTTTCTCAATCTGTACCCCATAATATTACTTCAGAAATGGGGCTTGCGCTATTGGACGTCGCCGATGTGATCCGCCCTTATCCAGAAGTAATTGCCTATTTAGAGAATGTAAAAGATGATCACTTTTTGGATGGGCTTGTGAAGTTTGAAGGCGGGCGGGAAACCCATAAAGCTATCTATGCTTATCTCAACAAGTACGGAATGCGATGTGCCGGAGAAATTGATATCACAAGAACTCGATGGAGCGAAAAACCAACTGCACTTGTCCCTATGATTCTTAATAATCTCAAAAACTTTGAGCCAAATGCCAGCCAGCGGAAATTTGAGCAAGGGCGGCAGGAGGCGTTGAAGAAAGAACAAGAGTTATTAGACCGATTGCAGCAATTACCGGATGGTGAACAAAAAGCCAAAGAAACTAAACGAATGATCCGCATCATCCGGAACTTCAGCGGGTTCAGAGAATATCCAAAATACGGCATGATCAGCCGCTACTTCGTTTATAAGCAGGCTTTACTGAAAGAAGCCGAACAACTCGCAGAAGCGGGCGTTATTCATGAAAAAGAAGACATATACTATCTCACTTTTGAAGAACTTCAGGAAGTCGTACGCACACATAAATTGGATTACCAAATCATCAGCACACGAAAAGGCGAGTACCAAGTATATGAAAAACTATCTCCGCCGCGTGTTATCACATCTGACGGTGAAATCGTTACAGGCGAGTACAAACGAGAAAATCTCCCGGCAGGAGCGATTGCAGGGCTGCCCGTTTCCTCGGGAGTCATAGAGGGGCGGGCACGGGTTATTTTAAACATGGAAGATGCCGATTTGGAAGATGGGGATATATTAGTTACCTCCTATACTGATCCCAGCTGGACACCATTGTTTGTATCCATAAAAGGCCTGGTCACTGAAGTTGGCGGACTGATGACCCACGGAGCGGTTATCGCGCGTGAATACGGCTTACCTGCAGTTGTCGGAGTTGAAAATGCAACCCAATTGATAAAAGATGGGCAGCGAATCCGCGTTCATGGAACAGAAGGCTCTATTGAAATATTATAATAGCGGGGGTGTGCAGCACGTCACCAGATATTTCCCGCATTTTACTAAGAAAAGCCGGAACCTCTTAGAGGAGGAATCCGGTTTTTTTTATGTGAAAATGACTCAATGTGTGAACACCGCATTTTGCGGGTGAGCCCTTCAGTGACTAAATCTTTTTATGAAGGTGAGTAATATCCTTTTTAAGTTCACAACATCTGTAATCCGATGAATTAAAAACGCCTTAGTAACAATTATTTAGGGGCTATGTTCATGAACAAGTCTTTATTCAAAACAAAATGACCTATTGGGTTAATGGCGTTAAAGATGAAGATAAGTCTGGTGTCTTTGAAAAAGAAAAGTCTGCAGAAGATACAACGGGCCCATCATCAAACATGATGAGCGGTTGAACTGGATATGTATCAGATTGTTTAGGCGATAAGAATATTAGCCAATGAGCAATCACTGGTTTAGCTATTTTTATATGGAACTGCTTGCGAATTGTTGATTTTCGGAATCGTTTTTAAAGAATGGATCACAACGCCTTTTGGATTGTTCGCCTCATTCTTTATAGCGGCAATATTGGCGCAGGCAGGGGTGGAAACTCTCCCGCTTACCAGGTAAAAATAAAAAATGTTTATCTCAGATTGGTTTTTTTAAAAAGTAAAAACGCCATAAAACTTCTTATGGCGTCTGTCCGAACTAAGGGATGCAATGTTTGGGAGACGAATATAAATCGTCAATGTGCTAGAAAAGGAATGCAGCACCTACAATGATTAACAAAATGAACAGCACAACAATCAATACGAAAGAGTTTCCGCCATAATTTCCACCGTAGTTCCCCATATTATTGCCACCTCCTGTTGTTAGGATAGTACATAATATGCCGGACGATAAAATTCGACATAGATTTAAGTCTAAATAAGAAAAAATGGATGTTATGTCTAAAATGAAGAGCTTCTAAAACAATAAAATAATGGGAGGTTAACTGAAAGAGAGAAATGGATGGGACGGTTTGCTGTTTAAAGAGGAGGGATATGGCTAAACATGCAATAAAACTGTGTATGAAAGTGGTGAGCATGAAGTTACTTCATCATGCGGAGTCACATACGAAGAGGTACAGGGAAATTATAGTTAACGAAAATATTCATCATTTCCCGGGCAAGCGCAGTATACGACAAATCAAAACAAATCACAAAGGGACGGAAGGTACGATACAAGGAGGCTGCTTGCGGGTTTGTGGTGCAGATAAAGTTTCCGTTTCAAAAAGGTCGTATGTTTATTCGGAACTTTACGTTTATTCCAGCAGAATGCTTGTAAAAGAAAGTCGGCAAAACTGCCGACTTTCCTAACGGAATTTAGATCTCAACAGATCTAAAGAAACCATCGACACGATCACCGGTGCCGCTATCATATTTCAGGATGTATTCTCCTTTTTGGTTAACGCTGAATTCCTGAATGAACGTTTTCCCCGCATTTAATGTCGTAGAGGATATAAGGAAGAAGCTTCCTGATTGAGTGAGGGTATAACGATGACCGGGGCGGATGCGGATCAACTGAAACAAAGTAAATTCCCAGGCAAGAAGTATTTCTTTAACCTGAAACTTTTATAAAGCATTAACGTATTACTTTATAAAGGTAAATAAGGAGGCTTATGAATGGGATTAAAAAATTTCTTTAATACTGAGTTAAAATGCTCTATCTGCGGAAAAACATTAAAATCAGGGGATGAGATAACAGCTTATCTTACACTTCCGAGTGAGAAGAAGATGCCTGTGGGGAGAATGGATAAAGTGTTAAGCAAACACTCTGATAAGGTCTGCTGTAAAAAGTGCAGTGAGTAGGTTTTTAGTGTTATGAGGAACCTCTGGCGGGTTTCCTCATAACAAATATCAACCAATTAAATTAGAAAAAAGCGAAATTGTGATGATTAAAGTAGATAAAGAACTGAGGGATACCAAAGGGATCATTTTTCGTTTACTTTGCTTTTTTGAAGGTTTGTTTAGCTCGTGGATCACTGCACCCCATAAAAGCATGGATGCTAAAATGATAAGACTCATATGTAACAACACTCCTTTGTTTCTATAAATTTTACCATATATATCACAAGGATGTCGATTGAACGAACATCTCTATAAAAAGAAGATGTTTATCTAAAATTGTTGAGAGATTCAGTGAACTATTATGTAGATTAAATTAGAGAAGTTCGAAAAAGGCCTCAAATTACTCAGTGAAGATGAATATGAAGAGGTTCACAGTTCATATCCTACAATTGCTCAAACGTTCAGTCACATCTGCGCGGTGGATGCTATGTGGCTGCAAGTACTTAAAGGAATAGACATGCAGGAAGCAGTGGAAGGTTCTGCGGCTTATGCAGAAAGGGCTCATTTATATTCTGCAGATGAATTTGCGGCGTCTTATGAAGAACTGGCTTCACAGTTTGAAGAATGGATGAATAGCCAAACAGATGTAGAACAAAAAATGAACTTAAATAACCCTTGGTTAGGTTACAGAGAAACTGCTTACTCAGAAATTTTATTCCATGTTGCCAATCACGGAACTTATCATCGGGGCAGCATAACAACTATGTTAAGACAGCAGGGCTACGCTTCGGCAATGAATGACCTTGTATTATATTGGTATCAGGATTAGTTCAGAGAATACTTGCAAAATGAATAACCGCTGAATGGTCTGTAAAGTTTCTTTTCTGAACTAAATGACATCTGGGTGGGGCGCTGAGCAAGAATAGAGATCAAAGGCTGCCGTATCATTCCCGGCAGCCTTAATGATTAGGAAGTAAAATCGATAACCATGCGGCCGGTCACTTTACCTTGCTCCATTTCTTCAAAAATATCATTCACATCTTCAATCGGGCGTTTTGTCACTTTAGGTACAACTTTACCGTCTGCAGCAAATTGAAAAGCTTCCTTCAGGTCTTCTCTGGTACCCACTAATGAACCTACTACCTGAATTCCATCTAACACGAGACGGGGAATATCTAAATCCATTTTGTCCACCGGTAAACCGACAGCGACTACGCGGGCTCCTGCTTTTACAACATCAATCGCTTGATTGAAAGGGGTTTTAGAGACAGCCGTGATGACCACAGCATCAAGCCCTAAATCGTTAGTCACTTCTTTTGCTTTAGCGACGGGGTCTTCGTTTAAACTGTTTACAACCGCATCAGCGCCTAAGCTCTTAGCAAAATTCAATTTTTCATCGCTAATGTCGAAAGCAATTACTTTAGCGTTAAAGACATTTTTTGCATATTGAACAGCCAAGTTGCCTAAACCGCCGACTCCAAATACACCGATCCATTGACCTGGTTTAATCTCACTGACTTTAACCGCTTTATAAGTTGTTACACCTGCACAAGTAATGCTGCTTGCTGCTGCAGGATCTAAATTTTCCGGCACCTTTATTGCATAATCAACCGCTACGATTGCTTCTTCAGCCATTGCGCCGTCAACTGTATAGCCGGCATTTTTTATATCGCGGCACAAGGTTTCACGGCCAGTTAGGCAATATTCACAGCAGCCGCAGCTTTCAAACATCCAGGCAATAGAGACGCGGTCGCCCTTTTTCAAACTTGTTACACCTTCACCAATCTCAGTTACAATGCCTATTCCCTCATGACCTAAAGTGACGCCAGTAACATCCCCGAAATCAGCATTTTTAACATGCAAGTCAGTATGACATACACCACAGTATTCTATCTTAACTTTGGCTTCACCATGTCGCAAAGGACGTAATTCTTTTTGTACGATCGCTATACTTTTGTCTTTTGTTGCTACTACTGCTTTCAAATCATGCACCCCTTTCGAATATTAGCAGAAAATTTTTACTTATCTTACAATTTAGCACACTGCTCTCCTTTTGAAAACCCTTACATTTTTGCAGACAAGTGTCTCTACAAAAATTGAGGGAGCTATGCAGGGAGGATTCTATGGATGATTTGTCATCTCCAAATGCACAGAATGCTTTGAATTTGTGGTCGTAATCTTTCTGCCGATATTTGACTTGCACTGCAGAGAATTACACTGGCAGGAGATGATTTTACCCTTAGTGAAAAGAATTTCACGGGTAATCATTTGAACTTGAGCGCGGCTGATAAGGTGAATGGTGATGCAAACAGAAATCATTACTTATTGATCACAAAAGGAGCCGGCTGCGGAGATGTGTGGATTAAAGGCTTTTACGGATTCGAACACGATGAGCCGGATGCAGATTGGTGAGCGATACACAGTCAAGGTATTTCCTTGACCTTTTTTAATGGCAATAAAATTTCTGGATATTAAGATAGTGAATTGATGATCTGCCAAAAAACATAGATCTTTTAAAGTAATGGATTTATACTGATTTTAAACAATAAAAAATGGAAATTTTATTTTTATAAAAAGCAGGTGAAATATATGGAAGCAGCGTCTTGGAGCAAAAGGCAAAGCTATACTTACACATTGGCTTTTTCAAGTTTGTCGTATGGTTTGATCTTCGGGCTATATATGTTTGTATACTCGGGTTTTGTGCCATTTGCATTGGTTACTGTGGTTATCATTGCTTTTTACGCATTTATTACTTACTTTTTGTTTGCTGTTCCTGTGCAACTATGGCTAAGAAAGAAGCCTAAACAGTTTAGCTTGGTTCATCTTTTCATTTATACAGCAGTCGCTTTTTCAGCCGTGTTCTTGTTCTGGCACATAGATAATCCGCCAATTGATTTCACAGTTTTCAGAAGTTTCATTTATTACATAATGAGCTTTGTTGCTGCGTTCATATATTGGTTCTGGGACTCTATATTTCTGAGAAATTACAATGTTCACTGCAAGTAAAGCTGATGTTTCCAAAAGAAAGCGGGTGAGGAAAAATGAAATACATTGAGTTGACTAGGGACAATATTGATGACAATCATATTTGCTGTGCATTAGGTACGAAACAATATGAGGATGTGGTAAATGAAAAGAAGAGCTGGCTCTAGGATCGGATGATTGATGGCTTGGTGTTCTATCGCCTAAACGAACGGGCAAAAGTTTTTATTGAATATTTACCTGCAGAAGAAGCGTGGGTTCCGGTAAGCGCACCTCATTTTATGTTTATTAATTGTCTTTGGGTCTCAGGTAAATATAAGAATAACGGACATGCGACACACTTGTTAGAAAAATGTGTGTCAGATGCAAAATCCCGCGGTATGGATGGGATAGTTCATATAGTGGGGAAGAAAAAACTCCCTTATTTAAGTGATAAGCATTTCTTTGAACATATGGGATTTGCTGTGCAAGATGAAGCAGAACCCTATTTTCAGTTGATGTCACTGACGTGGAATAAACATGCATATCCTCCTGTATTTAAAAAACAGGTGAAAAGTAATTCCGTTAATGATGAGGGAATCACAATATTTTATACAGCCCAATGCCCATTTGCAGTTGGATTGTTAAAGGATTTAAAGGAACTGACTGAAAAGAAAGGACTTCATTTTCAGGCCCGGCGAATAACGACAAAAGATATGGCGCAAAAATCCCCGGCAGTTTGGACGACTTTCAGCGTGTTTTATAATGGGACATTTCTCACTCATGAGATGATGAGCGTGAATAAGTTTGAAAAAATACTCAATAAGCTTTTAATGGCTTAACTTTGTTTTAATTACTATTCCTCGTTTCTATATTGATACTGAGGGTTTTTTACGAAAATTGTTCAGTACTTTACATCGCGGGCGGCAAATGAATGATTTATGTTTTTTGACAAAGATGATAACGTCCATCATTATAGTAAAAATAGATTGAGATAAGTTCTTCAACAAACGAATAAGATCTGTTGAAGAAGTTCTTTTCAAAGATCGATAACAATGAAACAGGAGACTGCATATGCAAAAAATTGAAACCCTTCGCTTTAATTTTAAGAAATTTTACCGAGAGAGATGCGCAAGGTCTGTTGGAATATTCTGCACATCCGAGAGTGAATTGCTTTCTTGATGACAGAATGTCTACGTTAGAAGAAGCTGCCGTAAACGTTCAAAAAAGAAGCCGAGATGACTCTTATATTGCAGTTTGTTTAAAAGACAGTAATGATCTGGTCGGAGAACTATTTTATTTAAAAGAAGAGCCAGGTACCTATTCTGTTTGTTGGAATTTCAATGCCCGTTTTGAAGGGAAGGGATACGCAAGTGAAAGTGCGAAGGCTTTCTTTGAGTATCTCTTTATGCAAAAAGAAGCAAAAAGGCTTTATGCATATGTTGAAGATGATAACTGCAGGTCACAAAAATTATGTGAAAGATTAGGAATGCGTAAAGAAGGTTATTTTCTTGAATTTATTTCATTTACTGCACACGAGGATGGAACACCTAAATATGAAAACACTTACCAATACGCATTGCTAAAGAAAGAATGGTTAAAACAAAACAATAGTTAATAGAATTTGTGGGGAAATAATCTCCCCTTTGTCGAAAAAACCTTGCTGAAAGCAGGTTTTTTTGTATTTAAGTTAAATACTTCATTAGGTTACCGATCATACCAATGGATTATGGAATTGAAAAAAGTACTTAGATTAGTAACGATCAAAAAGATTAAGCTTGAAGGTTGGGAAAAACATAAAATTCGTTATAGCAACGTTGTAAAATTGGAGAGAGGATGAATGTGATGGACATTTTGCAGTTTAACGACAGAAGGAGCGGGAAGTAATCGAATCAGCAATGTTCAATTCATTTTGATGAATTTAAAGATGCGCTCGAGAATGGAAAAATGGTTACGAAAGATAATATGCTTTGAGAAATCAAGCAATTAACGCTTATAAAACATCTATTTAATTTTAAATCGGCGTTTCGGTGAACTTTATATCATTTCTGTTTTCGTAAACATATTTAAAAACGAAATAAGAATTAAAATATGCAGACAAAGCGGCGAAGCATATCGCATAAAAGGTGTTATCAGATGCATGACCGTGCCTAAAAATAAAACTTATGAAGAAAGGAACTCTAACTTGAAATCAAATTTAGTTTCGTTTCTATTAGCATTGTCAGGATTTATATTCAGTATTTATATGCAGCCAATGGCTTACTGGAGCAATGACTCTATTCTGTGGTATTGGGTCGGTGCGGTTTTGTCGTATCTATTTGCTGCAGGATCAATGGTTACTCTGATTCTTAACAAAAACAAAGACTCAATTCTAACAATAAGTTGTCTCATTTTAATGATTGTAACCGTTATGCTTATTTTAGTCACAACTTTTTGGACGACTTTTATCATTATTGCATGGCAGTCTGGGATGTGAAGCTAAGGGGAATATGATCTTCTTAGTATTTTTTTATTCCTGGAATTAGAATCCCTTTATATTATTCTTTCAAATTAAAAGTAACAATTCTAATGTTCAAACGTTCTAAATGATAAAGGCGGGATGTCATGAAAAAACGTAAAGTCATTAAAACATTGCTGGTTATTATCACTGTTCTCATAATAGCAGCCGGATTTGCACTGTTTTCTTTCATTTCAGGAGAAAAAGTTAAATATATCGGCTATAGCCAAAGCAAGACGTGGGAAGCGTCAATCGAAAAATCAGGCAAGACCTCTATCGGCCCTAACTATTTCTTGAATTTGTATTACAGAGGTAATAAAGTGAATGAAAAGAACACGGTGATTAAGAGATTAACATTATTTGTTGACGGCCGGATATGGTGAAGATAAAGACTATCATCTTTCAGAATACACCGGAGAGAAATTAGAAGGCGGCGGAACGGGAGAAGACCATATTCAGACGTTTGAATATATGCCCGAAAATGAAGTGATCGGTCATGAAATCACTGTTGAAGCAACATGGAAAACCGATCATGAGTCCTATTCAGAAAAATTCTATCTGAAAAGAACGCATTGGTATGACTGAAAGAATAAAAAGAGGGCGGTATAACCCTCTTTTTGACCAGAGCCTTTATTTTTGACTGTTTTTCCTCGATGTGCTGAAGTCGATAAAAGAGGCATTGGAGCCGATAAAATTACTTACTAAGACATACATAAAGAAACCATTAAAAGCTCCCTGCCGGCATCCGTAAAAAAGAATGGATAATGAGATAAGCAATACAGCCGTAAGCAAGTCTGCAGCCAAACCTATTTTACGGTGAGACTGAAAATATGCTCTTAATCTTCTGATATTGTTCAAAGCTGACACCTCTTGATGCTTATGCATAAGAAAATAATACCATTGAAATATATGTAATATCAATGAATAAGGTTGGAAACGGAGGGGTTCAAAGTTGGGGCGATCTTGTGTAAAAGAAAGGATCAGGATGAATGTGACCAGCATCCACCCTGATCAATGGGGTTCACAGTGTTCTATTTCATTGTATTCCAATCGGAATAATATTACAAGGGTGAAAAAGCGGAATGTTTTCGGCTTCTTCTGCCTCTGGAGCGGGAAAAGGAAAGTGAGATGTTTGAATGAAAATAAATGATTATCTGAAGGAAAGGTTTCCGACTTTAAAATTAGTGCCCGGCATTTATCATCAATGGGACGTGGGAATTCATTTTTCTCTCGGCGGCAATATGTATCAATTTAATGAAAGCGGTGCTTTGAATCTTGAGTATTTTCAGCTTGTTTATCATCAAACCGCCGCACTTTTCAATGAGCTGTTTGAACATAGCGATGACATGTTCCTTGTTGCCAATGTGTATAAGCACAAAACTCAAGGTAATCACGCGAGAAAATTAAAGGTTTATCAGCCGTTTCTGAAGTGTAAGGATGATTTATATCGGATTCAAGTGAAGACCTGTCCATGCCCGGTCGAAGAAGAATATGAAATACAGCAGTTTTCTCTATTATGTAAACGGAAAGATCTGCGTATTCCCCAATTACTTAAGGCAGCCGTCCACGAAGATTTTCCGCTGAAGCCAAGGTTCGGGGGCTGTTCCGTTGGGTATCCTGATGTTTTCTTTGTGAATATGACAAAAGATATTATTTTCTTTCTGTATGATGACAGAGGGTGTGAAGTCATTGCTCTTGATGCCGGAAGAATACGAAAGCTTTATGATCAATATCACGATTGGATTGAATTGGACTGAAAATGAACACATGAATTCGAATCCGCTTGTGCCGGCTTTGTTCTTGCCTAGTCCGGCTGCATGAGTATAATGGGCAGAATTGAAGGACGCCAGAAACTTTTTTTTCTCTCATACCGACCTTCTGTATGTTAAGCTTCTGTATTTATTTTGAACGAATTCCTATTTGTAAAACGGCTGAATAGAATAACATAAAAGCTTTTTTACACAGTGCAGGAGGAGAGAAATGTGAGGGCTGAACACCGTTATTGTATGGAAATTGGAATTTATTCATTTGCAGAATTATATCCCGATCCTCTGACAGGGAAAACAGTCAGCGCAAAGCAGCGGATAGATGAATTGATGAAGCTGGCGAAACTGGCTGACGACGCAGGGCTTGATGTATTCGGTGTAGGCGAGCATCATCGTCTTGATTATGCGGTATCTTCGCCGCCGACCATCTTATCAGCGATTTCACAGATCACTGAAAATATTAAGCTGACCAGTGCCACGACTGTATTATCCACCGCAGATCCCGTCCGTTTATTTGAGGATTTTGCAACGCTTGATCTGATTTCAGACGGCCGGGCGGAAATCATTGCGGGACGGGGCGCATTTTTAGACTCGTTTCCTCTTTTCGGTTATGACGTAGGCCATTATAAAGAACTGTTTGAAGAACACATTGACCTTTTTTTGAAATTAAATTCCGGGGAAGAATCGGTTACCTGGAAAGGACGTTACCGGCCGCCGCTGCGCGAAGCAGAAATTTCTCCTCGGCCTTTTCGCGGAAGCATTCCGCTATGGTTAGGTGTTTCGGGGACTCCGGAAAGCGCAGAACGGGCCGGGCGTGCAGGTGCGGGGTTGGCATTAGCTGTACTGAGCGGTGATCCGATGTCATCTAAGCCGCTTGTTGACAAATACCGGGAAGCGGCTTCTAAAGCCGGTCATCCTCCGGAAAATGTGAAGGTTGCCGTAACCGGACATATGTTCATTTCAAAAACGAATGAACAGGCAATACAAGAATTTTATCCGTATCATTCAAATTACTGGTCTCACGTTCATTCATATCACGGGATCGATGAGCCTTTAACGAAGGAAGATTTTGAGCGGGCGTCCGGAAAAGAAACAGCTTTATTTGTGGGAAGCTCACAGCAGATCATTGAAAAAATCATGCATCAATACGAGTTATTCGGACATCAGCGATTTCTCGCGCAAATCGATATAGGAGGTATGCCGTTTAAAAAAGCCGCGGAAAACATCGAACGATTAGCAGCGGAAGTAGCACCGGTTATCCGAAAAGAAACCGGCAAATCCAGCGAATGAAGTTCTGAGCAAAATAGGCGGGCCGGTCAATCGCGGATTCGACAACAGAATCGGTCCGGCTTTTTCTTTATGATTATAAAAAACAAAGGGAAAAGCGCCAACCTCATTGCTTTTTCCTATCAAGAAAAGGAAGGTCATTTCATCCTCCATCGTGAAGTGTATATACTGAAAGGTTTTTATTAACAAAAGAGGGAGGATGATGCAGTAATGAAGGGTTTAGTCAAAGCTGCAGTTTTAACTGTTACTCTTGGTATTGGAGGCGCTTTCTATTCAAGTGATGCATCTGCGCACGGGTATATAAAAGAGCCCGTCAGCAGAGCGTACATGGGAGCATTAGAGAAACAAACATTGGGCTGGACGGCCGCTGCGCAGAAATATGGCTCCGTCATTGATAATCCTCAGTCTGTAGAAGGGCCGAAAGGATTTCCGGCTGCAGGTCCGCCGGATGGAAGAATTGCGTCTGCAAATGGGGGATCGGGACAAATTGACTTCGGTTTAGACAAGCAGACTGCAGATTATTGGGTGAAACAAAACATCCGCGGCGGTTTTAACACCTTTACTTGGTACTACACGGCCCCTCATGCGACATCAAAGTGGCACTATTATATCACCAAGAAAAACTGGAATCCGAATAAACCTTTGTCAAGAGATGAATTCGAATTAATCGGAACGGTAAACCACGACGGTTCCAAGGCAGATACGAATCTGACTCATAAGATTTTTGTGCCGACTGATCGAAGCGGGTATCATGTCATTTTAGGGGTATGGGACGTTGCGGATACTTCCAATGCCTTCTATAACGTCATCGATGTAAACCTTACACAATAATCTATGAATTACTGATCGGCTGCATGTTGATACATCGGCCGATCTTTTTAGTTTTAATGTGTGAATGAAAAGGGGAAAAACAGCAGAGCGCCATAAACATTTCATTTATGGCGCCGTACGATCATGGAGGTGCTGCTGACATGGATGCGGAGGTAAGAGGATTCTTAATAACCGCCGAGGAAAGAAGCCCCAACGATGATTAATAAAATGAATAGCACCACGATTAACGCAAAGGAGCTACCATAACCACCTGAGAATCCCATATAATCTCACCTCCTAAAGAGGATTAATACATATTATGCCGAAATGAAAAGTTTGATAGGGATGTTAGTTTACTTTTTGAAAAAAGTTTTTTTAGTCTGCATATATTTTCTTCTCACATTTCTTTTAAAGGGGGACCGTAAATGCTTCCTGTAATAGAAACGGACAGACTTATTCTTAGAGAAGTTGAAAAGAAAGATGCAAAGCAAATATTTGCTTGTTTTTCAAATGCAAATGTAACACGCTATTATGGTTTGGAACCTTTTGATTCAATGGAACAGGCTGAAAAAATGATTGGCTGGTTTAAAGATCAATATCATGATAAAAAGGGAATGCGATGGGGAATCGAGAGAAAAGATGCAAAGGGAATAATCGGAACTATTGGTTTTAACTCTTGGGTGCCCAAGCATAAGCGGGCGGAGGTCGGTTATGAGATTCATCCGAATTATTGGAGGAATGGCTATGCTTTTGAAGCGTTGGAGAATGTTCTTTCTTTTGGGTTTGAAAAGCTTAGGCTGCATCGTATAGGCGCTGTTGTTTTCATTGAGAATGCAGCGTCTCATCAATTACTGATAAAGGCGGGGTTTCAATCTGAAGGAATTTTGAGAAGATATATGTATCAAAACGGACTGCCCCATGATACACGTGTATATTCTATACTGAATGAGATCGTTAACGAATAAATTGAAAATTCGTCGTTTTGTCAAGTGTTCTGCGGTAAATAAAAAAAGCCGATGAAGGCTTAACATTGATTAGACGCTGTAAAGCATTCTTTTTGCTGCGCTTTCTGCAGACGGAGTTTGATTGTAAGAAACGATTCCGATAATCACTAACAAGATGATGAACACCAATATGCTCCACAACACTATTTTTAAAGACTTTGACATGGTATACCCTCACTTTGAAAGACTTTACCGGGGCTGCGATCGGAGCCCGCACTTCAAGTATAGTCGTTATAACGGTGAAAAATGTGCAGTCCAGTTAAAAAAAACTTGCGGCAGCGCCCGCAAGTTTTCTCCGTATTAAGGTCTGTGGAATTCAATATGCTGATTATCACGATCGAACCACCCTCTGAATGCCCAATTGATCCAGCCCCCGTCTCCTTTGTTATCGAAGGACCCGTCTTCGAAGACCCAGATTCCGTAAGTAATACCGTCATAAACGGCTGATCCGTAAAATTGAACGCCGTTAAAGCGGTCTTCATATTCTTGATTTAAATTGAACACCATGACGTTGTACTTCTGTCCTGATGCGTAAAATGTTGTTTCCATGACATTTTTTACCCAGCCGGCTCGGTTTTGATCTGACTTAACCGCTTCAGCAATGCGATCTGAGATTCCGAGAACATCTACGTTTACGTTCAGCCCGGCATCAACACCTGCTGCTTTTACGTTTTGGTCTGCTGTTTTGGATAATTTACTTTCTAACGGATTTGCAACGGGTGAAACGTGAGGCGCGTTTGCGTGTTCAGACTGACTGGCTGCTGAGGCACTGGCTGTGAAAGGAATTGTTAGAGATAAAGCTAAGCATGATCCGACTATCGTTCTGGCGATTTTCATGGCTATGACCTCCTGAGGAAATTTTTAAAAATTGTTGCAAATTCACGGTATCGCAGAAAAATTGACCAAGCAAAGAGTAGATTTTCTCAAAAGTCATGTCATTCTATTTGTGTTGTTTTCTGTAAATGAAATACTTTTAATTAAGCGAAAAGGGAAGAAAATAATAGAGTCTTTTTATGTATTGTGATAGGATGGACTGATTTTGTGTGAAAATAGCCCGGAGAAACGCCATAATAAGAAAAACACCCGGAGTTTACCGGGTGTAAAAAGTGTTGATATGTCAAGTTAGCAGCATTTTTTACATTTTTTGCATTTTCTTTTATAAACAACGATGTAATCATAATCAAGATGCTTTTTATCTTGTTTCTTCTTTTTTTGTTTAGGCTGCTTTGGGTGGTGATCATAATGTCCGTTCATATCCATGTCCATATCCATACCCATATCCATACTCATAATTCCTCCTTTTTTCATCTGACGGTAGTATTCTATGACAGAAAGCATGGATGGCTTGGACAAATGAAACGGTATGCTGAAAAAGAGGCATTTCATTCGGTATAAAAAACAGGATCATACCCGCCCGATAGAAAAGAGAGGAGATGATCCTGATATTGAGATCCTATTTGATAACCGCAATTGCAATGCCGTACCCTTTTTCAGAACTGTATAAGGCTGTCAGTTTCAATACCTTCCAGCCTTCCGCGGCTTTAGTCCCGATTCCGTTATGAGCCGTGATATAATCTCCCGGGCTGACCGTACTGTCGACCCGTACGTAATGCCGGCCGTTGAGTCCGACAATGTGCCATTCGTCTCTGGCCGCGCGTGCTTCATAGTCAGCTTCAAGAGCCGGACTGCAGTCTGGGTTTTGTTTCGGCACGCGTACCGTTTCTCCTGTTTCCTCGTCAGTCACATTTTCGTATATGAAACCGCCGAACTCGTTTGTCAAAAAGCGGCTTTGCCATCCGAAGCTTGCGGCTCCTGAGATAAAAGCGGCTGTTTCTGAAATGACGCCGAGCATGTAATCTCCGACGTGAGCCGATTCAATTTTTTCGCCTTTCACTGTGACGATTGTCCCGGCGGGAATTGTCTGGCCGGTTACACTTTCAAAATATTCTCCGTACCCTGACAGGGAAGAGGTGACAGCTCCGGCGAACGTACCGTGGCCGCCCGCTGAATCCAATTTCCATTTGATGGACTGATGCCCTCCGGCAACCGTGTATGGTTCTTCCAATGTAATGCTTTCTGATGACAGAATCGTTCTGGAGACTTTGCTGCCCGTAATATGGGCATTGTTTGAAGCGGCGATAAATGCCCTTGAACCTTCAGAACTTGAACCTCCGGAAGAGCTGATGATCGCATTTCTGTCACCTCTGGCTGTAATATCGCCTGTTCCCGCAATAACGGCGCTTGTCGGGTTGAATGCAAAACCGGAGCTGGTCGCGAGCTGTGCGCCTCCCTTTAAATTGACGGGGATCTGCTCATAAGTCTGTCCTTTTATAGATGCGGCCGCGCTGTAACCTTCCGCTTGCACCCCGAGAATGACGGCCTGACTGTTAGGGGACGTAATTCCGACGGAACCGCCGTCTCCGATCATCGTACCGTTCATAATATTTACGTTATATTGGCCTCCTCCGATTGAGATGCCTTTAGGAGATGACTTGTATATATCAAAATTTAAAATTTTAACATAATCGGTTTTATTTGATCCGCCGGATATATTGATGTCAACACCGGCTTGTGTAAAGCCGCGTATTTTAATGCCGTTGATCGTGATATTTTGACTGCGGTATTGAAGAGCCACGACTGGATTCCCGCCATAGTCGTATGAGGGATCACCAATAGCTGTGAATCCGTTTACATTAACGTTTTTATAGGCAGAGATGACCAGCGCCCTCGGGGTCACACCGTCATAGAGAGCATTGAATACCGGTTCAATCGCGGTGCAATCGGTTAAAGTAACATCATAAGCCGTCGTGCTTTCGGGGTCTGAGGCCTGATGATGGCCGATATGACGAATATCAAATGAACGTACATCACGATACGAAACATGACCGATAATATGAACATTTTGAGAAGCCGGCCACAGGCTGTGCGCCTTTACCTCAATCCCGCGGATATTTCCGCTCGTATAGTTATTTAAAAGCCATACATGTTTAGAGCCGTCGTCAATTTCAATGCCGTTCGAGTTTGCGCTGCCTTCAGCATGCTCTGTGCCGCGGGGGTTTCCGGAATGGCAGTTGGAAATGAAAATATACTCGCTGTAATGGGTGGTAATGCCGTCGTCTCCGGCGCCGTATGCCACACAGTTATCAATCCATATATATCGGCAGCCGTCTTTCGTCCATTCTGTTTCAGGCAAATGATCGTAAGTCGGAGATGTAATATCAATACCATGGAGACCCGCGTTAACCGTTTCAACATTCTTAATCCAGCCGTATTGCACATTAGCAAACGTTAAACAGCTGGAAAACTGTCCTCCGGGGTTCCTGACCCCGCATTGACGATCAGGATTCCAGTCTAAAGTCATGTTTTCGACAAAAATATTACGGTTTCCATTTTCGTAATCATCGTTAGTAATGACCCATTCGTATGCGGGAGTGTCCTCATGAAGCTTAAGCACGGTAATCCCTTGTCCCTCACCGGAAATGGTAGTCCATGAGGGGAGTTTTATCCCTTGAACCAAAAATTCTCCTGCGGGAACATTTACTTTGACCCGGCCGTTCCCGATCGCTCTCCGAAAGGCTTCCGTATTGTCCCGGCCGTCAGGGATCGCTCCGTAGTCCTCCACATTCACTTCCCGGGTGATTTTATTCATAAGCATTTCGTATTCGGTATCAAGCCGTTCTTTTAAAAGTGAGGTGACCATTCCTTCCGCCGTCACCCGGGCATCTGCGATCTCAAGATTATCATCCGTTGCGGAATGCTTAATAAAATTCTGCATCCTTGCTTTGAGATGCTCCAATTCAGAGGGATGTGCAGGGCGAGACTGCAATGGGGCGTTTAAAGACGGATCAGGAAAGTTTTTAAATTGAACCATTCTAAAGACACCTCTTTCTTTTGATATAAGCGCCTGAGGCAGGGGACAGAAAAGAGTCGCGCGCCCTTTAAGCGCTTATTCTTCAAATTCTTTATTCAGAACGAAATTCCTTTTGAAACCAAGGTGAAATTTAAAAAAAGCTCTGTTGAAGAACGGATATATAGCTTTGCATTATTGTAATTTAAACCTGTCATGTGAAAATGGAGGAAAAACTGATAGGAGGGGCACTCATTTTAGGTTTATTCTCATTGGCTTCGCAGTGCTTCCTCTTCGGCTGTATATACACCAAAATCAACATTTTTATCAGTTAAATGGTATAATGGGGCACGGATTGGTCATCAATACGACTGAAATAGGGAAGCAAAAGGAGCAGCGAAAATGACTTTACAAATCAAAATTAAATATTCAGATGATACGCAAACGAGAATCAGTAAAATTGAACAGGGCGATTGGATTGATCTGCGGGCAGCTGAAGATATAACAATCAAAAAAGGTGAATTCAAACTTATCCCGCTTGGAGTTGCGATGGAACTGTCGGAAGGATATGAGGCCCATGTCGTTCCGCGTTCAAGTACATATAAGCATTTCGGTATCATTCAGACAAATTCAATGGGAGTCATTGATGAATCTTATAAAGGCGACAATGACTTCTGGTTTTTTCCTGCATTCGCGCTTCGGGATACCGACATTTCCAAGGGGGAGCGGATCTGCCAATTCAGAATCATGAAGAAAATGCCTGAAGTGGAGCTGATCGAAGTAGACAAGCTCGGGAACAATGACCGTGGCGGACTGGGATCAACAGGCACGAAATAAAACGAAAAAAGACTGCTTAACAGCAGTCTTTTTTTTATGGAAACAGCAGTTACATCCATTTGTTTCGGGGATTCTTGAATTGGGAAATCATACGTCACGTTCGAATTTGACTTCGAAATAAGCGGCCGCTCCGTAACCGTCTATGCCGGGAGCAAATATTTGAGCCGGACGCCAGCCTAACTCAGCATATTGATAAAATGATTTCCCTGCAGTCCTCACTCTCCTCCAAAACTAAGGAGAAGGGTTTCATTTTTATCATTTAAGCTTTCCGTCTCTTTGACAGAAAGACTTTTTTAGGTTAAAGGATAGAGGTTGTTTTGATGTTTTTATTCTTCAAGATGAACGGAGGTTTTGTCCAACGTATATAATATTGTGACAAAAGTGTAAACAAAAGAAAGGATGATGTTATGGCAAAAAGGGTTAGAAGAGTAGACCGTAAAGCAGCTGGCAAAGAGGCAGAGCAGAAGAAACCGTCCAAAGTCACCCTGTTCTGCCGTTCGCTTCAAAGGCTGAAGCATTTGTATTGTAACATAAACATACAAATGCCATCAATAACCAAAAAAGGAATTTTAGTTTTGATTTTACCGTTTTTGCTTCTGCCGTTCTTTCGGGCTGATGCCGCTTCAGATATTTACGGCGGTTTCGAGGAATTAAAGCTGAATGAAGATCCTTCCGATTTTTCCATTTCAACGCGAGAGCATGACCCTTCTGTCCTCATATTAGCTATACACGGCGGAGGCATAGAGCCGGGGACCAGTGAGTTAGCCAGAGAAATTGCCGAAAACCAGAGTTTATATTTATTTGAAGGGTTAAAATCAGCCGGTAATGCGGCTCTGCATTTGACAAGTTCGCATTTCGATGAACCGAAGGCCGTGCAAATGGTGAAAGAGCACTCTCATGTCATTTCATTGCACGGTTACGGCAGTGATGATAAAAAGATAAAAATCGGCGGTACAGACAGAGAACGGGCCGAACTTTTGACCGATGTGCTGAAACGGCACGGGTATCCTGCCGTTCTTCTTGGCATAAATGATAAATATGCAGGCGTCAGTCCGAACAACCTTGCCAATCAATCTTCATCCGGATTGAGTATTCAAATTGAAATGAGCACCGGCTTCAGAAAATCACTATTTGACACTTTTACGCTGAAAAGCAGAGCATCCACACAAAATGGGACCTTTTATCAATTCACAAAAACGGTTTCTGATTTTATCAGTGACAATTATTAATAAGCACGCCTATTTTGTCGGCGGGGCTTTTTCTTTTGAAATTTATGAAACTTTAAGTTCTTAAGATCGTATACATAATTGACAGGATGAAAGAAAAGAGGTGGGCAAATGAAAGTGATGATCGGGTCTATCATTCTTCTTGTCATCATCGGATTCGGTTTATGGCTGATGCTTAGTCCAATCTTTAAACAAGTGGGAAGCGGAGCCAAAAAATTCAAAAAGTCATGGGAGGAAGAAGATCAGCATGAGCGAAAATAAGCGCGGAAACACAAAAAAAATTATCGGCGGTGTGATTATAGGTGCAGCCCTTTTAATTGCGGGCGTTACAGCGTCACTATTCATTGAAAAAATACCGAACGGTTATGTCGGGGTTGTATACTCACCGAATGGCGGGGTAAAATCCGACACATTGGACCAAGGCTGGCACTTAGTCGGTTTATTTAATAAAGTAACGGAATATCCGGTGCGTATGCAGACAGTGAATAATGAAAATATAAAAGTGGCAACCTCAGACGGTAAAAATATAGAAATGGATATCGCTTACAACTATGTCGTGCAGCCTGACAAAGTAGTCGATCTGTTTAACAAATTCGGCGCGGTAGACGTTGAAACGATTGAAAATACATATTTAAAAACAAGGCTGTGGGATGCGGCGCGAAAATCAATCAGCAAATACTCGGTTATTGACACATACGGGCAAAAATCTGCAGAAGCCGCTGCCGATGTTCAAAAGAGATTTGCTGATGATATGAAGAGTCTTGGATTTTTAATTGATGATCTGACACTTGGCGTACCGAAGCCGGATAAAGCCACACAGGAAGCCATCGATGCAAGGGTGAAGTCTTCACAGGAACTTGAACGGACACAAACTGAAATTAAAATAGCCGAAGCCGAAGCGAAAAAGAAAAAAATTGAAGCGGAAGGGATCGCTGATTATAACGAAATCATAAAGAAATCAATGTCCGATGAGATGATCAAATATAAATGGATTGAAAAATGGGACGGAAAAACACCGAAAGCGACAGGCACAGACTCACTGCTGCAGCTGCCGCTGGACGATCAGAAGCAAAAATAAAAAGAGAAGGAGGCGATTGCCTCCTTTTTATGTTTTTTCCTGAGGGTCTTTTTCCGGCACTAATTCTTCAGACGCCTCGGTTTGATAGCTCCATAGCGTGCTATCCGTCTCTGTTGTGTCCTGATAATCTTCGGGAAGTACATATTGCTGCAAATACCGGTGAAAAAATGCCTCAAAAACAGAAATGCAAAGTGCAGAGATAACCGATGCCGCGGCAGGAGAGACATTAAATCCGCCAATGTTCATAAGGAATATCCATAATATAATGAATGAAATTCCGAAATCAGCTGCAACGGCTGTGAAATTGCTTGTTCTCGGCAGAATCATGCAATCACCCGCAAAATAAGTGATTAAACTTAAGATCACTGTAATAAACAGAACGTTTAAAAAGGTTACTTGGTACATAAGATCCAGAACAATGTACAGTAAAGCAAGTGTGAGCGCCGTTTTAGAAGCGAAAGCAATTACGTGTTTCATTTGAACCACCTTCGTTATTTCGTTTAGTCTTCATTGTAAGCAATCCGCAAATTTTTAAACTGGTATATAGTGGTTATAAAGTATACGTTTTAATAAAATGTGAATAGACATCACAGGATTCACAAGTTAAAATATGTAAAAAGGGGGATGCAAATGAAAAAATACTGGATATGTATTGCTGTTTTTTTATTATGTTTTAGCGGAATACACTTAGCTGAAGCGGCTACCACTGAATTCGGATCAAAAACAAGCTTCACTTTGGAGGGAAATGCAAAAGAGTTTCATATTGAAAATCCGGGGGCTGTAGCTGCCGACGATTACTTTTTAGGATATAAGTTCACCATAATGAACAACTCTTCGTGCGGTTTAAGCATGAAACTCCAGCGGATGGCGCTGAACGGGAATTTTTATACATTAAGTTCTAAAAACTACAGCGGCAGCTGGTTAAACCTCAGTGCCCAGGATAAAAAATCAATTGATCCGTATCACAAATACAGGATTCTGGTTGAAAGTTCTTCAAACGTCTGTGGGCCCGTCTATATTAAAGGGTTATACGGTGTAGAATATTATCATTTTGATTGAAAATAGATACTCGCTAAAGGCAGCGGGTTTTTTTATATTTAAATATAACTTATTGTACTATGTACTAAATATTCATACATAAATTTTAATGCACCCGTCCAAAGAAAACATAAACAAAAGTAAATTCATCACGCACAAATATACAAAGTTGAAAAATGAATAAAAAGTTTCTTGAGGGAAACATTATTAGTTGACTTCAAAAGTGCGATGTCGGATAATAAGAATGTAAGTTTTTCCTCCTTAGCAGATTCGTTTCTTAAGCCAGGGCGAATCTGCTTTTTTTATGCAAAAAAAACCCCTCTGTAAGGGGTTTTTTACGATAAATGAAGTTTAATAGAATTAATGTACGGCTCTGAATACGCCGATAACTTTCCCCAAAATGCTTACGTTTTGCAGGATAATCGGCTCCATCGTCGGATTTTCCGGCTGCAGCCGTACATAATTGTCTTCTTTATAGAAGCGCTTGACCGTCGCTTCATCATCTTCGGTCATAGCTACGACGATTTCTCCGTTATTGGCCGTGTTCTGCTGTTTGACAATGACGTAATCTTTGTCAAAAATGCCGGCGTCGATCATACTTTCTCCCATGATTTCTAACATAAAGACATGTTCGCCCGGAGGAACCATCCGGTCAGGAAGCGGAAAATACTCGTCGATATTTTCAACAGCTGTAATCGGAATACCCGCCGTCACTTTCCCGATGACCGGAACGTTTACGACCTGGCTTTTCGGAATGTGGACTTCTTCTTCATCCAATACCTCAATCGCCCTCGGTTTAGTAGGGTCCCGTCTGATCAGGCCTTTTGTCTCCAGCCGCGCCAAATGGCCGTGCACGGTTGAACTGGAAGCCAGTCCTACTGCTTCTCCTATCTCTCTTACAGAAGGCGGATATCCTTTCGTTTTTACCTCTTCTTTAATAAAACGCAGGATATCAAGCTGCCTTTTTGATAGCTTCGTCATATTTCGCACCTCAAAACGTCGATTTTAAGTAGATTATAGCATGATTTTCCTGACAGTACAAACATAGGTTCGAAAAAAACGATTGACAGAAACGTTTGTTCGTATATACTGAAAGGTATAAAAAGCGAACAAACATTCTTATCGGAGGTTGTTTACATGGCGAAAGAATCTATTATATTTGTCGGACTGTTTACTGCGATTTTAAGTGCCGCTATTTTACTTGTCTCATGTGCGGGAAATGATCAGTCCCTCAGCCAATATGTTAAAATAAAGGTTCAGGACGGCGATACACTCTGGTCACTTGCGGATCATGTAGCAGAAAAGAAACACATTAATAAAGAAGATTTCATTGAGTGGGTGACGGAGAATAATCATCTCCAAACTGCTGATATAAAGCCCGGAGACGAACTTATTCTTCCGGTTAAGAAAAAGCATCCGGCCGTATATCAGCTGGCCATTGTCAATTAGAGAGGAAAGAGAGAAATGAAGGCGCTCATTTATGCCCGCGTAAGCACAAACAAAGAACAGCAGCAAACATCATTAAAAAGACAGGAAGAGGAGCTCAGTGAGATTGCTGCTGCAAACGGCATGGAAGTCGTGAAAGTCATTTCTGAGAAAGCCAGCGGTTACGAAATGGACCGCGACGGAGTATTTGAAATGCTTGATGAAATTAAAAAATCACATATTGACGCGATATTGGTGCAGGACGAAACGAGATTGGGAAGAGGAAACGCCAAGATTGCGCTTTTGCACTGCATTTACAGGGAGAACGTAAAAATATATACGACGGCTCATAAAGGTGAACTGGAGCTTTCCGAAGCTGATTCGATGGTCCTCGAAATCGTCAGTATTGTTGAGGAATATCAAAGGAAAATTCACAATATGAAAATCCGGCGGGGAATGAAAAGAGCCGTGAAAAACGGCTACAAACCTGAACGGAATCTGAAAAACAGACATGAAAACAGCGGAAAAGAAAAAAAAGAGGTTCCGGTTTCGGAAATTATCAGGCTGAGAGCCAACAAGCTTACCTTTGCAGAAATCGCAGCGACCTTAAGGGGATTCGGCTACGATGTGTCCAAAGCCACGGTTCACCGGCGGTTTCAGGAATATATCGCAGACACAGAAGGCAGCTGACGCGCATCAGTTGTAAAAAAGACTGCGTTTTAGTAGTATATAATCAACACGCACCAAAGGAGCTTATTATGATTTCTAAAGAAAAAATCGCAAGAATTAACGAATTGGCTCAAAAAGCTAAATCAAACACGATAACGGATGAGGAAAAAGCTGAACAGCAAAAGCTTCGCCAGGAGTATTTGAAAGGATTCCGCTCCTCAATGAAAAATACGTTAAAGAGCGTAAAAGTGATTGATCCGGAAGGCAACGATGTCACCCCTGAAAAATTAAAAAGAGAACAACAGAAAAATAATCTTCATTAAACAGAAAGAATACGGCAATACGTATTCTTTTTTCGTATATACTAATATCAGGATGTACTTTACGACAATTTTCAACAAGTTTATCTCAAATTTAAGCTGAAAGAGTTGAGAAAAAGTCAGCATCGCTTTATGATGAAAAGGTACAACAATAAGGAAGGGGATTATAATGGATACAATTGAAAAGAAATCAGTTGCCACCATTCGTACACTATCTATAGACGCAATTGAAAAAGCGAATTCCGGACATCCGGGCATGCCGATGGGAGCCGCTCCGATGGCATATACGCTGTGGACGAAATTTATGAATGTAAACCCGCAGAATCCGGGCTGGTTTAACCGCGACCGCTTTGTTTTATCAGCAGGCCACGGTTCAATGCTTTTATACAGCATGCTGCATTTAAGCGGATATGACCTCAGCATTGAAGACTTGAAACAGTTCCGTCAATGGGGAAGCAAAACACCGGGACATCCGGAGTTCGGGCACACAGCCGGAGTAGACGCAACGACCGGGCCGCTTGGACAGGGTATTGCAATGGCAGTGGGAATGGCAATTGCAGAACGCCATCTGGCTGAGACATATAACCGTGATTCTTTCAACGTAGTTGATCATTATACATACAGTATTTGCGGAGACGGTGATTTAATGGAAGGCATTTCTTCCGAAGCCGCTTCTCTTGCAGGCCATCTTGAATTAGGCCGCCTGATCGTATTATACGATTCTAATGACATTTCCTTAGACGGCGATTTAGACCGTTCTTTCTCTGAAAATGTAAAGCAGCGTTTTGAAGCAATGAACTGGGAAGTTCTTTATGTTGAGGACGGAAACAACATCGCTGAATTGACGGCTGCAATTGAAAAAGCGCGCCAGAATGATAAAAAACCGACTTTGATTGAAGTGAAAACCACGATCGGTTTCGGTTCTCCAAACCGCGCGGGGACATCCGGCGTTCACGGCGCTCCGTTAGGACTAGAAGAGAGCAAGCTGACAAAAGAAGCGTATGCTTGGACGTTTGAAGAAGATTTTTATGTTCCGGAAGAAGTATACGGGCATTTCAATCAAGCTGTAAAAGAAGCCGGCTCGAAAAAAGAACAGGAATGGAATGAACTGTTCGCGGCTTATAAAGAAAAATATCCTGAGCTTGCTGAACAGCTGTCACTCGGCATGAAAGGCGAGCTTCCTAAAGACTGGGATCAGGAAGTTCCCGTTTATGAAAAAGGCAGCAGCCTTGCTTCCCGCGCATCTTCAGGTGAGGTGCTGAACGGGATCGCCAAGAAAATTCCTTTCTTTGTCGGGGGATCTGCTGACCTTGCGGGTTCAAATAAAACGACAATCAAAAATGGAGGAGACTTCACGGCCAAAGACTACGCCGGGAAAAACTTCTGGTTCGGTGTCCGTGAATTTGCGATGGGCGCTGCATTAAACGGAATGGCGCTTCACGGCGGCCTCCGCGTATTCGGCGGCACATTCTTTGTGTTCTCTGACTATTTAAGACCTGCCATTCGTCTGGCGTCATTGATGGGTCTTCCCGTCACTTATGTATTCACGCATGACAGTATTGCCGTAGGAGAGGACGGGCCGACTCACGAACCGATTGAGCAGCTTGCTTCTTTACGCGCACTTCCTAACCTTTCTGTGATCAGACCTGCTGACGGAAATGAAACCGCAGCTGCATGGAAGGTTGCCGTTCAAAGCCAAGATCATCCGACAGCTCTTGTATTGACACGCCAAAACCTGCCGACGATTGATCAGCAGGCTGAAGAAGCGTATGCGGGCGTGGAAAAAGGGGCTTATATCGTTTCCAAAGCCCAAACGGAATCACCGGCCGCTCTTCTTTTAGCGACAGGTTCTGAAGTCGGACTTGCGATCGAAGCTCAAGCGAAACTGGCTGAAGAAAACATTCACGTATCTGTAGTCAGCATGCCGAGCTGGGACCGCTTTGAAAAACAATCGGCCGAGTACAAAAACAGCGTGCTTCCTCCGAATGTGACGAAACGTCTTGCGATCGAAATGGGTTCAAGCTTCGGATGGGGTAAATTTACCGGTCTTGAAGGAGACGTTCTTGCAATTGACCGTTTCGGTGCTTCAGCTCCGGGAGAAACAATTATGAAAGAATACGGGTTTACTGCAGAAAACGTGGTTGACCGCGTGAAAAAACTTTTAAACAAATAACGAGACAAAAGAGGATGAGTCAAATCATCCTCTTTTTCCTGTTTATGCGACAAAAATAGAAGGGGCGGCGTAACAGTAATAGACAATTCTTTCTTTTCTCCTTTTGTATAATAGAAAGCAATAACGAAGCGCTGTAAAAGGGGATGAGGAAATGGAACGTCATTACTATACACACCTGATAAAGGATGAGTTTGCGAACCACTACTTCGGGCGGGAAACGGCTATGTTTGAGTTGTTTCGAGACTATCATTGGACAGATCTGACACCCCAGGAATATCAAATGACAGAAAAGCAAGTTCAATATATAACGGAACCGATTCCGGTGATACATATGCATCAGCGTCTCCAGCTGCATTTAAACCGAATGAGTTACAGCCGTTTGGATTCCATTTACCGGCTTACACTGCCCGGAGAAAAGGGCCGCGCCACCTTCATGATGAAAGACAGTTTAATTGAGATTGCGGCTTCGGGAGATTATGAGGCGGAAACGATTTTCTTTGAGATTCTGCGTAAAATCAGCCCCTGTTTTCTTGCAATGGATTTCAAGACACGGCGCTACGGGTGGTTAAATCCGGTCAGAGAAAGAAATTTTGTCTAAAAACGAGGAAAAAGAGATGTAAATGTTGTATAATAGCCTTTGGTTTAGTACACTTTAAACTAGACAACATGAAGGAGGAAATAAAATGACTTTATGGGTTGGCATCCTAGTGGGCGTTGTCGCATTGCTCATAGGTGTTGCACTCGGGTTTTTTATTGCTCGTAAATATATGATGAGCTATTTGAAAAAGAATCCGCCTATTAATGAACAAATGCTACGCATGATGATGATGCAAATGGGAATGAAACCTTCTCAAAAGAAAATTAATCAAATGATGAAAGCCATGAATAATCAAGCGAAATAATACGTACAGATTATGATATAGAGATACATGGTTATAAAAATAAAAAACCCGGAGAGGGTTTTTTATTTTGGCGTCATGTTTCACCCCAACTGCCGGTGTGCAGTTCTTTTTGATATTGTATGAGAAGGTGGTCAAGCTCCTGGCTGAGTTCTATCGTAATGTTTGATGTCATTCCGTTTGTCATGACGATTTTAAGCAGCTCTGCCCGTTTTTTTTCAATTTCATTTAATAGATGCTCTCTAATCACAGGGATATATCCTTTCATACATAAATCTTTCACCTGAGTCGCTATTATTATATCCACATTTATACTGTTTTTCAAATAAGAAGGAGTATAATATCTCGATGTCAAATTAAATTATATAAGCTTTTTCTATAAAAAGTAATCCTTCTCGGGAAAGTGTTAAAAAAATGAAATGATTTTGTCATAACTCGAAGGGAGTGTGTCATCGTGAGTTTTAATTACTTTTTGACGTTTGGGGCCGGATTTTTGTCTTTCATTTCTCCATGCTGTCTGCCGTTGTACCCCGCCTTTTTATCTTACATAACTGGTGTCAGTATGGACGAGGTGAAAACAGAAAAGGTGATGCTGCAAAAGCGTGGCCTCGTGCATACACTTTGTTTTTTGCTTGGTTTCTCCGTGATTTTTATCGCATTGGGATATGGAACTTCGTTTATCGGCAGTTTTTTTACCCAATATCATGAAGCGATCCGCCAGTTTGGCGCTATCATGCTGATCCTTTTCGGGCTGATTACTGCCGGTGTGTTTCAGCCGAAATTCATGATGAAAGAGCGGCGCATTCACTTTAAGCGCCGTCCGGAAGGGTTTATCGGTTCGGTTCTGATCGGTCTTGCGTTTGCAGCCGGCTGGTCGCCGTGCAGCGGGCCCATTTTAGGAGCCGTGTTTTCGCTGGCCAATACAAATCCTTCTTCAGCAGTGCCGTATATGTTTTTATATGTTCTCGGATTTGCGATTCCTTTTCTTGTTCTTTCATTTTTTATTACCAGAATGAATTGGATTCGCAAGCATCAGCTGCTTATCATGAAAATCGGCGGCATTCTTATGATTCTGATCGGAGTTATGCTGTTTTTTAACTGGATGAGCTACATTCTGATCGTTCTGTCAAATCTTTTCGGAGGATTTACGGGTCTGTAACGGATTAATAACTTTTGAACTATTATATACCCTTTTGTTTTTGGTACAATAAGACTAGTTAATGTTAAATATGTGGAGGGGAATATGACACGAGTTTTAGTTGTAGATGACGCCAAGTTCATGAGGGTGAAAATCAGAGAGATTCTGGAATCGGCGAATTACACAGTGGCCGGGGAAGCGGCTGACGGTGAGGAAGCCCTGTCAGTATATCAAAAAATCCGTCCCGACCTGGTGACTATGGATATTACCATGCCGGTCAAAAACGGTATACAGGCCCTGCAGGATATTTTAGCTTTTGACCCGAAAGCCCGGATCATCATGTGCACCGCCATGCGGCAGCAGCGGATCGTTCTGGAAGCGATTGAATTAGGCGCTAAAGACTTTATCGTTAAACCGTTTGAAGCATCTAAAGTGCTGGAGGCCGTAGGCCGGGTAACGGGAACGTAAACGTGTTCTCTTTTCAAATTGGTTTTTTTTATGTTTTTGGAGTATAGTATATAGTATCAAACTCCGTGCAAGCAAAGGAATGATAAAGATGATGATTATAATTTCATCCGTTATTGCAGCGGCCATGGCAATTTCCGTGATGATCGTCAGGATTAAATCCTCCGACAAGCCCGCTTCACCTAAAAAAATAATTCTCCCGCCGATTTTCATGAGTACGGGAGCGCTTATGTTCCTTTTTCCGATTTTCAGAGTGACGGGCGAAGAATTTTTGGAGGCCATTACGCTGGGCGTAATCTTCTCTATTTTTCTGATTAAAACATCTAAATTTGAGATTAAAAATAATGAAATCTATTTAAAACGGTCAAAAGCGTTTGTGTTTATCCTGATTGGTCTCTTGGTTATCAGAATCGCTATGAAATCCATTTTGAGCACGACGATTGATTACGGAGCTTTAAGCGGAATGTTTTGGATTCTTGCTTTCGGAATGATTGTTCCGTGGCGCATCGCGATGTTTTTGTCTTACCGCAAACTTTCGAATGAACTGAAGACCGCTGATATTCAGATGAATTAAAACCTTTCCGTCCGGCGGAAAGGTTTTTTATTTGAGCAGGGCTTGATAAGGAGTAAGATCAATCTGTTTTTCACGGAGATGCTTTTTTAAAAATTGATGATCACGCTTAGGAGTGGCCAGTATGTAACCCCTGATGATTAAATCATGGTTTATTTGTTCAGCTTCCTCCGCTAAGGAAAGTTCACCGATTTTTCCGGCGATTTTCGCTTTGGCTACATCCCGAAAGAGCTCCGGCACGGGGGCGACCAATTCATCCAAAAACGCCTTGTCACCCTCATTCCATAAGTGTCTGCTTTTTTCAATATAATAGTCCTGCCAATCCAGTTCTGACCGGCCGTCTTCTTTCGGTAAGCGTTTTAAAAATTTTCGAAACATAAAAAACCCGCCGATAGACAGCAATCCGATCATCACGATGACCCAAAATAAAATAAACCACATAAACCAGCCTTCCAGCATTGTTCTATCTCCTCCTTACTTTAACCATATTGTAAACGAAGACAGAATAGAAGAACACATGAAAAAAAGAATAGAAAAAATGATAGATGTCCAGTCATTCCGGTTGGTAGAACATATTCTATCGTATAGTGATTCTGCTATTTGGCCATGGGAGATTCACTTTGAGGGTATATGACTGATATGACCGGACAAAAAAGCCGCTTCCATTGAGGGATGAAAGCGGCTTTTTTATGTTATAGAGGAAATTGAAAGGAAAAAGAGGCAGGAGTCTCATTTGGCTCCTTGTTCATGGAGACGGTCAGAATATGGTTGGTGAAATCAGTGAAAATATGTTTGTCATTCAGATAAAAAGGAAGCATCATTTGTTTGTTTAACGTCCGTTCAAGCGTTTTAACAGAGAGCATAAATTCATTCCCCGAAAGAGTGACGGTTATCGCTTGCACCTGCTTCAGCGCCGTCAGGTCGGCTTCAATGATATATTGACGGCTTGTTTCATATAGATCGATCGGCAGCGTCTCGTCATACCAAGCATACGGGTCCTCGTAAAACTGCCGCAGCCATTCTTCCGTATCATCAAATTCTTCAGCGTTTTTTGAGTGATTCATGGAAGCATCCCTCCATATTAAAAAGCCTTGCTATAACGTATGCAGAAGCTTTGAATGGGTGAATGGCACAAAAAAACAGACACGGGGTCTGTTTTACATATCGTGGCTTGTATTATGTTTTTGTCTTGTATGGTTGCGGTTTTTCACTTTTTTGCTTCCGCTCAGCGGTTCCGGCTGGCCGGGGTTATGGCCCTTCGGAGCATTTTTATGCATATCTTTACTCGTATTTTTATTTGTCATGTTAAAGCCTCCTTTTTAAGGTGTTCCGGCTATTGGTTTGTTTTTCTTTTTTTATTGTTCTGCCGTTCTTCTTCCGTCAGGACGAGCTGGTCATTTTCTATATAACCCGCGCCTTTGCCTTGGCTTTTCGCATCATTCATGCCGTTAATGACATGATTGGCTTTCCGTTTTACCATGATCATCACCTCAACATTAATATGGCTCTTTACAGCCCGTTGTATGAGGCGGAAAATCGGACAAAATTTACCGAAAATCATGCTGATAAGACGATCTTATTGTATTTAATAAAAACATTGATATTTACTTATGTATGATTTTATACTAAGATGAAATTGTGAGAAAATTGTGATGGAATGTGAACATTCATCTAAAGAACGATCTTGATCATTGAAGGGGGATTTTGGAGAATGACAAATCAGCAAAAAGTCGCAACACAAGACGTTTTCCAAGCAAGAAAAACATTTTCTTCAAATGGGAAAACATACAACTACTATTCATTAAAAGCATTGGAAGACGCAGGGGTCGGCAATGTTTCAAAACTTCCTTATTCTATTAAGGTTCTTTTGGAATCCGTTTTGCGTCAGGTAGACGGACGCGTCATTACAAAGGAACATGTTGAAAATTTAGCAAGATGGGGTACTGCTGAATTAAAAGATATCGATGTGCCGTTTAAACCGTCACGGGTTATTCTACAGGACTTTACAGGCGTTCCGGCCGTAGTTGACCTGGCATCTTTAAGAAAAGCCATGGCCTCTGTCGGCGGAGACCCTGATAAAATCAATCCTGAAATTCCGGTTGACCTGGTCATTGACCACTCCGTACAAGTCGACAAAGCCGGTACGGAAGACGCGTTAGCCATTAATATGGACTTAGAATTCGAAAGAAATGCAGAACGTTATAAATTTTTAAGCTGGGCAAAGAAAGCGTTTAACAATTATCAGGCCGTTCCGCCTGCAACAGGTATCGTTCACCAGGTAAACCTTGAATTTTTGGCAAGTGTCGTTCATACGAAAGAGGAAGACGGAGAACTTGTGACATATCCTGATACTTTGGTGGGAACAGATTCCCATACAACAATGATTAACGGAATCGGCGTTCTCGGCTGGGGTGTCGGCGGTATTGAGGCGGAAGCGGGAATGCTCGGCCAGCCTTCATATTTCCCTGTTCCTGAGGTCATCGGCGCGAAACTTGTCGGAAAATTGCCTAACGGAACGACGGCGACTGACTTGGCGCTGAAAGTCACTCAAGTGCTGCGCGAAAAAGGCGTAGTCAATAAATTTGTTGAATTCTTCGGTCCTGGTGTTGCTGAGCTTCCGCTTGCGGATCGTGCGACTATTGCCAATATGGCGCCGGAATACGGAGCGACTTGCGGATTCTTCCCGGTTGACGAGGAAGCACTTTCTTACCTGCGTCTGACCGGCCGTGAAGAAGAGCAGATCGATATTGTGGAAGCATACTGCCGCAACAACGGTTTATTCTATACGCCTGACGCGGAAGAGCCGATTTTTACAGACGTTGTGGAAATTGATCTGTCAAAAATTGAAGCGAACCTTTCAGGACCGAAACGTCCGCAGGATTTAATCCCGCTTTCCGTTATGCAGGAAACGTTTAAAAAACATCTTGTCAGCCCGGCCGGCAACCAAGGATTCGGAGCGGATGCTGCTGAAGAGAACAAAGAAATTTCATTTAAACTTAACAGCGGCGAAGATGCGGTTATGAAAACAGGGGCGATTGCAATCGCCGCTATTACAAGCTGTACGAATACATCAAACCCTTATGTATTAATCGGTGCCGGATTGGTAGCCAAAAAAGCGGTAGAATTAGGCTTGAAAGTGCCGAATTATGTTAAAACATCACTTGCACCGGGGTCTAAGGTTGTTACTGGATACTTAGTCAACTCAGGCCTGCTTCCTTACATGAAGGAGCTCGGCTTTAACCTCGTAGGGTATGGCTGTACGACATGTATAGGGAACTCCGGCCCGCTTTCTCCAGAGATTGAAGAAGCGGTTGCTAAAAATGATCTCTTGATCACTTCTGTCTTGTCGGGTAACAGAAACTTTGAAGGCCGGATCCATCCGCTTGTCAAAGGAAACTACCTTGCGTCACCTCCGCTTGTTGTCGCATACGCATTAGCAGGCACTGTGAATATCAACCTGAAAACGGATCCGATCGGTGTCGGAAATGACGGACAAAATGTTTATTTCGATGACATCTGGCCGTCCATGGATGAAATCAATTCTCTCGTCAAACAGACTGTTACGCCAGAGTTATTCCGCAAAGAGTATGAAACGGTATTTGACGACAACCAGCGCTGGAACGAAATCGAAACGACGGATGAAGCGCTGTACAAGTGGGATCAGGATTCCACTTACATTCAAAACCCGCCGTTCTTTGAGGAAATGTCTGTAGAGCCGGGAAAAGTTGAGCCTTTAAGAGGGCTTCGCGTTGTCGGCAAATTCGGCGATTCCGTGACGACTGACCACATTTCTCCGGCCGGAGCAATCGGAAAAGACACACCGGCGGGCAAATACCTGCAGGAAAAAGGCGTTTCTCCTCGTGACTTTAACTCTTACGGCTCACGCCGCGGAAACCATGAAGTCATGATGAGAGGAACATTCGCCAATATCCGCATTAAAAACCAAATCGCACCTGGTACAGAAGGCGGATACACAACACATTGGCCTACCGGGAAAGTGACATCTATTTATGATGCCTGCATGCAGTATAAAGAAGATAAAACGGGTCTTGTCGTCCTGGCCGGAAAAGATTACGGAATGGGCTCTTCACGTGACTGGGCTGCAAAAGGAACAAACCTGCTCGGCATCAGAACAGTCATTGCCGAAAGCTTTGAAAGAATTCACAGAAGCAATCTCGTCTTCATGGGTGTGCTGCCGCTTCAGTTCAAACAGGGTGAAAACGCGGATACACTCGGCTTAACCGGTAAGGAAGTCATCGAGGTGGATGTTGATGAATCTGTACGTCCGCGCGACTTGCTGACTGTCAGAGCAATCAGTGAAGACGGTACGGTAAAAACATTTGAAGTTGTTGTCCGTTTTGACAGTGAAGTGGAAATTGATTACTATCGCCACGGCGGCATTTTACAAATGGTGCTTCGCGATAAAATGAAACAGTAGCAGAATGAACAAAGGAGGGAAAGCAGTCTGCTTTCTCTCTTTTTATGCGGGAGGCCTTGAGATGCTTGCGAAATGGCTGGGCGGAATGTTACTTATCGGGTTGTTAGTGTATGCGGGCTGGAACATTTATTCTGGACAAAAAAGTCCGAAAGAAGGGACAGAAGAAGGGATGAAAGCCCCTGACTTTACACTTGATACATTGTCAGGAAAAAGTATCTCCCTTTCTGATTATAAAGGAAAAAAAGTGCTCCTCAATTTCTGGGCGACGTGGTGCAAGCCGTGCCGAATGGAAATGCCCGATATGCAGGAGCTGCAGAAAGAATATCCTGATATTGCGGTAGCAGCCGTTAATTTTACATCCTCTGAAAAAAATATACAGGCTGTGAAATCATTTGCTGATCATTATCAGCTGACCTTTCCTATTCTGATTGACAAAAGCGGAATTAACGGAGATTTCAACGTGCTTTCTTATCCGACAACATACATATTAGACGAAAAAGGAACCATTCAGCATATTCGCGTAGGCACGATGACAAAAAAAGAAATGAAAGAAAAACTGGATCTCAAATAGAGGTTCAGTTTTTTTATTGTGAAGGGCTTAGGTTTTGAAAAATTGGAAAAAATGAATGAAAACACGGAGGTGAGAAGATTGAAAAAAATGCGAAAACGTTCTTTTCATGAATTGGTTATGGAAAATAAACGTGAGCTGATGACCAATACGGAATATTTGAATCAGCTTGAAGAAAAGCTGGAGCAGCGGTTCAAACAAAAATAACCTTTAATTTGCAGTCATGTTTGCACCTCCTTTTGCAAAATATACTCTTAAGGAGGGATGAACATGGGCATAAACAAGAAAGACGGCCAGCCGCAATACGCTCCGAGCCACTTAGGGACAAAACCCGTTAAATATAAACGCAACAAAGGGGAAAAGTTTCATGACAAGTCAAACGGACATCCGATTGTCATGCAGACGAAAGGCGAATAACATCATATCAAAGGAGAGCAGACATTATGACAAACAATTATCAAAAACCGAATCCGGATGACCGTTCCGATAACGTTGAAAAGCTGCAGGATATGGTGCAGAATACCATTGAAAATATAGAAGAAGCCAAAGAATCAATGGAATTTGCGACAGATGAGGAAAAACAGCGCATTCAAGAGAAGAATGCCAGACGCAATGAAAGCATTGAATCGTTCCGCAGTGAAATCCAGGATGAATCGGCTGCAAGAGAAAACGGCTATCAATCATAATAAAAACCAGGGAAACCTGGTTTTTTTCTCTTTCCGGCTCGTTGTGATAAAATGGGGCTAATCTGATAATAAGGGAGCAGAGAACGTTGCATGTGTCAAAAAAAGAAATAGAAGTGCGTTATGCGGAAACAGATCAAATGGGTATCGTCTATCATGCCAATTACTTAGTCTGGATGGAGGTCGGCAGAACGGCGCTGATTAAGGAACTCGGATTCCTTTACAAGGATATGGAAGATAGAGGAGTGCTGTCCCCTGTATTGGATATCAGCATTTCTTATAAAAAGCCGCTCCGCTACGGAGAAACGGCTGTCGTACATACTTGGATTGAAGAATATAACGGATTTAAAACCGTTTACGGCTACCACATCTATAATCCGGATCAAGAACTTGCCATCAAAGCGACATCCTCTCATATATGCGTTGATAAAGAGAGCTTCAAACCGATTCAGTTTCGCAAGGCTTTTCCTGATTGGCATGCCGCTTACGAAAAGGCAAAAAAATAAGGAGCGGCTGCAGTTATGGCATTTGGAATTACGCGTAAGGAACTGGAAAGATGGAAGCGGGATGTATCGGAAGGGAAAATCGCTTTTTTAACGCATTACTGGCTGGATGACCGTTTTCCGGAGGCTAAGACCGTGACGAAGGCCGGTTCAAGCGACCTCAATAAACTGATCAGATGGGGAGCGGAGTACGGGCTGAAGCCGGAGTGGATTCACCATAAAAATGAATTTCCCCACTTTGACCTGCTCGGTGAAACGCAAAGAAGCATATTAGAAAAAGAACGTCTGACTGATCATCTCAAAAGGTTCAGGCTGTAAAAAAAGAACGCATCCGCTGCGTTCTTTTTTTCTTACACGTAATCAAATACCGGCTCTTCTGCCTGATCTGAATATGTGACTGACAAATCGTGATTATCAAAGTACCATAAGTCGCTTTCTTCAATAAAAAAGGTAATGCCTTCAACTTCCGTGCTGGTGCCGATGTTCATCGGCCGGTCTTTTAAAATGCCGAGAGAAAAGCCTTTCTGAACGTTGCTGCATCCCCCGTAACGGACAAAGAAACGGACATGGTCGCCTGTTTCCAGATCGAGCTCTTCTTTGTACCAATCCAGCGCGCCTTTCGTTACTTTCATGTTCATCCGGAACACTCCCTTTTTGTTTCTCATATAAAGAAATTATCTCTATTATAAACGCATATGGCATTTTGATGTCAAAATTGAAGTTTCATCAAAACCATTTGATCTTCGGTTCTGTTTTGTTTATAATCCGTTTGATGTTTGCCCTGTGTCTGTAGATAACAAACGCGGTCAAGAGCGTCACTACGACTAATAAATAAGGGTCTTTTACAAACAGACAGTAAATAATCGTATAAATCCCTGTTAACATTGAAGACAGAGAAACAAATTTCGTAAGGAATAAAAATACGAAAAATACTGCAACCATCGTAACGAATAACAGCGGAGCATAAAACAGCAGGACGCCCCCTGATGTGGCTACGGCTTTGCCTCCCTTAAACTTTGCGAACACGGGGAATACATGGCCGATTACTGCTGCCACCCCTGCGAGAAGAGGATGAATGGGGACGTGCAGTAAATATGGGAGCGCCGCGGCCAAGGTGCCTTTTAAAATATCGGCTGCGATGACAACAGATCCCGCTTTAACGCCAAGCGTGCGAAAAGCATTTGTAGCGCCCAAATTGCCGCTTCCGTGTTCTCTAATATCGATCCCTTTCGCAAGTTTGCCTACGATTAAACCTGACGGGATGCTGCCTATTACATAGGCCAAAATAATCAATAAAGCAATCAACATCTACATTTCTCCTTTTCAATGTCCCTTCACTCTATTTTAACACGAGTTGTTACCGTCTGATGACAAGTTTTTTGAGAATTAAGCTGACAAAGCGCTTTTTTTGATTCCGGCGAAGCGGTCATGTACAATATATCAAAAGGAGATGGTAAAGATGCAAAATCCTTCAAAATCAGAGATTAAAGAAATTCTGGATCGGAGCAAACGGATCGCAGTCGTCGGGCTGTCAGACCGTCCCGACCGGACTTCTTACATGGTTTCCAAAGCGATGCAGGATGAAGGGTATGAAATTATTCCCGTCAATCCAACGATTGATGAGGCGCTTGGCGTTAAAGCCGTCGCTTCATTAAAAGACGTGGAGGGACCGATTGATATCGTGAATGTGTTCAGACGCTCTGAGCAGCTTCCCGGTGTCGCTGAAGAATTTTTACAGACGGACGCTCCCGTTTTTTGGGCGCAGCAGGGCCTTGCAAATGAAGAAGCGTATCGCATGATTACAGACAAAGGACGGACGGCTGTTATGGATTTATGTATAAAAGTCGCCCGCGCTGTTATAAAATAGGAACAAAAAAGGCAAAAATCCTTGGCGAATCAGGGGTTTTTGCTTTTTTATTGAAAGAATACTCTTTGCGTATGATGATGAAACAGATACAATAAAGCATGAACAGCTTTTTTAGAAACCCCTTTATACAGGGGTTTACAGTCTGTTTGCGATGGCCGGCATAAAGCTATATAATAGAAAGCGAACTCATGTTCTTATTCGCTGAAAAGGGCACCAGAAAGATGAAAAGCCGTTCGAATGTATGTCTTGCGGCCTAAAAAACGAGCCATTCGCTTAAATATGTTGCGAAATCAAGCATATTGGTTATAATTGTGAGTCCGAGGAGAATTGGACCGAAGCTTGCGCATACTGAAAAACAAAGACATGAAAACAGTTAAAAAAGAGAATGATTAAGAGCAGGTTTTTTGAAAGGGGTTTGTACGTTTGGCTAGAAAACAGCAATTTGATTACAACGAAGATGCCATACAGGTGCTTGAAGGCCTGGAAGCCGTCAGAAAACGACCGGGAATGTACATCGGTTCGACGGACGCACGCGGCCTGCACCATCTGGTATATGAGATCGTCGACAATTCCGTCGATGAAGTTCTTGCCGGCTACGGAGATCATATTATCGTAACGATACATAAGGACAACAGCATCTCTGTACAGGACAGAGGACGCGGAATGCCGACCGGGATGCATAAGCTCGGAAAGCCGACGCCGGAAGTTATTTTCACCGTGCTGCATGCCGGGGGGAAATTCGGACAGGGCGGCTATAAAACAAGCGGCGGTCTGCATGGTGTCGGCGCATCTGTCGTAAACGCATTATCAGAGTGGCTGACGGTTACTATTGAGCGTGACGGATATGTGTATAAACAGCGGTTTGAAAACGGCGGCAAGCCCGTGACTTCACTTGAAAAAATCGGAACGACCAAAAAAACGGGAACGCTTACCCATTTTAAACCTGATCCGTCAATGTTCAGCGCAACGGTTTATAATTTTGACACGCTGTCAGAACGTCTGCGCGAATCGGCTTTCTTGTTAAAAGGTTTGAAAATAGAATTAATTGATGAACGGAACGGCGTAAAAGAAGTATTTTATTATGAGAACGGAATTGAAGCATTTGTCGCTTATCTAAACGAGGAAAAAGACGCTTTATGCGAAGTGGTTTCCTTTGAAGGCGAGCATCATGACATTGAAGTCGATTTCGCTTTTCAGTTTAATGACGGGTATTCAGAAAATATGCTGTCATTCGTTAATAACGTCAGAACAAAGGACGGCGGCACCCACGAATCAGGAGCCAAAACGGCAATGACAAGAGCGTTTAACGAGTATGCGCGAAAGGTCGCCCTTTTAAAAGAGAAAGACAAGAACCTTGAAGGCGCCGATATCAGGGAAGGTTTGTCCGCAATCATTTCCGTGCGTATCCCGGAGGAACTGCTGCAATTTGAAGGCCAGACGAAAGGGAAGCTTGGCACAAGTGAGGCGAGATCCGCCGCGGATGCCGTCATTTCCGAGAATCTTGCTTATTTCCTGGAAGAAAACCGCGATACAGCAACCCTGCTTGTCAAAAAAGCGATTAAAGCAAGCCAGGCCCGTGAAGCGGCCCGTAAAGCGAGAGAAGAAGCGAGAAGCGGCAAAAAACGCAAAAAATCAGAAGCGACGCTGAGCGGAAAACTCACACCGGCCGGTTCCAGAAATCCGGCGAAGAATGAATTGTATCTTGTGGAGGGAGACTCTGCGGGAGGTTCTGCAAAACAGGGAAGAGACCGGAAATTCCAAGCCGTGCTGCCCCTTCGCGGAAAGGTCATCAACACAGAGAAAGCAAAGCTTGCAGACATCTTCAAAAATGAAGAAATCAATACGATTATTCATGCGATCGGAGGCGGTGTCGGCGCAGATTTTGAGATAGACGACATCAATTATGACAAGATCATCATCATGACGGACGCGGATACCGACGGCGCGCACATTCAAGTCTTGCTGTTAACATTTTTCTACCGCTATATGAAACCTTTAATCGAGCACGGAAAAGTCTTCATCGCCCTTCCGCCTCTTTACAAAGTGAGCAAAGGAAGCGGTAAGAAAGAGATTATTGAATATGCTTGGTCCGACGAAGAAATGGACGGCGTTTTAAAGAAAGTCGGCAAAGGGTATACCATCCAGCGCTATAAAGGTCTGGGAGAAATGAACGCAGACCAGCTCTGGGAAACGACGATGAATCCCGAATCGCGAACGCTCGTCAGAGTCAAGATCGACGATGCGGCACGGGTAGAGCGCCGTGTAACGACATTAATGGGAGACAAAGTAGAACCGAGAAGAAAATGGATTGAAAAAAATGTTGCCTTCGGATTAGATGAGGAAAGCAATATTTTAGAAAATGAAAACTTGTCGGTCGCTGAGGAGGTTTAATAGTGGCACAGCCAGAATTATTTCATGATTTACCGTTAGAAGAAGTAATCGGCGACCGTTTCGGACGCTACAGTAAATACATTATTCAAGACAGGGCGCTGCCCGACGCTCGTGACGGTTTAAAGCCGGTGCAGCGGAGAATTTTATACGCCATGCACGCAGACGGAAATACATTCGATAAAAATTTCCGTAAAGCGGCAAAAACGGTCGGAAATGTTATCGGTAATTATCATCCGCACGGTGACAGTTCCGTTTATGAAGCGATGGTGCGGATGAGCCAGGATTGGAAAGTGCGGAATGTGCTGATTGAGATGCACGGCAACAATGGAAGCATTGACGGTGATCCGCCGGCTGCCATGCGTTATACGGAAGCGAGATTATCTTCTATCGCATCAGAGCTTTTGCGTGACATTGATAAAAATACGGTTGAATTCGTTCCGAACTTTGATGACACTAGTAAAGAACCGGTTGTTTTGCCCGCCATGTTCCCTAACTTGCTTGTCAACGGATCAACCGGGATTTCAGCGGGCTATGCGACTGATATTCCCCCTCATCATCTGGGTGAGGTCATTGATGCCGTCATTAAACGGATTGAATCTCCGGATTGCACCGTCGATGACTTGATGCAGGTGATTAAAGGGCCTGACTTTCCGACAGGAGGCATTATTCAAGGAGTCGACGGCATTCGGAAGGCTTATGAAACCGGGAAAGGCAAAATTATTATCCGCGGCAAGGCTGAAGTGGAATCCGTAAGAGGCGGACGGGAGCAGATCGTCATTACAGAAATTCCGTTTGAAGTAAATAAAGCCAATCTCGTAAAGAAAATGGACGAATACCGCATAGACAAAAAAGTCGAAGGCATTTCTGAAGTCCGGGATGAAACTGATCGCACGGGGCTTCGGGTGGTCGTTGAGTTAAAGAAAGAAGCCGATGCAAAAGGCATTTTGAATTTCTTATATAAAAACACTGATCTGCAGACAACATATAACTTTAATATGGTCGCCATACATAACCGCCGGCCGATGCTGATGAGTCTTACGGCCATCCTGGATGCGTATATTTCCCATCAGAAGGAAGTGGTGACAAACCGCTCCGTCTTTGAATTGCAAAAAGCAAAAGAGCGGCACCACATCGTTGAAGGCCTGATGAAGGCACTGTCTGTGTTAGATGAGGTCATAGCCGTCATCCGGGCAAGCAGCGACAAGAAAGATGCGAAACAAAACGTAATGTCTAAATTCGCATTTACGGAGCCGCAGGCCGAAGCGATCGTATCCTTGCAGCTGTATCGTCTGACAAACACGGATATTACGGCGCTAAAAGAGGAAGCGGAAGAGCTCAGCAAGAAAATTCAGGAGCTCGAAGCCATTTTAAGTCATGATAAAAAGCTGTTAAAAGTCATTACAAGCAGCCTGAAAAAATTGAAAAAGACCTATGCTGACAGCAGACGGTCTGTCATTGAAGAAAAGATTGAGGAAATTAAAATCAATCTTGAAGTCATGGTTGCCTCTGAGGACGTATATGTGACAGTCACAAAAGACGGCTATGTAAAACGAACAAGCCAGCGGTCATTTGCCGCTTCTAACGGCCAGGATTTCGGTATGAAGGATACTGACAGGCTGATTCACCAATTTGAAATGAATACAACGGATGTTCTCCTGCTCTTTACCAATAAGGGAAGCTATGTTTATTGTCCGGTTCACCAGCTTCCCGATATCAGGTGGAAAGACATGGGGCAGCACGTAACGAACATCATCACGATTGACCGTGATGAAACCATCGTGAAAGCTATACCGGTAAAAGAATTTGATCCATCTTCATATTTATTGTTTATGACGAAAAACGGCATGGTGAAAAGAACTGAAATGACGCATTACAAAGCGCAGCGTTACTCGAAAGCGCTTGTTGCCCTTAACCTTAAAGGGGACGACGAGCTGATTGATGTTCATGTCACAGACGGCGGCAGCCAGCTGTTTATCGCCACCCGCCTCGGGTATGGTTTATGGTTCGGTGAAGATGAAGTAAATGTAGTCGGTGCCCGTGCGGCCGGCGTAAAGGGTATAAATGTAAAAGAGGGTGATACCGTTGTATCAGGACAAATCATGCATGAGACAGATTCGCTTGTCCTTGTCACACAGCGGGGAGCAATCAAGCGGATGAACCTATCTGAATTCGAAAAAACATCCAGGGCGAAGCGCGGTGTCATCATGCTGCGTGAGCTTAAAAAGAACCCGCATCGCGCAGTCGGCGTATTCGCGTGCGCTTTAGCCGACATGATCGCTGCGGAAACAGAAAAAGGCGAGAGAATCGAAATCGCCGTGAAGTCCTTGCGGGCGAATGACCGATACAGCAACGGTTCCTTCTTTACCGATGAAGATGAGACAGGGCCGGTAACAGATGTATGGCGTATCCCCGCGTCTGATGTTTAAGAGTAAAAATAAAATAAAAAAACCTCCGCTCATTGAGCGGAGGTTTTACTATTTAGCTTTCATGGCTGCCGAATAAGTCAGTGATAGCGTGAACGACTTCGATTCCCTGCCATACAAATAAATTCAATGCAGTGAATGAAAATAACCCTAAAATCACCATTCGTAAGATAAACAACATGTTTAACAACCTCCTCATTTTATGTTACATAGATAGGCGATGTTGAACATGAAGCTCATCGAAATACGAGGACTGATAAAATTTAGCGATTAAAAAGCTTTTCTTTCGCTGTCTTCTCCGGGAAGCGGGGCGTCTCCTGTCTGATATCACGATCAGTGAGACAGAAGCGGCAAAAAGCGCCGTCAAGATATATGAGCCCGTCAGCGATTTTTTCTCATCATCAGCATTTTGGCCGGCCTTCATTTCGTGCATTTCCTGCTGGTCGGCTACCGCTTTAAAATGATGAGCAGTATCAAACGCATGGGGAATAGAGAGCAAATGAAAGCTTGCAATCGCTAAAAATAAAATAGAAGCTTTCAAAAACAAGATTTTTTTCAAATGTTCTCCCCCCTTCATAAGTCTGAATATTTTTATTATAATACCCTAATTTAAATGTAAAGTAAACATATTTATTAAATTTAAAAAATTATTATCCTGGTTAAGTATATACCATTCCATTCATCTTTTCATCTCTTTTTTCTTAAAGACCTATTTGTTATGATATGCACGCATTTCTTATGACGTGACAACATTTTTCGGGCAGTAAGATAAAAAACGGGGCATGACAGCAAAATACGTGATGTAGAAACCGAAACATTTTCTTAAAAAAACTTCTCAACCACTGTTGTTGTGATATAATAATACTCGTTGTGTTAAAAGATCTAACATATGCAGCAAAAATGACAGTAAAAGATATGTAAAAGGGAGGTTAAACATGGAGGCTTTCATCAGTGAAATCATAAATGTTCCAAATGATTTTATTTGGAAGTATCTTGTTTATATTTTAGTCGGGATCGGATTGTACTTTACGTTCCGTTTTCGCTTTATTCAATTCCAATACTTTATTGAAATGTTCAGAATCGTCGGGGAGAAGCCGCAAGGGAATAAAGGAGTGTCTTCAATGCAGGCATTCTTTATCTCAGCCGCTTCTCGTGTCGGAACCGGAAACTTGACCGGCGTCGCGCTGGCGATTGCAACAGGCGGTCCCGGCGCAGTATTTTGGATGTGGATCGTAGCGATTGTCGGTATGGCTTCCAGCTTTGTGGAAAGCACCTTGGCGCAGCTGTATAAAGTGCGTTCCGGTGACGAATTCCGCGGCGGTCCGGCATATTACATGGCTAAGGGACTGGGCGCCCGCTGGCTCGGTATTTTATTCGCCGTATTGATTACCGTTTCTTTCGGACTTATCTTTAACGCCGTGCAGTCAAATACGATTTCTGTGGCGTTTGACGAAGCATTCCATGTGAATAAAACAGTTATCGCAATCATTTTAGCTGTATTAACGGCTTTCATTATATTCGGTGGTCTGAAACGTGTTGTATCCGTTTCGCAATTAATCGTTCCGGTCATGGCGGGTATGTATATTCTGATCGCGCTGTATGTTGTAATTGTGAATATTACCGCGGTACCTGAATTGCTTATGACGATTGTGAAAAATGCGTTCGGTCTTGAACAGATCGTCGGCGGAAGCTTAGGAAGCATCATTATTATCGGTGCGCAGCGCGGCCTGTTTTCAAACGAAGCGGGTATGGGAAGCGCGCCGAATGCCGCAGCGGCTGCACATGTGTCTCATCCGGCTAAGCAGGGATTAATTCAGACGCTCGGCGTGTTTTTTGATACATTTATTGTTTGTACATCGACTGCCTTTATCATTTTATTGTACAGCTTTACGCCTAAAGGCGACGGCATCCAAGTGACACAAGCCGCACTGCAGCACCACCTCGGCGGATGGGCGCCGACATTTATTGCGATTGCGATGTTTTTATTCGCATTCAGCTCTGTCGTCGGCAACTATTACTATGGTGAAACGAATATTGAATTTATTAAAACAAGCAAAACATGGCTTAATATTTACCGCGTATTCGTTGTAGTGATGGTGGTATACGGATGTTTGGCTGACTTCCAGATCGTCTGGGACATGGCAAACTTGTTTATGGGACTCTTGGCTCTCATTAACTTAGTGGCAATCTTACTGTTGAGTAATGTAGCCTACAAGATCTATAAGGATTATGCCGCTCAGCGCAAAAAAGGTCTTGATCCCGTATTCAAAGCCGAGAATACCCCGGAGCTCAAGCATATTGAAACATGGGCGGAAGAAGAAGGTACAAGCCCCGAACGTAAGACTGCTAACTGAGGAAACATGCATACAATTTTCAAAAAACCCCTTACATTTTGTTGTGAGGGGTTTTTTTTATGTGAAAAATCGGGTTATTTTTACTAAAAACAGATTTTTTTGAATTTGTTGTATTTTTCTCTTGTGTATGTAAGGGCTTTCATATAAAGTTTAACTAAACCGGTTTACCAAACCGATTTAGTCTTCAAAGAAGGGAGTATTGATGTGGCTTCTGATTATGGTATTTTTACGATCGGTGATGCGATGATCACCTTAAATCCCGCAAGCACAGGACCTTTGCGTTTTGTTACCCATTTTGAACGAAAAGCAGGAGGAGCTGAACTGAATTTTGCGATTGCATGCGCCAGATTGAATCTGCACTCAAAGTGGGTCAGCAGACTGGGGAAGGATGAGTTCGGCAGAGTGATTTATCAGTTTGCCAAAGGAGAAGGAATTGATGTGACTGACGTCTCCTATGTTGAAGGCTTTCCTACATCTTTAAATGTCAAAGAGATCAGAAATGACGGTTCAGGCAAGACGTTTTATTATCGTTTCAATTCACCAATTCTGACTCTTGCACCGGAAGATATAACAGAGAATATGTTTGCCGGCATTCACATCGTTCATCTTACCGGTGTGTTCCTCGCACTTGATAAGAAAAATCTTGAAATTGCTGAAAGGGTGCTTTCCATCGCCAAAGCAAGGGGGATTCCCGTATCTTTTGATCCGAATATCAGGCTGAAGCTGTGGACGATCGAGGAGGCGCGTGCGGCATTTCATCAAATCTTTCCGCATACTGATATTCTTCTGGCGGGCCGGGACGAAATGAAACAGCTGACAGGTATAGGGGAAAATGAAGCATTAGCCCGGTTTGCAGAGACCTATTCAATCAGTCAGCTTGTCATAAAAGACGGTGAAGCAGGTTCTGCGCTGTATCATGATCATAAGTGGATTCACAAAGAGGCTTTCCCGGTTGCGCCTGTTGACACGGTAGGAGCGGGTGACGGCTTTAATGCCGGCTACCTGTACAGTTATCTGCATGGTTTTGAACCGGAAAAACGTCTGGAGTTTGCCAATGCGGTCGGTGCGCTCGTCACCACAGTTTCAGGTGACAATGAAGGGCTTCCCTATCTAGAAGAGGTTCTGTCATTTGTAAACAAAGAGACTGTGATTGAACGGTAGCAAGCACAACTTAAAAAGCGGGTGAGAAAATGAAAGCGGTTCTAGTACGGAAAGCATTTGATCTGGTGGTGACGGAATGTGAGAAACCGTCTGTTGTCCACGCGGATGATGTTCTTGTCAAGGTGAAGCGGGTCGGAATTTGCGGATCAGATTTGCATATTTATCATGGGACAAATCCGTTAGCGTCCCTGCCGAGAGTAATCGGACATGAAGTTACAGGGGAAGTCGCAAATACCGGTTCTCATGTTCGGCGTTTCAAGCCGGGTGACCGCGTAGTGGTTGAACCGATATCTTATTGCGGAACATGCTATGCCTGCCGGAAAGGACGTCCGAACGTCTGCAAAGCGCTTTCGGTGTTCGGCGTTCATGAAGATGGCGGGATGCGGGAATATATCGTGGTTCCGGAAAAGCAGCTGCATGCCGTTTCCCCCGATCTGCCCTGGGAGGAAGCGGTCATGGCAGAACCATATACGATCGGCGCCCAGGCCGTTTGGAGAGGCCGTGTCGAGAAGGAAGATACCGTTTTGATTCAGGGGGCGGGACCGATCGGAATCTGCATATTAAAAATGGCAAAGTTCAAAGGCGCTTCCGTCATGATAACTGACTTGAATGATGAACGCTTGGCATTCGCTGAAAAAAACGGTGCGGACGTTACCGTCAACGCGCAAAAAGAAGATCCCGTTTTGCGGGTGAACGAATGGACAAAAAAAGAAGGCGCCAATGTCGTCATTGATGCCGTCTGTCTCCCCTCAACGTTTGAAACGTCCATTGACGCGGTGTCTCCGGCCGGTCATGTGGTTGTGCTTGGTTTTGATGAGAGGACTGCCGGCATTTCTCAGCTTCCGATCACAAAAAAGGAAGTCACGATAACCGGTTCAAGATTGCAGACGAACCAGTTTCCGTACATTACAGACTTACTGAATAAAGGCCTCTTAACGCACGGCGGTCTTATTACACATACATTTTCAGCAGATGACGTCCATCAAGCATTTCAGTTGATCGAACAGCATCCGGGCAAGGTGGGAAAAGCAATCATTACGTTTGATTAAAGGAGGAGCGAGAATGCTGCCTAAGTACGCCATTTACGAAAAACTTCTGCATGCACAAGTGGTGGCTGTCATAAGGGGACAAAACAGCCAAGAGGCGCTTGATGTTTCAAAAGCGGCCATTTCAGGAGGTATCAGCGCCATTGAGCTTACATACACAACTCCTGAAGTGGAAGATGTCTTTAAGGAACTCCGGCATCAAGATATTCTTCTTGGAGCCGGTTCTGTAATGGATACAGAAACGGCGAGACACGCCATTTTATCAGGCGCCTCATTTATCGTCAGCTCTCATTTTGTAAAAGAGATAGCATCTCTATGCAACCAGTACAGCGTACCGTATCTTCCGGGATGCATGAGCGTGTCTGATATGGCTTTGGCGCTCGAAGCCGGATGTGATGTGGTAAAGCTGTTCCCCGCTAATTCGTTTGACCCTTCATTTATCAAGTCGGTCAACGGCCCTCTGCCGAATGTCCGCATTATGCCGACCGGGGGTATCTCATTAAACAGCATGAATGACTGGCTCTCTGCCGGAGCGGTCGCGGTCGGTGTGGGAAGCGACTTGACAAAAGCATATCAAAAGGGCGGCTATGAAGCTGCCGTATCCCTCAGCAAAGAATACGTCTGCCGAAAAAACGAATATACGGGGGTGTAACATGAATATCACGTTTCGCTGGTACGGCCAAGGTAATGATACGGTGACTCTTGAACATGTCAGACAAATTCCCGGGGTCAAAGGCATCGTCTGGGCTCTTCACCAGAAGCCCGCGGGCGATGTATGGGAAAAGGAGGACATTGAAGCGGAAGTCAGATTCATTCAATCCTATGGGTTTCATGCAGAGGTCGTGGAAAGCGTGAATGTTCATGAAGCCATTAAACTCGGTCATGAAGAACGCGGACAATATATTGAGCACTATAAACAGACCATTCGCAATCTGTCCGAATTCGGCGTGAAAGTCATCTGTTACAATTTCATGCCGATATTTGACTGGACGCGTACCGATATGTTCCGCGCGCTGGAGGATGGGTCAACCGCACTGTTTTTTGAAAAAGCGAAAGTGGAAAGTCTCCCTCCGGAGGAACTGATCCGCACGGTTGAAGAATCTTCTGATTTGACGCTTCCCGGGTGGGAGCCGGAGAAAATGGCCCGGATCAAGGAACTGTTTGAGGCCTATCAAACGGTTGATGAAAAACAGCTTTGGGCCAATCTAGAATTCTTTTTACATGAAATCCTTCCTGTAGCGGAGGAACACGGCATTCAAATGGCCATTCATCCGGATGATCCGCCCTGGTCAATTTTTGGCCTGCCCCGTATTATCACCGATGAGAAAAGTTATGAAAAGCTGCAAGAGATTTCAGATTCACCCGCCAACTGTATTACGTTGTGCACGGGTTCGATGGGAGCGGATCCCGCCAATGATATGGTGAAGATCACCAAACACTATGCGGGAGCTGCGCCGTTTGCCCATATACGAAATGTGAAAATCTGCGATAACGGTGATTTTACGGAAACTTCGCATCTTACCAGTGATGGGTCCATTGATATTACCGGTGTTGTAAAAGAATTGCACGGCCAAGACTATAAAGGATATGTACGGCCTGATCACGGCCGTCATATCTGGGGCGAACAATGCCGGCCGGGTTATGGTTTATATGATCGTGCTTTAGGAATTATGTACTTGAACGGGCTGTGGGATGCGTTCTCGTCTCATGAGAAAGGGGTGAAGAGATGAGACCGATTCATGAACGTTTATCAGGAAGAACCGCTGTCATAACAGGCGGGAGCGGTGTTCTCTGTTCAGCAATGGCAAAGGAGCTTTCACGGCAGGGGATGAAAATTGCGATCGTCAGCCGGAATGCTGATAAAGCAGAGCGTGCGGCGGGCGAGATTGCTGACGCTGGAGGAACCGCGGTTTCTGTACCGGCTGATGTTTCAGCCCGTGATTCGCTCGAAAAGGCAAAAGACGAGATTATCAGCCGGTTCGGTTCTGTCAATCTTTTAATTAACGGAGCCGGGGGAAACCACCCTGATGCGATCACTGCCAGCGAGACGTATGAAGAGGATGAGCAGGGCACATCATTTTTTGATATGGACGAAACGGGGTTTTCCAGCGTATTTTCAACCAACTTTACCGGTGCATTTCTGGCATCGCAAGTGTTTGGAAAAGACCTTTTGAAGGCGGAATGTCCCGCGATTATTAATATTTCTTCTATGAGTGCGTATACACCGATGACAAAGGTGCCCGCCTACAGCGCGGCCAAGGCGGCGATTCAGAATTTTACGATGTGGATGGCTGTTCATTTCGCAAAAAAAGGGCTGCGGGTGAATGCCATCGCTCCGGGTTTCTTTTTGACAGCGCAAAACCGTGGGTTGTTATTACAGGAAGATGGAAGTCTGACAGACCGATCCAATAAGATTATGGCACATACACCGATGAAACGTTTCGGGAAACCGGAAGACCTTCTGGGAACGCTCCTGTGGCTTTCGGATGATTCATGCTCGGGCTTTGTCACCGGGGTCACCGTTCCCGTCGACGGAGGTTTTATGGCTTATTCCGGAGTGTGACAGAATCCATGTCCCTGTCAGATTGTAAACCATTTACTTCTGACTTATACTAGTGAAAAATGAAGACAGACGGGGATGAGTCTATGAAAACCATTACAATTTCTGATGTGGCGAAATATGCAAACGTATCTAAAAGCACCGTATCTCAATTTTTAAATCAGCGCTATGACTATATGAGCGAGAAAACGAAACAAAAAATAGAAGCGGCCATTCAAGAGCTGAACTATCAGCCGAATTTCGTCGCCCGCAGCTTAAAACAGAAATCAACATTTACGGTAGGTGTGGTGGTGGCTAATATTCTTCACACTTTTTCCACTCAGGTCATCAGGGCGGTGGAAGACTATTTTCATGAACAAGGATTTCATATTATTGTCTGCAATGCGGATGATGAACCGGAAAAAGAAAAGAAATATATTGAAATGCTGCGGGCTAAGCAGGTGGACGGAATTATTATTTTTCCGACGGGTGAAAATCTCTCTTTATATGAAAAGATGAAACGCGATACGTTTCCGGTCGTGTTTATGGACAGAACCATTGAAGAACTCGGAATTCCGACAGTGATGCTTGATAATCATCATGCAGCCGGTCTTGCCGTTGACCGGTTTATCGAAAGCGGCATTAAGAGAATCGCAATTATTACGACGTCTATTATTCGGGAAATCAGTCCGAGGGTAGAAAGGATTGAAGGGTATAAGAAGGCGCTTGACCGCCACGGAATGATGGTGCGGGACGAATATATCAAAACAGCCGATGCAGCTGATATTTCCAATGTTTTGTCAGAGTTGTTCTCACTTGAGGAGCCTCCGAAAGCGATATTGGCGGCAAACGATATCGTTCTTGTTGAGGTGCTGAAGTATATGAAGGAGCATGATATGGCAATTCCGGATAAGGCAGCCGTCATCGGAATTGATGAAGTTCCTTTTGCTGGTTTTTTTACTCCTCCGATTACGACGATCGTCCAGCCTGCGGCAGAAATGGCGCGAAAAGCGGGAAGCCTTCTTCTTCGTCAGATACAAGAAAAAGATGGCGGTGAAAAACGGATTCACCGCTATAAACCGGCGCTGCTCGCAAGGCAATCCGGATAACCGGTTTCATTGCATAAACCGGTTTACTCCGGCAATTTAAATGTCTGAATATTGCGAAATGAGAGGGGGATTTTTTTATGTTCTCAAAAGATAGATTCCCTATTATTCTTCTTTTATTTTCAGCCGGGGTGATTAACTATTTAGACCGCTCAGCGCTGTCTATTGCAGCGCCGTTCATACAGCAGGATCTCACATTGTCTGCAACCCAAATGGGGCTGATTTTCAGCAGTTTTTCTGTCGGATACGCTGTGTTTAACTTTCTCGGCGGTGTTGCATCTGACCGGTACGGGGCTAAATTGACATTGTGTACGGCGATGATCGTTTGGTCTCTTTTCAGCGGAGCGGTTGCGCTTGCTTTCGGATTTGTAAGTCTTTTGATTATCCGTATTTTATTCGGTATGGGAGAGGGGCCGCTGTCGGCTGCCATAAGCAAAATGGTCAACAATTGGTTTCCTCCGTCTCAGCGCGCCACGGTCATCGGCCTGACAAACAGCGGAACGCCGCTCGGCGGAGCGATCTCCGGCCCGATTGTCGGGATGATTGCTGTGGCGTTCAGCTGGAAGGTTTCCTTTGTCCTGATCATGATCATCGGTTTAGTCTGGGCGGTCATCTGGTTTAAATTTGTCAAAGAACGGCCGGCGCAGACGGAAGACGCCCCGGCAATAAAAGCGGAGATTCAGTCGCATGAGCAGCATATCCCGATGACCTTTTATTTGAAACAAAAAACGGTTCTCTTCACGGCTTTTGCCTTTTTCGCCTACAATTACATCTTATTTTTCTTCTTAACATGGTTTCCGAGCTATCTGGTGAAAGAACGCGGTTTAAGTGTTGAATTTATGAGCGTGGTGACTGTTATTCCCTGGATTCTTGGATTTATCGGTTTGGCGGCAGGCGGAATGATTTCTGATTATGTATTCAAAAAAACCGCCGGAAAAGGGGTTTTGTTCTCACGGAAAGTCATTCTTGTCACTTGTCTGTTCGCTTCCGCTGTACTGATCGGATTTGCCGGACTTGTTACCACTACCGTAAGTGCCGTTATTCTCGTTGCTTTATCAGTCTTCTTTTTATATATAACGGGCTCTATCTATTGGGCGGTGATTCATGATGTGGTTGATCAAAGGAATGTCGGATCAGTCGGCGGCTTTATGCATTTTCTTGCAAACACGGCCGGTATTATCGGGCCTGCTTTAACCGGCTTTATCGCGGACAAAAGCGGATCATTCTCCGGGGCGTTTTTGCTTGCAGGCGGATTAGCCGTTTTGGCCTCGGCTGCGGTAATCCGATTCGTGCGCCCGATTATCATTCAAACCGCTTCTGAAGATAAAAAAGACACGATACCTTATTCATAAGTTATCAAAGCCACTGAGGCTGTCCTGCAGATAACGGGATGGCCTTTTTGTTCTGCCGCTTGATCTGTTCCTATGATAATATAGGAATTGTTTACAAAAGAAGGGAAGAGGAGGGGGCATGAAACAGAAGCCGATATATGTCGAAATCAATATTGCATCTGATATAGAAACGCTTTGGGAATATACGCAAAACCCGCATCTTCATAAGGAATGGGATCTGCGGTTTTCTGACATTACATATCTTCATAGGCTGCCAGATGAACCGCAGAGATTTCTATATGAAACACGAATCGGTTTTGGGCTGAAGGTATCCGGCACGGGCGAATCAATAGGTGACATAAGGCCTCGCTCGTCAGAAAGAGTGTCTTCGCTCGCTTTTGCCTCTGATCATCCGCTGTCACTTATAAAAGAAGGCAGTGGCTACTGGAAGTATATAGAGCGGGATAACGGACAAACCGCATTTTTGACTCAATATCAATATGAAACGGCCCGCGGTCTGCCGGGAAGTTGGATAGACCGGTTTTTATTTCGTCCTCTGCTAAGCTGGGCTACCGCATGGAGCTTTGATGCGTTGCGGCTTTGGATAGAACAAAACAGACATCCGAAGATATCAGTCCGTTTCGGGTTTGTCTATGTCTTTATGTGTCTCGTATTCAGTCTGTATTGGTTTTTTCAAGGCTTTCATGATGGCTGTGCCGATGCAGAGATCGTGAGGGGAGCGCTGGAGACAGGGTTAGGGGTATTATGGCTGCTTCCCATGCGGAGAAAGTGGCTGATTCACACCGGGCAGTCAGTCTTCTTTTGTGTAACGGCACTGCTATATTCGGGCGGCGGATTCGTGATCTCATTAGGAGTGCTTACGATAGCCGCAATGATTCTTAAGCCCAAGCTGCCGAGCGCCTGGCATACAAAACGAAAGAGAGAAGTGAAATGACGGATTCAATGTATGAAAAAGCGATTACTCATTATCAATCACTGCACCCGATGCTGCAGAAACGGTACAGATTTGACGGATCACGCACGTTTTGCGGAGAAGGAGTTATGTCAGAAATAAAGGGAGGTTCTTTTCTTGTCAGAATGCTTTTAAAGACAGGTGTTTTTTTCAGATGTTTTTTCTCAGAGAGGGGAAACGATATCCCTTTCACTATCGAAAACAAAAACAGGCAAAATGGCGTGGAATGGAATCGTACCTTTTTCTTTAAAAGCAAAACGCGTTTTTTTGATGCCGTCATGGAATATGATGAGCGGGAAAACAGAATTCTTGATTACTTCGGCAAACCCCGCATCCTACTGTCTGAACTGCATTTAGAAGCGTCTTCAGACGGAGGGCTTGTTATTACATCCGGAAGGCAGTGGCTCCTGATAGTCGGAAAGAAAATCCCGCTTCCGGCATGGCTGTGCGGCAGTTCAACCGTTTATGAGGCTTATGATGAGGAAATGAATTGCTTCAGCATAAAGGTTCATGTGAAAAACCGGATACTCGGCACGCTTTTCTCTTACCGGGGGACTTTCCGTGAAACAGAGGGGGAAACATGCTGAAGCGTCATCTCATGGTAAGCGTGATTTGCTTTTTGGGATTTGCGGCGGCTGAAGCTCCGCATATATCAGCTGCTGAGACGTTTGTTTTATTTTCCGTACTTTTTTTCGTTCCCGCTGTATTCGATTTTGCTTTTCGGCCGTCAAAGACCTTAGAGAATGTGTTATTACGGAGTTATCCTGTTGCCGCTTTATGTGCGGTGCTTGCGCTTGTCACAGACTTCAGTTTTTTTGCCGTTGTGTGGCTCATTTATACGCTTGGGCTGGCACTGTATGCTGTCTGGCGGCTGATGAAAACAAATATTCACAGAACTGAAGAGATGTCTGTTATGGCGGGTTTCATTTATTTGGCCGGGGGCGGATTCTGGTTCTTCGCATATGTCCTTGAGATTCCCGTCATGAATTTCGGCCCGCTTATCGTTCTGCTGACGGCGGTGCACTTTCACTATTCCGCTTTTCTCATTCCGATCTTTAACGGATTGCTCGGCAGGATCATACGGGAGAAACGGGTTCTTTACAGATGGAGCACGGTCATTATTTTGATTTCGCCGATCCTTATTGCCTTGGGGATAACATTTTCAAAGACACTTGATGTGATTGCTGTCGCTCTGTATCTGGCGGGTCTGTATGTAAATGCATATCTCGTCTTTACGGCGCCGTTTGTTACGAAAACAGGCAGGGTCTTGATCAAGAGTTCTTCGGCTGTGTTAATGATCACAATTGCTTTATCTTTGATATATTCGTACGGTGTCTACCGCGAGGAGGCAACGTTCACGATCAGCCAGATGATTTGGATTCACGGGGCCGTCAATGCATTCGGCGTTATCCTGCCGGCTTTGGCGGGGTGGAGGTTAGAAAATCCGAGATTGTTTGATGAGGGCAGCGAAAGAACGTTCAGCCGTATTTACGGGAAGAGAACGATAGGCAAAGACTTTTTGACTGATATTCATGCAGCAAATGACATCCATTATACCGGCCTTCTGGATCAGATGAGAGAACTGCATTCTGAAGACTTTTCAACTGAAAAACTGGCGCCGGCCGTTATTTCCTTTTATGAAGAGACAATTGATTATGACATCATGGCAAAAGTGACGTGGAGCGGATGGTTTCGTCCGTTCGCGCGCGTGTACGAGCCGTTCAGCAGAAGAGCGGGGCAGATTCACCTGTCCATGAATCCGGATTGGTATATCATGCACAGTGATATTATAGGAGTTGACTCTGACAAAGACGGCAGAAAAAATGTCCGTGCGTGGATCAGAACAAATGAAAAGCAGGAAACCGTTTTTACTGCGCTGTATTCAGCGTACAGGGCAAAAGGGGAAGGATACATGAATATCTCTCTTCCGCTGCCGTACGGTCAAATGACGGGCATTTTAAAGCCTTATGCGCGTAAGCAGAATCTTATTTTGACAAGCAGACGGCGAAAAAGCGGAGCGGGTGATGAAGGGATTTATCTGCAGACGAAATGGGGGACGTGTCATCTTCCGCTGGCAGAGACATTTCTTATTTCAGCCCAGAGCGAAACCAGCCTGAAGGCCGTTCATCATATGTGGCTGTTCGGACTGAAATTTTTAACTGTGCATTATCGGATCACTCATGCTTCCGCGGGTAACCGAATGGAAGAAAAAAGACGAAGGGTATACCTACGCTGCCGTGTATCAAACCCTTTTTGGAAACAAGGCTTTTTGGGATACAAAATAAAGAAAACGATAGCAAAGTGATTTTTTAATTTTCCTTCCGGTGTGGTCAAACTTGAATACAAGACAGCACCGGATTTCTTTTTATGGAGGCTGTCCAATGAAGAAAACAATCTACATATTGTTCATTCTGGTTTTGCTCTCAATGAATATGTCAAGCTATCATTACACTCTTAACAAACAAATCTATTACACTTTATTCTCCAATAAAGAAGCATTGATAATCGATTATACTTCAGAATTTAAAAGTGAGGACTTTGTAAAGAGATTGGTCGCCTTCTCCAAAGAAAACAAAGTGAACATTTCTCAATACAATTTCTTGGATGAAAAGAGCTTAAACATCTATTCTACAAGCCCTGAAAATGAACCATCAATACATAACGGCAATAAACTTGTGTCAAATTTTCTAAGAGGCCATTCAGAGCAGAAGATGATCGGCAGCATTTCTTTTCCGCTGTCAACATGGGAAATCAGATATTTTGACTTCAATCAAATAAAGAATATAGGCATAGGAAGCAAATTTTATATTTCATCTAACGATGACAAGGTATTGGAGAAAGCACAAAACCTTTTTGCTGACTATGGTGAAGTAAGTTATGAGGACATCACTGAGAATACTGCTTTTATGTTTAACAAAACTTTGCTTATGCTGGTGTTGCTTTCTATGCTGATTTTGTTTATTGGTGTCCTTTATTTTGTAATTAAAAATCGCAAACGGCTTCTGCTGCAAAAGTTATGGGGGTATTCCAAGGTTAAAACACTGCTTTCTTACCCAGCAATGTTTTTGAAGCCTCTAATTATAATCATATTTTGCGGTGCAATTATTGTGGCTTTGCTAACCTTTCCTTTCAGTTTAAATGACTGGCTGGCTGCATATCTTAGAATTTACATTAGGAACGCGGTGATTGGTGCGCTTATCATGATGGTATACACCATCATTGTTACTCTCGTCTTGTATAACAACAGCGACATTAGTGGTTCGATCAAAGGCAGCACACCGATTAAAAAATTCCAATGGTTATCTGTAGGCTTTAAAATTGTTGTCACGATATTGCTTTTTAATATTGTTGCGTTTTCACTTTCTAACGTATTCGATCTCAAACAGCAGCTTGATAATCAATCGTACTGGAAAAAGACACAAAACACTTATAAGACAAGCTTTGCAAATACCGGGATAGACTATAGTGATTTAAAATTAGACAGGGAGAAAAATGTTAGAGTTCGCGCGTTGTATCATCAATTAGAGAAGCATAAAAATGCGTTTGTCATTGATGCACAAAACTATGGTTTACTAAGAAAAGACGGGAAAAAACCTGTTTATTTTTATACCTTAAATACGACAAAGAAAAATGAAATTTATTCCCCTTCTGGACGAAGTATTACAATCAGCCCTAATTATTTAAAGGTGAATTCCATTATCGGTGCTAATGGGGAAGCCATAAGCCAAAAGCAATTAAGGGTTGATTCAAATACATTGAACCTGCTTGTTCCACAAAAGTATGAAAAATATAAAGAAAAAATAATAGCTGCATACAGGGATCAGTTTTTCTTTGACAAAGTTGAATTAGATAATATGTATAACAAGGAGATTAAGCAACCTCTAAACACACTTAAAAAAGATGAATTGAAAATCAACATCATTTATACTAAAAATAGGCAGGAGTATTTCACCTTTAATAGTCAACTTGGTGATGCCGGCAATAAGAATAACATTGTTGATCCAATAGCTGCTGTTTTCACAGATAACGTTGATCCATCTGTTATAGGTGCTTACTCAACCTCATGTTTATTCTTTTCAGATTCTTCAAAAGGCATGGCGGATGATCGCATAGTTCCTTATTTGGAGAAGACCAATACCAGAGATCTAATTGATTCATCAATTTCTGTTTATCAAGAGTTAAGCGACAATATAGCAAGAATTCAGAATCAATTCTTACAGAATTTAATTGGCCTAACAATAACGGTTATCCTGTCCGCAGCCTTTCTTGTCGCTTATATTTGGTCGTATTACAGCGCAAATGCATATCGGCTGTACCTTAAAGAGCTTTTTGGATATTCATATTGGGCTAGAAATAAAAATTTAATCATCTTTTCCCTTTTAACCAATTGCCTTATAGGTTTAGGATGCAGTATTTATTACAAAATCTTCGAATTAACAATTTTCATCGCGCTGTTTATTGTAATCGAGCTGCTTATTCTTTATTTTCTGAGTGTCTATTTAAACAGGAAAAACATGAATAAGATCTTAAAAGGAGATAGAATATGATTACACTCAACAACATATCAAAGACGTTTGATGAAAAATCTGTTCTTTCGAATTTCTCTCTTCAGATAAAAGAAAATGAATTTGTTTCAATTGTTGGTAAGAGCGGTTCAGGGAAGACTACCCTGCTAAATATCATAGGTCTTCTTGATACTCCACACTCAGGGGATGTTGAAATTTTAGGCTTTCGAAACCCTAAACCTACAGAGGTGATGAAACTAAGGAGAGAAAACTTAGGGTATATCTTTCAAAATTACGTGCTTATGGACAACGAAACAGTATTAACAAACTTACTGCTTTCTACGGCATATGCAAAAGATTTCAAGAAAGAAAAGTTGACAGAAGCATTAGAAATGGTCGGCCTTGATAAAAGCTTTTTAAAGAAAAAGGTCTATCAGCTGAGTGGCGGAGAGCAGCAGCGTGTGGCCATCGCAAGAATTATTTTGAAGCCTTGTGATATTATCCTGGCTGATGAACCGACAGGAAACTTAGACGAATATAACAAAAGCATTATTTTGTCTTTATTTCATCAGTTAAAAGGTATGGGGAAAACGATTATTTGTGTTACTCACGATCAAGAAATCGCCAATGGGTCTGACAGAGTTATTAATCTTTCATAAGGAGAGGTTTAAATTGAAACACATTACTTTTGCGTTATCAGCAAGCATCCTGGTCATTATTACCGGGGGGGTACACAGAATAATTTTTAGAATGTTTAGTTTACCTTTTGATCAAGCAGTAATCTTCTGGGGCGGATTTGTAGTTGTTTATTTTGTACTAGCTCTGCTTTCTTCTTTACTCTTTAGGAATTTAGGTTCAAACAGCAGAAATTACGAGGCTTAATAAAGGCTTTAATGCTTCCTCACGAAGTATCAATAAGGGTACATGTTGTTCTAGAAGAAAGGACCGGCCAACACGCCGGTTTTTTTATGTAAGCATATTTGCAAAAAGGATCGCTATCAGAAGCCCTTCGAAAAGTTTCAGAATTCAAGAATGGAAAAGAATCGCCATAATTTTGTGTTTTTTCCAAAAATAATACTCTCATCTACAAAATATGACAAATTTCCCTCTTGCAAGGTGATAAAATCAGATTGCCTGCTAAGTGAGTAAGCAGCAGGCAACAAATCAAAAGGGGGCAATAAAAATGTTGACAAGTAAACTCAAAAAGATAGCAGGAGCTACAGCACTGGTGGGGGCCTTGCTATTATCTGGCGCACAAGCAGCTGATGCTGCAACTAAACCAGGAAATTTAATACCAATTCGAAACAAACAATTTGATGATAAGGTTGAAGAATACAGATGGCTTGGTAATGATACTGTTAGAATTTTCTTTAGAGACAGTGAAGGAAAATATTATTGGGAAGATTTTGAGTGTGTAACTACAGAAGGCGGAGTTTGTTACGTATATGAATGAAGAAGTCTTATTCATAGTATATAGCGAAGATAAATCGTAATAAGTCCTATTTTTCTCATTTTGTCTCAATATCTAAGTATACTTAGGATAATGAGACAAAATTTTTTATTCACTATTCAACTTCCTAGAATATATATTATGTAAACTAAAAGAGCCCGAGTTTAAGTTTTGGTTGTATTGAAAATTTGCTATTACTTGAGCTGTTTCTTGTTTTATAACCATGTTCTTCAGTCCTCCATTAATTCATAATGTGTAAGAAAAAATCAGCATGCGAATTACAGCTGATTTTTTCTGGAATTTCATTTAATGACTAATTTTAATCTTTTGTCTTTATCATACGATCTATACTTTGAACTGATTTATACAAATCATCTTCAGGTTTTGGACTTGGACCACCTTTTACAAAACGAAAGGCAATAATAAGTATTTGTTGGATTTCTAACAAACCTTCTTCTTGAACTTCGATTTTCAGTGGAATCCTCCTAAGTATGTGAGCCAGCCAAATAAACTTGCAGTTGATTCCTTATTATATTATTGCAGCTAATAAGATAACTCTTCATGGTTTTCTAAAATTGCAATTGAACCATAGAAAAGCACTTCTAATTCATTCATTCGATCTTTAAGGTGTTTTAAGTCGATTCTGAGCTCTGAAGTATAATAACTCTTAAGTTTAGTTTGGTTTTTCTTCATCTTTTCAAATGAATATCTGAAAACGTATGAATTGTCATCTTTTTCAGCAAACTCCTTGATATAATTCTCCGTAGCTTGGATTACTTCATCTACTTTTTCTTCTTTATTAAAAACCTTCTCAATAACTGGTTTTGCTTTCTCCCAGTTTTCTATTAAGCTATGGTTCAGCTTCTTTGGATCTGATTTTTTATTGTAGACTAGATGAATCTGTTTTAAACGGAGCTCAAGATAGTGACGATATAGAAAAATTATGGGATAAATTTGACTGTCTTTAGATTTAAGCATACTTGGATTTTCAAGGCAGTTTTCAACTAAATTATCAGCAGCTAGCTTATAACCTTCAGCTATTAAGTCCATATGCTTTATAGGATTTGAGACTCCAATGTATGCCATGTCTTCATACTTTCCACTAATAAATAACTTTTGGTTTAGTGTGGGTAATTCAATTCTCATGTAACTCCTCCAGTATAAATCAATTATGATTGAAAAATATTTGTCATGATTATTTGCATATTTGAATTAATTTTACATGGTTCAGTGCTTATCGCCTTTTTCATTTTAATCATATTCAAATTCTACATTTTTTAATTCCCTATTCGTTTTATAAGGATAACCCTTACCAGTACATCTGTTTGTTTCTGAAAAAAGGTGTAAATTTTTTTTTGCTCTTGAGCATAAAACGTATAGAAGTCTTTTTGATACGGTTCTATCACTTATCTCATTCCAATGTGGAATATATCCTTCAAGTAAACCAAATGCTATTACTGTCTCATACTCCTCACCTTTTACACCATGAAAAGATTTAATCGCGATTCCTGTTTTTGGCTCATGCAAATTCAATATTGAATTTATATCTTGTGGATATTCTGGGATTTTCAGTTTCTCATCTAATTGTTCAAAAAAGAGTTGATACATTAATGCTAAATCAGGATATGTATAGAAATCTAGATTTAATTCCACCATGATCATTTCAAAAGATTGCTCTAAGTATTCTCTTATGTTTGACTGGTGTGACTTACATCTCTTCATTAAGTTTAAAAGTTTAATGCAAGACGATTTGTTATTTGGCCAAGAAGAGTTACAAGTTTCATTTAATTGTTCAACAATTTCTTTTGACCATCTTAGTCTATGCAGGTACATTTTAGGTGACGATGGTGTACATAAGATCCTAGAGAGCTTCGAATAAAAATTATCCGTTTGTTTAGGAAGTGGTGTTAAATCAGGTGCAGCAAAAGCTATATCAGGTAAAGCTTGTTTTAATTTTCTTACACCTTGATTTAACATAAACCACTGAGGTGCTGCGATACAAATTTCGTTAGGGGCATGTCCCTTAGTAATATAAGACCTTACAAGATTAGCAATTTCATCTGTAACCTCATTAGAATGTATCTTATCATCAAAAGTTATTATTCCACGTGAATTTTTTAATACTGCTAATGAGACAACTTCTCTTTGTTCTAACTGAAATGATTTGCAAAAGTCCACTATTCTCTGTGTAGATCGATAATTTCCATTGAGTTTTACTTCCACTAATTTGTTATCACCAAGATCTTTTTGAATTTCATCTTTAGTTTTTGCTATTCCTCCTATGCTGGAGTATATATTTTGTTCAGGATCACCGACCATAAAGAGCTTGCTTTTTCCATGTGAATTTTTAATAATCTCACCAATTATTCCGTATTGTAAATCCTGAGTATCTTGGTATTCATCTACAAGGATATACTTAAACAAATTGGATAAATTAATTGAAATCTTAGGGTGTGTCTTTATTAATTGATAAGAAAAGTAGATGATTTGGTTATAGTCAATTAATTTTTCTTCTTTTAATCTTTGATGATATAACTTGGCTACTTCGTTAAATTTATGAATTTTATTTGTGTATTCTCCTGCACGATTAAATTTTGTATTCACGTTATCAAAAAACTTCAATCCACTTTCTGCTTTGATTTCTTTTAGAACTTTATTTTGATAGTAATCTGTAGCATAAGAGAAACCCAAGTTTAATTCATTATGGTACATTCCATAAGGTTTAATAATCCATTGAGAACAAAAAGAATGGAAAGTACCGATCCAAAGATTTTCAGTAGACAAATCCATTTCTTCAACTCGGGAGTATATCTCTTCAGCCGCATTAGTTGTGAAAGTAAATGCTACAATCATTTGTTTAGAGGATGTTATTTGATTGAGTTCATAAGCAATTTTTCTGGTCAAAACCCTAGTTTTCCCACTTCCTGGGCAAGCAATTACCAGAGCATTATCTGTTGCAAGTACTGCTTTTTTTTGTTCATTATTTAGACCTTTAAGGATATCATTCATCATCTAACAAACCCTTCAAACGATTAAAAGAGTCGTTTGGATCTGAAAAATGAGTGGAATATATATCGTATAGTTTAGAGAGCCGTTCCTTTTCAGATTGAAATTTTTTATCTAGGTCTAGTAATTCTTGTTGAGAGAACTTTTTCCCTTCACTTAAACGATAATACATCATTTTTTGTAAGTGTCTTTCATCAAGATGAGAAGAAGCAAATGAAATGGCAGCAAGAATATATTGTGGAAAATAGAAATCGAATTCTACTTTTTCCGATAACATCAATGAATACCAACCTTTCCCTTCTTTCTCTGCAACTTGTAAAATTGTTTCATAAACCTCCTCTAAGTTACTCGATTTCAATTTATTTTCTTTTTCTGCAATTTTCATTTTCTGACTATAAACCTCTGTTAATGTTTCAATGATCAAATTTAGATTATCTTTGAACGTATCTATTTCAAAAGTATGCTCAGCATAAAATGGCTTTAACCAACAGTTATTCGAACAAAATTCGTTTAAAAATTCCCTTCTTTGAAATCCCTTTTTTTGTGAAGAACGATACTTCTTTTGAAGAGGTGTATCCATTTTAGGATCATTAGGAAGCTTTTTTATTGAACGGTCTAAATCTGTGATAATTGCACATTTACGGTGAATTCTGTCATCATGAAATAAGTTGGCTATATGTTTGAAAAAAGCACTACTCATGTTAATAATACTGATACCAATTTCATCTAAACTTAAGCCAAATACTTTTTGAAACATTGTAGGTATCAAAATCAACTCAGCATCCCCTTCTACAAGAATCACACCTTTAGCAAAGAGTAGATTACTTCTGGTGGCATCTAAGTATCTCTCAATTTTTTTACATTCATCTTTTAATAAGCCCTTACTTGGCTGACAAACTAGGGTTTTTAAATCATTTTTTAAAAGAATGTTCATAGAGCTTATTCTGCTGACAGATGATATTTGAGTAGAATGTGTTGTGACGAAAACCTGTGTATTTTCAAAATGATAATTATCAAATAAAGTTTTTTGAATATGATTATGCACATGCGCTTCAGGTTCTTCAATAAGTAAAAAATGAGCGATTTTCTCTTCTCTGGGTTGCTTAAGTTCATATTCTAATAACTTTAAAGTCATATAGATTAAATTAGCACCACCAAGGCTTAAGTCTTCTATCCTTCCATCAAATTTATTATTAAATCCATCCCCAATCCAAAGAGTTAAAGATTGCATGATCTTATTTATATCTTCAGGGAATTCTGATTTTATTGCCACTGATGGTGCATATGTAAAACCCACTGTATTTTCAAGAGTTTTACTAACTCTTGTGCTTAAATCTGTAATCTCATCCATTGTACCGATTAAATTATTTAATTCTTGTATCTTTGTTTTCATCTCATTTATTTCACTGAGTTCTAACTCTTTCGCTTCGCCGCGTAAAAGAGTTAGAAGGGGGCTTTTTCGGCCTTTCAAATCGTTCACTACATTTCGCAAAGCTTTAATATATGTACATACCATCTCTTTGCGCATTGAAGTAATAAAAGACGTGGTTTCTCCAATCAGTCGCTTATCATCATTTTTAGGATCTGGAAATTCAATTTTGCTGAAATTCCCTATAATGTTCTCATAAACCTTTTCATCTGCAAAATTTGCTTCGCCTCGAAATGTAAATATGGATTCATAATCATCAATGGTTATTTTTGTTTTTAGTTCTTCAAACTTATCTTCATTTTTTTCAGGATCTTTTGAAAGCTCATATAATGAATTTCTGATTTTAAAGTTTGGTCTAAAATAGAAAGTGTACGTTCCTTTATCATCTTTTGAATCAACTGATGATATATTATGGGCCATAAAGGAACCTAATTCATTTTTTGAAATATCTTTAAATGTAAGGTGAATGATAATCCAGTGACCTCTCCAATCTATTAAATCTCTATTGAAATCGTCTTCTGTAAGTACTGATGCTCTTTGTGGCAGATTACCATCAAGAAGAAGTCTCATAGCATATAAGATATTACTTTTTCCAGAACCGTTTTCACCAATTAAAGAGTTCACACCTCTTGCAAAAGAAAAAGTTGCATTGCTGAAATTCCGAAAGTTTCGCACTGTCACATCTGAGATAAACAAGCTAAAACCCCTCTCTAATACCCGATTTATAATTTAATTTGAATAATTATATACCAATTATATATTTCAATTATCTAATTTAAGTTTATGTGATGCGGCCTTTAGATAAGGCCTTGTTCCTTCATAAGACAGCCCCATTCCTTCAAGAATTTTGACATTCCCCGTTTGAGCGATATTAATTAATCTAGTTGCTCTAAGTGTTCTTGTGTTGATGTTATAGGGACGAAGTTTGTTTAAAATAAATGTAGAGCTAACGGGTTTATTTAATTTATATGAACGTCTTGTTACAAATAAATAATCACTGTTGGCTCCTTTAATAAAGTATTCTCTCCATTCTAAATATCGGTTTAGGACTGTAGTGATTTTAACAGGAATTTCAATTTGAACATAGCGATTGGAAAAGTTTATTTGATTTGTACTTAAATCTTCTAATTTTATGTTGGAGATTTCTAGAGGTGAACATGCGTAAACTATTGCTAATAAACCAATAGAAGCTTCTAAGGGGTCGCAATCAGGATGTAGCCACTGTGAAATTAGTTCTTTTTGTTCTTCAGTGGTTAATGCTTCAGATGTCTGATGAAAGTAATTCACATTTAATTTCTTCAGCGGGTTGACGAATACTTTTTTATTGTCGTATGCCCACTTAAAAAAAGAATCTAATTCACGGGAACGTGTATAAACTGTTTTTTGCGAATTTTTCTTTTTTAGGTAAGTCAAGTATTCAATAATATGAGCTCTTTGGATTTGTGTAAGGCTTGATACATCTTTATCATGAATAAATTCAAAAAAATATTTTAAATTAAAACTTATTTGATATCTTGTCCAATGTTTTAATTCCCTTTTCTCTTTTAAGAAGTATAAATAATCGTGTGTGATTTCTCTAAATATTGCAGGTATTTCTTCCACTGTTTTTAACAATAGAGTTTCATTCCAATCATCTTTTAATTGAAATTCGTTTTTTAAGAATTCTATAAGATGATAAATTGCAGTTCTTTTGGCTACAGATAAATTCTGTCTATAAATATCGAGTTCCACAAGGTCATTAATATTCCAGTTCTTTTTTAATATCAGCTTCTTTTTTTCATCCTCCATACAACTGTGAATTGATTGTACTCTAGTCGCTATTTCACGCTTTTGGTCACCATAAACCGAATCTAGGTATAACATAAACCTATTCAACAAAGAATGTTTTGCATCTGTAGAAGATGTGAATTTTTCTTTGAATAGTATATATTTCTTGGTCATGAGTTTGTCAGTTTCACATGTTCTGCAAAGTCTACCATAGCGTTTTAAACTTTTACCACAGTTAATGCAGTTCAAGCATTTGCCCATCTTTTTTCCTCCTAAAAATCCTCTTCTGGATATATGTTATTTTTAGGTGCCTCATCAATTTTTGCCTTTCTAGCATAAGGTCTAATTGCTTCGTAATTTTCTCCTGCTACTTGTTTATCTTGTTTACTTTTTTGATTTGCTTTGTATTCAATTAGGTCCCAAGGGTTACAGTCTAATGCTTGGCATAAAGCATCTAGAGTTTGGAAGCGTATTGCTTTAGGTTCTTGCTTTATTAACTGCATGGCTGCAGTATGTGAAATTATAATTCCTGCTTTTTTTTCTAGAGCATTTAAAAGCTCTTGACCTGTCCAAATACCTTTCTCGGCCATGACTTGTCTTAGATGCCATTTAATCATTGTTGATATCTCCTATTAATTTATTGAAATTTCCATTAGTAACATCATCAAGCTGTTCTTTCAGAAATTCTTTGCTTGGTTTTAAATAACGTTGTGTAGTTCCTAGAAGAGAGTGTCCAAGTATGTGTCTAATGGCTTCTATTTTAGTCGGATTTTCTTCGTAAAAATGTGTTGCGAATGATCTTCTAAAATCATGACATGTAAAGTGAGGGATGAATAATTTTTCTTGTTCACACTTTTGGAGAGCTTCTATGAGTCTATTTTTGATAGTAGTTGTGCTAATACGTTTTCCATGTTCGGATAAAAAGAGGGCTTTCTCTTTTTCTGCATTTAAAAAATGTGGTCTGACTTGTTTTAAATAAATTGAAAGAACACTTTCAAGATTATATAAAGAACCCGGTACCCACCTCTCTTTTTTGCCGGAACCGTTAGAGCCCTTTCCGTAACGAACATGTATAGTTCCTCTTTCAAAACTAATATCTCTAACATCAAGCATCATTAATTCGCTTAATCGAAGTCCAGTGTGGTACATCAACCTAAACATTGCATAATCTCTATTAATAACAAGGGGTTTGACAGAAGTCAATGCACTATTTCGTAATGTTTTAAAAAAACTTCGCATATTATCTTTTGAGGGAATTGAAGTTTCCACTGCTATATCATCGGTTACATGTTTTTGAACAAACCACTTGTCTACAGGCTGTATTAATTTAACATTATATTTAATATCAGCTCTTTCAAGCTGTTTTCCAGCTTGTAGTTCAAGAGAACTTTGTGGAATCTCTGGATGATCGATAAAAAAGTTATAGAAGTTGGTAATGATGTTAATATATCCTCTTCTTGTAGAGTGAGAAAGACCTGCATCAATTAAGCCACTATGATAATCATTTACATCATTAATTGTTATTTCCCAGCAAGGTTTTCTGACTATATCAAAGAACCTTCTAAGTACACTTGATGTACCTTTAATTGTTGTTGGAGAGTGGTTTCTGAGCTTCTTTGAAATTAAATAATGTTCAATAATTCTTTTATGGTCTCCTTTCACCTCTGAATAGTCTATTATATTTTTATTCTCTGAATTTTGAGGTCGGCTAGAAGAAGTAGAACTAATAAGTTTAAACGAGCTACTTTTACTCATAATAGCTTTCCCTCCATAATCAAACTTTTAATTGGATTATACAATTAAAAGTTTGATTATGCAATTAAATGCTGTATTTTTCCGACAAAAAAAGACTTATGTCGATAAAATGACATGAGCCTCTTCCAGCAGAAATTATGTAGAGAATATAAAAGTGGATCCATATTCTAAGAGCATCCCCTTTTGTAAGGAAAACCTCTACGCCCTTAATAAATTAAATTGGTCATAAAGGTTTTTCAGTTTGAGTATTTTAATCGGTTATGTCACTTGTTGCTGGTCTTCTTGATCAAGTCCACGCCATCGTATGCCAGACTTTCCACACTTGCAGCCTTCTGCAGTATATAATGATCAAAAAAGTTCTTCGTATAGTCTGTAACAAGATTTCGCATCTCCATGGCATCCCGTTCGCCTCTAAGTTCCTCATTCACACTGGTAAACACGATGTCGCAGTAATCTAAATGCGCAGCACGATCAACAGAGAAATAATAGGTATCCATGCTATTGTTAGCGCCAATGATCGCATTCATGTTATAGTTCGGTTCAGAAAACAGCAGCAAAAAGGGTTTCTTAAGGTCGCTGCCCTGAAGGCCGAACGCACCGCTATCCAAGCCAATCCCGCAGGCGAACCGTTCGTCGTCCCGGCAAACAATCGCCGTCGTAGGCCCTCCATAAGAATGTCCGACTATGCCCATGCCGATGTCAAGCAACAATCTGCCCTTAAAGATGGAATTCAGCTCTCCAGAGTCCAATTTGACAAGATAATCGGCTACATACCTTACATCTTCTGCCTGTAATTCACTATACTCTGTTAACTTGTCAAGTATCGGCAGTGTAAGCACGTTTTGGCACATCTCAATGGCAGTTTCATCGTCGGGCCGCATCTCCATCTTACCTGCCAAAGCCAGCATCTCCGGATCTTCAGAAAACGCTATAATGACATCCGAAAAATCCTTTGATACATTAAACAGGCGCCCATCTTTACGCTTATACATCGTGCTATTCTGATGGCCGATGCTTACCACAACATATCCCATACTTGCCAAGTCTGTACAGATCACTGTACCCCATTCTGGAGAACCGCCCCCGCCGCAAACATAAAATAACACCGGATAGCGTTTTTCCTTCCCGGAGAGAGCAAGGTCGTCGTAACATTGGGTCTTGATATCTATAGAGTAAGCATCCTTCAACGCAGTGAGAAGCGGCTGCTCATCAAGCATTTCGCAGACTTCAGGAAACATGTACGTTGATGTAGTCTTCCCTTCGCTGCTGTCAGACGGATAGTACACAAACGCCGTCAGTTCTCTTTTTGTATGATCTGATGCCGTGTACTCAAAATCCATCTGGGTTCGGCCGACAGTATAGCCGCCAATTGGCTCTGGAAATGCGTCATACTTTTTCATTCTCTTGTTCCCCCTTACGTAATAAAAGTGGCGGATGTGAAATACATACATTGCGCTATAAACGCTTTTCAAAACTGTGAAACGATTACATCATATGTTCAGTGAATCATATCTACTCCTTGGCTTTCTTGAGATTGCTAACAATATTTGTACAGGCCCATATACTGTTTCAGAGTTTCATCCGCCACGTAAACCTCCTTGTATTGCTGTTTAAGATGACAAAAGCGGACATCGTTGCTGATGTCCGCCTAAAGCTTAACTAATTGGGTTCTGTTCCCCAAATTAGTTTTCCTTGATGATATAATGTGATTTTTTTCGTTGTTTTAAACGTATTTGATTGGAAAAAGGAATAATCGCCGCTTTGTGCATAATTGCTCCAGTCATCGTTGTGAAGACGAAGCTGAATATTCCCTGTGCTTGCTCCCGGTGACAGCGTTCCTGTTTTAAACCCCAGTTCCAGGTAGGTATCTGCACCTTGCTTAGGTTTATGCAGCGTCACAAATTTGTGGGTCAGATTGCCGCATCCCATCTGCGCGTAGTCACAGTCAACGTTTTGGCCTTTGTTTTTCGCGTTATACCAGTAACGGGCAGTGACATCTTTTAAATCAACCGTCGCATTGCCGTTATTTTTTATGTGAAGCTGCGGGCGGATTTGATTGCTGTTCACACGCCCATCCCCTGCTTTGTATTGTACAGAAACGCCTTTTTCCTGTGTGGGGTTATCTTGTGCTGGCGTTTCAGGGCCGTCTTTCGTTGAATCTTTAGTGCCGCGAATGTTTTCTCTTACGAATGTTCCTGAAGCAGTTAAATCTGTAAGCGGCCAGCCGCCTGTTTTAGATGCTCCCGGCTTTAAAGCCGAAGATGATTCCTGCTTATCAGAAAGATTCCAGTTCACCCAGCTGATGTTCTTGCTGTCGAGATAATTCAGCCATTCCCGCGACTGGTCAAGAAATACACCGCCATTTCCAGACGCATCGCTTGTTCCCCATTCCGTCACGAAAATCGGCGCTCCTTTGCTGAGTGCGTAGTTTGCTTTATCCCGTAAAAATTGGCCATGTGTGCCGGCATAAAAATGAAGCGCGTACATGACGTTTGCATCTTTTAACTGGTCATCGGCAGCATCATTCACATCCTGGCTCCATGTACCGGTTCCGACAATGATGATGTTGTCTGGATCATTTTTGCGGATAACGGAAATCACTTCTTCCGCATACGGTTTAATATCACGCTTCCAGTTCACGTCACCGTTTGGTTCGTTTGCAATTTCATAAATGACGTTTGGCGTATTTCCGTAAAGACTTGACATCTCCTTGAAAAATTCTTTTGCCTTCTCTTTATTTTGGTTTGGGTTGCCGTCATTTAAGATATGCCAGTCAATGATGACATATATCCCAAGTTCTTTTGCCGCTTCAACCGCTTCTTTTACTTTATTTTTCACGGACGGGTTGTCAATATAACCGCCATCTGCCGTATACATCGCCGCGCGGAAAACGGTTATGCCCCAATCGTCTCTCAGCCATTTTAGGCTGTCTTTATTGACGAAATCTCCATACCATTGCAATCCATGTGAACTGATCCCTTTCAGTTGTACCGCTTTGCCATCTCGGTTTACAAGTTGTGTACCTTTTATGCTAAGCTGACCATTCTTGGCTACTGGCGTTTTTGTTCCTGCTGCTGATGCCGGCGAAGGCAGCAAGCCGCCCATTGTCAATAACGCAATCAATAAACACGTAATAAAAATAGAAATTGACCGTTTCATATCTGATCTTTTCCTCCTTCGCATCATTTTGGCTCTTTCTTATGAGCTCGAACTCATTGTAAAAATCTTTCTCATGATTGTCTATCAACCTAATTTCTTGTTTTTGGGAGGTGTAAAAGCCTGTCAATTTGCTCTATCTCTATTGAATAAGACACACCTGACACATATAGAACAAAGAAAACCGGGCTGAATCGGGACTTTACACGTCATTTTTCAATCGAATCGAAAAATTAAATGTATTTCCAACGCAGACATGCTGAATGTGATGAGTCTCAATATGGCATTGAATCTTATGATTGCTGTAAGAAGACGAGCCCTTGCCCGTCCTTGTTAATGTAAGGTTGATGTAAGGTTTGGATTAATACGGGTTAAGGTTGGAGTTGTACAATAAGATTGTACTTCAGTGAGGGATTCAGCCAGAAGAATTCCCCCTTCAATAAATCATAGAGGTGAAAAGGTTTGAGAGAAAATAAAATTTTGTCTTCATTATGTTACTTCAGTATATTTTTTGCGCCGTTTCTGTTTCCGATTATCGTCTATTTCTTAGGACAGGACGATGTGAAATATCATGCGAAAAAATCTTTGTGGACGCATCTGATTCCTTATTTGATTTTTGGAATTGGCATCATCGCTTCAGGTTTACTTGGTATGAATGACATCAGGCACGCCGGGCCTTTCTTGCTTGCGACGTATGCTGTTACATTCCTTGTGGCGATCTATTTTTTCATTTGGAACATTGTCAAAGGAATCAAAGTATTTTCGGAACAATAGGAAAAAACGGTTCTGTCATTAATCAGCAGAACCGTTTTTTTTGTATAGCCATTATGATAATTGTATATCTATCGTTGTCCCTTCTCCCGCGGTGCTGTGAATGGTGATGTCCCCTCCGTGCTTTTGGATAATATCCTTTGCTATGGCCATTCCAAGACCAGAGCCTGCATGCGTCGTTCCTGTATTTGTCCCCCTGTAATAGCGATCAAACACTTTTTCCAGCTCCTCTTCTTCTATCCCTTTGCCGTTGTCCTTAATTGTCACATGAGTCCGTTCTTTTTGTTCAAGCCGTACAACGATCTTCACATCAGGATCATTGTGAACGAGGGAATTTAAAATGAGATTCGTGACCGCTCTCCGAATCAATATCGCATCAAGGTTCAGCATCAGCTTTTCCACGTTCGTTTGAAGCTCAATGGACTTATCCGCATATCTAGAATCGTTTAACATATCAATTAACGTTTCCCGCAGCAGCGATACAAGGTTTACCCGTTCTGTATGTAGCATCACATCGTTGTTTTTCAGCCTTGTCGTTAAATTTAAATCTTCCATCACATCTTTCATATAGAGGGATTTACTCTCAATGATATGGGCGTACTCTCTGGTCTGTTCGGCTGTGAGATGGTAATTTGGATCTTGGATGATTTCTGCATAGCCTTGAATAGATGCTAATGGTGTTTTAATGTCATGAGAAATATGACTGATCCACTCTTCACGCATTTGCTCTAATTTATCTTTTTCTTTTTTGCTTGAAGATAGTTGTTCCGATAAATGATTGACATTATAGAAGACATCTTTATAAATGCCTTTGGATTTCATTTTGATCGTATAATCTCCATTAGCTAACCGCTGGATTCCTTGAATGACACGGCCGAGCGGTTTTGTGAGCTGCCGGCTGAATAGATAGCCAATGAGTAACGCGATCAATGCATCTATTGATAATAATATGATGGTTCCTGCATTGAACTTCGTCACAAATTCCTTGGTATCATATGAGAGGACATATTTTCCGAGAGAGGGATTTTTAAACCCTATAAAGTAACTGTACTCCTTGCCGTTTACTTTTTTTCCGCCGGCGTAAATGGTTGATAATAATTGTTCATCCTTATATTTATGTAAATTTACAATTTCAATAGGCGTATATTTTTTCTTCAGTCCTTTAGGTTCTCTATCATGATAAACATCCCGTCCGTTTTCATCTAATATTTGAATCCATGCATTCTGCTCTTTTAAAGCTTTTTGGCCCTCTTTGTTTACTGTGATACCATTGTTCGATAACGTGACATATTGTCGGAATGATCTTGTGAAAGTTTCCGGTGTACTTTCTTCGTCATGTTGGGTGTTCGCCTGGAAAACGAGCCAAAACATAAAAATAAATAAATTAATGAAGACTGTAATGATGGTCACTATGATGACAGATACCATGTATCTGCCTGTTAATCGCCAATTCATCCTTACGCATCCTTTACAACAAATTTGTAGCCTAACCCTTTCACAGTGACGAGAAAGTCTGGTTTTGATGGGGTGTTTTCTATTTTCTCACGGAGCCTGCGTATATGAACCATCACCGTGTTGTCAGAACCGAAGAAATCTTCTCCCCATACAGCTTGATAGAGTGTTTCTTTACTGATCACCCGGTTGGGATGCTGCAGAAAATAGGTCATAAGCATAAGTTCTTTAGGTGTTAACTCAATAGCCGCTCCATTTTTGGTGAGCTCGGCTTGTTGTTGGTTTAATTCAAATGGCCCTTTTTTTATTATGGTTCCGGTTTGAGAAGGCTGTAAGTAAGAGACCCGTCTCAGCTGCGCTTTGACTCGATATGCAACTTCCTTAGGGCTGAAGGGTTTTGTAATGTAGTCGTCCCCGCCGATGGCAAGTCCTACAATTTTATCCGTTTCCTCCCCCTTTGCAGACAAAAAGATAATAGGAACGTGTGAAATGTCTCTTATTTGCTTGCAGATATCATAGCCTTCACCGTCTGGCAGCATGATATCCAATATCACCAGATCGGGATTTTCTTGATGAAATTGAGCCAATCCGTCACGGGCAGTCGAAGCGGTCACTACGCGATCAATGCCTTCTCTTATTAATACGGTTTTGATCAGTTCCAAAATTTCTTTTTCGTCGTCTATGATTAATACTTTGCTGTGAAGCCGTGACATATATTGATCACTCCTTGAAGTCATTGTCATTATTATACCCAATGTCTGTGTATCGTTAAAAAAATCAACACTTCTATCCCACAGAAAATAAGCCAATTTTCTTTTTCAAGTAAGAAAATTGGCTTATTGCGATGCTGATGCCTTTAACGCTTTACAACAAATGTTGTCACGCTTTGAGCCGGCAGATGGGCCCAAAAATGATTGTCCGTTACTTTGAGATCCGTTCCAGGTTGAAGATTGCTGCTGCTGCTCGTGATCCATCTGGATACTTGCGAAGCAGTTCCATTCTGCAACACAAAGTTTTGGTTGACCCCTGTGTTATTTTTATTAATGGCAACAATCACGACCTTATTGTCTCCTTTATAGGCTGACACGTAAACATTCGGTTCAGGATTTTTCGTTGCATCAATCCTTACATAGCCAGGGCGCACAAATTTTGAGAAATGAGCCATATTGTATCCGCGTTTGCTGATCATCCCATCTTCTTTCATAGGGCCGTATGATCTGCGGATGTACCACCACACATAAGCTTGAAAATCTCCCTCTACCATTGAATGATGAATATGCTCTGAAACACCTAAAGCCTCAGGCCAGCGATCCGCTGAATTGTTGTCACTATTCGGATAGTATACCTCCGTCATCCATAGCTCTTTCCCTCCTCCTTTTTGTTTGAATAGAGGATAAGGAAACTGACTGACCTGAGTGCCGTACAGGTGGGTTCCAAGGATATCCATATTCCTAAGCGCCTGCGGATCGTTCAAAATGGGGTCCGATATATTTTTCAGGTATTGAAATGATTCCGGCGCAATCACGCGGGCATTAATGGAACCGGCATTCTCTCTCATGAAACGCAGGATTTCTTGGGGCGTCCACCATGTCCATTCGTGAGCGTAATCAGGCTCGTTTTGCATAGAAATCGCATACAGATTCACACCATTACTCTTCATGAAATTAACGAAATCGTTAAGATGCTGCGCGTATGCGGCGTACTTATCATATCTCAGCCGCTTAGCTGATGTGTCACCATTATGATTGAAAGTCTCAACCATATCGTTTGGCGGATTCCAAGGGGAAGCAAAAACGATTGCTCCATGTTTGATTGCACTCTTTGCAGTCTCTACTTCCTTGTACCAATTATTTCTATTTTCATCTACATGAATTCTTAAGACCGAAAAACCTAACTGATTCTGTCCATTGCCAAAAGCGGTCTCCCGTTGAGCCGCAGTCAAGTCTCCAATCCAAGCCGGGTGGTTCATTCCTCCAAAACCGCGAATCACTTGTCTATCTGCAGATATATTAACTGTTGCATCACTTGCTGCTGAAACTTCAGTAACTCCCGGTCCTAAGAGCATGACGGACAGCATTGTGAAACATACCAATAATACACAAATTGTTTTTTTTACGCTCGACATCATTTTTTCCTCTCCTTCATATGTCGTTTATGGACTTAGAAAACGTACCTTTGTCTCCCTTTGCTTATCTTTGTGTAAACTGCCAGTAATCAAAATTAAACAAGTTTCCTGTACCAGTTCCGGTAAATACAAAGAATACGTTGTGAACACCGGATGCGCCGCTTACCGCAGTTTCTATTTCTCTCCAAGATTGCGTTCCGCCTGTGGAAGGGACATTCAAGGTTCCGACAAGCTTACCGTTTGCACTGTCTAGCCGCACTTCTATTTTCCCGCCAAGAGCGGACGCTACATTTGCTTTAAACGTCCTGGCACCGCCTGAGCCGAAGTCTGCATTTCCAACAGCAATCCAGTCTCCGTTATGAATGTTTGTGACATGTTGATTATTGACCGGGCCGCCGGGTGCTGAGGATGCCTCTGTCAAAATCCGTCCGTTCCAGGCAAACGTTTCCGCTTCTACGCGGTGATATGGATTCAAATTGGATAGCTGTTTGACACCTGCAAAATTTGCCGCTACCTCTTGCAGGGAGCCATCTGGATTATGCACAAGCTTATTAATATGGGGAGAACGGTAACCTTTGCCGGCCCCGTAAAGAGCGGAGCTGACAGTTTGAGTATGATACACCACATACCACTCGTTTTTAAAATTGAAAACAGCATGGTGATTGTTCCCGCCGCCTCCGAAAAATGCTCCCGGATTTTTCAGAAAGTGCCCTCTATACGAAAAAGAATCCATAGGACTTGAGCTGGTCATATAGCCGATCTCACCTGGAGGTTTATCGGCCGGGTGCGCGCCCCCGAAATTGATACAATAGGAATAGTAATATTTTCCGTTATACTTATGCATTCCCGAATCTTCAAACATAAAAGGCGCATCAATCGTAGACGCACTTCCGGCAACACTGGTCATATCAGGACCTAATTTCATGACTCTTGCTGTTTTAGGATTGGCCCATTGCCCCTGTGCGGGATTTGAACCGCCCGGAACGCCTCCGCCGGCATATAGGTAACCGGTACCGTCATCATCTACGAATACTGCAGGATCAAAAAGCCATACAACACCGGACATTCCTGGCGTATTTGGCGTTACAAGCGCTTTTCCGATCGGATCTGTCCATGGGCCGGTCGGGCTGTCTGCGGTGAGAACCCCGATACCTCCGCCGCCGTTTGCGAAATAAAGGAAAAATTTATCCTTACCATTGATCTTTTTCACCGCGGCTGACGGGGCCCATGATGCTCCTGCCCATTTGGCAATCCCCCGGCCGCCATTCAGCCCATTGGCACCCGCTGCGGGAATCGTTCCGTGATCTGTCCAGTTCACCATATCCGCTGAAGATATGACGGATATTTTATTCAAATTGGCAAATGAATTATCCTTAATCGTGCCGTCGCTATTATATTCATAGTCATCGCTTGACATATAGATGTAGACTCTTCCGTTATAGGTCAGCGCAAACGGATCTGCGCCCAGATGATGGTCGATAAGCGGATTTGAATTCCCAACATGTTTTGCAATTGGAGTGCTTACCGCATTCGCATATTCCCCAGGTAAACAGCTCAATAATAAAGCAAGAATCAATAAACATACGCTGCACTTTTTCATCAGCTTAACATCCTCCTGTTTCCGCATATTAGGTTTTTAAAAAATATGATAACAACAGGTCATGAAGAATGCGTAAAATGAATGATTTTTAGAGTGAAAACGTTGCAAATATCTGACCCTCTTTTATGAAAAATGCCGCCGGTTGCAGTCAGCGGCATTTTGCCCTGAATCACTTACATTTTGTCAAACTTCGTGTCGCCAGCAAACGATCCCATTGACAGTTGTTCTTCAAGAACAAGTCCGTGATGATGCCGTTCTTCAATCCTCTTGATAATAGATCGAATTGTATCCGTATTTTCTTCAATATTGTGAGGGTCAAAGATCGTCACATGGTCTCCTTTTAATTTGTACTCAAGGTAATGCTGTGCGGTTGATTGCTTCCATCCTCTATCGGTCAACTCGCCGCATAGAAAATGATGAATGTTGGCGTTCACCGCGCCGGAATTGATCAGTTTATTGTGATATGTGAGATAGCTTCTGATTTTATCCTTAATCGAAGGAATGGTTAATAATTCTCTATAATAATCCGGAATGATATCCAGATTCCGATGAATGATCTCTTCGGTTTCCTCTTCCGAAAAATAATTCACCGAAACGGCTCTTTTAGAATCAAGCATCATAATGTCCGACACGATGCGTCCGCGCTTCTCCAAGGCTTTGGCAACCTCAAAAGCCAAATTCGACCCCGAGGAGTAACCAAGTAAAACAAAGGGCCCTTGTTCCTGAATGCCTATCATGCTTTCTGCATACCGGTCAACGATCTCTTTTTCGTAAGACGGCTCTTCTAAGAAATCAGCGGCATAGACGGTGCAGCGGCCGTCAAGTCTTTTCGCCATTTCATTATAGACCAGCCCGTATCCGATTAAAGGCGGGAAACAGAACACAGGGATTGAACCGTTCTGATTCATCTTGACGAATACGTTATCCGTCTTGGACTCGAAAACTGCCGCTTGAATGGCGCGTGCCATTGTTTCGATGGTAGGAAAATCGTATACGGCTTGATAATGCATTTTGATTCCCATACGGTCGTTGATTTGATGAATAACTTGCAATACTTTGAGCGAATGGCCGCCAACGTCAAAGAAGTTATCTTTAATTCCCGGGTCACTGAGAGCTAAAATGTTTTTCCAAATTTCGGCCAGTTGCTTTTCAATTAACGTTCCGGGCGCTTCGTATTCGGTTCCGGTGAGCCTATTTCCCTCAGGAGCCGGCAAAGCTTTTCGATCGATTTTTCCATTTGCGGTTATCGGCATCTTCTCCATTTGTACAAAGTAAGCCGGTATCATATAAGCGGGCAGTTTGTTCAGTAAATGATGCTTCAGCTGCGCCGTATTTAATGAGTCGTCTCCTGACAAGTAGGCGCACAGCTGCTTTGAGCCCTCTTCTTCAATTGCGATGACGACCGCTTCTTTGACAGATTCCGATTGCAATAAAGCCGCTTCGACCTCGCCAATTTCAATCCGGTAGCCCCGGATTTTCACCTGATGATCAATTCTTCCCAAATACTCGATATTGCCGTCCGGCAGCCACCGGGCGACATCTCCCGTTTTGTACATTTTTTCGCCTGCGGCAAACGGGTGTTCAACAAATTTCTCAGCCGTTAATTCCGGGCGGTTCAAATATCCTCTGGCCAGTCCCTCTCCTGCCACATAGAGCTCGCCCGGTATGCCCATTACCTGAATACGTTGATATTCGTCCAAAATATACGCTTGCAGAGTAGGAATAGGTTGTCCGATGTTGCTTCTGCCCTCGTTGATTTCCCGTTCCGTGATTTCTTTATATGTGACATGAACGGTGGTTTCGGTGATGCCGTACATATTGATTAATTGTGTTAAAGGATATTTAAGCTTCCAGTCTTTCAAGAAGGATGGATTTAACGCCTCTCCGCCAAATATGATTTTTCGGATGTTTAAATTGGATTCGGGATCTGCTCTCTCTTCCTGCATCAGTTGGTAGAAATAACTTGGCGTTTGATTTAAAATGGTCACAGCTTCCGATTTTAACAATTGCAAATACCTTTCCGGGTTTTTTGCTATTTGTTTCGGAATAATCACTAATTTGCCCCCATACAGCAGCGCTCCGTACATTTCCCATACTGAAAAATCAAAGCAGAAGGAATGAAACAAAGTCCATGTGTCCGATGCATTAAAATCAAAAACATTTTTGTTGTTAAATAACAGACGAACCACGTTTTTATGTTCAATGAGCGTGCCTTTCGGATTCCCCGTTGTTCCTGATGTATAAATAATGTAGGCTAATTGATTTGGCATCACGTTCAGATTGAGATTAGATGCTTCGGAGCCGTATGATGACGGATCGTCAAGGAAGACAGTCTGACTTTGATAATCGGTACCTTCCAGAAGATGATGTTGCAATAATAAGATAGAGACGTTAGAATCCTCAAGCATATAATGGATGCGTTCTTTCGGATAATCCGGATCGATCGGTACGTAAACGCCCCCGGCTTTCAAAATAGCAAGGATGCCTATCACCATCTCCGGTGAACGTTCCGCCATAATGCCGACAAGCTCCTCGGCCTGAAGTCCTTTGGCAACCAAGGTTCGGGCCAGCTGATTGGCGCGTTCATTTACTATCCGATACGTTATCTTCTTATCTTCAAAAACAATCGCCGCTTGCTCCGGCGTTCGCTCCGCTTGTTCTTCAAACAATTGATGAATCGTCTTTTCCTTCGGATACTCAGCCGCCGTATCGTTGAACTTATCTATCAGGAGCGATCGCTCATCCGCTGTTACGATATCAAGGTCTTGAACGCGAATTTCTTGATCGTCCGCCATTTGCTTCATGATTTGTATGAAATGCGTCTGCATCCGTTCGACACTTGCTTGGTCATAAACATCGCGATTGTATACAAAACGAATGTCAATTTCTCCATCCGGCATCACTATAAAAGTAAAGTCGTAATGAGTGTGTTCTTCCATATGAAAATCGAGAATGTCTAATGCGTTGTCATCCTGCTTCATATGTTCTATTTGTTTCTCAACCGGGTAATTTTCAAATACCATAATATGATTGATCAACTGCTGCTTTTGCTCAGTTTGAGCCTGAATGTCATACAACGGAAATGTATCATATTTTTGAGAAGCCAGTGCCCGCTCCTGGTTCATTTTCAATACTTGTGCAGCTGTCATTTCAGGCTGCGTATGAATACGTACGGGAATGGTATTGATAAATAAACCGACCATGGTTTCAATTCCCGGAATTTCTGCCGGTCTGCCGGATACGACCGTGCCGAAGACGACATCCTGACTCCCGTTGTATCTTTGCAGCAATAAGCCCCATGCGGTTTGTATCCATGTATTGACGGTGACTTGCTGGCGGCTTGCGGCCCGTTTGATTTCGTCTGTGAGCCGCTTTCCCAAACGAAACTCATACTCACCTTTTTCGTATCCTTTCGCCCGGTCGGAAGTTTGTTCTTGTAACAAAACAGTCTGCCCTTCATAACCTTCCAAGTAATTACGCCAATAGGCTGACGCCTGCTTGTGATCTTGTTGATCCAGCCATTCGATATATCGGCTGTATGGAGTGACGGCTCCCCGCTTCGGCTGCCTTTGCTCGAGTATCGCATAATAGGTTTCAAACACTTCTTTCGTAACAAGAGGCAAACACCAGCCATCCATTAAAATATGATGAAAGCTCCATATCAATCGCGCTTGGTCTTCTTCTGTCCGCAGGATCGATACGCGCATTAAAGCATCCCGGGTGAGATTGAATCCCCGCGCCTTATCTCTTCTTGCAAAATCGGCAATAAACTCGCTGCGCTGATGACTGTTCATGCTGCGAATATCTTCAACGGCCGTTTCAATCGGCTTTTGCCGGAATACAATCTGCAAAGGCTGATCTTTCCATTCTGTATAAAAAAGAGTCCGAAGAATGTCATATTTTTCGGCCAGATGCGCCAAACTCATCTTGAATGCATCGATATCCAAGAAACCTTTCAGATCAAAAGCGGCTTGTTCAAAGTAAGCTTCGGAAGCCGAATCGATCAAGCTGTGGAACAACATTCCTTTCTGCATCGGGGTTAATGGGTATATATTTTCAATGTCACCGAGATGACTCGTTTGCTGCACAAATTGATCTAATTCACCGATCGTTATACCTTTTAACGAAATATCGCTTGGCGTCAGGTGAATTTGATCTTGAGCATCACAATGTGCGATGACTTGCTGCAGGCTGCTTTTTAAGAGATCGGCACAGGCTTCCATTGTTTCTCTTTGATATTGTTTTCCGCAATAGCTGATGGCCAGCGACAATCGGCCGTCTGAAATCATGCCGTTGATATCAAGTGTATAGGTCAAGGGACGATTGTCACTGGCTGTTTTCCCGCTTGAGTAAGGGGATACCTCCATCCTGCCGTTCCGGACATCTTGATCAAATTGACCCAAATAATTGAAACGTATTTCCGGATGTCCGGTCCATTCATGTGCCTTCGGGTGATCGGACAAATATTTGATCAGGCCGTAACCTATTCCTTTTTGGGGGATCTGACGCAAATTTTCTTTCACTATTTTAATCCGCTGCGGGATATCCTGATCAGCTTTGATTTGAAGCGAAACCGGATATAGGCTTGTGAACCATCCCACCGTACGCGAAATATCGAGATCCGGAATGATAGACTCTCTGCCGTGTCCTTCAAGATCAATGAGAATGTCTTCATATCCGGTCCAACGATGAATAGCAGTTCCCAGACCGGTCAGTAATAAATCGTTCATATCGGTCGAATAAGCCCGGTGAGCGTTTTTTAATAAACGTTCGGTTTCCTCAACGGTCCATTGAACGATAACCGTTTCCTTGTCTTTGGCCAGACCGGTCTCCTGTTCATTGTCCTTTGGCAATGTAAGTTGCGGATTATGTTTCTGGCTGAACCAGTATTGATTTTCCGCTTTGAATTCCTGACTTTCTGCATAACGATTCAACTGTTCAGCCCATAACAGGTAAGAGTCCGTTTTCTTCGGAAGCCGGATCGCTTCGCCGTTTTGAAGCTGCTCATAAGCTGCCGCTATATCCTCAAGTAAAATCCTCCACGATACGCCGTCGATGACCAGATGATGAACCGCAATCAGCAAATGATCTCCCTCTTGACACCGGAACAATCCCAGTTTCATGAGCGGTCCTTCGGCTAAATGAATGGATTGCTGAATCTCATTGGAAATGGTTTCTATCGTCTGGGACACATTGTTTTCTTCGCGTAATGAGATCACTTCAAGGCTGAACAGATCACCTTCATCGATCCCGCGATTTCGGGCTGCATATCCATCTTCTGTCGGAACATAGACCATGCGCAAAGCATCGTGATGCTCCGTGATCTTCTTCATGACGTCCCGAAGCTTTGATTCATCCAGTCCCTCTTTCCAATAAAGCATAACCGCTTGATTATAATGGTGTAATTCCGGGTATTTCTGGTCAAAAAACCAATGCTGAATCGGTGTCAGCAGCGCCCGGCCTTTAATTTCTCCTTGTTCTGCGATTCGGGTTACCGGCTCTACGTATGGAACAAGCGCGGAGATCGTTGGGTATTTAAACAAGTGTTTGATTTCAAACTTATACCCGGCTTGGTATAATCTTGAGGACACTTGAATCGACTTAATGGAGTCGCCCCCCAATTCGAAGAAATGATCTGAGATTCCGACCCGTTCTAAGCCTAAGACCGACTCCCACACCGCGGCCAGTATTTTTTCCAGTTCTGTTCGAGGAGCTTCATAGTTCATGCCTGAAAGATTCTCTCTTGGAGAAGGAAGGGATTTACGGTCTATTTTCCCGTTGAAAGTAAGCGGCATCTCTTCCAGCTGAACGAAATACGCAGGTATCATATAGGATGGAAGCTGCCGGGACAGCTCTTCACGGAGCTCGCCTGCAGTTAAAGCATGTTGTGCGGTATAATAGGCGCACAAGGATGTTTCCCCATCGATTTCCCGGGCGATAACGATGGCTTCTTTGATCGCCGGCAGCTGAAAAAAAGCGCCTTCGACTTCGCCGATTTCAATGCGGTAACCGCGGATTTTCACCTGGTGATCAATCCGGCCCAAATACTCGATATTGCCGTCCGGCAGCCATCTTGCCAAGTCTCCCGTCCGGTATATCCGTTCTCCTGCTGCAATCGGATGGTTTACAAACTTCTCGGCCGTCAGTTCGGGACGATTCAAGTAGCCCCTTGCAAGCCCATCGCCCGCTATGCACAGTTCTCCCGCCACACCGATCGGCTGCATATGTTCCAAATCAGCATGTAATATATACAATTGAATATTGGAAATCGGTTTGCCTATCGGAATCGATGCATACGTTTCTTCCGTCTGGCAATCAAAGTATGATACATCAATTGTTGCCTCAGTCGGTCCGTACAAGTTGATGATTCGAGCCTGGCTCACCGACGTGATGATGCGTTTGAAGCCTGCGACATGTACAGGCTTCAAAGCCTCACCGCTTGCAAACACATGTCTTAATGACGCTAATTTTTGTTTCAACATCCCGCTTGGCTTCTGATCCATGGATTCCAGGAAGGCATGCAGCATCGCCGGTACAAAATGCATTGTGCTGACACCTTTTTGTTCAATTGTATCTAAAATCAGCTCGGGATTCTTTTCTCCTCCGTTTGGCAGCAGAACCAATCTGGAACCTGATATCGTCCACCAGAACAGTTCCCACACTGATACATCAAAGGTGATCGCAGTTTTTTGCAGAATCGCATCCCGCTCATCGAGAGGGTATTTTTCCTGCATCCACACCAGCCGATTGATGACCGACCGGTGCTCAACCATAACCCCTTTCGGCTTTCCCGTTGAACCCGATGTATAAATAACATAGGCCAGATGATCCGGACCAGCAGCCGGCTCTACATTCGACCCGTCTTCACAAAAGTTTTGCGGATCTTTCATATCCAGCACTTTTCCCTTAAAAGGTACTCTCTCTTGCGATTGATTCTGCACGAGTAACAACTTCGTATCCGAATCCTCCAATATGTATCGAACCCGTTCCTCCGGATAGCCCGGGTCAATTGGTACATACGCTCCGCCGGCTTTCAAGATCCCGAAGGTCCCTACAATCATATCCAGGGAGCGTTCGGCCATAATCCCGACCGGCTGATCCGGCTGCACGCCTTCAGATTGCAGTGTCCGAGCGAGTTGATTCGCCCTTTCATTCAATTCCCGGTACGTTAGACGGCTATCCTCGTAGACAACAGCCGTTTGATCAGGGGTACGTTCCGCTTGTTCCTCCAAAAATTGATGAATCGTTTTTTCTCTTGGATACTCTGCAGCCGTTTGATTATAGGCGATGAGTTGATTTGTCTCTGAGTCTGACAGAATATTAAGCTGGCGGATCATAAGGTCGGGTTGGAATAACAAAATCGAAAAAATCCGGTTTACATGTTCGATCACTTGCATCATATACTGGCGATCATAAGCTTGTTCATTATAAGTTAACTTTAAATGAATCGAATCATGTTCTATGGAAAACTGAAATAACGTATCAGCAGCAGCCGTTTCTATAAAACGAATGGGGTGAAGCTGATCTAGTGATACGATCGTGTGGATCATTGGCAAATGATTTGAATCGTAGTTCAGATTTAATGGACCGGCCATTTTATCGAAAGGAACGTGCTGATGTAAGATGGCTCCGTTCAGCGTATGCTTGAATTCATTAAATATGGATTTAAACGTGCCGTCCGGATTTATGTTTTGTTTGATTAACATGACTTGATCTAAACGAAGGTCTTCATCGGTTTCTTCTTCAAAGGTCGGAACGCCTACAATAACGCCCTCTTCCCCCGTATATTTGTACAAAAGACACTCGATTCCGACCAGGAGAACCATATAAACGGCCATTGGCGATTTATTCGTCATCTTCATGATGCGCAGGGATACATCGGAGCTCAATGAACTGTGAATCCGGTTGGGTGCACTCGACGCATCGTGCTCTATTGTTGAGTCCGACATTTGAAACGAAGGGATTGCACTGGGACGATCTTCCGCATCGAACATACTGCTCCAGAACAACTCCTGTTGCTTAAATTCTGACATTAATATCCCTCCAGTAAGTTTTAGCCGGCTGACCGCTGTCCCCGTAAAAACATCATGCCGGGGACAGCCGGTACCGGCCGTTTTTAGAAATTCAATTCGATTTCGCTTGCAAAGTGTTCACTTTTGTTTACTTTCTCACTTAATTGAATTTCTTTTAAAGGAATCGATGGGTCTTTTATGATCGCCGACAGAATCATGGCGTAATCCTTGCTCAGTGTAGCGATGGTTTTCTGTTTAAACAGCTTCGTGCAGTACTCAAAGCTTCCTCGTATCTCGTGCGGATTCATCACGAAGGTCAGCTGTAAATCAAATTTGGCCGCCGTATTTGTTTGTTCATATGGTCTGACCGCGAGAGAGTCCAATTCGATATCCGTTTGTTCCGTATTTTGCAGAACAAACATCGTATCGAATAGCGGATTCCGGCTTAAGTCCCGTTTCACTCCCAGTTTCTCAACTAATTCTTCAAAAGGATATTCTTGATTTTCATAAGCTTTCAGCATCGTTTCTTTTGTTTCCGTTACATAGTCCATAAAAGTCTTTTCTCCAGCCGGGGCCGTACGGATGGCCAGCGTATTCACAAACATCCCGATAATATGCTGTAAATCTTCATGCATTCTTCCCGCAATAGGCGTACCGACGACGATATCTTCCTGACCGCTGTATTTGGCCAGCAGTATGTTATAGGCTGACAGCAAGATCATGTAAGCGGTCGATCCGGTCAATTCTTCCATCTGTTTTATCCCCTGGACCACGTTCTCATCGAGAGCGAAATTGTATCGCTTGCCTTCAAAGCTTCGAATTCGCGGTCTGGCAAAATCTTTCGGCAGCTCAAATGGCGGGAGTTCCTCATGAAATACATTCAGCCAATAGTTCTCCTGGCTCTTGATGCGTTCCCTCTGCTCCGCCTGCTGCTGCCATACAGTGTAATCTTTGTATTGAATCCGGAGCGGGGTTAATTCTTTGCCGTCATACAATTGAATCAGTTCTTCAACAAAAATATTCATAGAAGCGCCGTCTGAAACGATATGATGCATGTCAAACATGAAAACATGTCTGTCCTGTTCTAATTCGATGAGTCCGGCCCGAAGCAATGGAGCCTGACTGAGATCGAAAGGCCGCACGAAATTGCGGAACAGCTCCTCGACCTCTTCATCAGCTGCTTTGTACCTTTCTATAGAGAAATCCGCCTGCGGCTTGATCACCTGCACCAGCTCTCCGCGGATCATTTCAAATCCGGTTTGTAGCGATTCATGGCGTTGGATCAGACTTTGGAACGCAGATTGTAAACGATTCATGTCGATCCTGCCTTCCAATGTCAAAATCCCCGGCATGTTGTAACTTAGTTCTCCGCCTTCAATTTGTGTAGACAGGTAAACCATCTTTTGCACAGAAGATACAGGATAAATATCTTTGGCTTCTGCAACAGGGATTTCATCCGGACCGCTGGTTTCCGCGCCTGCAATGACCCTCGCCATTTCTTCAACCGTCGGGTATTGAAACACTTCTCTCAATGAAATGCTTTTGTCGAATTGCTTATGGATCTTGGTAACGAGCGTCATCCCCCGTAACGAATGCCCGCCGAGATCGAAAAAGTTATCTTTTACGCCGACTTGTTCTACCTTCAATACTTCTTTCCAGATGTGAACCAGCTGCTCTTCCGGCTTTGTCCTTGGAGCAACATAGTCAATCCCGGTCTGCAAGCCTGCTTCAGGCAGCGGTAACGCGCTGCGATTCACTTTTCCATTGGAGGTTAACGGCATTTGCTCCAGTTGCATCAAGTATGAAGGAACCATGTAGCCTGGTATTTGATCGGAGAGTTTTTCTTTAAGCTGATTGATCGGCAGTGACTTCTCCCCTGTAAAATAGGCATACAAATCGCTTTGCCCCTCTGCATTTTCTCTGACCAGGATCACCGCTTCTTGTACATGCTCGATGTTGAGAAGAGCGGCTTCCACCTCGCCAAGTTCGATCCGGTAACCGCGAATTTTAACCTGATGATCCTTTCTTCCGGCATATTCAATGTTTCCATCCGGCAGGTAACGGGCAAGGTCGCCTGTTTTATACATCCGCTCTCCGATTACAAACGGATCGGCCACAAACTTTTCGCCCGTTAATTCAGGCAAGTTCAGATACCCCCGTCCTACTCCGTCTCCGGCGATGCACAGCTCACCTTTTACACCTATAGGCAGCATCCGATCATGGGAATCAACAATATACACACGGTTGTTGCCCAGCGGTTTGCCGATCGGCACGTTACCGCCGTCGTCAGCGGATGCCAATGTCTCCGGTACGATGTGAAAGACCGATGCATCCACGCAGGTTTCCGTCGGACCGTATACATTGGTTATGAGCGGCATTGATGACCCGTTCGAAGCGAACAATTCAAGCAATTGCGCCACCGTCGCCTGCGGGAGCGCCTCTCCTCCAATAAGCATGTGCCGGATCGTTACCCCATGAAGGCTGTCTGCAGCGATAAGCAATTGCAAATGTGACGGTGTTCCGTCTGTTACGTCAATGCGGTGGGTGCGATAATAGTTTGACAAGGCATAACCGTCTGATACTGATGCTTTAGGGACGATATACAGTGCATGTCCCCTTAACAGTGCCGCGAAAATTTGCTTGACAGATGCGTCGAAATAGTACGGTGCCAACAAAGACACACGCAATCCCGAATCATAAGCACCGTACACTTGTCCGCGGAGCCCCTCCATCAAATGAAGGACCTGGCGATGCTCAATCAGCGTGCCTTTTGGCTTGCCGGTTGTGCCTGATGTGTAAATCACATACGCCAAGTGATCCGGTCCGGCTGCCGTCACCAGATTCGAGCCGTCCCCGCTGTTCATTCGTTCGTCATTCAGCAGTAAAATCTCTCCGGCAAAGGATACACGATCTTGTAAATGGGGCTGTGCCAGCAGAACCTTTGCTCCTGAATCCTCCAGAATATAGCGGAGGCGTTCCTGCGGGCTGTCCGGATCCATCGGCACATACGCGCCCCCGGCTTTCAGGATCGCCATAATCCCCACGATCATTTCCAGAGAACGTTCTGCCAGAATACCCACAGGCTGGTCAGGCTGCACGCCTTCGCTTCTTAAAATCCGCGCCAGGCGGTTGGCCCGCTCATTCAGCTCACGGTATGTGAATCGGCTTTTCTCGTAAACTGCGGCCGTATGTTCCGGCGTGCGCTCCGCCTGCTCCTCGAACAATTGGTGAATTGTTTTGTCCCTTGGGCAGTCTATCGCCGGTTGACCCCATCTTTCCACAATCTGCTCTTTCTCCTGCGCGGTGATCATCTCCAGCGATGAAAGCGGCGCCTGCGGATCATTCGCAATCGCCTCGATCAATTGGATAAAGTGCTTTGCCATGCGTTCCGCAGTTTCCTGCTTGTACAGCGCTGCCGCGTAACTGATCATACCTGTAATTCCGTCTTCATTTTCTGCCGCTTGGAACGTCAGGTCGAACTTCGCCATCGCATGGTTGTCCGGATAAGGGGTAAAACGCACATCATCGAGGCTCAATTCTCCCTGTTCTGTGTTTTGCCATATGAACATCGTGTCAAACAGCGGATGGCGGCTGAAATCCCGGGACACATTCAGCTTGTCCACCAGTTCGTCGAATGGATACTCCTGGTTTTCATACGCTTTTAATGTATGCTCTTTGACTTCCTGCACGTATTCCCGGAATGTTTTTTCCCCGACCGGATTCGTTCGTATCGCCAGTGTGCCCACGAACATGCCGATTAAGCTTTCCAAATCCGAATGGGTTCTTCCGGCAATCGGGCTGCCTACTACGATGTCTTCTTGCCCGCTGTATTGGGCAAGCATGGTCGTATAAGCAGCCAGCAGCACCATGTACAGCGTGCTTTCGCTCTTCAGCGCCAAGCCTTTCAGCTGTTCCGTCAACTCCGGTCCGATGACAAACTCGATTTGTCCTCCTTCAAAGCTCCGCGCAGCCGGTCTTCCGTAGTCGGTTGGCATATCCAGCACCGGAACCTCTCCGCTGAACACATCCAGCCAGTACGCTTCCTGTTTCTTCATCCGTTCGCTTTGCATATCCGACAGCTGCCACGCCGCATAATCTTTATACTGAACCCGCAATGGCGGCAATTCTTTTCCTTCATATAATGAAACGAACTCTTCAATCAAATTCTTGATAGATACGCCATCGGAAATGATATGATGCATGTCAAATAGCAGCAAATGGCGGTCTTTTGCAAGCTCGATCAGTCCTACCCGCAGCAGCGGCGCTTTCTCCAAGTCAAATGCCCGCACAAACCCATGAACAAGGGCTTCCGCCTGTTCTTCTTTCGCCTGAGTGAATTCCACTGCAAATGGGACGTCGTCATAGATCCGCTGCACCGGTTCTCCGTCTATCAGTTCAAAGCCGGTACGCAGCGTTTCATGGCGCTGAATCAGCTTGCGGATCGCCTTCTCGACAAGTTCCCGATCCAAAGCTCCATCGGCTCTCATGACACTCGGCATGTTGTAGCTCAGCTCACCGCCTTTCAGCTGATTCAAAATGTACAACCGTTTCTGCGCCGAGGAGACGGCATAGTATTCTTTTGCTTCAACGGTCGGGATAGATGTATATGCTGTGTGTTTCATACCGGTAATCGTTTCTGCCATTTCTTCAATTGTTGGCGATCGGAACACTTCCCGCAGCGGCAGGCTGACCCCCATCTCTTTGTGCAGTTTCGCTGTCAGCGTCGTTGCCCGCAGCGAGTGACCGCCGATGTCGAAGAAATTGTCTTTCACGCCGATACGCGGAAGTCCAAGCACCTCTTGCCAGATATGCGCCAGCTGCGCTTCCGCCGCTGTACGGGGAGCAACGTATTCGATCCCTGTTTGCACGCCTCCTTCTGGTGCTGGCAATGCTTTGCGGTCGATTTTTCCGTTTGCCGTTAACGGCAAACGCTCCAGTTGGATAAAGTACGACGGGATCATATACCCCGGCAGTTCCTGCGACAGCGCTATTCGCAGCTCGCTTACCATCAGCTCGGTGTTCGCTGAAAAGTATGCGCATAGCTGCTTTTCTCCGGCTCCGTCTTCAAGAGCGGTGACTACTGCTTCCTGTACCGATTCTATCTTTAAGAGCTGAGCTTCCACCTCGCCGAGTTCGATCCTGTATCCTCGAATTTTCACCTGATGATCGATCCGGCCCAAATATTCGATGTTACCGTCCGGCAGCCATCTCGCCAGATCGCCCGTCCGGTACATCCGTTTGCCGGGTTCGAACGGATGATCCGCGAACTTCTCCGCAGTCAGCTCCGGACGGTTCAGGTACCCCCTCGCCAGTCCGTCGCCTGCGATACAAAGCTCTCCCGGTACTCCGACTGGCTGTAGACGCATTGATCCCGGTGCCATCATATACAGCTGTATATTCGAGATCGGCTTGCCGATCGGTACCGATGCATACGCTTGGTTCGCTTCGCAGTTGAAGTACGACACATCGACCGTTGCTTCCGTCGGGCCGTACAGGTTGATCAGTTGGGCGCCGTTCACAGGCGTAATAAGGCGATGAAATCTTGCCGTATGTGCCGGCATTAATGCCTCACCGCTTGCAAACACTTGCCGCAACGTACGCAGCTTGCTTGTCTGTCCGCTCGCCGTCTGTGTTTCCGCAAACTTCAGGAAGGCGTGCAGCATCGCCGGGACGAAATGCATTGTCGTGATACTTTGCTCTTCTATTGTGTTCCAAATCACTTCAGGGTCTTTCTCTCCGCCGAGCGGAAGCAGGCACACCTTCGCACCGGTCAAAGCCCACCAGAACAGCTCCCATACCGAGACGTCGAAGGTGATCGCTGTCTTTTGTAAAATCGTATCGCCGCTGCCGATCGGATAAGCCTTTTGCATCCACATCAACCGGTTTATAACCGGACGATGTTCAACCATAACCCCCTTGGGCTTGCCGGTCGATCCGGACGTGTAGATTACATATGCCCTATCGCCCGCACCAGACAGCGGCTCCAAGTTAGAAACGTCATCATCGTAAACGGAAGTATCATCGAGATCGATGACCGTTCCTGCAAAAGCAACCCGTTCTTTCACGTGACGCTGTGACAGCAGCAGGGTCGCTCCTGAATCTTCAAGGATGTAGCGTATGCGTTCCTCCGGGTAATCCGGGTCGATTGGCACATAAGCGCCTCCCGCTTTCAGGATTGCATAAATCCCGACCATCATTTCTAGAGAACGCTCAGCCATGATCGCAACAAGCTGGTCGGCCTGTAGGCCTTCAGCTCGTAAAGTGCGTGCTAGTTGATTGGCCCGTTCATTTAACTCAAGGTATGTCATACGCTGCTCCTCGAATATAACCGCCTCATGGTTCGGCGTCCGGAGTGCTTGTTCCTCGAACAGCTGATGAATCGTTTGTTCACGTGGGTAATGCATTTCGTTAGACTGAAAACGGCTGTGCAGCTGTTCTTTTTCTTGCTGCGTCAGAAGTTCCATTTCTTCTATTTTGACAGACGGCAGCTGCAATACTTGCTGCATGAGCTGTTCAAAATGTCCGCGAATCCGCTCTGCTTCTGATTGTCCATATTCATTTCGGTTAAAACTAAAATGAACGGTGAGTTGTTCGCCAGGGATGACAACTACATTAAAATCGTAATGGGTATGTTCTTCTATATGGAAATTCACGATATTTAAATCCGCAGCATCATGGCCCTCTTCGACTTGCTGCCCTATCGGATAATTTTCAAAGATCATGATATGATCAATTAAGTTTTGCTTTTGTTCCGTTTGGGCCTGAATTTCGTATAAAGGATAGGTATCGTACGATTGGGAAGCCAGCGCGTTTTGTTGAACCATTTGCATCGTATCAGCAAAAGTGCTGTCCTCATCGCAGCGGATGCGAACCGGAATGGTATTGATGAACAGGCCGATCATCTGTTCCACATCAGGAATTTCCGCCGGCCTTCCCGACACGACACTGCCGAAGACAACGTCTGCGGACCCGCTGTATTTCTGTAACAAAATCCCCCATAACGTTTGGATCAACGTATTTAACGTAACCTGATGCTGATTTGCGATCTGCTGTAATTGTTTTGTCTGTTCGTGATCAAATCGGCAGATCACATTGGCATAAGCGTATTCTTTTTGTTCATGCTGCGCTATTTTATGAAGAAGCGTGGTTTCACCTTTATATCCTTCAAGATACCCGCTCCAGTACCGCTTTGCCGCTCCCTGATCTTGGCGGTCAAGCCACTCGAAATAGTCGCTGTAAGGAGCTGCCGATGGCGGTTCTGGTTCCCTGCCTTCCTGTAAGGCGCTATAATGATCAAACACTTCCTTCGTGATAAGAGACAGACACCAGCCATCCATCACAATATGATGGAAGCTCCAAATCAAATGATATTTGCGGTCTTCCATACGGAAAATCGCTATGCGCATCAGCGGATCCCGAGCCAAGTCAAATCCTTTTGCCTTGTCTTCTCTTTGATAGGCTGCGATTGCATCCTCTCTCAGGTGCTCCTCTATATCACGCAAATCTGCAAAATGAATTTGCGGTGTTTGCGTTTTATAGACAATTTGTAAAGGAGTATCGTTCCAGCCGCTGTAAAAACGGGTTCTGAGCACGGCGTATGTTTCAAATAATCGTTCAAGGCTTGCTTTAAACCAATCAATCTTTAACTCTCCCTGCAAATCGAACGATGCTTGTTCAAAATAAGAACTTGAGGCCTCGTCCAGCAGGCTGTGGAAGAGCATTCCTTTCTGCATCGGAGTGAGCGGATACACGTTTTCAACCTCACCTGCATGCGGCAGTTGAATGAGGAGCTGATCCAATTTGTCAATGGATATGCCTTTTAACAAAATATCGCTTGGCGTCAGTTCCGATTGTTCTTTATGAACGCAATGCGTAATGATTGTCCGCAGGCGGCTTTGAATCGTTTCCGATAACCGCATGATCGTTTCTTTTGCGTACTGTTTGCTGCTGTAGCTGATCGTAAGCTTCAGCCGGCCCTCGGTGATCATTCCGTTTATATTCAATACATACGGTCTTTCTTGATTTCCGCTTGAGTCTGAACCGCAAGAATAAGAAGATAATAACCGAACCCCATGCTGCTGTAAATCTTGGTCAAACTGTCCCAGATAGTTAAAGCTGATCTCGGGATTGAGTTTCGATGGCATTCCGCCGCTTAAGTACCTTGCTATTCCATATCCGATCCCTTTATGCGGAATTTGGCGCAATCCTTCTTTGGTCGTCTTGATATAATCAGAGATTTCTTTGCCCAGCTGCGCGTGCAGCACAACCGGATACAGACTTGTAAACCACCCGACCGTGCGGGAGATATCTATATCTTGTATAATCTGTTCTCGGCCGTGTCCCTCTAAATGAATCGGAATTTGTTCCAGTCCTGACCAATGCGATATGGAAAGACCCAGAGAAGTTAAAAGCAAATCGTTTATTTCCGTGTGATAAGCGCGATTCGCTTGTTTTAATAAGAGCTCCGTTTCCTCTTTCGTCCATTCCACAGTTGCTGTTTCGCTGTCTTTTGCAGTTGTATGGGTTTCATGAAAATCTTTAGGCAGCGGTTTGACTTCGGTTTGTTCGATTTTTGTCCAATATTCCTGTTCTTGTTTTATCGTTTCACTTTGCGCATATTCTGACAGTCTCTCAGCCCATAATTGGAAAGAGTCTGTTTTTTGCGGCAGTTGAATCACTCGCTCGTTCTCGGCTTGCTTGTAGCCGCTAACGATATCTTCCAGTAAAATACGCCATGAAATCCCGTCTATAATCAAATGATGGATGGCAATGAGCAGATGATCTCCATTTGCGCATTGAAACAACCCGGCTTTCATTAACGGCCCATCACTTAAACGCATACTGCTTTGTATCTCATCAGCCTTGGCTTCAATTGTACGCCCCGGATCGGGATCTTCTTTCAGATTCAGGACTTCTAAGCGGTACAGCCCGCTTTGGGCGATTTCTTCATTCTGTGCCTCACAGCCATTTTCCGTAGTCCGGAACGTCATGCGGAGCGCATCGTGATGTTCAGCAAGCTTTTGCAGGGTTTGACGAAGCTGCGTTTCCTGAAAACCTTCCGGCGCATGCAGCATGACGGCTTGATTGTAATAATGCTGATCTGTTGTTGTTTGTTCGAAAAACCAATGCTGAATAGGAGTCAGGCTGACTTTTCCTTTGACCTCACCTTGATCGGCTATACGCAGATTCTGCTTGATATGCGGACTCAATTCTGCAATTGTTGCATATTGAAACAAGTCTTTGATTTCCATTTTGTATCCTTGCTGATTTAATCTGGAGGATACTTGAATGGATTTAATGGAATCTCCGCCAAGATCGAAGAAATTATCAAGAATACTGACGTTTTCAGCGCCTAATACCGATTCCCAGGCAGAAACTAATATTTCTTCAGCTTTTGTTCGGGGAGCTTTATACTCTGCTCTGTCCTGCAGCTCGAAATTCGGAGCCGGCAGCCCTTTTCTGTTTATTTTTCCGTTAGAAGTTAAAGGCATTTCATCAAGCTCAATAAAATAAGCCGGAACCATATAACTTGCAAGGGTTTGAGACAATTGTTTCCGGAGCCGGGCTGCCGTTGTTTGCCCGCCGCTCACGTAATATGCACACAATTGTTTAAACCCGTGGACATCCTCTCTGGCTGTAACGACAGCTTCCTTGATTGCTTCTTTTTGAAGCAGTGCCGCCTCGATCTCGCCTAATTCGATACGATAGCCTCTGATTTTCACTTGTTCATCTATTCTGCCCGCATATTCAATGTTTCCGTCCGCCAGCCACTTCGCCAAATCTCCGGTCTTATACATCTTCGCTCCGGGTTCAAACAGGTCATCGACAAATTTCTCTGCCGTTAATTCGGGACGGTTCAAATATCCTCTTGCCACTCCGGCGCCGCTGATATAGATTTCTCCCGGGACACCGATCGGCGCGGGTTTCATATTCTCATCAAGAACGTAAATGCTCGTGTTTGCCGCAGCGGTTCCGATCGGTACTGATTCCCGCCTGTCCTTTGCGGCATCATAACGGTAAATCATGCAGCCGACAACGGTTTCCGTCGGTCCGTACTCATTGCATATTTCAATCCGGCCTTCGAACTGTTCATGAATGCTGCGGGCTAACCGGGTGCTTAAGTTTTCCCCGCCCACAATCATTCTTCGGACAGCCGTTTGATCGGCAAAGTTCATTTCTTTCAAAACCTGCAAATGGGCCGGGGTCAATTTAATGATATCCACCCTCGGGTCCCGCACAATCGATTCAAGCAGAGCTGTTTTATCCTCTCCGTCATAGACGATGATTGCATTGCCTGTGACAAGCGGCGTGAAAATAGAAGTCATCGTCAGATCAAAAGAAATTGACGAATACAATGGGAAGTTGGCTTTCTCGCCTTTTACATAAACTTCTTTCGCCCACCAAATATAATTGGTCAAGCCTCCGTGCTCGATTAGTACGCCTTTTGGCCGGCCTGTGGAACCTGACGTATAAATGACATATGCCAAATGACTCACATCATTTATCGGAGCAAGGTCAGAGCCATCTTGGTGATAAGAACTTTCATCATCAAGTAAAACCGTGACGCCTTCATAGGCAAGCTGTTTCCTGACGTCCCGCTGCATTAAAACGATTCCGGCTTGGGAGTCATCCAGCATATACCGGATGCGGTCTTGCGGATATTCCGGATCTATAGGGACATAGGCTCCGCCTGATTTTAAAACGGCAAGGATTCCGACCACCGATTCGATGCTGTTTCTTGCGATGATGGCTACAGGCTGATCCGCCTGCACTCCTTTCGCTCTTAACGTTCGCGCCAGTCGGTTGGCCCGCTTATTGAGCTCTCCGTACGTGAGCTGCCTGTCCTTATCAATGACGGCTGCTTGATCGGGCGTACGCTGCGATTGCTCTTCAAATAATTGATGAACCGGTGTCTGCGGAAACGGCGCGGCCGTGTCGTTAAGCGTCTGCAGAAGGGTTCTTCTTTCGCCTTCCGTTAACAATTCCGCTTGGTCCACCCGGATATCCGCATCTGTCACGACTTGATGCAGGATTTGCATGAAATGTTCCCGAACCCGCTCTATGCTTGCCCGATCATACACATTTGCATTGTATTCAAAAGAGATGTTCATCTCGTCGCCCGGTATAACGGTCAAATTAAAATCGTAGTTGGTCTGTTCTTCCATTTGGACGTTGGAAATCGTGATGGATGTTCCGTTCTGGCGGCCTATACTTTCCATATACTGATCAACCGGATAATTTTCGAATATCATTAAATGTGTAATTAAATCTTGCTTTTGCGTTGTACGCGCTTGAATATCGTACAGTGGGTGCGTCTCAAATTGTTGAGACGCTACAGCCCTTTCCTGCGCCTCTTTCATAAGCCCGGCAAACGTTGTCCCGGCTTCACACCGGAACCGGACGGGGATGGTGTTAATGAATAAGCCGATCATGTTTTCCACGTTTGGAATTCCAGCAGGTCTTCCGGATACAACACTTCCAAACACAACGTCCCGGCTGCGGTTATATTTCTGCAGCAAAACCGCCCATGCCGTCTGCAGCAGCGTGTTCAGCGTGACATGATGCTTGCCTGCCGTCCGCTTCATTTTCGAAGTGAGATCGGAGCTTATGTCACACGTCACTTTTTCAGGAACGTATCGTCCGTCCTCCGCTGCATGGTGATCCTTAGGAAGGCCGGTTTGCTCCTCATATCCCTCCAAGTACTGATCCCAATAAGCCGTGGCCTCTTTCGCATCTTGCCGGCCGAGCCATTCAATATATTGACTGTACGGAGTAATTGACGATTGTTCAGGCTGCTTTTGCTGAAGCAAGGCAAAGTAATTCTCGAAAATTTCTTTTGTAATCAGCGGCAGACACCAGCCGTCCATCAAAATATGGTGGAAACTCCAGATAAAACGGTATGTCTTTTCATCCGTACGAAGGATGAATAACCGCATTAACGCGCCTTTTTCTAAGTCGAACCCCCGCATCTTATCTTCTCTGGCATACTGCTGAATCATCGCTTCTTTTTGAGATTCCTTCATCTCTCGTAAGTCATTGAATTGAAAGCCGATTTTTTTCGTTTTGAATATGATTTGGAGCGGCTGATCCTTCCAGCCTCTGTAAAAATTCGTGCGGAAAATATCATATTTTTGCGATAAGCCGTCCAAGCTTTTTGAAAATGAATCAATTTCCAGATCTCCATGCAGATCAAACATCGTTTGCTGAAAATAAGCATCAGAATTCGGATCAAATAAGCTGTGAAACAGCATGCCCTTCTGCATCGGCGTTAATGGATAAATATTTTCCGCTTCGCCTAATTCACGCGTCTGCTCCAAAAGCTGTTCCAGTTCGTCGATTGAGATGTCTTTTAACAGGATGTCACTTGGTGTGAGAGAAGTCTGCTGCCGGCTTACGCAATGCGCAATGACTTCTTGCAGACTTTCTTTCAACCCCCGGGCAAATTGCGCTATAGTAGATCTTTCGTATTGTTTGCTGCTGTAGCTCAGTGTCAGTGATAATGTCCCTTCGGCAATCATGCCGTTCAAATCAAGCACGGCCGTTCTCTCTTGGTTTTCGTTCATTGATAACCCTGTGGAAAAAGGCGACATGCGTAAAGCCTGATGTTTCAGGTCTTGGTCAAATTGTCCCAAATAGTTAAACGATATCTCCGGTTTCAGCTGCAGGCTGTCGGCTTCCGGATGCCCGGCTATATATTTGATGATGCTGTAATTCATTCCTTTGTCAGGGATACGGCGCAGCCCTTCTTTTACGATCTTGATCCGCTGCGACAGGTTTTTTCCGGCTTCCATCCTCAGGACGACAGGGTACTGGCTTGTGAACCATCCTATCGTGCGGGAAATGTCAGCATCCGGAATAATCGGTTCTCTCCCGTGGCCTTCCAAATTCACGACAATCTCTTCCGTGCCTGTCCACTTGTGAACAGCCAGCCCTAACGAAGTCAGCAGCAGATCGTTGATATCCGTGTTGTAGGCGCGGTTCGCTTGTTTTAATAATTGCTCCGTTTCCTCTTTTGTCCATTGAATCGTCACTTCTTCGCTGTCTCTTAATAACGATCCTTCGCTGATAGTGTCCTTAGGCAATGGCTGAGGCTTTATACTTGAAAGCTCAGTCCAATACGCAATCTCCTCTTCCATATCGGTTTCCGCCGCATATTTGGACAATTGACCGGCCCAGAATGGAAACGAGTCTGTTTTTTGCGGGAACTGGATCGTTTGTCCGCGTTCTGCCTGCTCATAACCGCTTGCAAAATCTTCGAGCAAAATACGCCAGGATACACCGTCAATCAGCAAATGATGAATTGCAATCAGCAAATGATCTCCATCCGGACATTGGAACAAACCGAGCTTCATCAATGGCCCTTTGTCTAATACCATGCTGCTTTGAATCTCATTCGCTTTATCGGCAATCGCTTGAGCCGGATCGGTTTCCCCTTTATAATTCATCACTTCCAGATGGTATAGTTCACTTTCATCTGTTCCTGTAATTCGCGGAGCGTATCCATCCGGTGTTTTTTCAAAAATCATCCTCAAGGCATCGTGATGCGACGCGATCCGTTCCATCGTCCGGCGAAGCGGGCCCTCTTTAAAGCCTTCCGCCGAATATAACATGACGGCCTGATTGTAATGGTGTGCATGCGGCATTTTTTGCTCAAAAAACCAATGCTGTATCGGGGTCAGCTTGGTTCCGCCATTCACTTCTCCTTGATCAGCCACCCTGCTGACCGGTGCTACAAACTGACTAAGTTCAGCAATCGAGGGGTGTTTAAACAAATGCTTCATATCAACCTTGTATCCGGCTTGATACAATCTGGATGACACCTGAATTGATTTAATCGAATCTCCGCCAAAATCAAAGAAATTATCCAAAATTCCTATACGTTCTGCCCCTAATACTTCTTGCCAGATAGACGCCAGCAGTTCTTCTATTGTGTTCCGCGGGGCTATGTATTCGTTTTCCGCCCGCGTATTTTCGTCAGCAGCAGGCAAAGCTTTCAGATCAATCTTCCCATTGGAAGTGAGCGGAATGCGTTCCAAAGGGATAAAGCGGGAGGGAATCATATAATTCGGCAGTTCCCGGGATAATTCTTCTCTGAACTGCGCAGCGGTCAAAGAAGGCTCGCCGACATAATAGGCATACAATTGTTTTGCCCCGTCTGCGTCTTCCCGCGCGACGACTGCGGCTTCACGAACGTTTTCCAGATTGAACATGGCTGCCTCTACCTCGCCGATCTCAATCCGGTAGCCGCGAATTTTCACTTGATGATCAATCCGCCCTAAATATTCGATTCTTCCATCCGGCAGCCATCTGGCGAGATCCCCCGTTTTATACATCTTTTGACCAGGGACATGCAGATGCTCCACAAATTTTTCCTCCGTCAATTCAGGCCGATTGAGGTAGCCGCGGGCCACTCCCGCTCCTCCGACATACAGCTCTCCCGGTACGCCGATCGGCTGGATTTGATGGTGCGCTCCTAAAATATAAGCTTGATGGTTGGCCACCGGGCTGCCGATTGTGATCTGTTCATCAGCGGACTGAACAGGGTGAAATGTAGATACCACGCTGTTTTCTGTCGGTCCGTATTCATTATTGATCCGAATGCGAGGCTGCAGAGAATGCAGCTTCTCAACTGTATCTGTTTCCAGCTGCTCACCGCCTACAACAACATGCTGAACATGGATGAAATCCTCTCTGTTCATCTGTTCGATCATCGTTTTCAGAAGACGGGGAGAAGTTGAAAAATGGGTAATTCTTTCTTGTTTTATGGCATTTTGAATGGCGAAAGTTTCTTTATTCTCTTCATTAGGCAAAAGGTGCAAAGTTGCTCCTGAGATGAGCGGGCCGAAGAAATTTAAAATGAACGCATCAAAAACATACGGGTACAAGACAAGTACGCGATCCGCCGGAGAATGCCTGAAAAACGCCTTCTTCCACTGAAGCGAGTTCACAATGCCGCCGTGTTCAACCATGACCCCTTTCGGCTTTCCTGTTGTACCCGACGTATAAATGACATAGGCTAAATGGCTGTGTCCCGCTACTGGTGATAACAATGAGCAATCGGCATGGTATGATGTTTCATCATTCAAATCAATCACCGGGCCGTCAAAGGCGAGGCTGTTTTTTAAATGATGCTGAACAAGGAGAACGTCTGCATCCGCATCATGAAGCAAATATTGAAGCCGCTCTTTTGGATATTCAGGATCCAGGGGCACATAAGCGCCCCCTGCCTTCCAAACAGCTATAATGGATACGATCATCTCTAATGAACGATCAGCGAGAATGGCAACTAACGTATCGGGTTTAACCCCGCAATTACGCAATGTTCTTGCCAAACGGCTCGCCTTCTCATTCAGTTCCCTGTACGTCAAATGGTCGTTTTTAAACTTGACGGCCGCATGCTCAGGCGTTCTTTCTGCCTGTTCTTCAAATAATTGATAGACTGTTCTGCTCCCGGAGAAATCTCTGACGGTGTCGTTAAAATCAAACAATAGCTTCTGTTTTTCCGCTTCCGGTAAGATCTCTGCCGTATGGATCGCGGCTTGAGGCTGAAACAGGATCACAGACAGCAGCTGATCCAAATGGGATACAATTTGATTGATATAGCGCTCATCGTACAGATTGCCGTTATAAAAAAGCTTCAAATGAATCCCGTTGTTCTCCAAATCAAAGTGAAACAGCGTATCGGTTGCAGTATCTTCTTTACATTGCAAGGAATGAATTTCGTTAAGCGAAACGACGGTATGAATCAAAGGCATATGCTCGTCATTGTATTGCACGCTCAGATGCCGGGCCATTTTTCTAAACGGCAGGTTTTGATTTTTCAGAGAATCATTAACGGCTTCTTTCAGCTGCCCGAATACGGTTTTAAATGTGCTCTCGTTTGAAAGCGTATTTTTTAAGAGGACAATGTTGTTAACGGCTGACTGGCCGGCTTTTTGCTTCGATACCGTTGGAATGCCAAGAATCAGGCTCGTTCGATCCGTATATTTATATAACAAGCATTCAATACCCGCCAATAAAATCAGATAGGCCGCCATATCGGAATGATTCGCCATTGTCATGATTCTTTGAGATACTTCCGGAGATAAGGAACGGCAGATGCATTTTTCCTGGTAGCCGGTACGGGCCAACGACGCTTTATCCGCTGCTTTAAAGTAAGGGAATGCGCTTAGGCCGTCTTCTTCATCAAACAGGTTTTCCCAGTACGTTTCTTGAGTTTTAAATACCGACATTGGAGCACCTCATTTTATATATTTTAAAGAAATAATGCTTTTCCCTAAAAGTTCAATTGAATAGAATCAAGCGCGTTCTCTTCTTCCTCATTGCTGCCGCTCAATCCGATATGTTCGATTAGAATGCTTGGCTGTTCCAAAATCGCCGATAGGATGTGTAGGTAGTCGTTTGATAAAACCTCGATTCTGCTTTTCTTAAACAGTTTTTTCGAATATTCAAACAGTCCGTGATAGTTGTCGCGGTCCGCCTGAATCGACAAGGTCAAATCGAATTTGGCAACCGGATGATGAAATGGATACGGCTTGAGTTGAAGGGAATCGAAAGTCAATTCAGCATGATCAAGATTTTGCAGCACAAACATCGTATCGAATAAAGGATTGCGGCTTGAATCTTTTGGAAGATGCAGATGCTGAATTAATTCTTCCAACGGATAGTCTTGATTTTTATAGGCGTTCAGCATGTTTTCTTTTACTTCATTTAAGTAGGCATCAAATGTTTTACGGCCCGCCGGGTGATTGCGAATGACTAACGTATTGACGAACATTCCCACGACGGGCTCTACATCCAGATGAGTCCGCCCGGCAGATGGCGTTCCTACGATAATATCTTCTTGTCCGCTGTATTTGGATAAAAGAATCGTATAGGCTGCCAATAAAATCATATACAGTGTTGCTCCTGTGTCTTCTTCCATTTGGCTTAAACGCTGTTTCAAGTGTTCGGGTATAAGAAATTCAAATGATTCGCCTTCGTAATCGCGTATGGCAGGTCTCTCATAATCCGCAGGCATATCCAGTACAGGAATATCACCGTGAAACTGATCCAGCCAATACGCTTCCTGGTTCTTGATGTTCCGTTTTTGAATGTCCGATTGCTGCCAAACTGCAAAGTCTTTATATTGAATAGAGAGCGGGTCCGGTTCGTTCCCCTCGTAGATTCGGCTTAAATCTTTCATCAGAATATTGACGGACACGCCGTCAGAAATGATATGATGCATATCCACCACAAGCACGTGCCGCGCAGGTTCAATTTCAATCAGTCCGGCCCGCATCAGCGGCGGTTTGGCTAAGTCAAACGCTTTGATGAAATCAAGCACACGGTCTTCCGCTTCTTCTTCGCTTGCTTGAATTCGTTCTATCGTAAAGTCGACGTTCTGATGAATACGCTGTGCCGGCTCGCCTTCATATAAATCAAAGCTGGTCCGCAATGCTTCATGACGCGCGATTAATTTTCGGAAAGCGGCGTTTAACTGTTCGGGATCGATCGTCCCTTCCACATTCATGGCACCCGTCATATTGTAAGTCAGCTCGCCGCCTTCTGTGTGACTTAATAAATACATCCGCCTCTGAGCTGAAGAAACCGGATAATATGGCATTTCCTTTGCAGCCGGAATCGGTACATATCGATTTTTGTCCATGTGTAACGCCTTGTCAGCCAATTGTTCAATGGTAGGAAACTTGAATATGTCTTTGAGAGACAGATTCACATCCAGCTCTTTGTGAATTCTGGCGGCTAAGGCAGCCGCTCGGATGGAGTTGCCTCCGAGATCAAAGAAATTATGTTTGATCCCCGCATGGCTTATTCCGAGCACTTCCTTCCATAAATCTGTCAGTTTGGACTCCGTCTCATTACCCGGCGGAACATATTCAGCTGTCTGCTGCAGACTCGATTCCGGTGCAGGCAGTGCCTTACGGTTTATTTTCCCGTTGGACGTTAACGGCATATGCTCCAGACGGACAAAATAGGACGGAACCATGTAGTCCGGAAGCCCCGATGACAATTGTTCCCTAAGCTGCGCAGCCGCTATAGGCTTGTCGCTTACGTAATACGCGCATAATTGTTTTAAGCCGTCTTCTTCTTCTTTCACTGTAACCGCGGCTTTTTGCACCGCTTCCGCGTTATGCATCGCTGCTTCAATTTCACCAAGCTCGATTCGGTGTCCCCTGATTTTGACTTGTTCATCAACGCGCCCAATATATACAAGATTTCCGTCCTTCAATCGCTTAGCCAAATCCCCTGATTTGTACATTTTCGCTCCCGGGACATACGGGTTTTCAACAAATTTCTCTTCCGTTAAATCCGGGCGGTTCCAATACCCTCTGGCAACACCCGGTCCGCTGATATATATTTCGCCGATTACCCCGATCGGAACCAGGTTTCTGCTTGCATCGGCCACATAAATATCCGTGTTGGCAGCCGGAGTGCCGATCGGTACAAATTCCCGCTTGTCCCGTACTGCGTCAAAGTGATAAATCATACATCCGACGACAGCTTCCGTCGGTCCGTATTCATTGAAAATGTCCAGCCGGCCTTTAAACTGCTCGCTGACACTTTTGGCCAGACGGGTGCTTAAATTTTCTCCGCCGACAATCATTTTCCGTATTGCGGTGCCGCCAGCGATATTCATCTCCTTGATGACGTGCAGATGTGCCGGGGTCAATTTAATCATGTCTATTCTTGAGTCCCGCATAATCTCAGAAAGCACAGCGCTTTTGTCTTCGCCGTCAAAGACAATGATGGTATTTCCCGTAACCAGCGGTGTAAATATCGAGGTCACAGTCAGATCGAAAGAGATGGAAGAGTATAATGGAAAGTTGGTTTTCTCACCTCTTACATAAACCTCTTTCGCCCACCAAATATAATCAGCCAGCCCCTGATGCTCAATGAGTACACCTTTTGGATTTCCCGTGGAACCTGACGTATAGATCATGTAGGCCAAATCATGCGCATCGCTGTCCGATTCAAGATTCGAGTGCTCCTCATGGTATGAGTTTTCCTCATCCAAAAGCACAACGTCACCATCATACGGGAATTGATCCAGCAGGCTGCGCTGTGTCAACACAACCTCCGCTCTTGAATCTCCCAGCATATATTGGATCCGATCTTCCGGATATTCAGGATCAATGGGCACGTATGCGCCGCCGGCTTTCAGAACAGCCAAAATTCCGACAATCAGCTCGATCCGATGCGGGCAGATGATGGCAACGAATTGATCCGCTTGTACGCCTTTTGTCCGTAACGTCCGCGCCAATCGGTTCGCCCGTTCATTGAGCTGTCTGTACGTATACCGCTCATTGCCAAAAATAACGGCTTCATGATCGGGACTCTGTTCCGCCTGCATTTCAAACCACCGATATACCGTTTCCTTATGCGGATACGGCGTCTTTGTGCCATTACACTCCGTCAGCAGTTGATGCCGTTCGGTTTCAGACAGCATAGGAACGGAAGACAATGTCATCTCCGGCTGCTCAACAAGGCTGTTTAAAATGGCGGTATAGTGTCTGGTGATCTGTTCAATGGTGTCTTTTGTGAATCGTCCCGGTTTATAATCAAAATGCATCTCTATCTGTTGACCGGCATCTTCGATCGTGAGCATCAAATCATACAAAGAGACCCCTGGATTTCGTTCTTTCACTTTAAATGTACATTCATTGTGCCGGATTTCATGAAATTCAATGTTTTGAAACACAAACATCGTGTTAAACAGAGACTTTCCGGTTGTTTCCCGCTGCACATTTAATTTCTCCACAAGCCGGTCGAATGGATAGTCTTGGTTTTCGAAAGCGTCAAGCGTCTGCCGCTTTACTTCTTCCAGATAATCCGTAAACGTTCTATTGGCGTGCGGCTTCGTCCGGATTCCGATGGTTTGTATGAAAATACCGATGATCTTTTCGATATCCGGATGATTTCTTCCTGATGCAGGCGTGCCAACGACAATGTCTTCTTGTCCCGTATATTTATGAAGCAGCACATTATAGGCGGCCAGAAGCACTGTATAGAGAGTCGTTTCCGCCTTTTGCGCCAAGTCTTGAAGCGAACGGATGACATCCGGCTGTAAGGAGCATGTCACACGCTGTCCCTCAGAAGACCGTTCTGCCGCTTTTGAACCGTCTGTCGGCAGGTCAAGGATGGGAATTTCGTCTTGAAATTGTTCCAGCCAATATGTCTCCTGCCGCTTCATGGCATCGTCATTCAGCCGTTGGTTTTGCCATTCTGCGAAATCTTTATATTCAAATTCAATGTCCGGTAATGGTTTCTGATGATATAAAGCCAGCAATTCATTTGTAAGGATGTTGACGGAATAACCGTCCGAAATGATATGATGCATATCGATGAGCAGTTCGGCCTGCTCGTTTTCAATCTTGATCAGCTCCGCACGAACTAACGGAGCTTGATCAAGGCGGAACGGTTTTACAAACCGGTCTGAATAGGCATCAAATTCGTCCCGGCTCATTGCCCGGACATGAACGTTAAAATCAACTTCGTTTTCAAGTTTCTGAACGATATCGCCATCTATAATGTCGAAATACGTGCGAAACGCTTCGTGCCGCTGCATCACTTGTTGAAGAGATGAGATCAGGGCCTGCTCATCGTACTTCCCTGTTATTGATATGTGGCCGAACATATTTTGCGCCAGCTGATCCGGTTCCAGTTGGTGCAGGAAATATACTCTTTGCTGTGCCGGCGATGTCGGGTAATACGCTTTTTTCTCGGCAGCCTTCATCGGGAGGTGCACGACTTTCGTTTCGTTCTGAATGAAACGTGCTAATTCCTTAACAGTCTGGTGATTGAAAAATTGTCCGATGGAAACCTTTTGATGAAATGTCTTCTGAACTTTGGAAAGCATAAGCGTTGCCTGGAGTGAGTTTCCCCCCAGAGCCAGGAAGCGATCTGATCTGCCGACCCGTTCAAGGCCGAAAAGTTCCTCCCAAATCCGCGCCAGCTGCCGCTCCGTTTCATTTACCGGCGCCTCGTAGGCTTCAGTAAAATTTGCCGTATTGCTTCCTATTGAAGAGACCCGCTTCTGGTGTTCGGCGTAAAGTGCTTGTAAATCATGCTGTTCTTCATCGGAAAACATCATCATGGCGTCAAGAGGGATTGAATCTCCCTCAACCATTTTTTGCAGCAATGTTGTAAAACCCGCTCCCCACTTTTTCATGATTTCCGGACTGATGACGTTCGTATTAAAGTCGAAATCAAGAACATATTCTTGATGCGCGTCTGTTATGTTCAGAAATAAATCGTACAGGGTGCATTTTACCGGGTATGCAACGGGCTCCGCTTCAGCCTTTCCGAAATGCAGTTTTCGAAAAGGCCTGTCTAAATTAAAGATAATACGCATATCCGGCACTTGATCGTGCGGAAGCTCTCTGGCCACCAGTGTCATCGGGACGGCTTGGTGCCGCATTGCAAGATTCACGCTTTCTTTCATACTGCCAAGATAACCGGATAAAGTGCTTTCTGAAGAAGACGTGTTCTTCACCGGAATCATATTGACGCAATTTCCAATCAGATCATGCTGTTTCATATGCGATTGACCTGCTGCGGGGACCCCGATCACAAGGCCTGACTGTTTGGTAAGCCGGTGCAGAAAAAGATGAAATGCACCCAGCATCGTCACAAATACGCTATTTTTCATCTGAATGCTTAATGACCTTAAAGCCTCGCTCAATGGCCGTCCAAGCCTGACGGTACACCGGTCTCCCTCATACCCGTTCGGATAACGGACAGAAGCTGTGCTTGGCAGAATTGGCTGCTGTATCGGTTCAGAAAAATGACGCCGCCAATAACGGACCCCTTCTTCATAATGGCCGCTGTCAATCTGTGCCTGCTGCCAGTCTAAGTATTGGCGAAACGAAACATCTGCCTCTTTCGGTGAAATCGGTATTCCTTGTACGATTGCCGCGTAGCTGCTCTCCAGTTCTTGAACAAAAACGGCGATTGACCATCCATCGGCAATGATATGATGGAACGTGAGCACAATCAGATGTTCATTGTGAGCCGATGTAAGCACATGGATTCTAAACAAAGGCTTTTGTTCATGAAAATGAAACGGCCGCTTGGCATCTTCTGTCAGCCATTTTTGGATTTCCGGCTCCCGATGTTCATGCGGGTGACCGGTAAAATCAATGACAGGTATTTCTATATTCATCCGTTCCAGCACTTGCTGTACCTCGTCATCGGGATGAATCACCGTACGTAAAGCTTCATGACGGTCAACGATATGCCGGACGGCTTGTTTTAATGATGTATACTGCAGTTCGCCCTTCACTTTCAGCATAATGGACTGGTTTAAAGCGGCGGAAGCTTCATTCCCGTAATGGGATGCCATAACCAACTGCTTTTGTTCAGATGAAAGCTCGCGCGTCCCGGACTTTTTACGGCCTCCGCCACCAGGGGAATCCGGGCCTTCCGGAATAAATCCGCCTCGGCGAAGATCCTCCACCGTGTCTTTCACCGCTAGAATAATATTTTCGATATCATCCGCGGTATGCGCCGCAGATAAGAAGCAGTTGCGTCCCTCCCATACATAGACCCCTTTATAGTTGAGATGGTAAAAGAACAAGTCATTATCAAGCGATGAGACAAACCGGAATAAAGAACCGAATCGAACCATGCGGATAGGCACTTGCGCTTGTTCGAAGCAGCGATTCAGCTCATCGACCAGGTAGGCTGTTTTTTGATTAAGCTGCTCATACAGATGTTCTCCTTCGGTTTGTAAATGGCGAAGGACGGCTAATGACATCCTCATGGTAAGCGGGTGTGTATTGAAGGTGCCGGCCACAAACGTGCGTTTCGCCTCGTCTTGCGGGTAGGAATCGTCCCCATACTGCCAGGTACCCCCGTCGATCGCATTCATGAACTCAGCTTTTCCGGCAACTACCCCTAACGGCTGTCCGCCGCCGATGATTTTTCCGTAGGTCACTAAATCAGCCTGAATGCCGAACCATTCCTGTGCGCCGCCGAGACCGATCCGAAATCCGGTAATAATTTCATCCATAATCAGAGCTGTTCCGGATTGCTGCGTGATCGCCCGCAATTCTTTCAAAAATGCCTGCGGCTGCAAATCCGGTCTGCGGCTTTGTACCGGTTCCACCAGTACGGCTGCCAATTCATCACCAAGACTGCGGATCACGTCCAGCGAATCGGGATTGTTGTAATGTAAAATAATCAAATCATCCATAAAGCTCTGCAGTATGCCTGGAGCCAGCGGATTCGCAGACGCAGCCCCGCCTTTTGTGCCGGCAACCCCTAATACGCCGTCAAACGTGCCGTGATAAGATCCGGAGAACGCCACGACTTTCTTTCTTCCTGTTGCCGCCCGCGCCAAACGCAGGGCAACCATGACGGCCTCTGTTCCGGAATTATAGAAAGCGACCCTTTCCACTCCGGTACATGTGCGGATCCGGTCGGCAACTTCACCGGCGACATCTGACATCGGGCCGAGCGGAGGCAATGATGAACGGGTTGAATCATCGATAACCTCTGTAATAAAGGAAGGATGATGCCCGAAAAGGTTAACCCCGAATCCCATGGTGATATCGATATATTCATTTCCGTCAATATCCCACATTTTAGAACCGTCAGAACGTTCGGCGATAATCGGGTATACGATTTCCTTCCAATACGAACGGAAGCTGGACAAATTGCGGTTGTTTGCATGAGCAAATCGGGTGTTGTCCGTATATTTTTTGGAACCTTTCGTTTTATCTGCGTATTTCTTGATGAAATCTTCTAAGTATTGTTTTTGCCGTACGGTATAGTGCCCCTGATCATTCAGGTTCTGAGGCTGGAAAGGAACATAGGGTTTCGCTTCTTGAGCCGCTTTCTGTTCTGCAGTGACGGTCGGAGGCCCCTGCTTGACAGAAGGAATTGATTTCTCTTGCGCTTTAGCGTATTCTTTCTCATCGGAATGATGTCCGCTGTTTCTCAACAAATTAAAGCTATTTAATTGAGCTTGCAAGGTATCCTGAATTAATTGATTCTGAGATACGATTATTTTTTCGAGCATATGCTCTTGATGATCTTCTCTGCGATCCGATTCAGACTGTGCTTCTGAAATGACCTGTATTTCCTGCGCCGGAACATTCTCTTGAGGGGGAGCGGATGCAAAGGACGATGGAACGGTCTCAGCCAAGTAATCTATGACACTTTGAAGGTTGTTCATCGTATCAAAAAAACGATCCATCGGGATGTCTACCCCAAATTCGTCCGCGATGGCTTTTTTGACCTGTGACAGCATGATAGAATCCATTCCGAGCCCGATAAAATGAGCATTCAGATCGAGTGCCTCCGCTCTGATCCCTGAAGCGTTGCTGATTACAGTTTTCAGGAAGGATTCAATGTGCGCTTTCGATTGATTGATATTCAATGCTGCTCCTCCTTTCTTTTCGCCCTCGTTTAAGCGCAATTGGTCAGCTTCAGCCCAGCATCGGCTCCGTTCAAACGGATACAGGGGCAATGGCGTCTTTTGTACAGTTTCACCGGAATAAAGCGCGCGCCAATCGATAACGGCTCCTTGCACAAATAATTCGGCTGCGCGATGCAGCCATGTGATCCGTTCATCTTGCGTACGTAAACGCTGCTTAATCAGAGCGGCTGCTTGTTGATTCAGCTCTTCTTTATGAGCAGGCAGCATTTCCTTCATATTCTTGTAACCGATGTATACACCGGGAAGGTTTCTGTCTCCCTGAATCAGGCGGGTCAGCTTATCCGATAGTTCTTGTTTACCGGATACAATCATGGCAATGCCATGATCCAAATGAGCCCTGCCCGTACTGGCTGTATAGCAAATGGACTTTAATGAAGCTTGGCTGTCATCCGATACATATTGCCGGTACTGCTGTGCGAGTTCATAGAGTGATTTTTCAGTATGAGCGGATAAAACAAATAGGTGCGGCCCATGTTCATCCTCGGGTGCATACTCACTTTGAGAAATATATTCTTCCAATACCACATGAGCGTTCGTTCCGCTAAAACCGAACGAGCTGATTCCGCCTCGCAGCGGCTCATCACCGGATGTGAACGCTGCAGCTTCCTGGTTTACGTAAAATGGTGAAGAGTGAAAATGAATGAGCGGATTAGGTTCATTAAAGTGCGCTAACGGCGGATTTTTCTTGTGATTCAGCATGAGGACAGATTTGATCAGCCCGACGATGCCTGCCGCTTCAAACAAATGACCGATGTTCGATTTAACAGAACCAATCGCACAAAATTGTTTTTTTGCCGTATACTTTTCAAACGCTTTACAAAGTCCGTTAAATTCAACCGGATCACCGAGCTTCGTTCCGGTGCCATGCGCTTCGATGAAAGACAGTGTTTCAGGGGCAATGCCCGCGTCTTTCCAAGCCGTCTCAATGACCTCAGTCTGAGCTGCCGGATTCGGTGCTGTAATCCCGGCGGTTGTTCCGTCTTGATTCATCGCGCTTCCCTTGATTACACCGTAAATATGGTCTCCGTCGCGAACAGCATCCTGCAAAGGTTTTAGCAGGACTGCGGCCGCGCCTTCACCTGTGCCCGTGCCGTCTGAATCTTTGCTGAACGTTTTCGTGTACCCGTCCGAAGATTCCATATCAAGCCCGATACAGATCGGCAAGAGCGATGTTCGGATACCTCCGGCAAGAGCCATTTCACAATCGCCGGACATTAAAGATTTACATGCCATATGAACGGCGGCAAGCGATGAGGAGCATGCCGTATCCACTGTGACCGCCGGCCCTTTTAAATTTAAGAAATAAGCGATTCGGCTGGCTAGCACGGAAGGGAGATTGCCCACGATATATTGATGAAGTTCCTCCGGATAATTCGCAGAAAGGAGACGTTCATAATCGTAGCCCACCTTCGAGTACCCCGCATATACCCCGACACGGCTCCCGTTCATGCTCCCGCCGGCATAGCCCGCATCTTCAATCACATGCCATGCAGACTGCAAAAACAGTCTTTGGTTAGGGTCCATAAACTGAGCCGCTTTAGGAGCTAAACCGAAGAACGAATAATCAAAGCGGTCGATTTCATCTAAATAGCCGCCCTTCACAAACTGACTCTCATTGAACTCGCTTTGGATGGACTTTAAATAATCCGCCGCATCTTTCAGCCGGGATTCGGGGTATTCTCGAATGCTGTGCTCACCTTTTTCAAGCAGATTCCAAAAATCACTTTTCGTTGACGCTCCCGGGACATTGAGCGACATCCCGATAATGGCGATATCTTTCGGTGTCACATGGCTTGGTTTCGCTGCCGCGTCCTGTTTGATTTCAGCCCGGCTTTCAGACAGATATGCCGCTAAATCAGTGATAGAAGGATACGTAAAGAGATCTGAAACGGCAAGCTCGCGTCCGAATTTCTGTTCTATGCGCTCGGCAATCTGCGATAACTGTAATGAATTTGCTCCCATATCAAAATAACTGTCAGCGAGGTGAACTTTTTTCCCGTTGAGCACTTCGGAAAAGATAGACAGCAATTCCGTTTCTATCTCATGAATGGGTGTCTGTCCGGATGTTTCCGGGCTGCTCTCCAAACATTCATTGATGGCGGCAGACTCTGTTGAAAAATTCCCTGCCTCATACTGTCTGGCAAGTTCGTAGCGTTTAACCTTTCCGCTGGTTGTTTTAGGGAGTTTTCGGATCGGAAGGACTTCTTTTATGCTCCAGCCGCCCCGCTTGTACAAATGCTTTTTTATCTCTTTGACAAGCGGTGCGAATTTTTCAGGTGATTTTTTGTAAACAACAAAGAGCACGATTTCTCCGCTTTGTGTCTTTTGATCATATACACCGCAGGCGGCAACCCTTCCTAAGTCAACCTCTTCCATTTCAATCGCGACCCGTTCAATATCGTGCGGGTAGATATTTTTTCCGTTCACGAAAATAATGTCCTTTTCTCTTCCGGTTACGACTAAGTTACCACTTTCACTAATGAATCCGAGGTCTCCCGTTTTTACCCAGCCGTCAGAAGTCAGCGCTTTTTCCGTACTCTCTGGGTTGTTATAATACCCTTGCGTCACATTGTCTCCTTTGATGTGGATATGGCCGATGATTCCGTCTTCTACTCTTTCATTTGTTTCATCGGAGATCCGAAGCTGACAATAGTCAATAGGTTGTCCCACCTCGACGAATGAAGCGCAATTTTGGTCCTCTTTGCTGACTTTTACAGCTCTTTCACCAAGATTTAAATAGTCACGATGCAAATAAACAGGAACGAATTCTTTACCTATTTTAGAGAACGCTGCGCCAACCGAAGCTTCCGCTAAACCGTAAACATTCAAAATGGCGGATCTTTTCAGATTGAATGCTGCGCATCTTTTCAAAAATTCGTCACACAGCTCCGGCAATATCGGTTCTGCACCGTTTGCGATGACCTTGATGTGGGATAAATCCCAGTCTGGTTCGTTTTTCAGAAATTTAAGGAAGTAGTTGTACCCGAAATTAGGAGAGGATAGAATACTGGCTTTATGTTCATGAGCTTTTTTCATCCAAAGAATAGGTCTGCGAATAAATAACTCTGTAGGCATTAGATTTTGATTGATTCCGGTTATGAAGGGAACAAGGTGGCAGGCGATGAGCCCCATATCATGCGTTAAAGGCATCCATGATAAGAAAGAGTCTTTCGAATGAACGTGTAGGGCAGTCCCAATGGCGCACGTGTTATGTATTAAGTTGTGATGCGTTAACATGACTCCTTTTGGATCTCCTGTCGATCCGGAAGAAAATTGGATAAAGGCGAGTTCATCCGCATCAGGTTCATAAAATGAAGCGGGGTAATCGTAGGTTTGATCTTGAATGATGTCAGATTTTTCGTTTAATTGATGATGGAAATCCTGTAAATCGTGTTCTGCAGCGTATTTCTTTATTTTGTCCAATACTTTTTCAGAGGCAATCAGAAAGGGATGATTTAATATATTCCAAATGCGCCAGACCTTCAGTTTATGGTCATCATCTTCACCGATACTGACCGGAACCGGGATCATTCCTCCTAATATACAAGCCCAAAAAGCAACGACAAATGATTTGTTCTCTTGGATTTGAAATACAATTTCCTGCTTCGGCTTAATGCCGAGATGCTGTAAATAGCCAAGATACCCTTGCGCCTCTTCAAACAATTGGCGGTAAGAGACAACCGTCTCGTTTTTATCGGATTCGATAAAACGGATCCCGCGATCAGAGATACTGCTTCTTTCCCGAATGACATCTACTAAGGTTTGGAATTGACTGGTATACATAGGTCCCCTCCTGGGCGCTTTATTTTAAAATCCGCAATTCTTCCCAAGCCGGAAGCTGTTTAGCTTCACAAATTAATTTGCATAAATGGATCGAATGTTCGAGTTCTTGTTCTGAAAGCACGTCTTCATGCCTTTTCATTCTCTCTTTCAGCTCTTGGATTTGCGTAAATAATGGCGTCGTCATAGTGGAATAAGCCGCTGAATCCTTGTTGTAATTTCGCGCAATGACGGATTGAATCATCAATTTATTCAGTTGTTTTTTGCGTAAATGGACAATATGTTTCTTTCTTTCCGCTGGATTGGAAAGCGGGGGAACATCAGATGTCTGTCCTAAGGGATAAGGTACAATGTGATTCGTTGTTTTTCTCAGCAGACCGGCTAAGACATTGTTCGGACCCATTTCGATGACTTCTGTGACTCCATGTAAAAGCAAGTAATGCATCGATTCTGTCCATCTAACCGGCAACGTCATGTGCTGCTTGAGATGTTCGCTGATTGAATTTCCGCTGCTGTAAGGGCGCGCGGTGACATTTGAAATGATCGGCCATGCGGCATCCCGGAAGGAATACCGGTGTAATACAGTCTGGAATTGTTCGGAGGCTGATCGTATCATCGAACTGTGAAAAGGCGCACTGACATTCAAATAAGTGTATGCCGCACCCTTTTCCTCCGCCATCTTGATGACACGTTCCACAGCTTGCCGGTGTCCGGAAATTACGTGCTGCTGTTCTGAATTCATGCAGGCTACTCCTGCCGGAAAGTCTTCCGTCGACACTTTCGAACATATTTCCTGCAAGGTTTGAAGAGAGAGGTGAGTCACGGCGGCCATCGCCCCCTGCTGCTGAGGATCTGCATTTTGCATAAGAATTCCCCGCTCCCTTACAAGTGTAACGGCATCCCGAAAAGAAAGGGCGCCGGCACAGACAAGCGCTGAATATTCGCCTAAGCTATGGCCTGCCAGGAAGCGGGGCTTCACCCCTATTTCCTGCATATACACTTGAAAAGCAATTACACTGACCGTTAAAATAGCGGGCTGCGCGTTCATTGTCTTTGTCAATTCATTCATATCTCCGTTAAAACACAGTTTTTTTACATCCAAGGAGATCGCATCGCTCGCTTCTTCAAACAATCTCTTTGCGAGCACAAAATCATTCCAAAATTGTTTGCCCATTCCTACAAATTGAGACCCTTGTCCAGGAAATAAAAAGGCAAGATTGTTCATGAGATTCCTCCGATCATATTGAACAGGGGATACAATATCCTACAAAATATCCCTTTATCTAACATCCTAGCATGATTATAACAAATGTGTATAGAATACTTTCGGAGGAGTTATTGTTCGTTTTCACAAACGAATTAGATATATTTATTCATAAAATAAAACATGGGGGTTTCGCCGAAAATCAGTCCTAAAGAGAGATGATGAAAGCCGGGGTGGAGCCTGTTACCGGCTCTTCTTCACTTCGGACGCGCTCTTCATGTTTCATATGTTTTAGGGCTATTGGCATTATTGTGTCGGAAATTACATATTTTCTGTTTATTGTAAAAAATCATTTGTATATCTGTGAAGGATTGTAAACTGATTGCGCTTGTTTATAAATGTGGCGCAAGAGATGGATCTGGATGGGGAAAATCCGCAAGGACGAAATACGCCGCAGAACATGCGAATGACCCTGCCCGGATACCGATTGACGCAGTAAATCGGCCTATTGAGTGAGCAAGGTTTTCAGGCATAAAAAAACAGCCGTTCAGAGCGGCTGTTTTTTTAAAAAGTATAAGAACTATTGAGCGGTATACCCGCCATCCATGACTACGGCCTGACCTGTGACCCCTTTTGCTTTGTCGCTGGCCAAAAATACGGCGTAATCAGCGATTTCCTTCACTGACAGCAGCCGTTTTTGGGGAACGAGCGGAAAGATGACGTCCTCAAGCACCCGCTCGTACGGTACATTCCTTGTTGCGGAAATGTCCTTTAACTGATTGCGGACAAGCTGAGTGTCCACATATCCCGGACAAAGCGCATTGACGGTAATGCCGTCAGCCGCGCCTTCAAGTGCGCCGACTTTCGTTAAACCAATGACGCCGTGCTTGGCGCTGTTATATGCCGCTTTCCCGTGAAAACCGATCAGTCCGTTGACAGACGCCATATTAATGATTCGACCGAATTGCTGTTTTTTCATAATGGGAAATGCATGCTTCATTGCGATAAATGGCGCAGTCAGCATGAGACGAATGAGCCGTTCAAACTGTTCGGTGGGAAATTCCTCGATGGGCGCGACATGCTGAATGCCGGCATTATTCACAAGGATATCGAGACGTCCGAATTGTTTCTCGACCGTCTGCAGCATGTCGGCCACTTGCTTTTCATTTGTTACATCGCATGTGATGCTGACTGCTTCACAGCCTTCATCTTTCAGTCTTGCCGCCGCTTCTTTCCCCGCTTGTTCGTTTATATCAGAGATGATGACGGCTGCTCCTTCACGGGCGAATTCTTTTGCGATTTCAAGCCCGATTCCTCCGGCTGCTCCTGTTACAACGGCTGTTTTTTCAATAAGCAATGAATGCATGACGGCACCTCCTCATTTTGGTCTGACCCCGTTTTTTAACGACTGGCTGACAGTAAAATGACCTTCTGTTTTCTCAAAGACCTCCTCCATTGTTACACCTTCCTGCAGTTCGGTGAGCGTCATACGGCCATCATGAAAATCGAATACAGCCAAATCTGTGATCAGCCGATCGACCACCTGCCTGCCGGTTAAAGGCAGCGTACATTCCGTTCTCACTTTAGATTCCCCATATTTATTCACGTGCTCCATAATGACAATAATCCGTTTTGCTCCGTGGACCAAGTCCATGGCGCCGCCCATTCCTTTGATCATTTTTCCGGGGATCATCCAGTTCGCCAAATCTCCCCGTTCGGACACTTCCATCCCGCCGAGGATCGCTACATCAATGTGGCCGCCGCGAATCATGGCAAAGGATTCGGCACTGTCAAAATACGAGGCTCCCTTTACTTCGGTGATGGTTTCTTTTCCCGCATTGATCAGATCGGGGTCCTCCGTTCCTTCCGCCGGATAAGGACCGATCCCGAGCAAGCCGTTTTCAGACTGAAGCAGGACGTTATAATCATTCGGTATCTCATTGGCTACAAGCGTCGGCATCCCTATCCCCAAGTTCACATTCATTCCGTCCTTAATTTCCTTTACAGCCCGTTTGATCATTCGTTTTCTGCTATCTCTCATTCTGTCAGCCTCCTTTATCATGCTTGCCGGACGGTGCGGCGTTCAATCCGTTTTTCATGAATCCCGCCGAGCAGCACGTGCTGCACAAAAATACCCGGCGTATGAATTTGATCCGGATCAAGCTCTCCGGCATCGACGATTTCTTCAGCCTCTGCAATCGTCACTTTGCCTGCCATTGCAGCGAGCGGATTGAAATTTCTCGCCGTCTTTCTGAACATCAGGTTGCCCAGAGGATCGGCTTTCCAGGCCTTTACGATGGCGGCGTTCCCTGTAATCCCTTTCTCCAGAAGATAGGTGCGTCCGTCAAATGTCTTATGTTCTTTTCCCTCGGCTACTGATGTTCCGACGCCCGCAGGTGTGTAAAACGCCGGAATGCCCGCCCCTCCCGCGCGAATTCTTTCTGCGAGCGTTCCTTGGGGCACCAATTCGACTTCCAGCTCTCCGCTTAAAAACTGCCGTTCAAAGGTTTTGTTTTCTCCCACATAGGATGCGACCATTTTTTTGATCTGCCGGTTTGCAAGCAAGAGGCCTAACCCCCAATCATCAACACCGCAGTTATTACTGACAACGGTCAAGTTTTTTACGCCGCTGTCCCTGATCGCGAGAATTAATTGTTCCGGAATGCCGCACAGGCCGAAGCCTCCTGCGATGAGGGTGTCTCCGTCCTTGATCAGTGCAGCAGCATCTTGATAAGAGTCCATCACTTTTCCTTTTCCCATATTCGTTTCCCCTTTCTGTTTTGGCTACACAAGGCCCGTCAGACTGTAAATGGCGATGATGACAAACACAGCGGCTGTTTTAATGACGGTAATGGCAAAGATATCCCTGTAGGATTGGCGGTGGGTCAACCCGGTGACCGCGAGCAGCGTAATGACGGCGCCATTATGAGGAAGAGTGTCCATCCCGCCGGAGGCCATCGAGATCACCCGGTGCATGACCTCCGGCGGGATGTGGAATGTATTGATTGCTTCTGTATACGCTGCTGACATCGTGCTTAAAGCGATGCCCATTCCTCCTGATGCCGATCCTGTAATCCCGGCAAGCGCAGTGGTCGTCACCGCTCCGTTGACGAGCGGATCAGTAAACGTCTGCGATATGCCGCTGCTGACCATTTTAAAGCCGGGAAGCGCCGCAATGATGCCGCCAAATCCGTATTCGGCTCCTGTATTCATCGACGCCAGCAAGGCACCCCCGATACCCTCATTCAGTCCTTCTTTCAAATTGAAGAGGACTTTTTTCCAATCGAACAAAATCGTGGTCATGATTCCGGTGAACAGTGCGAGTTCTACTGACCAGATCGCAGTGACGGAGGAAAGGTCAATCTTCCCGAACGCTTCTAAGCCGAGCGGCGCAAAATCAAATCCGCCAGGGTACCAATGCGGGAGCCACATCGTGAAGCATTTGTTCATGACCCCCACAAGGATAAGCGGAACAAAGGCGAGCACTTGCCGCGCGGGGCTGGGTTCTGCCTTCTGCGGTAAAACAGGCGTATGTGTTTCATTAGCCAGACTTGAGGATTCCTCTGCAGCGGAAACTTCAGATTGAAATCCAGCATAGCCTTCTCCGGCATTGGCCGCTTTTTTGCGCCGGGATTCTAAATAAATCATTCCGGCCGTAAGCACAAATGCTGCACCAATCAGTCCGAGCCAGGGAGCGGCATAAATGTTTGTTTTAAAAAAAGCGGTCGGAATGACATTTTGAATTTGCGGTGTGCCGGGAAGCGCATCCATTGTAAATGTAAAGGCGCCCAATGCAATCGTACCGGGTATCAGACGCTTGGGAATATCAGCTTTAATAAATAAGTTTTTAGCAAACGGATAAATGGCAAACACCGCTACGAAGAGACTGACGCCGCTGTACGTTAAAATCGCACCCATTAAGACGATGGCGAGAATGGCTCTTTTTGCTCCCACAAGCTTGACGATTGTTTTTGCAATCGACTCGGCGAGCCCGGATATTTCAACAACCTTGCCAAAAACGGCCCCTAAAAGAAATACGGGAAAATACAGCTTAATAAATCCTACCATCTTCTCCATAAATATATTCGAGAAGAAAGGAAGTACGAAGCTTGGATCTGTCAGGAGCACGGCAAACAGCGCGCAAATCGGGGCGAATAAAATGACTGAAAAGCCCCGGTAAGCCGCAAACATCAGCATGCCTAATGCCAATAAAATAATAACAATGTCCACAAATCCCCCTCTTTTCTGCTCAATATTAGTAAGCGCTTACAAAAATCGAGAAAATAAAGCAAAAAACATGCCGGTTTTGCACAGTTTCTGAGGCTGAAAAAATGTGCATCATGGTGAATGTTCCGTTTTGGCGAAAGAAAGGGAGACCCTTGCTGTATTAGATTGATTGGCTGAGCAGTGAGTTTTTTTAGGGATAGTGAGATGGATCAGAGAGGATTTTTGCTTTATAAATATGTATTCTTTTTTCTTTCATTTATTTCCTGCAAGAGGAACCGATAAAATCCGGCCCTCCTGCATGGTCATTCAGCCAATGACAACCGGGAGCTCTTTGAGCGACCTAAAACCAATGAGCTTGCGGTATTCAAGGCGGTGTGCAGCCAGCCGAAGCTTAGGTATCCGCTCAAACAGTGTGAGAATTGCAATTTGTGCTTCGATGCGCGCTAATGAGGAGCCTATGCAAAAATGGGCGTTCTTTCCGAATGCAAGATGCGGATTCGGCTTTCTTTGGATATCCATTTTGTGAGGTTGATCGAATATGCTTGGATCGCGATTGGCTGCCCCTAAAAGGATATATACCTGCTCTCCTTTTTTTATGGTCTTCCCATTTATTTCGCAGTCTTCTGAGGCGGTGCGTGCCGTCAGCTGCGCGGGGCTGTCGTAGCGCAGACATTCCTCAACTGCAGTTTCAATAAGCGAGGGGTTTTCTCTCAGTGCGCTAAGCTGTTCAGGGTGTTTCAATAAAGTAAACACACCGTTGCTTATGAGGTTTACCGTCGTCTCGTGTCCGGCTATGACAAGTAAGATACATGTCGCGAGCACTTCCTCTTTTGAAAGCTGTTCCTCCATAATAAACCTGCTGATCAAGTCTTGCTGAGGGTGCGCTTCCCGCTTGTGAATCAAATCTCTGAAATATGACGTCAGCCTGCCTGCGGTGTCGCTTGCTCTGACTAACGTCTTTCTTGATCGGGTAAGATCAATGGCCTGGATGACGTCTGCCGTCCATTGTCTGAATTGATATCTCTCCTCTTTCGGCACTCCGAGTATCTCCGCAATGATAAGGCTTGCCAATGGAAAGGCAAACTCTGAAACAAGATCCGCGGTTTTTTTGATTTGGACTTGATCCAACAAGTCATGAACGGTTTTTTTTATACAGGGGCGAAGTGATTCCGCCGTCTTTGCGGTAAATTCTTTACCGATAAGCATCCGCATCCGCTTATGGTCTGATTGATTTTTAAATAACAGCATATCGTGCTGGATATGCGATAGATTTTGATATTTCGTTGAAGCTTCCGGAAGAGGAATGCGGTTTTTAAATCGGGTGTCTTTCAGAATCGCTGCCGCCTCTTTGTACCCGGTGACATACCAGCCCGGATATTTTAATACGGTTCCTTTATAAATAGGATCAATGGATCGCAGTTTGTCATAAAACGGGTAAGGGTCATTCCAAAAATCCGAATCCGCATGGAGAGACGGATGTGCAATCGATAGGCCCGCCGTCATCTTATACCTCCGTATTGCAGGCGGATTGCAGGCCGGCTTTCATTTCTTCAACGGATTCGACTTCAAAACCTAAATCATGGAGCATTTGATGATCCTCTGTTTCTTGCTGCCCTGCTGTCGTTAAGTAATCTCCGACGAAAATCGAATTTGCGGCATAAAGTCCCAGCGGCTGCAGCGAACGAAGGTTGACTTCCCGGCCTCCTGAGATACGGATTTCTTTTGACGGATTGATAAAACGGAACAAGGCGAGCACTTTCAGGCAATACACCGGATGTAATTCGCTTACCCCTTCTAACGGAGTTCCGTCAATCGCATGCAGAAAATTAACCGGGATGCTGTCGGCGTCAAGCGCTTTTAAGCTGTTCGCCATATCAATGACGTCCTGTTTCGTCTCTTTCATGCCGACGATGACACCAGAACAAGGTGACATCCCCGATTGTTTCGCCGTTTCCACTGTGTTGACCCTGTCGTCATACGTGTGGGAGGTCGTAATGTTTGAGTGATTCCTTTGTGATGTATTGATGTTATGATTGTACCGGTCTACTCCTGCCTGTTTCAGCCGCTCTGCCTGTTCCGGCTTCAGCAGACCGAGGCATGCGCAGATTTTTAAACCGTACGTTTCTTTAATTTCTTTGACAGCATCAACAACTTGATCTACTTCTCTGTTTGACGGTCCCCGCCCGCTGGCGACGATACAGTATGTCCCTATATTCAGGTCGTGGGCGCGTTTTGCCCCCTTCAGCAATATATGCTTATCCACCATCCGATAAGACTCGATCGGCGCTTTTGATATTGAAGATTGTGAACAGTACCCGCAATTTTCCGGACACAGGCCTGATTTTGCATTCATAATCATATTCAGCTTTACTTTTTTTCCGTAAAATCGTTTTCTGATATGAAAAGCGGCATGCATCAGCAATAAAAGATCCTCATCAGGACAATTTAAAATGGCCAGCGCTTCTTGATTCGTTACTTCCGCCCCGTCCAGCACTCTCTCTGCAAGATCCATCCATTGATTCATGTTTATCTCCCCATTTGTGTCAGATTCATGAAAGAGGAAACATCTATATGTTTCTCAATCATGTGTTGAATGTTTTCCGGTGAAACGTGATCCAGCTTCGGTGTGATTCCCAAAATCGGAACTTTGCATAATGTTTCAATCATGCTCGGGTTTGTCTTTTCGTCCAGCCCCCGCCTGCTCCTTACGCCGTTGATAATAATGCCGAGAACCTCTATCCCCATGTTTTTCGCATATTCAACGGTTAAATATGTGTGGTTGATGGTTCCGAGATCAGGCCTGGTGACAATCACTGCCGGCAATTCCAAGGCTTTTATCAGATCACTGACTAAGTAATTTTCACCAAGCGGGACGGAAATGCCGCCTGCCCCCTCGACGATGAAACACTCATGACGATTTTTGATCTTACTCCAGTGGGCCATGACTTCATCCATGCTCACGGATTTCCCCTCAAGCATGGCGGCCGTGTACGGCGCAAGCGGCTCTTTCCATTCAAATGGCGTAATTTCTTCATGAGACAGTGCGGTTTGTGACATGTCTTTCAACAGCGAGGTGTCACTTTCCGGATGAGATCGCGGCACGCCGCTTAAAAACGGCTTAAACACTCCGATATCCGCCTGTTTCTGCCGGAATGCCGCGGCAAGTCCGCAAGAAACGATGGTTTTTCCGACGCCGGTATCTGTTCCTGTAACAAAAAAACTTCTCATTTGTTTATATTCAGCTCTTTTCTAATGGAATCAAATGCTTCTGTCAGTTCGTCTATGTTCTGTAAGCTGCGATCAGCCGTAACGGTCAGCCTGATTCTGCTTTCGCCTTCCGGAACGGCGGGCGGGCGGATGGCCGGGGCGCAGATTCCCTTTTTCTCCAGCAGCGCAGCGGCTGAAACCGCTGTTTTTGCATCACCGATGATAACGGGGATAATCGGTGTATCTCCGCCTCTTACGGTAAAGCCCATATCGGCCAGACGCGTTTTTATCGTTTTGACAGACGACTGCAGCTCACGGCGCGTATCGTGCATATCTGATATGATGTCAAGTGCCGTATGCGAAGCCGCACAAATTGACGGCGGGAGGGCCGTCTGAAAAATAAACGTCCGCGCCTGATTCAGCAAAAAATCAATGAAAATGTTTGATCCCGCGGCAAAACCGCCTTCCGTTCCTACAGCTTTGCTTAATGTGCCGATGACAACATCAGGACAAACACCGAAATAGTCACTGGTTCCCCCGCCGTTTTCCCCGAGTACACCGGTTGCATGCGCGTCATCTGCTATCACAAATGCCTGGTACTGCTTTGCAAGCGCCATTATGCGGTCAAGAGGCGCGATTGTGCCGTCCATGCTGAAGACGCCGTCTGTGACGATAAAGCGGCGGTTCCGAGCCTGGACGGAGGCAAGTTTTTTCTCAAGATCAGCCATATCAATATGGCGGTACACGAGGGTTTCCGCTTTTGATAAACGGCAGCCGTCAACAATGCTCGCATGGTTCAGTTGATCGCTTAAAATGACATCGCCTTTTTGAGGCAGTGAGGCAAGCACGCCGATATTTGCCAAGTAACCGCTTGAAAACAATAAAGCCGCTTCCGTCTGTTTAAAGTCCGCGATTGTTTGTTCAAGTTTTTCGTGCCACACAGTATTTCCTGTCGTTAACCGTGAGCCGCCGCTTCCTGCCCCGAACCGGCTCAGCGCCGTTTGCGCAGCTGTGATCAGCCGCTCATCTTTTGACAGGCCTAAATAGTCATTGGACGCCCAGGTCTGCCGCTTTTGCCCCTTGGTTTTGAGAGCGGATTCCTGTGTTCGCAGCGTCCGATACAGCCCGTCTCTTTTCACCGCATCGAGCCTTTTGAAGAGCCATCCGTCAAAATCCACGGCCGGTCACCTCGGCTATCGCTTCTTTCATAATGGAGATCATGGCTTGTAACTGATCGGTTGTGCTGGCAAGCGGCGGCAGAAAGGCGATGACGTCTCCGAGCGGCCGTGTCAGCATACCAAGCTCTCTCATTTTCAAGGACACCTTGTATCCCATCCGCTTTTCAGGCGGATAAGGCTGTTTTGTCCCCTTATCCTGCACAAGCTCTATGCCGCACATGAAACCGAGCTGGCGGACATCGCCGACATGAGGAAGCTGCTTCAGATCATGAAGAAATTTCGCTGCCGTTTTTGATTTTTCGGCGACTTGTTCAACGATGCGCTCTGATTCGAATAAACGCAGATTTTCAATTGCCGCGGCACAGCCAAGCTGATTTCCTGTATAGGAATGGCCGTGGAAAAATGTTTTCATTTTGTCGTAGTCATCGTAGAAGGCTTCATAAATGGCTTCTGTGGCAAACGTCACAGCGATCGGCAAATAGCCTCCCGTAATGCCTTTCCCTGCCGCCATCAAGTCCGGCTGGACATTTTCATGCTCACAGGCAAACATTTTTCCGGTGCGGCCGAACCCCGTCGCCACTTCATCAACGATCATTAACACATCATATGCCGTACACAGCTTTCGTACGCCTGCCAGAAAGCCTTCAGGCATGACGATCATCCCGGATGCGCCTTGCACCATCGATTCGATCGTAAGTGCGGCAATCTCTTCGTGATGCTTTGCAAGCAGCTGTTCGAGCGCGTGAAGGCATTCATCCCGGCACTGTACGGGGTCACCGCTTTCAGATCTGTATACATACGGAATCGGGGCTTTGTAGCTTTCAAACATCAGCGGGCCGTACACATGGTGGAAGAGTTCAATGGAGCCGACGCTGACGGCTCCGATCGTATCGCCGTGATAGCCGTTCTGCATAGAAATAAACGTCTGTTTCTCGGGTCTCCCTATGTTTTTCCAGTATTGAAAGGCCATTTTCAGAGCGATTTCCATTGCTTCCGCTCCGCTGTCGGAGTAAAAAACGCGTGTCAGCTTTTCCGGTGTGATGCCTGTCAGCATCTCGGCAAGTTCTGTTGCGGGAACGTTCGTCATACCCAGTAAGGTCGAATGAGCGATTTTTTCAAGCTGTTTTTGAATCGCTTCATCCATTTCTTTTTTGCGGTGGCCGTGTACATTGAGCCATACTGAAGAAAAGCCGTCATAATATTCTTTGCCGCTGATGTCTTTCAGCATGATCCCGTTTCCGCTTTCAATGATTAACGGATCTTCATCGTAATCTTTCATTTGTGTGAAAGGCAGCCAAAGATGCTGTTTGCTTTTTTCAATCATTGATTGTTTCATCATTTCTCCTCCCGCTGAATGAATACAGGCTGCTTCTCTAAAAAATGGATACAGCTCTCCGTATCTATGGAGCCATCTGTAAAGAAAATCCGGCATCCGCTTTCATCTCCGGCATTCTTCATCTTGGCAATCCGCTGATATCCCAGCTTCTTTGCGGCAACGTAGCCTGTTATGTAATCAGGGTCATCCGACCAGCACAATTCAGCAATAATCCCCGGATATGCGCAAACTTTTGCCGCGATGGCATGTGCTTCTTTTATTCGTGAATGTTCCGGCATGTTGTGAGTAAAAGCCCATTTTTGAAAATCATGTGACGGCCAATCCACTCGGGATACCCGCACACCTCTATTTCCTCTGCCGTCAATGCGTTCTCCTGCCCGGATATCAAACAGGACCGCTCCTCTTGCCTCTGCATATTCCGCAAGGTTTTCGTACGCTTTCTCTATCATGTACGGGGAAATCCCCGCCTTTTGCAGAAGCTTGCGGGCGATTGCTTGTCCTTTTTCCGGCGTGTCTGTTTGATGGAAAGCAACCGGCAAAGGGCCGATCGTTTCGATCGGTTCATTAATGCTTTCAAGCTGAATTTGCATAAAATCAGGTATCCCTCTTGAGTGCGAGAAGCCTTTATGTAATAAGCCATCTACCGCTTCCTGTAAACCGCTGTAAGTGATGAGCCGTTCTCCGCCGGAAATGTGTTTTCCGCCCTGCTCATGGGGGGCGTTTCGGGAAGCTCTCATTCTGACGCTGTAATAGGTTTCTTCCCGCATATATTCCCCTCCTTTCTCTTACTTTGAAAATTAAGTTAACCAAAATTAATTTAAGGTTAACACTTATACAGAATATTAGTGCCCTTCACGGAATATGTCAACCTAAACTATCAAAATGTTAACTTAATTAGTTTTGCAAAGCCTCATTACGTTTTCATGTTTTGTTCATATTTTAGTAATTGTTTATTCAACACCGTCCGCTAAAGTAGTCCATATCAACAAATATGACAGCCATCTGATTCTTTTATGAAGGGAGGTCAACACCGGATGCCGTTATGCTGAAAGAAAAAGTAAAGACAGCAGGCCGTTTTTGCACTGTAGGCGTCGGCAATACGCTGATCGATTTTGGTGTCTTCTTTCTTCTCGCCGCTTGTCATGTCCCCTATCTTCCGGCGCAGATCTGCTCCTATTCGGCAGGGATCATCAACAGCTATGTATGGAACCGGAAGTGGACGTTTCGTGTAAAACGCAAGGCTGACGGGAAAGAGATCATGCGCTTTCTCATCATTAATCTTGCCGCGTCGGGAATCACCTTTTTGCTGCTTTACGCGTTTCAAAAAGGCGGCTGTTCGCTATTGGTGAGTAAGTTCGCCGCCACTATCGGCGGGATGATGATGAATTTTATCGGAAACCGAATCTGGGTATTTGGAGATTCGCTGAAAAACATACAGGATCAGGAGTGAAGATGAATGAGAAAAAAAGTGAGAAAAGCGGTCATTCCCGCAGCGGGTTTAGGAACGAGATTTCTGCCGGCGACAAAGGCGCAGCCGAAAGAAATGATGCCGATTGTCGACAAACCGGCCATCCAATATATTGTCGAAGAGGCCGCAGCGTCAGGAATTGAAGATATACTGATTATTACAGGGAGAAACAAACGCTCGATTGAAGATCATTTTGACCGGTCGGCGGAATTGGAATTCAATCTGCAGGAAAAAGGCAAAACGGAGACGCTGAAGGAAATGCAGCGGATTGCCGATTTGGCCAATATTCATTACCTCCGTCAGAAAGAACCGCTCGGATTAGGACATGCGGTGCTGTGTGCGAAGCATTTTATCGGAGATGAGCCTTTTGCCGTTCTATTAGGTGATGATATTATGGTATCTGATACTCCCGCTCTTTCACAGCTCATCGACGTCTATAACCAACACGGCACAGAAACGATCGGCGTACAGCCCGTCGATCCTGCTGATGTCAGCAAATATGGTATTATACAGACGGGGCGGCAGAGCGGTCATGAGTACGAGGTTGAGGATCTGATTGAGAAACCGGCTGTTGAAAAGGCGCCCTCTCATATTGCCGTGATGGGCCGCTACATATTAACCCCTGCTATTTTTAAAACGCTGAAGACGATCGGAAGAGGCGCGGGCAACGAAATCCAATTGACAGACGCGCTGCGCGAAGTGTGCCGCACCCGAAGCATTTACGCGCGGGAGCTTGAAGGAAGCCGGTTTGATATAGGAGATAAGTTCGGCTGTTTTAAGGCCGGCACGGAGATCGGGCTTCTGCGGGAAGAAATGAGACCGAAACTTTTAGCTTATTTAGAAGAGGTGTTAAAAAGAGAATCTGAAGAAATCGTGCGTTAAAAAATAATTTGTAACCATTTTGCTTGTCAATCAGTCATATAATTGGGTAAAAAGATAAAGAGGTTGTGAACAGTGTGGGCAATTTTATTAGTGAAATATTATCCTGGCTGACAAGTATGGGCTATTTAGGGATTGCGCTCGGATTAATGATCGAAATCATTCCGAGTGAAATCGTTCTGGCTTACGGAGGCTATATGGTGTCAGAAGGCACGATCAGCTTTATCGGCGCCATTGTCGCCGGTGTGATCGGGGGAACGATCGCGCAGTGCTTTATTTACTGGATCGCCCGTTATGGGGGACGGCCGTTTTTGGACAAGTACGGCAAGTACTTACTTCTGAAAAAGCATCATGTTGATGTTGCGGAAAACTGGTTTCGCCGTTACGGCGCCGGCGTTGTGTTCTCGGCGCGGTTTATCCCGGTCGTCAGACATGCGATCTCCATCCCGGCCGGCCTTGCGAAAATGCCTCTTTCCAAGTTTGTCATATTGACGACGCTCGCCATTATTCCGTGGTCTGTCATTTTCGTTTATCTCGGGTATCAGCTCGGGGGACAGTGGAAAGACGTAGACAGCTATGCCGGAATGTATACAACTCCGATCATTATATTGGCTCTCGTATTTATTGTTGTTTATTTTGTTGTGAAGAAAATGAGATCAAGACTGTGAAAAAAGACTGCATAAGAGCGGCTGCGAGCCGGATCTATGCAGTCTTTTTTTTATTTATACCGGGTATACGGGGTGTTTCCGGTGTGTGAATGTCAGTTGTTTGGACATGTAAGCAGTGAGGCGTTTATTGAGTTCTTCCCGCAAGGAATCAGCAGGAACAATGCCGTCAATCACCATTTCAGAAGCAAGCCGGTAAAGGTTAATGTCTTCCTTATATTCATCACGCTTTTCTTGAATAAAAGCCGGCCTTTCTTCAGGGGCTAGCTCGCTGATTTTCTTTGCGTAGACCGCATTCACCGCTGCTTCAGGACCCATTACGGCAATTTGCGCAGTCGGAAGCGCTAAACAGCAGTCCGGTTCAAAAGCAGGCCCCGCCATCGCGTATAATCCGGCACCGTAGGCTTTTCTGACGATAACGGAAAGCTTCGGGACAGTCGCTTCCGCCATTGCGGAGATCATTTTTGCGCCATGCCTGATGATGCCCGCCTGCTCAACCTTCGTTCCGATCATGAATCCGGGAATGTCTGCTAAAAACAGAAGCGGAATATGGAATGCGTCGCACAAAGCGATAAATTTTGCGGCTTTATCCGCCGAATCGAGAAATAAAACCCCGCCTTTGACACGCGGCTGATTGGCGATAATGCCGACCGGCTGTCCGTGAATCCGCGCAAGCCCCGTTATTAATTCCTGCGCAAATAACGGTTTAATCTCAAAAAATGAGTCTTCATCAATGACACGTTCAATTAAATCCATCATGTTGAACGGTGCGTTTTGATGTGCCGGGATGACATCTGAGAGCGGTTTTTCAAAAGCTTTCGGGTTCTTAGATTTGTTGACGGGCGCTTTTTCAGTATAATTTGACGGGAAATAGCTGAGGTATGTCTGCGCCATCATGATTGCTTCCTGTTCCGTCCGGGCGAGGAGATCACCGCAGCCTGATACGGAACAATGCATACGGGCGCCGCCCATTTCTTCAAGCGATACTTTCTCGCCAATTACCATTTCTGCCATACGCGGGGAACCTAAGTACATGGATGCATTGCCCTCGACCATAATGACAATGTCGCAAAAGGCCGGAATGTAAGCGCCGCCCGCAGCGGAAGGGCCGAACAATAAACAGATTTGCGGAATGCGGCCCGACAGCTTTACTTGATTATAAAAGATGCGGCCGGCTCCCCTTCTGCCCGGGAACATGTCGACCTGATCCGTAATTCTCGCACCTGCGGAATCGACTAAGTACAAGAGCGGACACTGAAGCTTTTCCGCCGTCTCCTGAATGCGGATGATTTTTTCCACCGTTTTCACGCCCCACGAGCCCGCCTTTACGGTTGAGTCGTTTGCCATCACACAAACGGTTCTGCCGCCGATGGTTCCGATCCCGGTAACGACCCCGTCAGCCGGCAGTCCGTCTGACATGCACTCGGCGAAAAAAGCGTCTTCAACGGATATGCCGTCATCGAATAAAAGCTTCAGCCTGTCTCTTACAAAAAGTTTTCCCTTCTTTTCGTTGCTTGCGTGATATTTCGCGGCTCCTCCCTTTTCAATCGTTTTGCTGCGTGTCTGCCGTTCTTTTTCGTAATCCATCCGAGTCCCTCCATGTTTTATTTTCCTTTGTATTCAGGGGGTCTTTTTTCTTTAAAAGCGCGCAGGCCCTCTTCTCTGTCAAGGGTGGGGATGACTTGTTCATATGCTTTTCGTTCGATTTCGAGCCCTGTATTGAGATCTGTCTCCAGACCCTTGTTTATCGCGGATTTTGCTTGTCTGACGGCGATCGGCCCATTAGCGGCGATGCGGCCGGCCAGTGCTTTTGCTTTTTCCATAAGTTCATCGGCTTCACAAACATGCTCGATCAGCTTCATGTCTTTTCCCTCTTCGGCAGAAAGCCTTCGGCCGGTATAGATCAATTCTTTTGCCGCGCCGGGGCCGATAAGCCGGGGCAGTCTCTGCGTTCCGCCCGCTCCGGGAATGATCGCAAGCCCTGTTTCAGGAAGGCCGAGGCCCGCCCGGCTGACGGCGATTCTGATATCGCAGGCGAGAGCGAGTTCAAGGCCTCCTCCGACAGCGGTTCCGTTCAGCGCTGCAATGACCGGCTGCGGGAGAGCTTCAATGGATGCCGCCGTTTCACCGATACGCCTGACGCTTTGCTTAACTTGTTCATGATTCATCCCCGCTCTTTCTTTTAAATCAGCACCGGCGCAAAATGTGTTCCCGGTGCCGGTGAGAATGACACAACGAATGGATGGCGAGTTTTTGATGTCTTCAATCACACGCTGTAAATGATCAATCATGTCTGAAGACAGCGAGTTGGCCGCATGCGGGCGGTTCAGCGTGATCAGACCGATCGTTTCTTGACAGACGGAATACAAGACGCAATCTCCCATGGCTTCTCCTTTCTCATTTCGTTCTGAATGCCTGCAGGTTTCTGCTTGGCAGGTCTTTGCCTATTTTATCCGCGATCCAGCCGGCGGCATAAAGAAGTTTATTCATGTCCGTCCCGGTATCAATCCCCATTTGTTCGAGCATATAAATGACGTCTTCTGTGGCAGCGTTGCCTGCTGATCCAGGGGCGTACGGGCAGCCGCCAAGCCCGCCTGAGGAAGTATCAAAGGATGTGATGCCCATATCAAGAGCGGGAATGATATTCGCTAGAGCCGTTCCTCTTGTATCATGGAAATGGAGTGCGATTTTTGAGGCGGGAATTCTCGGCAAAAGGGCTTCAAGCACGGCTATGACCTGCAAGGGGTTTGCCGCGCCGATCGTGTCGCCGAGCGATATTTCATCAACACCCATTTCGAGCAGGGTGTCTGACAGGCGGATGACTTGTTCGACCGGCACGTTCTGTTCGTACGGACAGCCGAACACAGTGGACAGATAAGCTCTCGTCGCCATTTTTTCAGCTTTTGCTTCAGTAATAACCCGTCTGAGCTCTTGAACGGTCCGGTCAATCGGTTTGTTTACGTTTTTTTGGTTATGGGTTTCACTTGCAGATAAAAATACACATGCCTGATCGATTCCGCCTTCTGCCGCATGCTCCAGTCCGATGAGGTTCGGAACGAGAGCCGCGTAGACCGTATGTTCAGATCTGGCAATGCCTTTTGCGACGTCCAGGCTGTCACGAAGAGCCGGAATCCATCTCGGATGCACGAAAGATGTCACTTCGATATAGGGAAGGCCTGTTTTTGACAGCATATTGATCCACTCAATCTTATCTTCTGTATCCACCCACGCCGATTCATTCTGCAAGCCGTCACGCGGTCCTACTTCATTGATGCGGACATGTTTCGGACAGTTCATGCTGCACCTCCCGTTTTATTGAAGTTCAATCAGGACCTCTCCTTCATCAGTGAAATCACCTTCTGATTTTTTCACTTCTTTCACCGTACCCGCTGCATCAGCGATAATCGGAATTTCCATTTTCATAGATTCCAAGATAGCCACTTCCTGTCCTTCTTCAATGACATCACCCGGCTTCACATGAATTTTCCACAGGTTTCCCGCCATCTGAATTTTTATGACGCTCATTTTGACGCCCCCTCGTTCATTGTTTGTAAAAAACCGGTTGTTGCCTCGCCCTTTTCAAACACTTCTGAATGAGCAATTTTTGTCAGCAGCGGAATGTTGGTTTTAATCCCTTCTACATGATATTCGCCAAGGGCGGTTTTCAGTTGTTCAATGGCTTGTTTTCTCGTATTCGCCGTGACGATCATTTTGGCAATCATCGGATCGTAAAACGGAGAAATGACGCTTCCCTTTTCGACGGCGCATTCGTGTCGCACTGACGGGTGTCTTAAAACGGAAAAAGACGAGATGGTACCGGGTGACGGGTAAAAGGTGACCGGATCTTCCGCATAGATCCGCACTTCTATCGCATGACCGCGGTGGTTGATATCTTTCTGCGAGAAAGGCAGCGCCTGCCCAGCGGCAATTTTCAGCTGTTCTTCCACAAGATCCAGTCCTGTAATTTCTTCTGTCACCGGATGCTCCACCTGCAGTCTGGTGTTCATCTCTAAAAAATAGATTTGTTTCTTTTGGTCGACGAGAAATTCTATTGTGCCTGCATTTTGGTAGCCGATCGATTTAGCGGCTTTAACGGCGGTTTCACCGAGTCTTTGTCTTAATTCATCGTCAACAAACGGCGACGGCGCTTCTTCTATCACTTTTTGGTGGCGCCTTTGGACTGAACAGTCACGTTCAAACAGATGAACGGTGTTGCCGAAAGAATCTGCGAGTATCTGAATTTCAATATGACGGGCATTTTCAATGACCTTTTCCATATACATTGCGCCGTCTCCAAAAAAGGAGGCGGCCCGCTTTTGATTGCCTTCAAACGCTTTGGCCAGCTCTTCTTCTGAATGTACGATCTGCATGCCGATTCCGCCTCCTCCTGCGGACGCTTTCAGCATGACCGGAAAACCGATAGCACGGGCTTCGGCTAAGGCGGAGTGAACATCGGGCAATGGCTCTGAAACACCGGGAACGATCGGGACCTTTGCTTTTTGCATCGTTTTTCGGGCTTCAATCTTGCTGCCCATCTTGGCGATGATATCACCGGGCGGACCGATAAATGTGATTTGTTCCTTCCGGCAGCGTTCGGCGAACAGGCTGTTTTCTGACAGAAGCCCGTAGCCCGGATGAATGGCGTCCGCTCCGGCGGATTTGGCGGCTTCTATGATTCTGTCGATATGTAAATAGCTTTCATTTACTCTCGATTTACCGATCGGATAGGCCTCATCAGCCGCTTTTACATGCAGCGCGTCCCGGTCGGCTTCTGAATACACAGCTGCCGAGGGGATGCCGAGACGTTTGCAGGTGCGGATAATTCGTAAGGCGATTTCTCCTCTGTTGGCAATCAGGACTTTTTTAAACAAATGTGAAGCACTCCTTTTTCATTAAGTTAACTTGAGCTCTTCAATCGTTTTTTCCCGCAGCTTGAATTTCTGAATTTTTCCTGAGGCTGTCATTGGATATTCATCTGTAAACAAAACATACCTGGGGACTTTATAGCGGGCGATATGTTCTTTGCAAAAGGTTCTGATGTCTTCTGCGGAAGCGGTTTGTCCGTCTTTGAGCCTAATCCACGCCGCGGCCTCTTCTCCGTATTTCGGATCAGGAACGCCGACGACCTGAACGTCTGCTACCGCGGGATGCCGATATAACATTTCCTCAATCTCGCGCGGATAAATATTTTCGCCGCCCCTGATCAGCATGTCTTTCAGACGGCCCGTGATTTTGCAGTACCCGTCCTCGTCCATGACCGCCAAATCACCGGTATGCAGCCAGCCGTCTTTGTCTATCGCTTCTTCGGTCGCTTCTTGATTTTTATAATAGCCTTTCATGACATGATATCCGCGGGTGCAGAGCTCTCCTTGTTCGCCCCTGGCGGCTTCTTGGGATGTTCCGGGCCGAACGATTCTGACTTCGATATGGGGAAGCGCGCGCCCCGCTGTTTCCACTCTTCTTTCAAATGAATCATCCGTTCTTGTCTGCGTAATAACAGGTGATGCTTCGGTCTGTCCGTAGGCAATTGTAATGTCGGTCATCCCCATTTTGCCGATCACTTCTCTCATGACTTCCGCCGGGCATGGCGAGCCTGCCATAATCCCGGTTCGGACGTGGGAAAGATCATATTCAGAAAAACGGCTGTCATTTAGGAGGGCGATAAACATCGTCGGTACACCGTGCAGAGCCGTGCAGGCTTCTTGCTCCACCGTTTTCAGAACGGCCGGCGGAGAAAACTGTTCGATCGGAATCATCGCCGCACCCGCGGAAACACATGCCAGCACGCCGAGCACGCACCCGAAGCAGTGGAAAAACGGCACGGGAATACATAAACGGTCACTTGAAGTAAGCTTCATGCATTCTGCGATATTGGCCGCGTTATTTACGATATTAAAATGTGAGAGCATGACGCCTTTCGGAAATCCGGTCGTACCTGACGTATATTGCATATGAATGCAATCATCCTTTTTCAGGCTGTCCATCCTTCCGTCAAGCGCCGCATCCGTTACAGACTCGGCATTATCCAGCAATGAATCCCAACGGTGCATCCCGGGCGGGCTTTTATCACCGATATATAACACCGTCCGTAAAAATGGATAACGTTTCGAACGCAGCCTGCCGCGCTTACAAGTTTTCAGCTCCGGAATCAGCTTATTCACGATTTCAACATAAGATGTCTGCCGGTAGGAATCCATGATTATCAAGGCCGAGACGTCTGAATGTGCCAGCAGGTAATCGAGCTCTGCGATTTGAAAATTGGTATTAATGGTGACCAGAACGGCGCCGATTTTCGCTGTTGCAAATTGCGCCGCGAGCCATTCCGGAATGTTGGATGCCCATATGGCCACATGATCTCCTTTTTCAACTCCCAGCTTCATCAGCCCTTTTGCGGTTTGCCGGCATAACCGGTCAAACTCGGCATACGTATAACGAAGGCCGCGCTCAGGGTAAACAACCGCTTCACGATCCGGAAAAAGCTCCGCGGTCCGCTCAAGCAGCTTTCCGGCTGTTAAATGGATAAGTTCAGCCATATGACCTGCCCCCTTCCATTCCTGTCTTAGTAAACGTTTTCATTTCACTTCAAAAGCTGTCTTGCGATGACCATTCTTTGAATTTCTGACGTTCCTTCGCCAATCTCCATCAGCTTTGCGTCACGAAGCATACGTTCGACACCGCATTCCTTCATATAACCGGAACCGCCATGAATTTGGATGGCCTGAAGGCACGTTCTGACGGCCATTTCAGAAGCATAGAGCTTGGCGAATGCAGCTTCTTTCGTAAATGGCAGGTTTTGATCCTTCAGCCATGCCGCTTTAAGCACCATCTGTCTGGCAAGGTCAATTTCCATCGCCATATCGGCCAGCTTAAATTGAATGGCTTGAAATGACGATATCGGACTGCCGAACTGCTTGCGTTCCTTCGCATATGACAGCGATGCCTCCAGTGCGCCTTGAGCGATACCGACAGCCAGTGCCGCAATCGAGATCCGCCCGCCGTCTAATGTATATAAAAATTGTTTAAAACCCTTTTCAGGATCACCGAGCAGGTTATCGGCAGGCACCCTGACATCCTCCAGCACAAGTTCGGCCGTATCCGACCCTCTCACACCCATCTTGTCGTACGGATTTGTGATCGTAAATCCCGGTGTGTCTGTCGGGACGATGAGAGCTGAAATGATCGGTTTTCCGGCGGAGTTCTTTCCCGTAACGGCGGTGACAATGACCGTGCGGGCGTAATTTGCGTTTGTGATCCAGCATTTCTCTCCGTTTATCACATAGTCATCGCCCTTTTTCTCGGCTTTTGTCTGGGTACCACCGGCATCTGAACCGGCATTCGGCTCTGTCAGCCCGAATGATCCGAGCGCTTTTCCCGAAGCAAGCGGAATAAGATGTTCTTGCTTTTGCTGTTCAGTACCGAAATAGTATAATGGGCTTGCACCGAGTGACACGGCCGCCGCGTAGCTCAGCCCCGTGCTGCCGCAGGCTTTTCCGATTTCTTCGACCGCTGCTGCATATGAAATGGTGTCACCGCCCGCCCCGCCGTATTCTTCCGGAAACGGAATTCCGAGCAGCCCGAGTTCGCCTATTTTTTTAAATGTGTCTATCGGGAAGACGGCTGATTGATCAACCTCATGGGCTTTCGGGGCAATTTCATTTTTGGCGAAATCTCTGACCATTTCGCGCACCATCTGCTGTTCTTTTGTCAGTTGAAAATTCATTAACCTTCCTCCTTCTGCTGCTTTCTACATTTTATTAATGGGGATCTTTATTCATTCCATCCAAATAAAGTCTGAACATTCGGACTCATCCGCTACAAAAAACTGACAGCGCCGCAACTGTCAGTTTTATTAATAATGGCTATTTAATTGTCCGTTTTGCGGAGGGACGGCTCTCATGGTGTAGCCTGTCAACGGAAGTAACGATATAGGTACAGGCTTCTTCCGCTCGAATATCAGTATCTGAAAATGTTTGCGTCCGTGACGATGTTTTTCTGACTGTATCCACTAAATAAGGCTGCTTTCCCTTTTCTGCGCGGTAAATGGCGTAATAAGCCGTTTTTTTACCGTTGGATTTCGCATCTTCAATATAGAGTGTATGGCCTGAAGCGTTCTTCTCCGCCCGTTTGACAGCCGGTTTTTTTAAAGCGGAATGTCCGAGCCAAGGCATCTCGGGAATTAATGCGGGCCGGCTGTACATGTCTTTGATCAAACGGTTTTTCACATCGAGCGGATTACGGTTTAAATCCTTTAAACTGAAATGCATGCTGCCTTTTATCCATGCTGATCCCCTGTTAAGAGCAATCTGTCTTCCGTATTCCCCCGGGTCGGCCCAGGCCGGATCAGCATTGTTGTTGATTTTATAAGCTGCCTGCCCGATATATAAATGCACCGGCCGATTGTTCACTTCTTTTCCCCACCAATCCGCTAAGACGTCATATGCCGCCGCTTTAAATCCGATGCTCCAGTAAATTTGCGGTGCGATGTAATCAATGTATCCTTTTTGGATCCATTCTCTCGTATCAGCATATAAATCATCGTAGTTCCGCACCCCTGCGGCCGTTTCGGAGCCTGTCGGGTCATCTGCGGCATTTCTCCATACGCCGAACGGGCTGATTCCGAATTTGACATAAGGTTTTTCTCGTTTGATGGTTTGGTTGATTTCTTTTACAAGCCGGTTGACGTTATCCCTGCGCCAGTCATCAACTGATGCAAAGTGAGCTTTTCCGTACCGTTCGTATTCCGCCTGATCGGGGAATTCCTGTCCGGCAATTTTATAAGGATAAAAATAATCATCCATATGAACCGCATCAATGTCATAACGGCTGACCACCTCTTTGATTCCATCCGTTATAAATTGTCTTACTTCCGGAATGCCCGGATTATAGTACAGCTGTTTTCCGTATGCAGCGACCCAGTCCGGATGGGAACGCGCGGGATGATCATCTGAAAGCGCATTCAAATTTGTATGATTCATCGTGATCCGGTAAGGATTGAACCAAGCGTGAAATTCAAGATTCCGTTTATGTGTCTCTTCAACTAAAAAAGCAAGCGGATCGTAGCCGGGATTTTTGCCTTGTGTTCCTGTCAGATACTCTGACCAAGGCCCGTAATTTGATGGATAAAAAGCATCAGCCGCAGGCTTAATTTGGACGATAACGGCGTTCATTCCCATCTCCTGAACGTCATCCAGCAGCTTGCTGTATTCTCTTTTTTGCTCTTCCGGTGACAGCCCTTTTTTAGAGGGCCAGTCGATATTGGTGACAGACGCGATCCAGACGGCTCTCATTTCTCTCTCCGGCTGAGTGCCGCTTGCTTGTGCGGATGCTGAGAATGTAAAGATGCCGGCTGTCAGTACAACGGCCAAAAACCATATCATGCTAAAACGGCAGCTTTTCATGTTTTTCCCCCTCTCTGCTTTACGGTATTCCGAAGCATTCCGGGCGGTGAATCAGAAAGCCTGCTTTGCTCCTCTCAGCCTAAAAGGGAAAGAAAAAAGTCCTAAAGCGAATCAAAACGCTTCAGGACTTTTTATGTTTCATGGCGGCGAGCACGTCAATGACCTTCGTTCCGACGCCGACACACGTTTCAAGAATGGCCTGCGCTCCGGCGATGGACAAAATGAAAATAACCGGATGTGCATAGCGGGGCCAGACCAAGTAGCAGATGCCGATCAATATGGCGCACCAGACGCCCGCACACCAATAACATTGCAGCATATAACCGAATGCGGAGGAGGGGACTTTTTTTTGGACGGTGCGCCCGTTTTGATCGACGGTTTTTTCTTGCTTTATAAAGGGTTTTCTTATGAATTCCGTAATCTTATCAAATACGATCAAATGGGTCAGCCGGTAGCTGGCAAGAATGATCATTACATACGTAAGCCAAGATAGGTTCGTCATCTCAAAGCCTCCAAAAAACTGAGTTTGGTTCCCCTATCTTGCCCTTTGTCTTCTTCAGCCATTCTGCCGGATGTTACAGATTCCGCGCCAAGCGTCTTCCGCTGTTTGCAATGATGTCCAGTATGACCTCAGCATTTTGCTGTGCAAAGGCAGGTTCAAACATATCTTTATGGGCGCCCCCGCCTTGATATTCCTGATAGAGTCCCGTTGTGGCGCCTTCCCATTTCATCGGCCCGGTCTTATCACTGTGCTCTTCCTTTATGCCGGCCTCGATAAAATGGAGGTTTGCCGCGATTTGGCCGTCATTTATCAGTTCCGCCCAGTACGTTTGATAGCGCTCTGTTTTTCGGATGACCGCTTCCCTGACGGCTTCCGGGACATTTTCGGCTGTTGCGTTTGTTGGCTGCGGCGGCAGTGCGTCAAGCTTTCTGTACGCGTCTGCGATAATGACGTCGCTGATTTCTAAGCCGCGCTTTTCCATCGCTTTTGCCGCCTCGAATGCCGTATTGCCGCCCGCTGAATATCCGAAGAGGATATAAGGGCCTTCCGGCTGTATTTCCAGCATTTTATCAATGTATTGTTCCATTCTGCTGTCTTCTTCAATAAAGTTAAAACCGTACACAGCAGCCCGTCCGTTTAATGCCGCCGCAAGATCTTTAAAGAAAATGCCGAAACCTGAGATAGGCGGAAAACAGAAAAGATTGCGGCCTTTCGGCTGGTTCAGTCTGCTGATATGCTGTTCGGCAGCTTCCGACAGTGTGCTGGAATACAGCTTTTCAGCCAATTGTTCAATTGTCGGATATTCAAATATCATTTCAATCGGCACATCCATCTGCTGCCTGGTCTTCAGCTGATGAATCACTTGCAATGCTTTCAAAGAATGGCCGCCCAGCTCAAAGAAGTCATCCTGAATGCCCAGCTCCCTGCAGCCGAGGATCGGCGTCCAAATGTCGATCAGCTCACGCTCTACCCAGTTTCGTGGCGGAACGGCTTTTGATGACGTTTTTTTCCGTTCTGGCGCAGGCAGCCCGCGGCGGTCCACTTTGCCGTTTGCGGTAAGCGGCATACGGTCAAGCTTCATCACATACTGAGGAATCATATAGTCGGGAAGCGACCTGGCCAACAGGGATCGAATGGCTCTTTCTTCAGCATGCGCGCCTGTATAATACGCACAAAGGATTGCTTCTTGTCCTTCGTCTGACACGATGACTGCCGCTTCCCTGATTCCATCAATTTCAGTCAAGCGCGCTTCGATTTCGGCCGGCTCAATCCGCTTCCCGCGAATCTTGAATTGGCGGTCGATACGGCTGATGTATCCGATGCTTCCATCAGGCAGCCAGTGTGCCAAATCGCCTGTTTTGTAGATCTTTTCTTCAGGATGAACCGGGTGGCTGACAAATGCTTCACTTGTTAAGTCAGGCCTGTTTAAATAGCCTTTGGCAACCCCGTCACCGCCGACACAAAGCTCACCGGGCACGCCGATCGGCACAAGTCCGCCATTTTTATCAATGATATACGCGGTTGAATTGCTGATCGGTTTTCCGATTGGGATCGGCTGAGAAAAGTCATGCCTGATTTCGTAAAAGGTAGAAAATGTCGTATTTTCTGTCGGTCCGTATATGTTATAAAGGCTGAGATTCGGACAGCGGTGTCTGACCTTATTGATGAGCGCCGGGGACAATGCTTCTCCGCCGACATATAAGGTGTGCAACCCAGAAAACATCTCCGGATCTGCCTGGGCGAACTGGTTAAAGAGCGCCGTCGTCAAAAACAGAATCGTAATCCGGTTGGAAGAAAGATAATTGCCGAACCTCTCAGGGGCAAGCATTGTCGAGCGGTCAACCACATGAAGACATGCTCCGTTCAAAAGTGCTCCGAAGATTTCAAACGTCACTGCGTCAAAACCGATGGACCCTGTCAGAATGAGACGGTCCGACATGCCAGCCGACGTGTAATTGCTGTTTGACACGAGCGATACGACGTTTCGGTTGGAAATCATCACGCCCTTCGGTTTTCCTGTTGAACCGGATGTATACATAATATAGGCAAGGTCATCAGGTGCTGTATCGGTATTCAGTTTTCCCGCATCAGGTGTTTGTTTTTCAGCTGCAGCCGGGATAGAGATGATGTGAGAAAAGTCAATGTCAGTCTCAATTCCTTTTTGCACCGTTAACAGCTGTGCTCCGCTCTCAGTGAGCATATCGGCGATCCTGTCGGTTGGCAGTTCTGCATCAAGAGGAAGGTACGTCCCTCCCGCTTTCAATACAGCGAGAACAGCGATGATAAATTCCGGTGAGCGTTCGGCCAGAATCCCGCAAATTCCTTTTGGCGCCAAACCGTTTTCCAGCAGGGTGCGGGCGAATGCAGTTGACCGTTCATCGAGCTCCCGGTACGTCATCGTCAGCCCGCCGGCGTGAAGCGCCTGATGGTCCGGGGTTTTCTTCACCTGTCGGCTGAACAGGCTGATGATGCTTTCATCTCTTTCATAAGTTGTTTTCGTGTCATTAAATTCGCCGATTATTCTTGATTTTTCCTTTTGTCCGAGCATCGGAAGCCGATCAGCCGGAACATCGGGATTGAAGGCGGCGCCGCGCAGAGCTTCTTCCAAGTGTCCTTTTACGCTCTCTATCCATACTTCGTCATAAACGTTCGCATTGTAGCTGAATTTGATGAGCAGCTCATCGCCAGGCGCTATGATGAGGTTAAAATCGTAGCCCGATTGTTCCGAAACGTTGACATTCCCGATCCGGAATGGTGCATCCGATTCCTTTTCCGCGTCTTTCATCTGCTGCTGAATCGGATAATTTTCAAACACGATAATATGGTCGATTAAATCCTGTTTCAGCTCAGTCTGCGATTGGATGTCAGCAAGCGGATGATAGCTGAACGCCTCTGAGTCAAGCATTTCTTTCTGGCAGCGGCCCAGCAGTTCTCTAAAGCTTTCATCACCTGTTTTAATGCGTACCGGCACGGTATTGATAAACAGCCCGATCATGCTTTCCACGCCGTCAATGACGGAAGGCCGCCCTGATACGACGGCGCCGAATACGGCATCGTCCGTCCGGTTGTAGCTCTGCAGCATCAGGCCCCATACAGTCTGCATAAGAACCGCGAGCGTAGCGCCCTCTTCTTTGGCGATGGTTTTCAGCCTGTCTGTCAGATTTTGATCTAAAGAAAACAGCAGCTCTTTCTTACGGTAGCCTTTTTCCTGAGGACGGGCCGATATTTTCGGGAGTCCTGAGGGTGTCTCGCAGCCTGCTAAATATCCTTTCCAATACTCAGAAGCCGCGTCTTTGTCCTGATCAGTCAGCCATGTAATATAAGTGCTGTAAGGCTTTGCGGGCGCCAGTGTGACGGGTGAGCCTGATTCAATCGCCCGGTACATATGCATGAATTCCTGAAGGACGATGCCGAGGCACCAGCCGTCCATAAGGATGTGATGGTGGCTCCAGACGCATACATATTCCTCGTCTGCCGTTTTAAACAAAGAAACACGCATCAGCATATCCTTTTGCAAGTCAAAGCCTTTTAAGCGGTCACGTTCCTTAAATCGCTGTAAATAGACGCTCTGTTCCGCTTTGTCCAAATGTGTAAGATCTTCGCGGTGCAGCCGGAATTCCCTCTCACGCAGCACAACTTGGCGGGGGCCGTTCAGCTGAGCGACATGAGGTAAAAAAACCGTTCTGAAAATATCGTGGCGGCTGATGACAGACTGTACGCTTTGCTCAAACAATTCCGGACGAAGCCGGCCTTTTATGGTGAAGACGGATTGCTCGATATATGCAGCCCCCTCCTTTTGCAGAAAGGAATGAAAAAGCATTCCTTCCTGCATTCGGCTGAGGGGATAAATGTTTTGGATATTTTTCGTTTTGTCCATGTGTTCCTCCCGCTCGGTTTAGTGGAAGCTGAGTAAGTCGGCAATGTCCTGCAATGCTTCCTCAGTCAGCTCCCGATCATCAAAGTCACTGACGGTCTTCTCCGTATCAGTTTTGCTGAGGCAGTGTTCCGACAGTTTCAGGAGATAATACCGGCAGCTTTCGGACAGCCGTTCGATCGTATCTTGCCGGAAGCGCTCCGTTTCATAGGAAATGCTGACGGTCATCCGGCCTTTTGCCGCAATCGCGCTGATTTCAAGTGACTGCTCCCGTTTCCATGTATCTGTCACATCATCTCCGCCTCCCAAAGGAGAAAACTGAAACGCGTCAGGCTGTTCCGTTTCTGCCGGATTCCCGCTGGGCGAATCGAATTGTCCGAGATAATTAAAGCTGATCTCCGGTGCTTTCCCGAAAGTCATCCCGGCAAGCTTCGGCGGTGTTAAATATTTGAGGACGCCGTATCCGTTCCCTTTATCCGGAATGCGCCGCAATGTGTCTTTGACGGTTTTCAATGTGCGAATTTCATATTCTTCAAGAGGTTCATAAGCTCCGCTCCGGAAAAGCACCGGGTAAATGGAAGTGAACCACCCCACTGTCCTGCTGATGTCCGCACCTGCCTGCTCCGATTGGCGGCCATGTCCTTCAAGGGCGATTTTCAAAGCGTGCCGCGGCGACCATTTCTGAACAGCGAGCACGGCGGAAGCCAAAAGCACATCTTGCGTATCCGTATTGTAGGCGCTGTGTACATCTTTCAACAGGGCGTCCGTTTCACTTTCTGTCAGAGTGAAGGATACCGTGTTCCGTTTTTTTGCAGGAGTTTGAGATAAATCTGCCTGTTCGTAAGGAAGACTTTCTGTTTCATAGTGTTCAATCTCCCGCCAATACTCCGCCTGCTGAAGAAGCTGTTTACTTTCCGCATAATCGGCCAGCTGCTCCGTATATGTTTTGAATGACATGGTTTTCGGAGGGAGTTTGATTTCCTGTCCAGAGATGGCCTGTTCATAAGCAGAAGCCAAGTCTTCCAATAAAATCCGCCATGATATCCCGTCGACAGCGAGATGATGGACCGTCAGAAACAAGTAATCTTCTGCTTCAGAGCGGAACAGCCCCGCCTGTACCAGCGGCCCGTTCTCTAAATCCATGTTTCTCTGAAGCTCTGCGACGCGGCGTTTTACAAAACGTTCCTTCTCATGCTCATCGCCTTCCATTTCTAATATGGTCAGGCTGTAAAGCTGCTCATCTGCGAGGTCAGCCGGTCTGTTGAAGAGGAGAAGACCTTTCTCTTCGTCTTTTATGCAGACAAGGCGCAAGGCATCATGATGTACGGTAATGGCTTTTAACGTTTTCCTCAGAGCCTCTTCATCTATTGAATTTGCTCTCGTCAGCATGACGGACTGGTTAAAATGATTTGCTTCCTTCATGTCTTGTGTGAAGAACCATTTGTGAATCGGCGACCACTTCACTTCTCCTTCTGCAGGAGCTTGGCTGACCGGCTGCCGCTCTGTACGGACATAAGGCGCCAGCTCCCTAATTGTCGGCCGGCTGAAAATATCTTTTACGGCGATCTGTTTTCCTGCCTGATGTAATCGGGCTGATACTTGCAGGGCTTTGATGGAATCGCCGCCCAGTTCAAAAAATGATTGATCCGCGGCAATGTTTTCAGTTCCGAGCACTTCGCTCCAAATCGTGGAAAGCTCTTTTTCCATGTCGCTTTCAGGCTCGGTAAATGCCCGTCCGGTGTGCGCTTTTTTCCGCGGCTCAGGAAGCGCGCGGCGGTCAAGCTTCCCGTTCGGTGTGACAGGCAGGGCTTCAAGTGTTTCAAAGAACGTCGGCACCATATAAGCGGGCATTTCATTTCTGAGCGCTTGCTGCACGGTTGCACTTTCTATTCCTTCTTCTGTCACGATATAAGCGCATAGTTCCGTTTGGCCTGCTGATGCGGTATGAGCGGTGACGGCTGCTTCTTTGACACCTTTTATGCCTGTTAAGGCGGATTCAATTTCTTTCAGTTCCACCCGGTAGCCTCTGATTTTGACTTGCTCGTCCATTCGGCCGATATACTGCAGTGTGCCGTCCGGCAGCCATTTTGCCAGGTCGCCCGTGCGGTACATGCGCCGGTTCTTCCGGAACGGATCTTGGACAAAGGCTTGGGCCGTTTGCTGAGGAAGATTGCGGTACCCTCTTGCAAGGCCGGAACCCGAAATGCAAAGTTCTCCCGTTACACCGATCGGCTGCGGGTGATCTCCGTTTAAAATATAAACGTGTGAATGCTCAATCGGACGGCCGATCGTGATGTTCTCACTTTGTTCTATATGTCTTGCCGCTGTAGTGGCGACGCTGTTTTCCGTCGGGCCGTACTCATTGGCAAGCTCAGTGTGTGGACAAACTGATAAACTGCGGCTGATAATGTTTTGGTCGACAGCTTCTCCCGCTAATGTGACAATTCTGAGAGACTCTGCATCCCCCGGCTCCAGTACGTCAAGCAGTGTACGGTACAGTACGGGAACAATGATCATGTGAGTGATGCGGTAAGATGCAAGATAGTGTTTAATAGCAAGAATATCTCTTGCTTCAACTTCGGCTAAAACGCCCGCTTTCGCACCGGAAATCAGCGGTGTGAACATGCTTGTTACAAACCCGTCAAATGAAAATGAAAAGAGCTGAAGAATCGTATCTTTCTCATTCAGATCATAAAATCCGCTCCGCCATTGAAGGGTTTGGCTGACGGATCGATGTTCGACCATGACCCCTTTCGGCCTGCCTGTCGTTCCCGATGTATAAATGATGTAAGCCAAATCTTCCGGTGCTGATAATGACTGGACCGGTGAAGCATCCTGTTCTTGGATATCCTCCAGTGCGAGCACTTCACCGTTAAAACGATCAGGCACTTGTTCTATCGCACCGTGTGCGGTAAGGAGAAGCGCTGTGCCGCTGTCTGAGATGATATATTGCTTGCGTTCCTCCGGATATTCAGGATCTATCGGGACGTAGGCTCCTCCGGCTTTCCAAACCCCGAAGACTGCCGCTACTTGTTCCGGCGATCTTGGTATCACAATGCCGACGGCTGCATCAGGTCCGATCTGCCGTTTTTGCAGGGCTCTGGCGATTTTATTCGACCAGTCATCTAATTCTTTGTATGTGATCAATGTTTCCCCGCTGATAAGGGCCGCGGCATCAGGTGTTTTTCGCGCCTGGGTGATGAACAGTTCATGAACTGTTTTTTCAGGCAGCTGTTGATCCGTCATGCCGTTAAAGTCCGAAAGAATCCGATTCCGTTCCGGAGCAGTCAGCATGCTGATCGCTTGTAAAGAAGTTTCCGGTTCACGGACAATGTGTTCAAGCATCGTCATAAAGTGGGAAGCCCAGCGCTGCATCGTTTCTCTCCGGAATAAAGACGCCGCATATTCAAACAGAAAATGAATCTGTCCCCCGCCTTCAGAAGCCTGTAAAGTGACATCAAATTTGGAAACCGGACGGGACACGTCCGCAGGCTGAATATGCAAACCGTCCAACAGCAGTTCCTCATGCTCTATATTCTGGACGACAAGCATGGCGTCAAACAGCGGATTGCGGCTTGTGTCCCGCTGCACGCCGAGCCGTTCCACTAGCTCTTCAAACGGGTAGTCCTGATGCTCATACGCCTCAAGCGCCGCCTGGCGGACTTCCGCCAAGTAATCGGTAAACCGTTTGTCCCCTTTCGGCTCCGTTCTGATGGCGAGCGTGTTGACGAACATGCCGAGAATCGGTTCAAGGTCTTTGTGCGGGCGCCCGGCAATCGGCGAGCCGACGATGATGTCTTCCTGCCCGCTCAGGCGTGCGAGTAACGTATTGTACGCGGCGAGAAGCACCATATACAAAGTGGAGCCGTGATCCCGGGCGATGCGGTGAAGGCCGGATGCCGTTTCAGCATCAAGCGTGCACGATACGCTGCCGCCCGCAAAGCTTCTGACAGCCGGACGGGGCTTGTCAGCCGGAAGCTCAAGCACCGGAAGCTCTCCTTCTAGCCGCTTCAGCCAATAGGCTTCCTGCTTCTGGTACCCTTCTTTCTCCTGAAACGACCGCTGCCAGACGGCATAGTCTTTATATTGAAGGCGCATCGGTGCAAGCGAACGGCCTGCGTACAGCTCGCCGAATTCTTTTATCAAGGTGTTGACGGACACACCGTCAGAAATAATATGATGCATATCCGTTAATAA